>JANRKQ010000192.1:0-10694 GCA_033763395.1 Myxococcaceae bacterium
GCGCCCTTCGGGGTGCGGCACGGTGACGATGCGCCGGTCCTTCACGCCCTGGGCCAGCTGCGCCCGTAGCGTCTTCCACAGCCGCGTGAAGTCTCGCCGCTCGAGCTCGTCACCGCGGATCTCCGGGTGCAGCCCGGCGACGAAGAGCCCCTCGGCCCGGTACACGTTGCCCACGCCGCTGAGCACCGACTGGTCGAGGAGGAGCGCGCCGAGCGATCGCCTCGAGGTCGAGATGCGACGCCACGCCTCGTCCGCGCGCGCGTCGGGCCGCAGCAGGTCGGGGCCGAGGCGCTGGTGAATGGCGCTCACCTGCTCGAGGTCGAGCAGCTCGCACGCGGTGGGGCCCGAGAGGTCGAGGCAGACGTCGTCGGTCTCGAGGCGCCACCGAATCGCGCCGCGCGGCGGGAGCGCGGGCTGCCGCCACCGTCGGAACCTGCCGTAGAGCCCGAGGTGCACGTGCACGTGGGCGCCCGATGCGAAGCGATAGAAGAGGTGCTTGCCGTACGCCTCGATGGCCTCGACCGTCTGGCCATCGAGCTCGGCCGCCTCGTCGGCGAAGCGCCCCTGCGGAGACGAGGAACGAACGCGCACGCCCTGCAGGACCTTTCGGTGGTCGAGCGCGAGCCGGTGCAGTGTGTGGCCTTCGGGCATGGCGCCCTCGCTAACGGGCCTCCCCCCGTTTGGCACCGCCGCATTTTTTCTCGCTTCTGCGACCGTTCAGCCGGGCTCCCACCTCCCCGGTGCTGATGTGGGGTCGACGTGCCGCTGGCCTTCGTCGGCTGGAGCCTGCCCTCAGGAGGGCTCCACGCCCTGACACACGGGGCAGAAGTACGTCGAGCGCCGCTGCTCGCCCTGCCGGCGCATGGCGATGGTGGCTCCGCAGTCGAAGCACGCCTCGTTCACCCGGCCATAGACGCTCAGCGGCGCCCGGCCGGCGCGGCGCGTGGTGCGCGTCACCCGGTACGCATCGACCGGCGTCGCTTCGAGCGCGGTGCGCAGGGTGTTCTTCTGGAGCAGCGCGCGCGCGTGGCGCAGCACGGCCAGGAGCCGATCGTCCGAGACGTCTGCCACGGGGCAGAAGGGGTCGAGCTTCAGGTTGAACAGCACCTCGCTCTTGTAGACGTTGCCGATGCCCGAGACGGCCGTCTGATCCATCACGGCGACGCCGAGGGGCCTGGCCGGGTCGAGGCGCAATCGGCGGAGCGCCTCGTTCTCGTCGAAGGCCGGGTCGAGCAGGTCGGGCCCGAGCGCATTCAAAGGCCCGTCACGTCGCGCGGCCGCTCTCGACAACAGCCGCACGACGGGAGCCCGGAAGACGACGGCCTCGAAGCCCGGGACGCGCAGCACCACCACGGCGCCACCGCGTGAGCGCCGCCACCGCTCTCCGGTCGCGTAGAGGTGCACCACGCCGGTCATCTTGAGGTGCACGTGCAGCACCGAGCCGCTCGAGAACGACACGAGCAGGTTCTTGCCCTTCGACTCGACGCGCTCGACGAGGGCGCCGGTGTGGGCGCTCCCGTCGGCGTGGGCGCGCGGAAACTCGAGCGCCGTCACACGCTGGCCGACGAGCGGCGAGAGCGTCGTCGCGATGTTCCTGAGCGTGTCGCCTTCGGGCACGAGGTGGCTCGTACCTGTCGCCGCGCGCGCGGTCACCGGTCAGCGACGGGGCATCGGCTCTTTCGACTTCCGCGCGAGCCGTTCTAGTTTGCGCGCCATGTCGACTTTGCGCTCGAGCCTCCTCGTCGTCCCCGCCCTCGTGCTGGCGTGTGGCCAGCCCGCCCCTCCGCCCCGCGTCGCCATCACCGAGCCGGGTACACCCACCGGCGCGCCGACGACCCGGATGATCGGCCCCGAGGGGGGAACCCTCACCTCGGCCGATGGCCTGCTGAGCCTCACGATTCCCGCGGGGGCCATCTCGTCACCGACGATGTTCTCGGTCACCCCCATCACCGCGACGGGGCCGGGCGGCGTGCAGGCGTGGCGGCTGGGCCCCGAGGGCACGCGGTTCAGCAGCCCCGCGACCATCTCGATGCGGTACGACGAAGCCGAGGCGAAGGCGACGGAGCCGCGGTTCCTGCGCATCGCGTTTCAGGACGCGCAGCGCCGCTGGCGACCGCTCACCACGACGGTGGACGAGGCCACCCGCACCCTGTCCGGCAGCACGACGCACCTGTCGGACTGGACCAAGCTGCGGGGCTTCTCGCTCACGCCGGGTCAGGCGCAGGTGAAGGTGCGCGAGTCACAGAACTTCATCCTGCAGAGCTGCGACTTCGGCCCCCCCGAGACCGTCGAGGGGGACGAGCTGGCGCCCATCGCGTTCGACTGTGCGGAAACGGAGCTCGCCCCGCTTCGCTCGGAGGCGGCGGTCAACGGGGTGCAGGGCGGCAACGCCACGTACGGCACCGTGCAAAACCGCGCGACCCGGGTGGGCTACACGGCGCCGTTTCGCAAGCCGAGCCCCGCCGTCGTCGCGGTGAGCCTGCGCTTCAACACGAAAGACGGGCTCACCACCGTGGTGTCGAACGTGCGCATCACCGACGACCAGGTCGAGTTCCCCGAGCAGCTGACCGGCACGTTCACCCTCAACGCCGACTTCGGTGGCCCGGGCACCGGGTCGACGAAGCTGCGCTACGCGGCGATGGGGAACGCGACCTTCACGAACCGGGACGCCGAGGGGCGCTACCAGGGCTCGGGCACGTTGATGGTGACGAGCGGCTTCGTCGAGCTGCCCGACTGCGACTGCGACCTGATGGGCGGGAGCGCCGCGTTCACCGGCTCGTTGCTCCTCACCAGCAGCAGGTACGACTGGGGCTATTCGACCGACGTGACGTTGCCCATCTCGTGCCGGCGCCGCAGCGGCGGGTCTGGAACGTGCCCCTCGCAGTACCTCGTCCCCGTGCTGTTCGAGAGCGGCGACGACGGGTGCCCGGGCACGGCCACGACGACGTACGACGACCCCAAGGCGCTCATGGGCTCGTTCTCGCGCGCGTGCACGCGCGGACCGGTCCAGGCGACGTGGAGCTTCAGCGGGCCGTAGCCCCGGGTCGTTCAGCCTTCCATGACGATCAGCACCTGGCCGGCGGTGACTTGATCGCCCTCGCGCACCGAGACGGTCTTCACCACGCCGTCGGCCGGGGCGGCGGTGGTCTGCTCCATCTTCATCGCTTCGAGCACGAGCAGCGCCTGGCCCTGCCTGACGGCCTCGCCGTCCTTCACCAGCACCTTCACCACCTTGCCGGGCATGGGCGCCATGAAGCCGCCCTTGACCGCTTCGTCACCCGGCGCGGGGAAGCGCGGGGCTTCACGGAGCGTCACGGTGCCGCGCGGGGTGTGCACGAACGCGGTGTCGTTCGACAGCACGACGCGCAGCCGGTGGACCACGCCGTCGGGTCCTTCGAGGTCGAGGCAGGGGCCGTTTCGTGAGGCGATGCGCCAGCGGCCGCTCTCGGCGCCGACCGAGACCTGGAACAGGTCGCCACCGAGGTCCCGGTACTCCACGGTCAGGGCATCGTCGCCGCGTCGCCACTCGTGGCGCTGATCGCGGAAGCGGTTGTTGCGGTACCCGGTGACGAGGCCCGGCAGGAAGTCGTCGGCCCCCCGCCGCTGGGCGAAGGCGAAGAGCGTCGCGCCCACGGCCGCCAGCGCATCGCGGGCCGCGTCGACCGGCTCGGCGAGCAGCCCGGACTTCTCGGCGATGGTCTGCGTCGACAGCTCGCCGCGCACCACGTCGGGGTCGCGCAGCAGCCGCGCCAGGAAGCCCTTGTTCGTGACCAGGCCCAGCACCGAGGTCTGATCGAGCGCCCGCGCCAGGGCAGCGAACGACTGGGCGCGGGTGTCGGCGTGCGCCACCAGCTTGGCCACCATGGGATCGTAGTGGGGCGTCACCTCGCCCCCCGACTCGATGCCGCTGTCGACGAGCAGCCCTCCGAGCGGGGGCACCGAGAAGTCGTGCACCGGCCCGATGCTGGGCAGGAACTGGTTGGCTGGATCTTCGGCGTACAGCCGCACCTGCACCGCGTGGCCGCGCTGGCGAACGTCCTCCTGGCGGAACGAGAGCGGCTCGCCGCGCGCGACGCGCACCTGCTGTTCGACGAGGTCGAGGCCCGTCACCTGCTCCGTCACCCGGTGCTCGACCTGGAGGCGGGTGTTCATTTCGGAGAAGTAGAACCGCCCGTCCTGCATGATGAACTCGACGGTGCCCGCGTTCGTGTACGAGACGGCGCGGCCCACCTCGAGCGCGGCCTGACAGAGCTGCTCGCGCAGCGCGGGCGTCAGCGCGGGTGACGGCGTCTCTTCGACGACCTTCTGGTGGCGCCGCTGCAACGAGCACTCGCGCTCGTAGAGATGGAGCAGGGTGCCGTGGTGATCGCCCAGCAGCTGCACCTCGAGGTGCCGGGGCCGCTCGAGGTACTTCTCGATGATGAGCGTCGGGTCGCCGAAGGCGCTCTGGGCCTCGCGCCGGCCCGAGTCGATGCAGGCCTCGAGCTCGCCAGCCGTGCGGGCGATCTTCATGCCCTTGCCGCCGCCGCCGGCGCTCGGCTTGAAGATGACGGGCAGGCCCACCTCGAGGGCCTTCGCCTTGAGCTGCGCCGTCGACTGGTCGCCGCCGTCGAAGCCGGGCACCAGCGGCACGCCGCGCTGGCCCACCAGGGCCTTGGCCTCGCGCTTGAGGCCCATGGCGCGAATGGCCTTCGGCGTGGGGCCGATGAAGACGAGGCCAGCATCGATGACCGCCTGCGCGAAGTCGGGGTTCTCGGACAAGAAGCCGAAGCCCGGGTGAATCGCGTCGGCGCCGGTCTTCCGGGCGGCCTCGAGAATGGCCTCGGCCTTCAGGTACGAGTCCTTCGAGGCGGCGCCGCCCAGCCGCACCGCCGCGTCGGCGAAGCGCACGTGGGGCGTGCTGGCGTCGGCGTCGGAGAAGATGGCGACCGTCGACAGGCCCATGCGGCGCACGGTGCGCATGATGCGCAGGGCGATCTCTCCACGGTTGGCGACGAGGACACGGTCGATGGGGCGCATGGGGATCAGTGCCTGAAGACGCCGAAGCTGGTGGTGCCCTCGACGCGCCGTGAGTACGCGGCCGAGAGCGAGAGGGCGAGCACGGTGCGGGTGTCGCGCATGTCGATGACGCCGTCGTCCCACAGGCGGGCGGTGGCGTAGAGGGCGCTCGACTGCTGGTCGATCTGGTACTCGATGAGCTGCTTCATGCCCGTCAGCGTCTCTTCGTCGACCGCCTCACCGCGCTTGGCCGCCGCGTTCCGCTGGATGATGTCGAGCACGCCCGCCATCTGCTTGCCGCCCATGACGGCGATCTTGTGGCTCGGCCAGGTGAAGAGGAACCTCGGCTCGTACGCGCGGCCTGCCATCGCGTAGTTCCCCGCGCCGTAGCTGGCGCCCATCATGATGGTGAAGGCCGGCACCGTGCTGTTCGAGACGGCGTTGATGAGCTTCGCGCCGTTCTTGATGATGCCGCTCTTCTCGTAGCTCGAGCCCACCATGAAGCCGGTGATGTTCTGCAGGAACACCAGCGGCACGTTCGCCTGGTTGCAGAGCTGGATGAACTGCGCGCCCTTGTTCGCCGACTCCGAGAACAGAATGCCGTGGTTCGCCAGCACGCCCACCGGGTAGCCGTGCAGGTGGGCCCAGCCGCACACGAGGGTGTTGCCGTACAGCGGCTTGAACTCCGAGAAGCGGGAGCCGTCGACGAGCCGGGCGATGACCTCGCGGGGGTCGAAGGGCACGCGCGGATCCGGCGAGACGATCGACAACAGCTGCTCGGCGTCGTACCGCGGCGGCTCGACGGGGCGCTCGAGCGGGCGCGCCTCTTTTCGCCAGTCGAGGTGCGCCACCACCTCGCGGCACAGCCGCAGCGCGTCGCGCTCGTCCTCAGCGAGGAAGTCAGAGACGCCCGACGTCTGGCTGTGCATGAGCGCGCCGCCCAGCGTCTCGTCGTCGACCTCTTCGCCGGTGGCCATCTTCACCAGCGGCGGGCCGCCCAGGTACACCTGCGCCTGGTTCTTCACGAAGATGGCGTAGTCGCTCATGCCCGGCACATAGGCGCCGCCGGCCGTCGAGGAGCCGAAGACGACGGTGATGGTGGGGCGCCGCGCCTGGCTCGAGCGCGTCAGGTCGCGAAAGCCGGCCCCGCCGGGCACGAAGATCTTGTCCTGGTTCGGCAGGTCGGCGCCGGCCGACTCGGTGAGGTTGATGGACGGGAGCCGGTTCGTCTGCGCCACCTCGGACAGCCGGCGCGACTTCACCACCGACAGCTCGCTCATCGCGCCGCCCTTCACCGTCGACTCGTTGGCGACGACGAGGCACTCGACGCCCGACACCCGGCCCACTCCGCCGATGACCGACGCGCCGGTGGTGTGGTTCTCGACCTCGTGGCCGGCCAGCGGGCACAGCTCGAGGAAGGGGGAGTCGCGGTCGAGGAGCAGCTCGATGCGTTCGCGCGGGAGCAGCTTGCCGCGCTTCAAGTGCCGCTCGTTGTACTTCGGGCCGCCGCCCTCGAGCGACTTCGCGAGCGCCGCGGTGACGGGCTCGAGCTGCCTCAAGTTCTCGTCGCGGTTCTTCTTCGCCTGCTCGCTGTGGCCGTCGAAGTGCGAGCGCAGGACCGGGTACGGCTGCTCGTTGACGCGCATGGCGCCAAGAATTCGCACCCTGTCAGGGCGAGTCAATCGAAATTGACTCGAGAATCAACGAGGGTCGCTTCAGTGGAGCGTCAGCGCGTCGTCGTCGGGCGCCGCGGCCTCTTCGAGGACGAGCCGGGCCACCTTGCGCAGGAACGAAGGGTCGAAGGGCTTTACCTCGTAGTCCATCGCGCCCAGCTCGAAGCACGTGTGACGGAGGAACTGATCTTCGTTCGCCGAGAGCATGATGACCGGCACGTCTTTCGTGTCGGGGTGCCGCTTGAGGTCGGCGAGCAGGTCGCGCCCGTCAGTGCCCTGGTGCACGTCGAGCACGATGAGGTCCGGGTGGTGCTCGATCGCCAGCGCCACGACGTTCGACGCCGTGTCGATGAGCACGTCGATGCCGAAGCGCCGCGCCTCACGCTTGAGCGCGTTGACGAGCATCGGCTCGTCGTCCGAGACGAGGATGGTTGGAGTCCGCTGCATGTGACACCCCGAGGGGAGGGAGGGGAGGTGTCAGCTGCCAGAGCAACCGGCAGACCACCTCTGAACACCGGCAGCTTTCGCCGGGTTGCGGCCCTCGCGTCAGGGGTGCGACGCGCCTGTGGGTCTGCTTCGCCTCGCCGAACTTCGGACGGGCCTCAGAACAGCGGCGCCTGGGGGCCGGGCACGATGTCGGCGATGTCGGGATCGGGGTCGCCAGGCTGGCGGGCAGGGCGGTTGGCCTTCTCCTGCTTCTGGCGCTCCTTCTGCTCCTTCTTCTCGCGCTGGTGCTGGGCGCGCTCGAGCTCCTTCTGGCGCTTCGTCTTGCCGGGAATCATGGCTTTACCCTTTCCGCCGACGTCGGCTCGCGAGATCCGCAGGGCGTGCCGGTCTCGTTGTCAGAAACCGCCTGTAGCGGAACTGCCGCGCCGACGCCATGCCTGAAGACTGCCGGGCCTGCTAGAGCGCCGCCCCCATGCCCGCTGCCCGCCGTGCCCTCGTCGTCGACGCGTTCGCGCCCGAGGCCCGGGGCCTGCGCGCCCACTTCGAGGAGCGCTTCGACGACCCCCGAGACACCCGCGACGACCGCTTCGTGTGGGACTTGTGGCACGTGCCCGGCCAGTACACGGCGCTGCGAACGCCGGCGTACCTGTACTTCCCGAAGCGGCTGTACGCCGCGTTTCACCAGCGACTCGTGTGGTGGGGCCGCCGGGTGCTGGGATGCCACGATGTCTCGCCGCCGTGGATGAGCTGCTACGTCAACGGCTGCGAGCAGCGGCTCCACGGCGACCTGCCTCACGGCCAGTGGGCCTTCGTCTTCTCGCTCACCGACTGGACGCGGCGCACCTTCCGGGGCGGAGAGACGCTGCTCCTCCGTGACGACGTGCTCGACTTCTGGCGCTCGTTCCAGTCGACGCGCGCCCAGGAGGAGCCCGAGCTCGTCGAGGCCATCGAGCCGCGCTTCAACCGGCTCACGGTGTTCGACCCACGGCTGCCGCACGGCGTGCGCCGCGTCGACGGCTCGATGGACCCCCGGGAAGGCCGGCTCGTCATTCACGGCTGGTTCGTGCAGCCGCGGCCCTTCGTCGAGGGCCCGCTGTCCACCGCCGAGCTGGCGACGGGCATCGACACCCTCACCCTCGCGATGGGGCCCACGCTCGAGGCCGGCCTGTCGCTGGCGGGGCTGCTGAGCCTGGGCTTTCAGGTGCAGCCCAGCGGGCGGGTCGGCGGCGTGCGCCTGCTCTCCGACACCACCCGGGTGGTCGGGGCCGAGGAGCCCCATCGCAAGGCGCTGATCCGCTTGATCCTCCGCACGGTGAGGGGCCTTCGGTTTCCGAGGAAGAAGCAGGCCTCACGGGTCACCCTGCCGCTGGTGTTCGAGCAGGGCTGATCCACCCCCATTCGCTCGCTTGCCGGCCGAAAAAGCCGGTGCTAGTGCCACCTCGCGCTTTCCAGCCGCACCGGGAGGCGTGAAGCCCAATTCACACACACCCGCCGCTCGACGTGGGGTGCTCCGGGAGGCCGGAGAGCACGTCGGGGTTTCCCAGCGGGTGTGGCGGACACAACCCAACCCGCGGACCTCTCGACGAGGGGCCGCACGAACGAAAGACGAGACGAACCGATGACTGCAGAGACGCAAGCCGCGACCGCCGCCGAGACGCAGGGCATGCCGGGTGCCACGGGCATCACCATGCGCCAGATGCTGGAGGCCGGCGTTCACTTCGGCCACCAGACCAAGCGCTGGAACCCCAAGATGAAGCCGTACATCTTCGGGGCCCGCAATGGCATCTACATCATCGACCTGCAGAAGACGGTCGGGCTGGCCCGCGCGGCGCTGCGCTTCGTGTCCGACGTGACGGCCCGCGGTGGCGCGGTGCTCTTCGTCGGCACCAAGAAGCAGGCCCAGGACGTGGTGCGGGAAGAGGCCTCGCGCGCTGGCCAGTACTTCGTCACCAACCGCTGGCTGGGCGGCACGCTCACCAACTTCAAGACCATCAAGCAGGGCATCGATCGCCTCAAGTCGCTCGAGACGATGAAGGAAGACGGCACGTTCGACCGCCTGCCCAAGAAGGAAGTCGCGGCGCTCGAGCGTGAGCGCGAGAAGCTCGAGAAGAACCTCGGCGGCGTGAAGCAGCTGTCGCGGCTCCCTGGCGCGGTCTTCGTCATCGACCCCAAGAAGGAAGCCATCGCGGTGCACGAGGCCAACCGCCTCGGCATTCCCGTCATCGGGCTCGTCGACACCAACTGCGACCCCGAGGGCATCGACTACGTCATCCCCGGCAACGACGACGCCATTCGCTCGATCAAGCTCTTCACCGGCAAGATCGCCGACGCCTGCGTCGAGGGCTCGGCGCGGTACCGTGCGTCGGGCGCCGCCGAGCGTGACGCCGAAGAGTCGCGCCGCCGCTCCGAGGGCCGTGGCGGCCGTGACGACGACCGTGGTGGCGAGCGCCGCCGCGCGCCGCGCCGTGAGGGCCGTGGCCCCGTCGTCGAGATGAAGGGTGGCCCGGCCAGCGCCGACGAGGCCGCTCCCGCCGCCGAGGGTGAGGCTGCTCCGGCGCCCGCCGCCCCCGCCGCCGAGTAACGCTCCCTCGAACTTTCTCCAGGAACGGGACGAACCCATGGCTGAGATCAGCGCACAGATGGTGAAGGACCTCCGCGAGAAGACCGGCGCGGGCATGATGGACTGCAAGAAGGCGCTCGCCGAGTCGGGCGGCGACTTCGCCAAGGCCGAAGAGTGGCTCCGCAAGAAGGGCATCTCGAAGGCGGCCAGCAAGGGCGCCCGGGTGGCGGCCGAGGGCCTCGTCGGCGCCGAGGTGACGAACGGCAACAAGCTGGGCGTGGTCGTCGAGCTCAACAGCGAGACCGACTTCGTCGCGCGCAACGACGAGTTCGTGAAGCTCCTGTCGGGCCTCGTCGCGCACGTCGCCCGGCACGCGCCCACGAGCCTCGAGAACCTGCACGAGCAGGCGTGGACCGACGGCAAGAAGGTGAAGGACGCCTTGACCGAGAAGATCGCCACCATCGGCGAGAACATCTCGGTGCGCCGCTTCGAGCGGTTCGCCACCGAGGGTGGCCTCGGCCAGTACCTGCACGCCAACGGCCGCATCGCGGCGATGGTCGAGGTGCTCGGGAGCGACAAGCCCGAGGTGGCCGCCGTCGCGAAGGAGCTCGCCATGCAGGTCGCGGCGATGAACCCCCGCTACGTCAGCCGCGAGCAGGTGCCCGCCGAGGTGCTCGAGAAGGAGCGCGAGATCTACCGCGAAGAGATTCGCAACCCGCCCCCGCCGGCGCCCGGTGAGATCCGCAACCCGAACAAGAAGCCGCCCCCGGAAGAGCGCTGGCCGATGATCATCGAGGGCAAGCTCAACAAGTTCTTCGAGAACGTGTGCCTGGTCGACCAGGTCTCGATCAAGAACGACAAGCAGAAGGTGAAGGATCTCGTGGCCGAGGCCGGCAAGGCCGTGGGCGCGACCCTCACCGTCGGTCGCGTGGTGCGGTACGAGGTGGGCGAGGGCATCGAGAAGAAGAAGGACGACCTCGCCGCCGAAGTCGCCAAGACGCTCGGCCAGGCCTGAG
>JANRKQ010000193.1:0-2432 GCA_033763395.1 Myxococcaceae bacterium
GATGAGCTTGGCGATCATCGGGTCGTAGTTCGGCGTCACCACGTTGCCCTCGGCGTAGCCCGAGTCGAGGCGCACGCCGGCCCCGGTGGGCGGCTGGTACACCTTGAGCGGGCCCGGAGACGGGAAGAACTTCACCGGGTCTTCGGCGTAGATGCGGAACTCGAGCGCGTGGCCCTTGCGGGTGATGTCTTCCTGCTTCAGCGTCAGCGGCTCTCCGGCGGCGATGCGGAACTGCCAGCCGATGAGGTCGACGCCGGTGGTGAGCTCGGTGACCGGGTGCTCGACCTGCAGGCGGGCGTTCATCTCGATGAAGTACACGCCGCCGTCCGAGTACAGGCACTCGACGGTGCCGGCGTTCGCGTAGCCGAAGGCGCGCGAGGCGTTGAGCGCCGCGTCGAAGAGCGTCGCGCGCACGCCCGCGTTGAGCCCGTCGAGGAAGAGCGGGCTGCCGGCCTCTTCGACCACCTTCTGGTGCCGGCGCTGAATCGAGCACTCGCGCTCGAGCACGTGCACCGTGTGCCCTTTGAGGTCGCCGAGAATCTGCACCTCGAGGTGGCGCGGCGCGGGGAAGTACTTCTCGAGGTAGACGGTGTCGCGACCGAAGGCGGCGCGGGCGCGGTCGACCGACGCGCGGTAGCCCTTCTCGAGCTCGGCCGGGTTGTTCGCGATCGACATGCCGATGCCACCGCCGCCGCCCGCGGCCTTGATGAGCACCGGGTAGCCGATGCGCTCGGCCTCGGAGAGCGCCGTGGCGACGTCGGGCAGGGTGCCCTCGGTGCCGGGAACGATGGGCACGCCCGCGGCGGCGACGAGGCGGCGGGCCTCGCTCTTGTCCTTCATGCGCAGCATCGCCTCGGGCGGCGGGCCGACGAAGACGATGCCCGCCTGCGAGACCGTGCGCGCGAACTCGGCGTTCTCGGAGATGAAGCCGTAGCCCGGGTGAATCGCCTCGGCCTTCGTCTGCTTCGCGGCCGCGAGCAGCGCGTCGACGTTGAGGTAGCTGTCCTTCGCGGGCGCGGGGCCCAGGCGCACCGCCTCGTCGGCTTCCTTCACGAAGGGCAGCTCGGTGTCTGCGTCGGAATAGACGGCCACCGTCTGCATGCCCATCTGCCGGGCGACGGTGATGATGCGGCGGGCAATCTCTCCGCGGTTGGCGACGAGGATCTTCTTGAACATGGGCTCTCTCTCCTCGAGGCGACGCGATGTACCACGCACGCGCGTGGCGGCCGTGAGCGAATACGCACGGCGCGTGACGCGTACAACGGGTTTGGGACCTCCGTTTGCGTCAGGCTGGATTCGGCGAACGCGCGTCTGGTAGAGCCCGGCGCGTCGATGCCACGCCGAGGCGCAAAGACCGCTGAAGTCTTCTCGTTCGCCGAGGCCCGTCTCGCGCGCCGACTGTCGACGTACCGGCAGCGGCTCGACACGGTGCTCCGGTCGAACCGCAAGGCCATCGGCACGCTGTACACGACGGGCTCGCTCTTCACGAAGGTGGGCACGCGCGCGGGCCGCGACCTGCTCACGGCGCACGAACACCTCTTGCGGGTGGTCGCGCTGCTCGACCAGCTCGGTCACGCCGGCGACGTCCCCGCGCCAACGTCGGCGAAAGAGGTCGAGGCCATCTTCAACGAGCTCGACACCCTGCTGACCCGCACCGGTGAGCTCACCGAGCAGACGCAGGAGCTCGTGGCCGACCTCAAGCCGAAGCCAGAGCGCTGACAGTCCGCAGGGGCCCCTCCCATCGCGACTCCGTTGGAGCGCGAGGGGCGCGAACGCGAGCACTGCGAGACGACCGGCGACGGCCCCGAGCGGTCGCGGGCCGCACGACGAGGGTCCTGGTGATGGCGTGGACTCCCGCCACGAACGCGCCGAGGCGACACGCAGTTCGCCCTCATCCAGCGAACCGTGTCTGCGGGCGCTCGAGGCGCCTGGACGAACGAGTTCGAGGATGGCTCCCGTCGTCGCGACCGACGGGTGCACGTCTGTCGCTGAGGCTGGCGGCGAAGTCGTGACGAGAAGACGCCAGCGCCGGAATGGCCTCGGTCTCGGTGCCGCCCGCGGTCGGCGCGCGAGTTTCAGGAGGAGGCATCAGGCATCGGCTCCGCACGGCGCACCGAGCCGGCGGGTGGATCAGTCTCAGAGCGGCCGAAGCAGGACGCATCGGACACGCACGGCGCACCGAGCCGGCGGGCGGCTGCCTCAGGGAGCGTGGGGAGCTTCGTCGCGCTCCGAAGCCTCGGGTGCCGCTGGTGACGCCGAATGACGCGACGCCGACCCGCCAAACCCACCGTCGCGAAATCAGAGCTCGGAGGACCGGTCGCTTTCCCGGGCGTGTCCACGTGTTGACGAAAAGCGTCAACAGGTTGACGTCAACGTGTTGACCAAAAGCGTCAACAGGTGGACACGTCCCGGGAGCGGCGCCCCGCCCCCGG
>JANRKQ010000194.1:0-27578 GCA_033763395.1 Myxococcaceae bacterium
CACGCACGCGCTCTTCATTCCGAAGAAGCACCTGTCGACCATCAACGACGCCACCGCGGAAGACCGTGAGCTGCTCGGGCACCTCACCTTCGCCGCGAGCCGCTACGCGCAGGCCCAGGGCCTCGCCGACGCGGGCTACCGACTCGTCATGAACTGCAACGGCGACGGCGGGCAGACGGTCTTCCACGTGCACCTGCACCTGCTCGCCGGCCGAAAGCTCACCTGGCCGCCGGGATGAGCGCCGTGGACTTCTCTTCGCTCGTGCAGCGCCATGTGCTGGTGGCCCGGGCCCGCGCCCGCATGCTGGAAGACGTGCGCGCCGACAAGGCGTGGGGCGCCGACCTCGTGGCTGGCACCGTGTCCATCGGCGAGGACGCGTACGAGGCCCAGCTGCTGGGCACCTTCTCGTTGTCGAGCCACACGTTTCTCTGGGGCTGGGCGAACCCCGGCGCGCCGCAGTGGAGCCGCGCGCTCACCCTCGCCACCTCACTCAAGGGCAGCGGCGGGCTGTTCGCCGAGGCGAAGCTGCACGCCAACGAGGTGAACCCCAACGAGCTGGCGGCTGTCGCGGGTGAGCTCGCTGGAGGCTTCCCCGTCTTCGTCGGCACCTACGACGGCGGCGCGGCCTTCCTCGTGCTGACGGGCCTGCCCATGCCGCTCGAGCGCTTCTCGCTCGCCTACCTGCCGGGCGTCGTCCTCGACCTGCCGGTGCTCACCACCCAGCCGCCGCGCGCCTGCGTCGAGCCGCTGCTGCAGGCCCTGGGCTTCACCGTCACCGAGAACGAGGCCGGGCAGCTCTCGGCCACCCGTGGCCCCTCGGTGTTTCGCCTCGGGTTCGACGCCGAGGGCCGCCCCGGGAAGCTCGAGCTCACCCACCGCGCCTGAGCCACCGGTGCGGGGGCTGGGTCGGCGGCCCGCCTCGGCGGTCGCGTCTCAGACCTCAGCACTGGCGCAAGAACCCGGTGCAGTGCGCCGGACATTTGAGCCACCGGTGCGGGGGCTGGGTCGGCGGCCCGCCTCGGCGGTCGCGTCTCAGACCTCGGCACTGGCGCGAGAACCCGGTGCAGTGCGCCGGACACGAAGCTCACCCGCTGCGCACGGCCGCGCCGTCGTCGTCGAGGAGGGCGAGCGCGATGAGCGTGATTGGGGCAAGGCGAGTTCATGAGTGGCACGTGAGGGGCAGGGGCCGACGCCGAGGCGCGGTGGATGACGCCCCGCGTCCCATCGGTGTCGTCACAAGACTGAGACACGTGGCCGGGTTCCGCTACCGTCGCGCGCATGGCCCACCTCGAGCTCGTCGAGAAGAAAGACGTCAGCAGCTTTCGCAAGCTGGCCATCGGCACGTGGCGCACCGCGTACGACCCGACGGTCTACGGCACCCTCACGGTGCGCATGGAGAAGGCGCTGAAGTACATCGAGCGCTTTCGCGAGGTGCACGGCGTGCGGCTCACCGTCACCCACCTCGTCGCGAAGGCCACCGCCGAGGCCCTGCGCCGCTGCCCTGACGCCAACGCCATCTTGCGCTTCAACAAGATCTACCTGCGCCAGAAGGTGACGCTCTCGGTGCTGGTGGTGCAGACCGACCAGGGCGACGGGAAGGTCGACCTCACCGCCGCGAAGATCGAAGACGCCGACCAGAAGTCGCTGAAAGAGATGGCCGCCGAGATGGCCGCCACCATCGAGAAGGTGCGGCAGCGAAAGGACCAGTCGCTCGAAAAGGGCAAGAGCACCGTCGGGCTGATTCCCTTCCTGTTCATGAACGCGTTCCTCAAGCTGCTCCACCTCTTGATGTACACGTTCAACCTCGACCTCTCGGCCTTCGGCATGCCGAAAGACGCGTTCGGCGGCGTCACCATCACCAACGTCGGCTCGCTCGGCCTCGACATCGCCTACGTGCCGCTGGTGCCCTACACGGCCGTGCCCATCTTCATCGCGCCGGGCGCGGTGTCCGACGAGCCGGTGGTCGACGACGGCCAGGTGGTGCCGGGCAAGGTGATGCGCATCAACGCCAGCTTCGACCACCGCTTCATCGATGGCGCCCACGCGGCCGTGCTGGCGCGCACCGTCAAGGAGATGATGGAGAACCCCTTCGAGAAGTTCGACCGTCTCGACTGATTCGTCCCGCTGCGCCACGCCCGGGGCGCGACGCGCGACAGGAGCGCCCGCCCGCGATAACCCCTGCCGCATGCACACCGTCTGCATCGGTGGAGGCCCCTCGGGGCTCTACTTCGCGCTGCTCCTCAAGAAGGCCTTCCCGCACGTCCAGGTCGACGTCTTCGAGAAGAACAAGCCCGACGACACCTTCGGCTGGGGCGTCGTCTTCTCGAAGGAGACGCTGGGCACGCTCGCCGAGGCCGACCCCGAGAGCTACGCCGCCATCGAGGCGCGCTTCGCCTACTGGGACGACATCGAGGTGCGCGCGAACGGCCACACCACCGTGTCGACCGGCCATGGGTTCTGCGGCCTGGCGCGACGAGACCTGCTCTCGATTCTGCAGGCGCGCTGCGAGGCGCTGGGCGTGCGGCTCCACTTCCAGGAAGAGCTCAAGGCCGACCCGCTGCCGACGGCCGACCTCGTCATCGGCTGCGACGGCGTGCACAGCCCCCTGCGCGAGCGGTACGCCGAGCACTTCAAGCCCTCGGTCGACTGGCGCAAGTGCAAGTTCACCTGGCTGGGCACCACCCGGCCGCTGCGCGCCTTCACCTTCCTCTTCAAGGACACGCCGCACGGCCTCTTCCAGGTGCACGCGTACCCCTTCACGAAGACGCCCATGGCGCCGTCGGGCGCGGTGTCGACCTTCATCGTCGAGTGCCGTGAAGAGACGTGGCGCAAGGCCGGGCTGGACACCATGAGCGAGGCCGACAGCGTGGCCTTCCTCGAGCGGCTCTTCGCCGACGAGCTCGAGGGGCACCGGCTCTGCCCCAACAAGTCCATCTGGCGCACGTTCCCCACCATTCGTTGCGAGTCGTGGGTGAAGGACCAGCTCGTGCTGATGGGCGACGCGGTGCACACGGCGCACTACTCCATCGGGAGCGGCACCAAGCTGGCGATGGAAGACGCCATCGCGCTCAAGGACGCCTTCGTGAAGGAGGGCCTCGACGTGAAGCGCGCGCTCGCCCGCTACGAGGTGGAGCGCAAGCCCGAGGTCATTCGTATTCAGAAGGCGGCGCAGACGAGCCTCGAGTGGTTCGAGAACGCGGCCCGGTATGCCCCGCTGCACCCGCTGCAGCTCACCTTCTCGCTCATGACGCGCAGCAAGCGCATCACCTGGGCCAACCTGCGGCAGCGCGACCCGGCCCTGGTGGAGCAGGTCGACGCCTTCTTCGCCGAGAAGAACGGCACGCCGCGCAACCACGACGGCTCCGTGCCGCCGCCGCTCTTCGCGCCGCTGACGCTCCGCGGCCTCACCTTGAAGAACCGAGTCGTGGTGTCGCCCATGTGCCAGTACTCGGCGAAGGGCGACGGCGTCCCCACCGACTGGCACCTGGTACACCTGGGCTCGCGAGCGGTTGGCGGGGCGGGCCTCGTGATGACCGAGATGACGAACGTCTCGCCCGAGGGGCGCATCACCCACGGCTGCACCGGCCTGTGGAACGACGCGCAGCGCGAGGCCTGGCGCCGCGTCACCGACTTCGTGCATCAGCACAGCAGCGCGGCCATCGGGCTCCAGCTCGCCCACGCCGGCCGCAAGGCGTCATGTCAGCTCCCGTGGGAGGGCGACGGGCCGCTCCAGCCGCACGAGCGCCCGTGGGAGACGCTCGGGCCCTCGGCGCTCCCGTTCGCGAAGGGCTGGCACACCCCGAAGGCCATGACGATGGAGGACCTCTCGCGGGTGAAGCAGCAGTTCGTCGACGCCACGCACCGCGCGCAGGCCGCTGGGTTCGACTTCATCGAGCTGCACCTGGCGCACGGCTACCTGCTGTCGTCGTTCCTCTCGCCGCTGTCGAACCGTCGCACCGACGCGTACGGCGGCTCGCTCGAGAACCGCATGCGCTTTCCCCTCGAGGTGTTCGACGCCGTGCGCGCTGCGTGGCCCGCAGAGAAGCCGCTCGGGGTGCGCGTCTCGGCCACCGACTGGCTCGGCGACGAGGGCATGACGATCGACGACACCATCGTGCTGGCCCGGGCGCTCGAGGCGCGCGGCTGCGACGTCGTCGACGTCTCCACCGCTGGCAACGTGCCCGAGTCGAGGCCTGACTACGGCCGCATGTACCAGGTGCCCTTCGCCGAGGCGGTGAAGGTGAACACCTCGAAGGTGGCGGTGATGACGGTGGGCGCGATTCAGGGCGCCGACCACGCCAACACCGTGCTGGCGGCAGGGCGGGCCGACCTGTGCGCGCTCGCGCGGCCCCACCTGTCCGACCCGTCGCTCGTCCATCGGCACGCGCAGGCCGAGGGCGTGGACTCCATCGACTGGCCGAAGCCCTACCTCGCCGTGAAGCCCACCCGCCGGCCGACCCGCCCCGAGTGACGCGCGCCACCCACTGACCAGGAGCCATCGCGCCGGCCGTCAAACCATGCCGAACGCCGCGACCCGGCGGCACCGGCGCGCACCCACGCTCACCGGCCTCGTGCCGAGGCTGGCGGAACTCAGGCGGACCGCTGGCTAACGAAGCTTCGAGATGGCCTGAAACGCGAACGCCACGCCGGCGAACGCGGCGCAACAACCCACGACGACGCTGAACCACAGCGCCGCGACGACGGCCTTGAGCGTCGTGGTGTGGTGCACCTCTCGGAGGGCCCAGATCTGCACCACCAGCGTGTAGAAGGCCGCGAAGCCACCGACGACGGGAATGGCGGTGAGGAGGTTTGGTGCCACCGCGTAGCTGCCAGCCCGGAGCGTCGCGGCGATGGGCTGTCGTGGGTTCACGCCGGCCAGCATGAGGCCGACCTGCTGCATCGCGCCGTTGAGCAGCATCGTCAGCGGGTAGATGGCGATGGTGTACCCGGCGAGCCCGGCGGCGGCGAGGAAGGGGTGGTCGCCCAGCCACGTGTAGAAGTCGGCCATCATCTGCAGGGGGCCGCTCGAGCCCAGCTTGCCGAACGTCTCTTTCATCTGCGCGCCCTGCGACCAGAAGTTGAAGCCGTTGTACGGAATCGACAGTACGCCCGCGAGGATCGAGACGATCCACCCGTAGACGAAGGCCTCCTGCCAGGGGCGGTCGGGCCTGATGGAGGCCACGTACTGCCCGGGCTTCGTGATGCCGAGCTTCGTCTGCTCCCAGAAGGCCTTCACCAGGCCGAGCTGTTCGCGCTGCTCCCAGGGCAGCTCGACCGCCAGCGAGGCGCCGACGAGCTTCACGCACGAGGGGCAGTTCTTCGCCGCGTCGAGCTCGCAGCGGCCGCAGATGAAGTTCCCGCAGCGGGGGCAGACGCCCGTGGCCGGAGTGTCGGTGTGAATGGCGCAGGTGGCGGACATGGCGCGCAGTCGTAGCAGGCCGCAAAGCCGCGTCACCTGCCGTCGCCACTTGCTATGCGGTGGCGCCATGGCCGACCTCGTATGGACGGGAATGACGGCGCGGTGTCTCGAGCCCGACGCGCTGGGGCGCTTCGTGATGGCGCCAGAGACGGGGCCGGGCCGGCACTTCCTGCGCTTCTTCGGCGAAGGTGACTTCGAGGCGGCGCGGGCCGAGACGGCGCAGACGGGGGTGTTGTCGGAGGTCGCCGCGTGCGCGCTCGTCGACTGCGTGCTGCGCGCCGGAGAGCCGTTCGGTGGCCTCGACGTACCCGAGGCCGCGGCCACCACCTTCCCGGCGCGCTTCCTCGAGCTGGTGACCCTCGCGCTCGACGACGAGACGTGCGCCCAACGACTGCTCGACGGTGGCGTCCTCGATCGGCTGGGGCGCGGGCGGCACTTCGTCGGCTCCCTCCCGGTGCGCGTCATCGCCCGGCAGTTCGGCCCGAAGGGACGCGAGGCGGCCCGAGCGCGCCTCGAGGGCGGGTGGGACGAAGACCTCCTCAACCTGCTCGAGAGCGCGGCGCTGCGTGCGGCCCGGCACCCAGAGGACCTGCTGGTGCTCGTCCCGACGTTCCGGGTGGCGACGACGATGGACCCCACCGAGGCGACGCGGCTCGAACGCCCGTCGCCCCACTCGCCGACGCTCGACCCGGGCGCGCTCCTCGTGGCCCTGGTGCAGCGGGGCGCGACCGACCTCGAGCTCGCGGCCGGGCAGCCTCCGACGCTTCGACGGCACGGCGTGAAGCTCGAAGAGCTCGGGCCCCGAGCGACGGCTCGCGACGTCGAGGCGTTCTGCTCGGCGCTCCTCGAGGCGACGCAGCGGGAGCGGCTCGAGCGCGACGGCTGGCTCGTGCAGGGGCTCATCCTCGAAGGCCTGGGCGCGCTGCGACTCTCGGTGGTGGCGACGGTGACGGGGTGGGCGGCGTCGGTGCGGGCGTTTCACGTGGCGCCCCAGCTGGCTCGACTCACCTTTCCGAGCGAGGTCGTCTCACCGCTCGCCGAGTTGCGGCGCGGGCTCGTGGTGGTGGCCGCCCCGCCGGGGCAGGGGCGGACGACGCTGGCGACGGCGCTGCTCGAGGCGTGGGCCGACGCTGGCCTCTCGGCGCTCGCCTTCGACGAGCCAGCCTGTCTCGTGCGCCCCGGCTCGGCGGTCCGTCACGTCGAGGTGGGTGGGTCGACGGGCCGTGCGCTGATGCGCTCGACGGCTCGGGCCCTATCGACGGCGTGCCTCTCCATCGACCTCGTGGACGACGACGCGGCGGCCGATGCGGCGCTCGAGTTGTCGACCGAAGGCCGCCTGGTGGTGCTGACGGTTCGCGCCACCTCGGCCGCGGGCACGCTGCACCGGCTGGCGGCCCTCGACGCGCCTCGGCACCGGCGGCGGCTGGCCGAGTCGCTCGCCGCGGTGGTGACACTGCGCCTCGTCGTGGGGAGCCGGGGCCTCGTCCACGCGGCGGAGCTGCTCCTGCCGTCAGAGGGCCTGCGCCGTCACCTGCGAGGCAACGAGACGCCCGCTCCCCCCGTGTTGCTCGAGCCCGAGGGCTTGTCGCTCGACGATCGCCTGGTGGCAGCCATGCGAAAGGGCGAGCTTTCGACCGAGGCCGCGCGCCGCTGGCTCATCGACCCGCGGCGGCTGGAGGCGTCGGCTTCGGGGTGAGCTCGGCGCGCTTGAGGAAGAGCCGCATCGTGGTGCCGCTTCCTACCCGCGAGCTGACCTGAGCCCCGCCGCCGCAGCGCTCGAGCACCTCTCGCACCATCGCCAGGCCGAGGCCGGTGCCGCCGCTCGAGAAGCGCGTCGTCTCGTAGGGCTGGAAGAGCGACGCCATGCGCGAGGGCTCGATGCCCCCGCCCGTGTCCTGCACCTCGAGGACGACCCACTGGCCCGCGGTGATGGGCTTCCACGCCCCGGGCTCGGCTGTGTCGAGGAGCACCTCGTGGACGCGCAACACGAGATTGCCGGTACCGTCCATCGCGTAGCGCGCGTTCATGCAGAGGTTCACCAGCGCGCGCACGAGGTCCGTCTCGGAGCAGTGCGCGAGGGGCACCTGCTGGAGCTCCATGACGAGCGAGATACCTGCCGGCAGCGAACGACGGATGAGCTTGTGGGTGCGCTGGACGACGGCCGGGACGTCACACGGCGCGATGGGCGAGGGGGTTCCACGCCCGAAGTCGAGCAACTCCCGCACCATCGCCGCTGCGCGCATGGCGCTGTCCGTCAAGAGGGCCGCATCCTCGCGACGCTCGGCCTCTGAGGCGCTCCCCTCGAGGAGGTTGGACGAGGTGATGAGCGGCAGCAGGAGGTTGTTCAGGTCGTGCGCCACCGTGGCGGTCATGGCGCCGAGCGTCTGCAGTCGCGCGGCCCGGCACTGGGCGGCGCGGCGTCGCTCCATCACTTCGGCCGGTTGCAGCTCGAGCAGGGCGCCTTCGATGGCGCCGCTCGGTCCGAAGAGCACGTGTGACTGCACCTCGACGCGCCGGCCGCCGCGCAGCTCGGCGGTGAGGTTCCACCCGGGTGATTCGGGCGAGAACGACACGGGCATTGCGGACTCGTTCCAGAGCGTCGAGACTCGAACGCCGAGCGTCTCGTCTTCATGACGATCAATGAGGTGAAGCGCGGCGCGGTTCGTGGCGCGCACCACCCCATGCACATCGACGAGGACGAGGGGGGCCTCGATGGACGCGAGCACGACGTGCAGCCACGCAGTGTCTTCTCCTCTCGTGCGGGTCGCGGCTCTGGAGCGACGCGTCATTCGCTCGAGCACCTCGGCCACGCCGAGCCCGGCCGCTTCGAAGGCGGCCCGCACCGCCTCTCTGCTCGGCCAGGTCTTCTCTCGGCGGAGGCCGACGAAGCGGGCATCGGGCCCACCGGGGTAGCTCGCAACCATCGAAAGGCCATGGTGGAAGCCCTCGCTGGCCCAGACGCGCTGGAGGAGCGGCGGAGCCTCGGCGCGCTCCAGGGTCTCGCTCGAGGTCGGCCCTGGCACGAGGTGGGCGGCCGTCGCTTCGACGGTCGACGTCGTCGCCCCAAACGCGATCACGACGACGTCGCGGGGGGAAGCGCCAGGCAGCACCGCGCCGAGCGCGTCGAGCTCCACGAGCTGGGCGACGTCGGGCAACGTCCGCTCGAGCGAAGGGAGGTCGCTGGCGCTCCTGAACAGCGACGTCATCGCGCGCAGCAGTTCGACGGCAGGCACGTCGGTCGTTGTGCTCATGCCCCTGACCGTAACCACCCCAGCCGCTCGGTCTCGTCGGGTAGACCCTCGAAACCGGTGTCGGGTATTCGCCTGACAGGGCGCTCAGCTGCCGTCGATGAGGTGGTGCTGCACCGCGAAACGGGTGAGCTCGACGTTCGAGTGCAGGCCCAGCTTCTCTCCGAGCCGCGCCCGGTAGGTGCCGATGGTCTTCTCGGAGAGGTTGAGCTCGGCCGCGATGGCCTTCAGGGAACGCCCCTGGGCGACGTGCCGCAGCACCTCGAGCTCGCGGTGCGAGAGGCGCGTGAGGGGGTCGACGTCTTCGTGCACGACGTCTTCGGCAAGATGTTCAGCCAACGCGCGCGACACGTAGCGCCGGCCAGCGAGCACCTGGTGGACGGCTGCGACCAGCTCGTCGGCCGCAGTCGACTTGGTGACGTAGCCTCGGGCGCCGAGGCGGAGGCTGCGCGCGGCGAAACCGCGCTCCGGGTAGCCGCTCATCACCAGCACCGGCAACCTCGGGTGGCTGGTCGACAGGCCCTGCAGCAGCTCGAGGCCACTGCGCCCCGGGAGGTTGATGTCGAGAACGATCAGCGCCCAGTCACGCGCCTCGATGGCGCGCAGGGCCTCCGAGATGTCGCCGGCCTCACCGAGCTCGACGTCGGTGATGGCCGAACGAAGCAGCGCCGCGAGGCCGGCCCTCACCACGACGTGGTCGTCGACGAGGAGGATGGGCGTCGTCATGGCCGGGCCTGCGGGAGCGTGAGGATGACGCGCGTCCCCCGGTGGTGCTCGGGAGTCAGCACGGTGAGGGCCCCGCCGACGCCGGCGGCCCGCTCGAGCATGCCGCGCAGCCCAAGGCGGGCACGGCCGGGGGTGGCCGCCGCGAGCCCGATGCCGTCGTCTTCGACCTCGAGGACGACCGCTGCCTCCTGGCGGGCCAGCCGCACCCGCACGTGCTTCGCCTGAGCATGACGTGCGACGTTGGTCAGCGCCTCCTGGCCGATGCGAAAGACGGCGGCAGCGACGTCGGGGGCGAGCGGGCCCGGGTCGCCGATGTCGCGGGTGCACGACAGGCCGGTGCGCCGCTCGAAGGTCTGCACTTCGTCGTCGAGCGCGGCTGCGAGGCCCAGCGCTTCGAGGGAGGCAGGCCTGAGGGCCTGGCTGATTCGTTGCACCTCGACGAGCGTCTCGTCGGCAAGGGCAGAGGCCTCGACGACCTCGTCGACGAGCTGCCCCGGGGCGTCGGACCAGTTCGAGACCCGGTGCTCCACCGCGCGCAGCTGCAGCTTGAGGGCCGTGAGGCGCTGGCCGAGGTCGTCGTGCAGGTCTCTCGACAGCCGGGCCTGCTCGTCTTCGCGCAGCGTCATCGAGCGTCGCGTGAGCGCGCGCAGCTCGTCTTCCTGCCGTAGCGCCTCGGTGACGTCGCGCGAGAAGACGACGACGGACTCGACGAGCCCGACCGAGTCGAGCAGCGGGACGAGCTGGAGGTCGACGACCGCCAGGCCGATTCGGGAACGCAGCTCGACCGGCAGCCTCGTCGCGCGCACACGGTCGAGCGCGCCGACCACCTCGGTGTGCTGGTCCGCCGCGAGGAGTGACGAGAGGCGCTGCCCGACGAGGTCAGGTGGTGCGCCAGGCACGGCGCGAGCGAAGCGGTTGACGAGCTGCAGACGATTGTCCGAGTCGACCACGAAGACGCCGACGGGCACCTCGTCGAGGAAGAGGTCGAGCTGGCCGCGGGTGCGGCGTTGCTCGAGGAGCGTCGCGACCATGGCCCCGAAGTGCCGGAGGCCGGGGCCCCAGGCGGCCTGAAAGAAACCGGGACGCCTCGCGCGCACGAGCAGGACGCCGCTCATGGGGCTTCCCACTGGCTGCCCGCACATCTCGGCGACTCCGTCGGAGCCAGGGGGAAGCTCGGGAGCCCGCGTCACCACGTACTCCCCGCGGCCGAAGGCGCCGCTGAGGCGTGGCCCGTGAACGGGAGACGCGCGCATCGCCGCGTAGACGGACTCGGCTGTATCGTGGCTCGTCCCCGAGATGGCGGCGAGCCGGAGCGAGCCGTCGACGCTCCGAACCCGCAGCCACGCCGAGTGGATGTCGGGGTGCTCGCACAACAGGTCACACAGCCGCTGGCCGAAGGTGCTGGGGGCGGGCCACGCCTGCGCCAGCGTCTCGGCCCGGCGAATGAACTCCAACAGGGTGACGATTTCTCCGAGCACGCGCTCGAGTCGGTCGCGGGCCGCTTGTTCCCGGCGGAGGAGGATGATGAGCAGGACGGCCGTCGAGCCCACGAAGAAGAGGCCCTTGGCGGTCTGCAGACTCTGTTGCTGCGCCAACCCCGGAGCGAACCGCTCCACGAGCTCGTCGGTGAGGAAGATCCACCCACACGCGGCCAGGGCGTAGATGGCGGGCACACTCCAGCGCTGCCAGGGCGCGAGTGGGCGTGTCACTCCGGAAGAGGCCAGCAAGCGAATCGATTGATATCAAAGTGAGTCGTGACGTCACCCCGATTCACGGGTCCTCCTCGACGCCAGTCGACCGTCGTTCAATCTCGTCGGCGCGGCGCCGGGCGTCCTCCTCGATGTGGGCGGCGGCCCCGCGTACGTTGTCCAGGGTCTGCTTCGGGGCCGAAGGGGCACCTCCGGCAGAGACGGGTGAGGACGGCCGCATCAGGGTCCAGTACACGGCGCCCACGATGACGGCGAGCCCGACGACCAGAGAGAGGAGTTTGCCCATGCGACGGAACCTAGCGTGGTCTGGCGCCTTTGCGGCGTCACTGACGGTGGTGAGCGCCGGGTGCGCGCCGCTGCCCGCGGGGTTCGACTTTCGCGCCGCGCCCGAGGTCGAAGGGCTGGTGGGCTCGTCGCTCGAGTTCGTCGGCGACCCACGGCTGACGTCCGGCCGCGCCGCCCGACCCGAGGCCGAGACGAGCCGCGTGGCCCGCTTCACCGTGGCCGTGCTCCCGCGCGCTGACTGCTCCGACTGCTACCGGCTCGAGCGCGATGGCGGCCGCTTCGTCATTCGCGGCGGCGTGCCGCTGGGGGTGCAGTACGGGGTCGCGCACCTGCTCGAGCTGCACGGCTACCGCTTTCACCACCCGTGGAAGACGTACGTGCCAGAGGCCTTCCTCGAGCCAGACGCGGCGGCCTTCGACCGCGACTTCGCGCCCGAGCTGTCACGCCGGCGCGGCCTGCACCTCCACACCCTGCACCCCATCGAGGCGCTGTACGACTTCTGGGTGCCTTCGGCGAAGAACCTCGAGGGCGCCCGGCGCACCATCGACTTCGTGGTGAAGAACCGCGGCAACGCCATCTCGATGTACGCGCTCGACGACATCACCCCCGGCGGTGCCACCGCCGACGCGTGGAAGGCGCACACCCAACGAATCCTCGGGTACGCGAAGTCGCGCGGCGTCACCACGAGCATCTCGATTCAGCTCTTCGGCAAGTCGAACCTGCAGCAGTCGTTCGACCTCATCGACGACGACACCGCGCCCAACCCGCTGCCCGAGCTCGAGCAGCGGCTCCACGTGCTGCTCGACGACGTGCCGTACGACGACGTCACGCTGGCCTTCGGCGAGTTCTTCAAGGCCGACCCCGCGCAGCTCGTGCAGAAGATCGACGAGACGTACGAGGCGCTGCAGCGGGTGAAGCCGGGCATCGAGGTGTCGGCCAGCGTGCACGTCGGCAACTACCCCGACCTGCGCGTCGACTTCCGCGGCGAGCGGCAGCTCTATTACTTCCTCGTGCGCTACGCGAACCCGGCCATCGTGCCGTGGGTGCACACCGTTTTCTATTACACGCTGTACGGCGACGCGGGCGGCGCGTACCTGCACGACGACTTCTCGGACCACCGCACCTACCTCGAGGCCCGCCTGAAGCAGGGGCAACGCGCGAGCTACTACCCGGAGTCGGCCTATTGGGTGGCCTTCGACAACAGCGTGCCGACGTACCTGCCGGTGTACGTGAAGAGCCGCTGGCTCGACCTCTCGAAGCTGGCGGCCCAGGGGCTCGAAGACCACATGCTCTTCAGCTCGGGCTGGGAGTGGGGCTACTGGCAGACCGACGCGGCGACGCTGCGCATGGGCTTCACCGTGCCGACGACGTGGAGCGAGCCCCTCGTCGAGCAGTTCGCGCCCTTCGGGCCGCAGGGCATCGCTGCTGCCGAGCTCATTCGACGCCTCGGCGAGCTTCAAGACGAGGCCCTCATCGGCCAGCGCCTGGCGGCCTACCTCGCCAGCCGCGACGAGGTCATCGAGGTGGGCAAGGCCCGGGGCATCGTCTCGCAGCCCGACCGGGTGCTGTTCACCGAGCTGAAGGCCATGACGCCCGCCGACCGGGCCCGCTTCGTCAGCGCCGTGCTCGAGCCGCTGGGGCGCTTCGCCGACGCACAGGCCAGCCTCGACGCGGAGCTGATGGCGCTGGCGCTCCCCGACGACAACCCATTCTTCGTCGAGCTGAAGGACGGCTTCGGCGTCACCGCGGCCCGGGGCCGCTTCATTCACGCGCTCTACCGCGCCGTCACCGTGGCGGCCGAGGGCGGCGACGTCGAGCCATGGCTGGCGCAGGCCGAGGCCGAGCTGTCGCGCGCCGAGACGTTCGTCTCACGACGCCGCCGCGCCCTGTGGGACCCCGACGCCACCGAGGTGCTGCGCGCGATGCCGAACCCCACGTTCTACGACTACGGGTACCTGCGCGAGGCCGACACGCTGTGCTTCTGGAAGCGTGAGCGCGCGCAGGTGCGCAACCTGCTCAAGGGCGACGGGCTCTTCGTGCCGGCGTGCGTGCTGTGAGGGCGACTGCCGGGTTCGACGACTTGCACCCGTGGCGGCCCGTCGTGCCGAGCCCACCAGTCGCCCTCTGAGTCGGTGCCCTCGCGTCTGGGGGCCAGGTTCGCCGTGCTGCGTCGGTCGCGTGGGCCGGGGTGGGTGGGGCGCCCGCGACGATGGTGGAAGCGACGCGCCGCCACCAACGCCACCGCTTCGTGGACGCTTCAGGCAGCGTACCGTCCATCGCGGCCGCGAAGAGCGCAGGGGTCGGCCCCGCCGCAAGGGCGTGAAGGCCGTCAGCCGGGTCGAGCCCGCGCGCAGCGCCTGGAGTCGACCGCCGCGACGAGTCCAACGACGGCCAAAGCGCCGCACGCGTTCGGCTGAGGGGCTCAGGCCTTCTGTTTCGGCGGCACCGTCGGCGTCGTGGTGGCGTCGAGCTGCCGCACCCACTCCCGCACGAGCGTCGAGAACGGCGCCTTCAGGTTCGACAACCGCCCGGGAGTGAGCGCGACGAGCGCGCGGTCTTCTGAGAGCCACTCGACCAGCCTCGCCGCCGCCGGCGTCAGCACGATGGCCTTCGGCTGCGCCCGCTTCTTCGCACCGGTGTGGAAGACGAGCTGAACCTCTGTCGTCGACCGCAGGTGGAACGTCGCGAAGAAGTCGTTGCCGAGGCGGAAGCTCGGCGCATTCCACTTGACGCCCTCGCTCACGCCTGGCGCCGCGTCGAGCACCCACCGGCGCACGCGCACGATGTCGTCGCGTAAGGGGTGCTCGAGCGCTTCGAGGAAGGCATCGACGTCGTTCCCCGCGGGCGGCGGGAGCTTGGCAGTGGAGCGGAGCGGCTTCGGGCTGGGCATGGCGTTCGAAAAGCAGTGTGAGACGATAGGGGCATGGAATGGCAGTACAGCGGTGTGGGTCTCAAGGCGCTCGTCGAGGTGCTCCGGGCGCGCCCTGACGCCGAGCAGGTGTTTTCGCGCGTCTCGCCGCGCACCCGAGAGGCCCTCGACAAGCCGTCCCTCTCGAAGTGGCACGACGGGTCCGTCATCTTCGACCTCACCCTCGTCATGGACGCGGTGATGGGCGGAGACGCCATCGAGCACGTCTACTACGAGCACGTGCGCCGCAGCGTCGGCCCCCTCATGGCGCCCTTCGTGAAGGTGGCCCTGTCGCTCGCGGGGAAGGATCCGCGCACCATCTTCAAGCGCATGGACGACATGATGGGCTCGATGGTGAAGGGCGTGTCGTCGACGTGGCAGGAAGCGACGCCCACCTCGGGCATGCTGACGCTGACCCACCGTGATGAGGTGAAGGTGCCCTCGGTGCGCGCGTGGGCCGGCGTGCTGCGGTACCCGTTCGACTTGTGCGAGGTGAAGGGCTCCGTGCGGCCCAGGCTCGACGGCTTCGACGGGCACCACCTCGTCTACGACCTGGCCTGGACGCGCTGACTCACCAGTCGCGGCTCCACACGACGTCGGCGCCCGCGGCGGGGGCGTCGCCGGCGGTGGCCTCGAGGCAGACGTTCTTCGACACCTGGAGCTCGAGGCGGCCCGCGTGGGTGTTCTCTCCGCGCGCCTTGTTCGCGCCGGGCTGGAAGGTGTACCCGAGGTAGAGGCTGTCGGAGAGGTACTTGCCCACCTCGACGCGGGTCGACGCCAGGCCCTCGCTGCCGGTATCGATGGAGACGACGTCGACGATGTCGATGGGCAACTTCTTGAGCAGCGCGTTCTTCAGCTCGTTCGCGGCGAGCGAGCCGACGACCGACACGGCCTGCTCCGCGGTGATGGAGGTGCCGGACGAGCGGCGCAGGTCCCTCCGCCCGGTGGCCAGCAGCGTGTAGATGTCCGACTCGCTCATCGGCGGGTCGCTCGACACCTTGATGGCGACGTCTTTCCCGCGGCCCGTCACCGACACCACCACCTTCACCTTCTCGCGCTCGTTGGTGTGTTCGGCGCGCACGTTCACCAGCGGCTGGGTGGCCGGCCCGGTGAAGCGCACCGTCGACTCGGCGCGCTGCCCGCCCGGCGCGATGCGGTTCACCTTGAACTCGCGCCCTATGACGTCGATGCGGCCGCCCAGCACCTGCGCCTCGCCGAAGAGCTGCGTGGTGTCGGCGTACTCGATGCGGAAGCCGTCGGAGAGCCCGAGCTCGACGTTGAGGTCGGTGGAGCGCACCCAGAGGTTGCGGGGCGCGACGAGCTGGGCGCGGTACGTGCGGGCCGGCGTCGTGGCGGCGACGGGAGCATCGGCGCGGCGCCTTCCGGCCACCACGCGCCCGCCCCGCACGAGAACGAGGTCGACCGGGCGCTCGAGGTCTTGCACGTCCTTGCGCTTCACCTCGGGCAGCTCGACGTCGACGCGGGCGAGCTCGACGGACGAGAAGTCGACGAGCGTCGGCGTCACTTCGCCCTCGAGCCTCACCTTCGCCGAGACGATGGCCATGAGCTGATCGTCGGTGATGATGGAGAAGCGCGAGGCGGCCGCGCTGCTCCGCAACCGCCACACGCCGCTCGGTTGGCGCTGCGCCGACGACGGGTCGAGCACGAGGCTGCCGCTGCCAGAGCGCACCGACAGCGTCTTGACGTCGAGGCGCTCGTTGGTGACTCCGACGTCGACGTCGATGTCACGGAAGTCGCCGAAGCTGGCGAGCGCGAGGCGACCTCGATGCCAGCTCACGGTTCCGGTGACGTCGGGCGCGCCCAGGGTGCCCGTGACGCGGAAGCCCTCGAGGTCGAGCTGGCCACCCACCGTGCGCACCATGGGGGTGACGCCGGACAAGAAGCTCAAGTCGAACGCCGAGGCCGTCACGCCGAGGTCGACCGGCACAGCGGACAGGTCGAGGCCTCTTCGGAGTAGCGCGAGGGAGGGGTCGAGCCCGAGGCGTCCCGTCGCGCGCAGCTCGCTGTTGCCCGCGGCCTTCAGCGTCATCGCCACCGTCTGCGCGTGGCCCTGCGTGCGGCTCACCAGCCGGGCCTGGCCCAGCGGCACCTTGCCGAACGAGAGGTTCTGCACCGTGGCGTCGAGCGAGACCGTCGGGTCGTTCAGCGTGCCCTTCACGCCGAGGTCGACGCTCACCGAACCCGTCGCCACCACGTCGTCGTCACGGCGGGGCAGGAAGCGGCCGAGCGGCATGGGGGCGAGGGAGAAGCGCGCCGACACCTGCTCCTCGCCAAGCGCGTCGATGGCCGCGAGGCGCTGGACGGGTGCGTCGACGAAGGCGTCGAGCTCGAAGAGTGGACGTTGGGTGAGCCGCCCGGCGCCGGCCAGGCGGGTCAGCGTGTCCGACAGGGTGAGCTCGAGGTTGCCGTCGAGGTCCTCGAGCGGAGGCGCCACCACGCCCTTCCACGTCAGGCGCAACAGCCCACGCGGGTCGTCCACGCTGCCCGAGAGCGTCGCCGACAGCGTGGCGCGGCCGGTGACGTCCTCGACGCCGGGGACGCCGAGTGGGTGGAGCGCCTCGAGTGGAACGTCGGCCACCTCGGCCGAGACGGTGAGTGGGAGCGCCCGCGCCTCGTCCACCGTCGGGACCGCGCGTCGCAGCGAACGCACCGACACCGGAGTCTCGACCGACGCTCGCACGGCGGCGCCTTGCGCACGGGTGCTCGCGGTGAACGAGAGCCGGCCGTCGTCGCGGGTCGTAACGCCCAGCGTGAGGGCCTCGAGGCGAACGCTCTTCTGGAGCCGGCCCGTCGGCGTCACCGTCACCAGGGGGCTCTCGACGGCCAACGAGAGGGCCGGGTCGCTCGCCGGCCCCTTCAGGGACACGCGGCCCTCCAGGGTGCCGACGACGGGCCACGTCTGCGCCAGCCACGACTGCACCGCCTCGAGGCTGACGTCCCGGAAGGTGGCGTCGATGGACAGCGGCGTGGGGCCCTCGTTCAGCACGGCGGTCACCGGCACGTCGAAGGTGCCTTCGACGGCGCCGAGCGAGCTCGTCAGGGCCAGCGTGCCCCTGGCCTGGTCGGCGATGAACGCTCCGTCCAGCGTGCCCGTGAGGCCAGTGACCCCCTTCACCGACACATCCTGTGCGCGCAGTGACGCGGCGCCGTCGGGGCGCGGGAGCCGGCCGGTCGCAGACAGGTTTCCCGAGAGTCGGCCTGCGAGGCCCAGCGTGGCTGGCGCGAGCACCCGCGGCAGCTGGGCGAGGTCGACGTCCTGGAACATGACGGCTCCGTCGACGACGTCACGCTTCAGCGTCGCGCGCACCTCGAGCCGCTGGCCCTTCGAGGCGAAGACGAGCGGCTCGAGCGCGAACCCGGGCGACCACCTCACGTGCGTCGGCGCGTCGAGCGCCCACGTCGTCGCCGAGTCGTCGAGGCGCAGCATCTCCATCTCGAGGCCCGAGCTGTCGGCGTCGAGCGTGCCGCCCACCGAGAGGGTGAGGTCGCCCAGGCCCTTCGTCGCCAGCGTCACCGAGAGCTCCCGCCCGTGGGTGCTGACGTCGGCGCGCACCTCGTCGAGCTGGCGGCCTGCGACTGAGAGGGCGCGCGCGGTGAGGCGCGCCGTGGCGTCGAGGGGCGCGCTCACGTCGGGCACGGTGACGTCGAGCTCGACGCTCCCGGTCGACAGCGTGGCGACGCGGAGCTTCGAGAGCGTGCCCTGCGCGCTGAGGCGGGGCCGGCGGGCGCGCCCAGCGAGTGACACGGCCAGCGTCCCGGTTCCGCCGAGCGCAGGAGGCCGCGTGCCGGTGAACTCGACCAGCATGCGGTCGAGGCGCGAGAGGTCGGTGGCCTCGAAGGTGCCGGTGAGGGCCAGCGCGCTCGTCGAGGCGCGGCCTGAGAGCGAGGCGCTGGCGCCGGGCACCATGGCGCGGGCCCGACGCACGGTGAGGGCGCCCGTCTTCGCGGTGACGTCGAGCGCCACCGTCGCCAGCTCGACGCCATCGGGAGTCCGCCAGCGCCCGGACGCTTCGAGCGCGCCGGTCAGCCCCTCGAGGGACAGGTCGCTCGCCGAGCCCGTCGCCGTGAAGGACAGGCGCGACGGTTTTCCGCCCTCGAGCCACTCGGAGAGGTCGATGCCGTCGGCCTCGACGCGCGCGGACTCGAGGGTGCGTCGCTCGAGGTCGAAGGCGCCCTTCACCGTGGCCGTGGCCGCGCCGCTCGTGAGCGTGAGGTCAGCGCGTCGAGGAGAGAGCCGGCCCGACACCCGCACCGCTCGCGGGAGCAGGCCTTCTTGTGTGAGCGCGTTCACCAGCGCGGGCGTCACCGTCAACTCGTCGACCTCGGCCTCGAGCGTCGGCCAGTCCACCCGGCCCTTCAGCACCTCGTCTCCCACGCGCAGGTCGGTCTCCACGCGCACCTGGTCGGCGTTCGGGCTCGTGGTGGAGAGCGCGAGGCTCGCCGGGCCCGAGACGGGTTCTTTCGCCACGCCTGACAGGGAGAGCGAGGCGCTGGTGCTGAGCGGCTCGGTGGTGATGACGGCCTGGCCCGAGCCTTCGAGCCCATCGACGCGCACGGTGCGGCCGCCATCGGCGTACGAGACCTCGCCGTTCTCGACGGTCAGCGCCTCGATGGAGAGCCGCAGCGGCTTCGTGGAGGCCGAGGTCGGCGCAGCCCGGCTCGCGAGCGCCCGCTGCAGGTTGAGGCCGCGGCCATCACGCGCGAGCGTCACCCGTGGACGCGTCAGGCGCACCTTCGACAGCTGGAAGTCCCTGCGCGCGGCGGCCGCGAGGTCGAGGTCGAGCTCGACGCGCGCGACTTCGGCCACCAGCTCGCCTTCGGGCGTGAAGAGCTTCACGTCGGTCAACACGAGGTGCCCGCCGACCAGGTCGACGCTGCCGAAGTCGAGGCGCCCGGCGATGGCGTCCGCGGCGGCGTCGACGACCTGGCCGCGGACGAAGGTCGGCCCGCGGTGGCTGCGCAGCCACGCGACCCCCAACACCGCGACGAAGCCGAGCAGCAGCACCACCACCAGCAGGGCCCAGCCCAGCCGCTTCAGCGCGCGCCGCATCTAGAAGGCCTCCCCGATGGAGAGGTGGAAGGTGCACGCGTTGTCCGGCGCGCCCGCGTAGGTGGTGGAGCCGCTCGCGCCCAGGTTGAAGAAGCACCCCGACTGCGTGAAGTACGCCGGCTGTCCGGGGTCCTTCGGGAGGAGCGGGCCTCCGACGAAGGGGAGCCGGAAGGCGATGTCGCTCCGAATGGGGCCCAGCGGCGTGCGGTACCGGACGCCGAAGCCCACCGCGGCGAAGAGGCTGGTGGCGAGGTTGGTCGCAGGGCCCAGCGGCTCGGCCGTCACCAGGCCCCAGTCGCTGAACACCGCGAGCGTCAGCGTGTCGGTGACGTCGACGCGAAACTCGAGCGAGGCCTCGAGCAGGCCGTCTCCGCCGATGGGCACCGTGGCGCCGAGGGGCCCCACGAGACAATCACCAGCGGCGCTGCGCTGACAGAGCGGCTGCCCGTCGAGGCCGAGCTCGTTCGAGGGCAACGGCCCCGTGCCGATGGGCACCACCGCCATGGGAGACAACCGCCGCTGGTTGAAGCCACGCATGTACGCACCGCCCGAGAAGAACCGCGCGACGATTGGCGTCTCGCCGCCACCGAATCCAACCAGCGTGCCGGCCCTCAGCTTCCCGGCGAGGGTGAACTGTCTGCTCGCCCCGAAGCTCACGTACCCGCGCGCCTCGGGCAGCAGGCGAATGAAGGGCGTGAAGCGCGTCGTCTGTGACAGGCCGGCCTGCGCCGAGGCCGAGAGGAAGAACCCGCTGCGGGGCGCCAGCCGGTCGTCACGGCGGTCGTACTCGACGGTGAGGTCGGTGAAGCCCACCACGCAGAGCGCGGGGAACGTGGGGCACCCCAGCGCCGCGCTGGGAGCGCCGCCGGTGGCCATCTGCTGCACCTCGCTCTGCAAGAGGTAGGTGTTGGCGTTCACCGACGGGTAGACGAGCCAGTTCACCGTGGGGCGCCACACGAAGCCCAGCTTCAGCTCACCGCCGAAGTAGTTGAAGGCGTTGTCCAGCACGCGCGACAGCTCGAGCGAGGTGGCGAGCGAGACGGTGCGGGTGTTGAAGACGCGTGGCACCTCGTACTGCACGTTGAGGCTCCCGACGGGGCCGTGGTTGGTGCCACCCTCGCCCGAGGCCTCGCGGCGGATGAACTCGGGCAGGTTCGGCAACACCGCGTAGCCGAGCCGCGCCTTGAGCGTCAGCTTGTCGAGGAGCGCCCCCTTCGAGAGCAGCTTCGCGAAGCCCAGGTTGCGGTCGACGTACTCGTAGAAGACGCGCACCTCGTTGCGAATGAGGTCTCCGCCGGCGCCGCCGCCCCAGCGCTGGCTGTGAAAGGGCGCCTCGCGCGCGTCGATGACGATGGGCAGGGTGCCGGTGGTGGGGTCTGGGATGCCGCGGTTCACCTTCACCGCGCTGAAGACGCCCATCTGGAAGACGCGGGCCTGCGCGTCGGCCAGCATCGAGTCCGAGTACCAGCGGCCCGGCTCGAGGTCGACCGACGCCACGTCGATGATGAGCTTCGAGGGCACCACGGCGCCGAAGGGCGCGAACACCTGGCCGATGCGATAGCGGGGCCCCGGCGTCACCTGCAGGGTGGCGTCGACGGCGGGCGTGTCGAGGTCGACGACGGCTTCTCCCGACACCTGCGCCTCGGCGTACCCGGCCTCGTGGAGCGCGCTCACCAGCGTCGCCTTGTCCGCCGCCCAGTCGTCTTCGAGGAAGGTGCGGCCCATCGAGAGCAGGAGCGTCTTCCCGAGCTGGGCGCGGTCGAGGCCGTCGAGCCGGTCGAGGCCGGTGAGCGTCAACCGCCGCAGCGTCGCGGGCTGCCCCTCGAACACCTTGACGGTGAGCTTCACGGTCTCCGCCTTCGTCTCGACGACGGCGTCTTCGAGGATGCGGGCCTGGTAGTAGCCGCGGGACTCGTACACGCGGGTGAGGCGCCGGAGGTCGGCCTGCCAGGTGTTGGGGTCGAACCACTCGGTGCGGCCGACGACGGGCGTCCACCAGGGCCACCAGGGCGAGGCCGAGGTGACGATGCGCGCCTTGAGCTCCTGCGCGGGCACCGCGCGCACGCCCTCGAGCTCGAGCGAGACGACTTCTTTCGCGTCGGGTGACGGACGTTTGCGGGCGGCGTCGACGGTGCCGCAGCCGCTCAGGGCCACGAGCAGCAGCGCGACGACGCTGGACCACGGGCAACGCATCGAAGGGCCAGCCCCCGACGTACACCGTCAGGGCGCGAGGGGCGAGGAACGGCGGCTGCGTCAGCCGGCCTCACCTGGTGCCCCGGGCCCTCAGGAGCCTCGACAGCGGGAGCGGTTTTGGAGCGCGAATCTGCTGAGGCCGGGTGAGTTCTCTTCGTGCTTTTCACTGCGCAGAGCCGTGAGGTGTCATGCCAAACATGCGTGCGCTTCTCGTCGCCTATCTCACCGTTCTCGTTGCGTGCACCTCGGCTGGCACGGAAGGCCCTCCGGGGCCGGCTGGTGCGACTGGCCTGCAGGGGCCGCAGGGGCCAAAGGGCGACCCCGGGCCCGAGGGGCCTGCGGGTCCAGCGGGCGTGACGGGCGCTGCGGGTCCACAAGGTCCAGCGGGGGCGATGGGGGCCACGGGCGCGCAGGGGCCAGTTGGCCCGCAGGGCATTCAGGGGCCTGCCGGCCAGGTCCTCGTCGTCGACGGGGGCGTGGTGGTGGGGCCACCAGGCAGCTCGGTGGTGGTGACGCCAGTGTCTGCGGGCGGCATGCCATGTCCGACGGGAGGCATCCGCGTCACGCAGGTGTCGGATGGTGGCGTGAGCCACGTCTGCAACGGGCAGGTCGGTCCTCCAGGGCCTGCCGGTGCGCCCGGTCCGCAAGGCGCGTCGGTCACCGCGACGGCGCTCCCGGTGATGAGCCCGCAGTGCCCGACAGGTGGTGTGCTCCTCGGCCTGCCTGACGGTGGGTCGACGGCGATCTGCAATGGAGGGCAGGGGCCGGTCGGGCCAACCGGGCCCATCGGGGCGACCGGCGCCATCGGACCAGCGGGCCCGGCGGGTCCTCCCGGGCCGGCCGGTGCGGCGGGTCCTGCAGGTCCGCAGGGGGCCATGGGTGCGCCGGGCGCTGCCGGGCCCGCCGGCCCGACCGGAGCCGCGGGGGCAACCGGAGCCACGGGAGCCACGGGCGCGGCAGGACCGCAGGGGCCGATGGGGCCTGCGGGCCCCATGGGTCCACCGGGCGCGGTGCTGTACCTCGACGGCGGGGTGGTCATCGCGCAGGCGCTGCCCGGGCGCCCGGTGCTGGTCGGGTTCACCGCGTTCACCACGACGGGGAACATCGGAGGGCGCTCGATGGCCAACCTTCGCTGTGATGCGGAGTTCCCGGGCTCGCACCTGTGCACGCAGAACGAGTTCCGCGCGTCGCGCTCGCCGCTGACCGCACCGTCGCCCGGGGCCTTCCTCGACCTGAACGAGGACGCCGCGTCGCTCGACCCGAACTACGGCGCGCCCTGTAGCAACTTCACGAGCACGGCCACGGGCGGCACCACGCCCATCGCTTCGCCGTTGGGGCACACGTTCTCCAACTTCTCGTCGGTCCCGAACTGCGCCTCGACGATGTCGCTGGCGTGTTGCAGGTCGCCGGCGCGCGCGCGGCTGCGCGGCTTCACCGCCTTCACGACGACGGGAAACATCGGCGGTCGGTCGGCGGCGAATGCGCGCTGCAGCCTCGAGTACCCGGGCTCGCACCTGTGTACGCAGAACGAGTTCCGCGCGGCGCGCTCGCCGCTGACCGCACCGTCACCCGGGGCCTTCCTCGACCTGAATGAAGACGCTGCGTCGCTCGACCCGAACTACGGCGCGCCCTGCAGCAACTTCACGAGCACAGCCACGGGAGGCACCACGCCCATCGCTTCGCCGCTGGGGCACACGTTCTCCAACTTCTCGTCGGCGCCGAACTGCGCGTCGACGATGTCGCTGGCGTGCTGTGATTGACCTGCGGGGCTCGCGGCCGAGCGACGGCGCCGAAGTCAGCCATCGCGTCGTCACTCGAATGCGACAACATCGACGTCGGCCAACGGTGCAATCGGGTCGTCGTCATCGCGGGGCGAAGCGCACCGTGTCCGGGTAGGGGGTGACGCGCACGGGCCGGCCCGACTCGAGGCTGGCCTTCACCTTCCGCCACCAGGCCGCCTCGAACAGCTCCGGGTGCCGGGCCTCGAGCACGCGCTTCACCCGCTCGTCGGTGAAGAGAAACGGGCGCCACTCTTCCGGGAAGACGTCGTGTGGGCCGACCTGGAACCAGGCCTCGCCGCGCCAGTCGTCTTCATCGTCGCGGGCCTTCGGCAGCTCGCGGAAGTTCACCTGCGTCACCGTCTCGACCTCGTCGTAGTCGTAGAAGATGACGCGCCCCAGCCGGGTGACGCCGAAGTTCTTGTAGAGCAGGTCGCCGGCGAAGACGTTGGCAGCGGCGAGCTCCTTCATGCAGTGGCCGAAGTCGTCGACGAGGTGCTCGAGCTCGGCGTCACTGGCGGCGCGCAGCGCGAGGTCGAGCGGCTTCATGCGGCGCTCGATGTAGACGTGCTGGAACACCACCGCGTCGCCTTCCTCGGTGAGCTGCTGCGGCACCTCGCGGCGCAGCTCGTCGAGCAGCTCCGGAGACAGCCGCGCCTTCGGAATCGCCACCTCCGAGTACTCGAGCGTGTCGGCCATGCGGCCCGCGCGGTCGGCGCGCTTCACCAGCCGGTAGCGCTCCTTCACCTGGGCGGGCGTGACGTCTTTCGGTGGCTTGGGGCGGTCGCGAATGAGCTTGAAGACGTACGGGAACGACGGGAGCGTGAAGACGACCATCACCAGGCCGGCGGTGCCGGGCGCGAGCGTGAGCAGGTCGGTCGAGTGTCTCAGGTGGTGCAGGAAGTCGCGGTAGAAGAGCGCCTTCGACGCCTTGCCGAAGCCGAGCATCGCGTAGAGTTCCCACGGCGGCTTCGTCGGCAACATGCGCCGCAGGAAGTGCACCCACGTCGAGGGCACGTCGATGTCGGCCAGGAAGTACGCGCGCGTCGACGAGAAGAGAATCGCCAGCAGCTTCGGGTCGAGCAGCACCGCGTCGAGCACCAGCCGCCCGCGCCCGTCGTGCACGATGGGCACCACGAAGGGCGCCATCGACAGGCCGTTGAAGGCGCGGCCCACCACGTACGCTTCCTGGCCGCGGAAGAAGAGCGACTCGAGCACCTGGAGCTGGAAGTTGGGCTCCACCACGAGCGGACGCGGCATCGCCAAGCGGAGCGCCCGCACCACGTGGTTCACGTCGCGGTCGAGGTCGGCGTACGGGCGCGACAGGCCGAAGTCGAGCACCAGCTTCTTGAGCGTCGTGCGCAGGCCGGTGCGCGCCGGGTAGTAGCAGCGGTACGAGGGCTCCCAGAGGTCGAGGTACTCGGTCGACACGCTGGGCCGCACGAACATGAACCGGTTCTGAAAGTAGGTGCGGTGCAGCACGCGCGTCGTCACCGAGTTGAAGAAGACCTCGGCGAGCTCCGGCTGGCGGTGCTCGAGCAGCAGCGCGACGTAGGCGAGCTTGACGTCTCCCCAGCGGGCGTCGGTGAAGACCTCGGGCGGGAACTCCTTCGTCAGCCGCTCGACGCACTCGACGACGCGCGTGTCGTACCAGCCGATGCGCTCGGACTGCAGCCGCCGCAGCGCGTTCCAGTCTTGCGCTTCGAAGAAGCCCTTCGCGGCGCGCCCTGTCTGTTGCATGAGGCCGTAGTGGGTCTCGAAGCCGTCGAGCATCGCCCGCGCGACCGCGGCTTCCTGCGTCTTCGTCGTCTGCACGGCGGTGGACTTGAGCACAGCGGCGCGGGCTTCGGACCGTCGTCGATTGCTTCAGGGCCAGGTGATGATGACTTTCCCAGCCGCGCGGCCGCTCCGGCTCCGGGCCCAGGCGTCGGCCAGGCGCTCGGGTGGGAAGGTGCTGTCGATGACGACCTCGAGCCGGCGCTGCGTGATGAACGTGTCCAGCACGGCGAGGTCCTTCGCGTTGGGTTCCATCAGCACCGGAGCCACGGTTCGCCCGGAAAAGACGTTGAGCGCCTGGCGCAGGAACACCGTCGGCCCTGGCACGCACGAGGCGTAGCGCCCGCGAGCGGTGAGCCGTGGCAGGTGCTGAAACGCGGAGCCGCCCACGGCGTCGAGCACCACGTCGAACGGGGCCACGTCGCGCCAGGGCTCGGGCTTCGTGTAGTCGACGATGGCGTCGGCTCCGAGGCGGCGCACGAGGTCGGCGTTGCGGCTGCTGCACACGCCGGTGACGTGCGCGCCTGCGGCCTTCGCGAGCTGCACGGCCAGATGGCCGACGCCGCCCGACGCGCCGATGACGAGGACGCGCTCGGTGGCGCCCTCGAGCGGCAGCCTGCACCCGTCGCGCAACCCCTGGAGCGCCGTCAGGCCGACGAGGGGAAGCCCGGCGCCCGGTGCGAAGTCGAGCCCCTCGGGCATGGGGCACAACACGTCGAGGCCCGCGCAGACGAGCTCGGCGTTCGCGCCGCCTGTCTGTCCCGAGAGCCGCGTGTGGACCCGCTGGCCCACCGAGAACCCGACGACGCCCGGCCCGAGCGCAGCGACTTCACCGGCCAGGTCGTACCCGGGCACGAAGGGGAAGCGCGCCGTGAGGATCGGGCGGTACGTGCCGTCGACCTGTTTCCAGTCGATGGGGTTCACGCTGGTGGCGCGCACGCGGACCAGCACCTCGCGGGGCCCCGGTGTCGGAGCCGGCCGTTCGACGAGCTCGGGTGCTCCTCCGTACTCGTGAAAGACGACGGCGCGCATGGGGCGAGGTCAGCTCTGGGCCTTGCGCTCGAAGTACTGCAGGTCGACGAACACGGCGGCGGCGAGGATGAGCATGCGCTGGTCGGCCGTGAGCGACGGGTCCTGGAACGCGACGCGGAAGTTGTCCTTGTCGGTGAACATCTCGCTCAGCACGCCCGCCCACTTCTTCTCGATGACGGCCACCTGCTGCTCGCCGCGGAAGAAGGGAAACGTCCACAGCTTGAGGAGCCCTGACTTCATCTCGAGCATCACGTTGCCGTTCGCGTCGACGACGTCGAAGCGTTTGGTGAAGAACGCGAAGCGCTGCTGGAGCGCGCCAAGGGGCCGGCCGTTCGCCGACACCTCGAGGCGCTGAAAGAAGAACCGGAACGGGTGGTGCGCGCGGAAGGCCTCGGTGCGGCTGGTGTCGAAGAAGGCGATGTCGAAGCTGCGCCAGTGGCCGAGGAAGTACAGCGCCAGCATGCCGAGCAGACCCGAGCGTTGTTCGGCGGCGTAGAAGACCTCCTGCCGGTCGGGTGTGCTGATGGCGTACTTGTTGCGCGTCTCGAAGCCGAAGAACTCGGCGAGCTCACGCTTCTGGCGAACGTAGAGTTCGGGCTCGGACAGGCGGGAGAGGGCGGTCGTCATGACGGCGCAGCATGCCACGCGTGCAGGGTCGTGCCCGGGGTGAAGCGCAGCGGAACGACGCTCATGAGGGCCCGAGGAGCAATTCAACGACCAACCCGGCGATCGCAAGCCCGACCACGCTGAGGCAGATGGCCGCCACCGCCCCTCGCCGCGCCCAGGCGAGCGAGCTCCCGATGACCGCCCCGAAGAGCAGCCCCGTACCAAGCAGGCCCGTCCCACCGACGACGATCACATTGATGAGGTCGATTCCCTGCCCTCCCGGGAAGAGCTGCGACGCGAGCCGGACCAGGAGCGGGTAGACCGAGACGAGGCACCAGGGGCCGAGTGCGACCGCGAGGCCGAGGGTGAGGTACCACACGTTCTTCGAGAGCTGGGGCCTCCGCCAGAGGACGAGCGCGGCCAGCAGCAAGAGCACTGAAGGAGACTGGCGCCACATCACTTCGCTCCTCGTTTGAGAGCCTTGCGCGGGGCCGTCGAAGTCGCAAGGTCGCATCGAGCCTTTCGTCAACCCCGGCCACTGGTTCGTATTCGCGCCACAGAACGGCCTCTCGGCCAGCGTCCTCGACTCGATTCGACCTCGTGACGGTGGAGGGATGGATCCGGTGAGTCGTGCGGAGGCCAAATCCGCCGGGCTTCATCGGGCCAGCTCATCGAGGGCAGCGAAGCGCCGACTCCAGCGGCGCTCGCCGTCACGCGCCGCCCCGGGCGACCTCGACGGTGACGGGCACGCCGCTCAACGCCGCGTTCCCGGACAACACGTCGACGCGCAGCTCGTCGCTCAGGTCGTTGACGCTCGCGCCCGCGTG
>JANRKQ010000195.1:0-18016 GCA_033763395.1 Myxococcaceae bacterium
CGGCCGCTTCTACTTCCTGCTCAAGGCCACCAACGGCCAGGTCGTCGGTCGCAGCCAGCTGTACGCCACGAAGTCGAACGCCGAGCGCGGCGTCGAGACGGTGATGGCGCTGGTGCAGCCGGTCGACGGCGCGAAGTAAGCCGCTGACGCTTCAAAGGGGGCGAAGACCCGGCCGGTCCTCCAGGGGACTCGCCGGGTCTTCGTGTTTCTGGCGTTCAGGGCGCTCCGCTCCGCGCCCGAGGTCGCGCAAGACTCGCTCGCATCGTCCGCCGGGAAGAAGAGCTCGAGCCCTGGTACACCCAGCGCCTGATCAGCCTCACTCAAGAGTTCACACTCGGCTCGGAGGTAGCATCGAGCGCATGTCACTGACCCTCGACGACCTGCTCCCCGGTTGGTCTCCAGGCACAACGGTCTCACGAGAGACTCTGATGCTGCTTCAGCAGTTCGATCGCCGTCGTCAAATCTACAAACGGCTCCTCGAGCGCGCCCAGAACGAGCCTCGAGTCCTCAGGTCTTGCGGCCCTCTTCTCCGTGCGCTGCTCGAACTCGAGATGGACTATCGCACCCAGGAAGAGCCTGACCCGGCAGATGAAGGCGATGGGTTCGAGCACATCTACGCTTGTGCGCTGCTGTTGTTCGACCTCGGAGTGCCCGACGATGCCCTGCGTCTTTGGGAAGCCAAACAGCTGAACATGGACGTGGGCATTGGCCTCGACATCCAGTTCCTCGTCGGTGCCGGAGTCGACGCAACGCTCCACTTGCTGTCCTCTCAAGGGAGCGAAGCGGCACGAGAGGCGGCAGATCGGCTCGAGGAACGCCTGGCGGCTGGCGAATTCGACGACCTCACGAATTGGCGGCGCTCGAAGTACGAGTACTTTTTTTGGTGATCACAGCTCGGGCACGACAGGCACCTCGCCACGCACCGCGCGACCGAAGAAGCCCACGACATCTCATTTGGCCGTCGCCTCCTGGAAGGTCACGAAGTGCCCGTCGTCCTGGTACACCTTCGCGTCGTTCAGCCTCATGAGGGTGAACGGTGGCTCGTACTGGCGAATCACCGACGTCAACCGCCTCGGCGTCGTGACGTTGCGGACGCGGAGTGACAGCGGCGCCGAGCTCGCGAGAGGAGCAGACGTTCGCATCGGTGCCTACGTGCGGTACCTCAAGGGAGTCCCCAGGCGACGCGTTCGGACCTTGGAGGACCTCGTCGAGTTGCTCCCCTTCCTCGCGGACCGGGTCGACGAGATCGACACCTGGGAGTTGCTCCAAGGACTGAAGGGCAGGCAGCTGCCCGACTCCTTCACGGTGCCGCGCATACCTGCACGGCGTTCGGCCCCCGCGAAGCGTCCAACGTCATCGCGAGCAACCACGAAGAAGACGCCGACGCGCAAGAGGACCTAGCTAGCGAGCGCCCAGGAAGAGGGTTGCCTCGTGGACTCAGGCGCACCCTGCTGGCGTGGAGCAGACCGTCCTGTGGGAGCGGAACGCGAACGCTCACCACACCCAACGGTCGAGCAACGAGCACCGCAACTCTTCGCGCTGGCCGGGGTTCAACCGCCACATGCGTTCATCTCTCGTGCTTCTCTGCGCCGTACTTCTCGTGAACTGTGGTCGTGGAACCGACATGCCTGACCCGCCGCTGCCCGCCGACGGTGGGAGCGTCTCCGACGCAGGTGCCGCGACGGATGCCGGGCCTGATGACGGTGGCGCGACGGGGCCGAGTGACGCCGGCCAGCCCGAGGGTGACGCTGGCGTGGCGTCGTGCACGGTGGCGCCGGTCTCGCTCGTTCACGACGGGCCACTGCCGGGGCCGAACATCGTGCGCTTCATCGACACCACGCGCTACCCGGGAGCCGTCTGCAACGATGGCACGCCCGCGGCGTACTTCATTCGGCCTGGCACCGGCGATGCGGCGCGGCGGTGGATCATCTACCTCGAGGGCGGTGGCTCGTGTTCGCGGCCCGAGGGCTGCGCGCGCCGGCCGCTGAGCCTCTCGTCGACGGCGGGCATCAACCGCACCGATGGGCAGACCATCGCGCTGGGCCAGGGCGGCATCGCGTCGTCCGACCCCGCGGTGAACCCCGACTTCTACGACGCCACCACGGTGCAGCTGAACTACTGCTCGAGCGACCTGTGGAGCGGCGACGTGGGCGCGACGCCGGGCGCACCGGAGACCGACCTTCGCCACTGGCACTTCCGCGGCAAGCGCATCGTGCGGGCCGTCATCGCCGAGCTGCTCCGCCGCGAAGGGCTGGCCACCGCGCGTGAGGTCTTCTTCATGGGCTCGTCGGCCGGCGGTGCGGGCACGCTGGCGAACATCGACGAGACGCGCGCGGCGCTCCCGGCGGGCGTGCGCTTCGTGGGGTTGATCGACGGCATCTATGGCATCGAGTACGCGCCCTTCGACCCGGCCACGGGGCTCGAGAGCACCAACGAGCCGCCGACGACGGGCCCGACGAGCATCGCCGAGCGCTTCGACGCCTGGCGGCCCGAGGGCGACGCGAGCTGCACTGCGCGGTACGGCGCGATGGACCCGACGTGCAACGTGGTGCCGCGCCTCCTCGAGACGAACGAAATCGAGACGCCGCTCCTCGTCATCGACTCGCAGATGGACTCGAACCAGCTGAAGGACCTCGGCGTGACGCAGATGACGCCCGCAACGACCGCCTTCGCGCAGCGCTACGCGGCGGCCAAGCGGGCGCGCCTGCCGAGCCTCTCGCAGCGCTACGGGCTGTACTCGTTCAGCTCGACCGAGCACGTGCTCATCAACAAGTCGGCCTTCTGGACGGGCACGACGGTGGCCGGCACCGCGCTGCGCGCGACGGTCGGCCAGTGGTACCAGAACCCGTGCGCTCCGCCGGTGCGCATCGTTGACCAGCGGTGACGGCGCGGGAACGTCGTCGGTCGCCCTCCAGACATCAACACGGTCGCGGTGAACACGGCGATCGCCGGTGGAACACCAACAGGACGGCGGCGAACGCGATGCTCGTCCCACGCGCGTCGCTCGTACCGGGCCGCGAAGCCCGCGCGGGCCAGGAGCTGGTTGCGCGCCGACAACGGGAGCCCCAGCGCCTCACCCAGGCGATTCACCATCGCGGCGCTCGGCCGCGCGCGCCCCGTCTCGAGGTACGCCAGGTGCCGCGCCGACACGTTCGCCTCCAGCGCGAGCGCGAGCTGGCTGAACCGCCGCTGTTTGCGCCACGACTTGAGCAGCTCGGGGAAGGGCTCCATGCCGGGGGCATCTTCGACGACGTGTGGCCGTCTGGCACTGACCTCTGAGGTCATTGAGCCACTGACCTCGAGCCCGTACTCCTGCGCCTCGCAACACGCCTCGCTGCTCCAAGGGTGCTCCCATGCGTCACGCGCTTCACAAGGCCTACCTCAAGGTCACTGCCATCGTCGTCGGCTCGTTCGGGCCGGTCTTCTTCCTCGGAACCATGCCCGCGACGGCCGAGCCCGCGCGGTGGACGCTCGACGTGTTGAGCTGGCCCGTCGACGGTCACACCACGTGGGCCCACGCCGACACCCACTTCCTCTCGGCGCTGACGGGCGGCTTCCTGTTTGGCTGGGGGGTCACCATCTGGGTGCTTTCGGGAGCGGCCTACGACGCCGCGCCCGAGACGGTGCGCAAGAGCGTGCTCGCCGGGCTGGTGGCGTGGTTCTTCCTGGACAGCGCGGGTTCCATCGCGTCGGGGAACGGGTCGAACGCCGTCATCAACGTGCTGGTGCTACTGCTGGCCGTGGGTCCGCTGTGGTGGAAGGCGCAGCCCGCGGTGAAGGCGCAGCCCGCCTGAGTCGTCGTCGACTCAGAGACCCGGTCGACCTCGGCGACCGACGAGCGGCGGCGGCTGGAACGTCGGCGTCGCGGGCTCAACGATGCTCCACGGCCCGCCACAGCGAGTCGACCTCGCTGTCCGACAGGTCTGCGAACGCCCGCCACGGCATCACCGGCGCAAGCTCGCGTCCATCGCCCCCCCGACCACCGCGCACCGCTCGCTCGAACGCTGCCCTGCCCCCGGGCAGGCCCACGAGCGCCGGGGCTCGAGGCAGCCCGCCGCCGAGTTCTCGACCTTTCAAGTCGGCGCCATGACACCCCACGCACCCTGACACCGTGAGCAGTCGTTCATCTTCATCCGTCGCGCGCGACGGCACGGCGGAGTGGTCGACCGAGAAGGCCGGCACGTGGAGGCTTCCCGCGAGCATCGCCATCACGCCGAAGGGGCCGAGCCAGGTCGAGCCGACGTCACGGTTCGCCGGAGGCAGGTGTTCAAGCCACGCGCCGACGTCGGCGAGCTCCTGGTCCGTCAACTGCCTGTAGCCATCCGACGGCATCAGCACGAGCGCCCGATTTCGCCCCAGCCCGTGCCGCACCGCGCGGTCGAGTTCGACCAGCTCGAAGCGCCTCGTGAGAGAGGGCGCCGCCACCCGTGCGAACAGCGGGGCGTCGATCATCACCGCCCCGCCCAGGTCCTCGCCGTGACACTCGGTGCAGACCAGCACGGTCCTGCCCAGCCGCTCCCCTGCCACCGGGTCGCCAGTGCGCGGGGACGGCTCGAACGCAGGCACCGTCGGCAGCCACCGGAGCCGTGCGTTCCCCAACCCCGTGACCAGCGTTCCGAGGCCGAGCCCCATGACGACGACGAGCAGCAATCGTTTTGGCATGCCTCTTCACTGCACTTCGGGCTCCGCTTGCGCCAATCATCAATGGGGGCGCTCTGATAGGGAGGACCAATGAGGAATGAGCTCGAGTTCAGGCACCTGCGCGTCGTGATCGTGCTCGCCGAGACGCTGCACTTCCGCAAGGCGGCCGCCAGACTTGGGCTGTCCCAACCATCGGTGAGCGCGACCCTCCGCGAGGCCGAGCGGCTGGTCGGCACGGCGCTGTTCGCGCGCACCCGTCGGAGCGTCAGCCTCACCCCTGCGGGCCACCACCTCGTCACCCACGCGCGTCGCGCCGTCGACGCCACCGCAGACGCGGTCGCCGCGGCACGCCGCGCAGGATCTGGAGAAGTGGGGGCCCTCGTGCTCGGCCTCAACGCGATGAGCGCCATGTCGCATCTGCCCACCGTCATCTCGGCCTATCGCGCTCGCTTCCCCGCCGTGCAGGTACGGCTCGTGAGTGGCGGTTCGGTTGCGCTGCTCGAAGCGGTCGAGACCGGCCGCTGCGACCTCGCGTTCACGCTCCTGATGCCAACGGACCTTTCTCCCCTGGCGAGCCGACCGCTTCAGGTCGACCCGCTGGTGGTAGCGCTCCCGCGACACCACCGCTTCGCGCGGAGAGCGTGGCTCCGCTTCGCTGACGTCATCGCCGAGCCCGTCATCCACATGCCGCGGGAGGAGGAGCCGCTGTTGCACGAGACCTTCGCGCGCGCGGCCGCAGACTTTGGGCGGCCCACCACCATCGTGGCCGAGACGAACCGGCTCGAGACCCTCCTCGCGTTCGTCGCGTCGGGCCTGGGCGTCGGCTACCTGCCGGCGAGCGTTCGGAGGCTTCGCTTCGAGGGTGTCAGCTTCGTCGATCTCCGGCCGAGGGTCGCGGCGGGCGTGATGGCGGTGTGGAACCCGGCCCTGCTTCCGCCGACGGGCGCGCGGTTCCTCGAGCTGCTCGGCGACCCGGCGCCCGGTTGGGGCACGACGGGAGGCGCCGACCGGCAGCCGTCGGGAGCGGGCGGGGCTGGCACCGAGCAGCGGGGACCACGGTCGAGGCCCCGTGGCCGTGCGAAGCGCCTGGCCACGTCGAGCGCGCGCTGACCCCTGCCACCCCAAGTGCGGGATGACGTGCGCTTCTGGCGCGCCGTCAGAACATCAACACCGCGGCGGCGAACACGATGGTCGTCGCGAGCGCGCCGAGCACCACGAGGTCCCACCGCAGCTCCGGAATCGGCATCGGCAACACCGGCGACACCGCGCGCACCTGCTTCGACGCGCGGCGCGGCGGGGCACGGTCGGGCACGCGCGGCGCGTCGGACACCGTGGGCATGAACCCCACCATCAGGGACTTCTCCACGATGACGCTCAGCCCGTTGCTGGGCGTCGGGTGTGGCGCCGAGAGCGGCCGCGTCGAGGGCACCTCGGCTTCGACCTCGGCCTCGACCTCGACGACGGTGGCGTTGGCGCTCTCTTCGCGAATCACCGTCGACGCCAGGGCGAGCGCGAGCGCGGTGCCGGTGAGCCGCGGGCTCGAGGGCGCCTGGGGCAGCGCCGGCGCGGTGACGTCGGGCACCGGGGGGCCGGGCTTCTGGGCTGGCATCGGCGCGGGCGTGGGCGTGCGCAGGGCCTTCGTCTGAGCGGGCGTCGGCCTGCGGCTGGGCAGCTCGTGCGTCGGCAGCTCGTCGCGCTGCGCCTCTTCCGCGGCCGGGGCCACGGCGATGCCCGCGGCCCGGCTGAGCTCGGCGATGAAGCGCTCCACCGACTCGTAGCGGTCCTGCGCGCGCTTGCGCATCGCCTTGAGCAGCACGTCGGACACGGCCCGCGGCACCGCGGGGTTCGACACGTGCGCCGCCTCGGGCTCGTGCTCGACGTGCTGCACCAGCATCGTCATCGTCGAGCGCGTCGCGTACGGGAGCCGGCCCGTCAGCAACAGGCTGCACAACAACGCCAGCGAGTACTGGTCCGAGCGCGCGTCGAGCGGGCGCGCCATCACCTGCTCCGGTGACATGAATTGCGGGCTGCCCAGCACCACGCCCGGCTGGGTGAGCGTGCTGGCGATGGTGCGCGTGAGCCCGTAGTCGAGGAGCGTCACGTGGCCCGTCGCGGTCACCATGATGTTGCCGGGCTTCAAGTCGCGGTGGACGAAGCCGCAGCGGTGCAGCTCGGACAGCGCGGCGCCCACCTGCGTGATGACGGGCAGCACGTCGGACAGCGCCCAGCCGCCCGGCCGCTTCGTCACCAGCCGCGCCAGCGTTCGGCCCCGCACCACCTTCATCACCAGGAAGGGCACCTGCTCGTCGACCTCGACCGCGAAGAGCGTGGCGAGGTTCGGGTGCTCGAGCTTCGCCATCACCCGCGCCTCGCGCTCGAAGCGCTCGCGGTGCTCGGGCACGGCGGCCAGGCGCGGGTGCAGCACCTTCACCGCCACTTCACGGCCCAGCCGCACCTCGGTGGCGAGGTAGACGCTGCCCATGCCGCCGCCGCCGAGGCGACGCTCGAGGCGCCACTGCTGCGCGAGGAGCCGCCCGATGTTCGGGTCGTACGTCAGCGGCGCCTGGCACGCGGGGCACGCCTCGACGATGACTTCGGCGAGCCCACCCGCGGCCGGCGGAGGTGGCACGCGCACCTGCAGGTTCCCGCCGCAGCCGCACCGCAACGTCTCGATGGTGCCCGGCGTGTCGTGCGCTTCGGTCGAAGCGTCCCGGGGGTCGAGGCTGAGCAACGAGTCGAGAATGTCGCCTGCCATGCGCGTCATGAGCCGCTCCGTTGGCGTGGCTCAATTCATGAGTGGTGCCAGCTAAAAGCATCGTGATGTCAGGTGGTTGAGTGGGGTTTCGGGGCGTGCGCGATGCGCCGCGCGGCTCCACTGTGGCCCCCGGGTCCACACCCGACCAGGCCGCTTGCACGCACGTGGCCCGCCTCGACCTTCGAGACGTCGAGCAGCTTTGCGTTGGGCCGCGTCCCACCGCGGTCGGCGGTGGCGGCCCCGGCACGAGGCGGTGAGCCAGCCGCTCGCGCTGGGCGCCGATCGAGAAGCACGGCCGACCGAATCAGTGTGCCTCTTGTGCTCCTCGGCGAGCGGGCCACCTTCATTCCGCACGCGGGCATGGGCTGGGACTTCGAGGGGCTCCAGCGGGCCACGATGGCACAGCGGGAGCCGGGGGGCCGGCAGGTCGTTCTGCACGCCACGCCCGCGACGCCGTACGAGCTGATCCTTCAAAGGATGGACGCCGTGCGAACGGGCATCGATGGCGCGCACCGGCTCCCGAACGTGACGCTCGCGCCGCCGTGATGAACGCTCCAGCGCGAAGTGACCCGTCGAGGTGAGGCCGGAGCGCTGACTCGACGCCGAAGCGGCTCGGGCCGAAGCGACCGGTCGCGCGTGCCGTGGAGCGCCGAGTGGACTGGAGCGGCGCGCGGCCACTGAAGACTCCCACCCCACACCCGCTCCGCCAGACGCGCGACTTCTGGTCTGGCAGCGCTCGGCATCGCGGTTGCTCTGGGCAGTGGCAACCCCGAACTCACTCGGGCCACCCCAAGGAGCAGCCCCCATGTCGATCAACGTCCTCCGCAACCTGACCAGCGCCCTGTCGAACGTGCTCAACGCCCGCCCCACTGGTGGCGCGGCCCGCACCCCCACCGCCGGCCGCACGGCGGCGCGTGACGGCTTCCAGAACGGCGGCGCGGCGCCGATGAACCTGGCCGGTGGCGCTCCCGGCGGCGCGAACTTCACGGGCGGCGCGCCGGATCCGCAGAACTACAAGATGGACACGCCGGACGGCGCGGCGGCCTTCCAGAAGGACATGGCCGCGTACCAGCAGGCGATGAACAACATCAACCTGTACTTCACGACCCTCACCAACGTCCTCAAGTCGCAGTCCGACACCGCGACGGCCACGGCCCGCAACATCCGCTGACGGGAACGGGCGGCACCACATGCACGAAGACGAACGGGAAGCTCCTCGCGAAGAGGGGCTTCCCGCGTCGCGTTCTGGACCCGGGCCATCGAGAAGCACAGGAAGCCGACTGATTCGGTCTGCTGTGCTTCTCGATCGACCGGACCGCACAGGCCAGCCGCGCTCTGCTGCAGCCGAGCCCCGTGGCGCTTGCGATGAAGCTGCCGGCCGGCGGGAGCACGTGCGGCGGCGCGATGCGCCTGGCGCGATCGAACGGTGTGGCCGCCCCGAGAACGCCGGCCGACGAGGCCCCACACGTCACGCCAACGGGGACGGGCGCCTCCCGCCGCGAGGCAGGGTGTTGGTGACGGGGAAGAAGCGCGTCTGCGTCGAGGCACCGAAGAAGGCCCGCGCGAAGCCGCAACCGCTGACGCGCGCGACGCTGTTGGTCCTCGACGAGCAGGGCCAGCCGTCGAGCGCGGCCACCGTCACCGACCAAGCCCGGTGGGCGCCCGGGAGATGCGGACACGCATCTGCGCCGCTGACGCGAACGACATGGCCTTGGCGAGCCGAACGGACACGTGTGCGCCCGGCCCGGTAACGCCACGCCCTGCATCCTTGCGTACGGCGACGCGATCTCTCGCCACGGGAGCCCTTTGTCCTTCCCCCTGAGGTGTCGCCGGATCGCGCCCCCCTCCGTCCCTCCATCGAGAACCCGGCCGGCAGCGTCACCATGTCGCGCGACCCGCCCGTCGACGAAATCACCGGGCGGGTCAGGCGGCGGCTCGACTCGTTCAAGGCGGGCACCGAGAACCCCTGCAGCGCCTCGCCGGGAGAGCCCGCGTCGACCTCCGAGCCGACTGCGCGCCCTCGTGCTTCGAGTGTCCGAACCATGCGAACGTCCCTGGCTGCGAGCTCGGTCGCAGGCGGCCGCGCCCCCCTTGGACTGGAGCCGCGCGCGTCCACTGAGGACTGGCGCGTCACACCCGCCGCGCGAGATCGGCGTTTTGTCACCCGCCCAACGTCGGCATCACAGTTGCTCTGCTGCCCTGCGACCCCGAACTCAATCGGGAACCCCACCGGAGCCCCCCATGTCGCTCGAAATGCTTCGCAGCATCGCAAGCCCGATTCTCAACTTCGTCAGCCAGGCCGCGCAGTCGAGCGGCGCCCTGCCGGGGAACGACGCGGCGACGGGCCGCGCCGGCCGGCAGCAGGGCCTGCAGGTGGCCGATGGCTTCGACGCCGAGCCGCAGGTGGCGCGCGCCGCGTCGGTCGGCAACACCACCGCCGCGCAAGGCGCTGACGCCGCCAACGCTGCCCAGCAGCCGGGCGACGCGCTCGCCACCGGCCAGGACGCGATGGCCGACAACCCCATCATGAAGTTCGTGCAGGTCTTCACCGACTTCATCAAGAGCGTCGTGTCGGCCTTCTTCGGCGGCGGTGACGCGGCCGGGCAGGAGGGCGCTGACGGCGCGCAGGCCGGCGGGCTCGGCCAGGACGCGGGCGCGGCCCAGGGGGCTGACGCCGCCGCGGCCAACGGGCAGGTGAACGTGCGCTTCAAGGCGAGCCTCGAGATCAACGGACAGGAAGTGGCCTCGATGGACTCCGCTGACCCCAGCGCGTTGGGCTCCGGCTCGTCGTCAACGGCCGATGCCGCGGCGAGCGGCGCGGCGAGCGCCTCAGCAGCGTCGACGGCGCTGGCGTCGACCGGCACCGAGTCTGCCGGTGGAGAGTCGAGCGGCGGCGATGGCGGCAACGGCGGCAACGGCGGCAACGGCGGCAACGGCGGCGGCGAAGACCCGCTCACCATCGACACCTCGGGCCGTGGCATTCGCACCATGAAGCGCCGCGTGAACTTCGACATCGACGCCGACGGCAAGCAGGACAGCCTGGCCGAGGTGCGTGGTGGAATGCTCGCCATCCGCGGCGGCAAGGACGGGCGCGACCTCATCGGCAACCACACCGACTTCGACGGCGACGGCAAGGCTGACGGGTTCGCCGATGGCTTCGACGCGCTGGAGCACCTCGCCAAGAAGGAAGGCCTCGTCAACGAGCGCACCGGCGACTCGACGCTCGACGCGCGCGACCTGAGCGTGCTCGAGCGCAAGTACGGCCTCGGCATCAAGGAAGGCTACGGCGGCGAGAAGAAGTCGCTGGCGTCGGCGGGCGTGCGCTCCATCGACCTGTCGACCGCCAAGCGCGAAGAGCAGCGCCTCGACGCCGAGGGCAACCGCCTGGTCACCCGGCGCGGCGCGACCGCCAACGTGAACGGCGCGACCCGCACCTACGGCGACGTCTGGTCCATCAAGGGCTGAGCCACCGTCACACCCTGACGTTCCCGCGGCCGGTGGACTCTTCCACCGGCCGCTTGCATCTGGCGCGCTCGACTGTGGAGACCCGGTCTCCACACCCGGGTCGAGCGCGTGAAACGACAACACACGAAGCGCCACTGAAGACCGGCGCGCCGCACTTGATGTCTGTTCTGTCAGAAACCAGCCGACACCGGACCTCGGAGTTGGCGACAACCTTCACGTAGCGCCCAACCACTGGAGAGACCCATGTTCACTGATGGCATCGGCCCGAGTATCAGATCAACCAGCTTCCCGGACGTCGGACGGATCGGCGGCGTCGAGGCGCCTTCAGGCGCACCGGACGTGGGCGGCGCAGATGACCTGAACCCGGCGAGCGGGCTCGGCTTCTCGGGGGAGAGCTGCTTCGACGCCGGCGGCAAGGTGGACCCCGCGTCGATGCTCGCGATGCAGGGGCCGATGAGCCGGGCGCAGCGCTCGGGTGAAGTCGAGGCGTCGTCGGCCCTCTCGGCCCTGTCGGGGCAGAGTGGTTTCGACGCGGGGCCGGCGCAGGCCGCGCGCAGCTCGGACGCGGCGGCTCGGCAGGCGGCGGGCGCAGAAGCACCGGCGGCGCGTGCAGGCAGCGGTGCGAGCGAGAACCTGGCGCGTGGCTCCCGCGGCACCGACGTGCGCCAGCTGCAGGAGCAGCTCAAGCGCGCGGGCTTCGACCCTGGCCCGCTCGACGGCAAGTTCGGCCCCCTCACCGAGGCCGCGGTGCGCCGGTTCCAGCAGGCGCGCGGGCTCGACACCGACGGCATCGCCGGCCCCATCACCAAGGGGGCGCTCGGCCAGGCGCGGCAGCCGGTGACGGGCGAGCAGGCTGCCCCGGGCGGGCGCGCACGTGGCGCGGGTGGGCCGCAGGGCGCGACGCAGCCGGGCGGTGCCCAACGGGCCCAGGGCGCGGGCGACGCGCCCGCGCCGCGTGGCTCGGGCCGCACGCAGGAGTTCCTGCGCCAGGCGCTCTCGCAGAACGGCAACCGCTACGTGTTCGGCGCCGAGGCCAGCCCCAACAACGCCAACCCGCGCGCGCTCGACTGTTCGGAGCTCGTCGAGTGGGCGGCGGCGCGGGCGGGCGTGCGCTTCCCCGATGGGTCGGCGAACCAGATTGCGGCGGCGCGCCCCATGTCCGTCGAGCAGGCGCTGCGTACGCCGGGCGCGCTGCTCTACCGCCCGGGCCACATCGCCATCAGCCTGGGCGACGGCCGCACCATCGAGGCCCGCAACAGCCGCGCGGGCGTCGGCATCTTCAACGCGAACGGCCGCGGGTGGACGCGCGCGGGCACGATTCCCGGAATGCAGTGAGAGAGAAGGGGGCGAACCCACCCGGGCGGCGCAGCGCGGGCCGTTCCGGGTGGGTCGACTCTTCGTTGGTCCTCGCGGCTCGGCGACGCACCGAACGTCGAGCCGTTCGCTTGAGCCCGCACCACGCGGACTGCGGGCTGGGGCGTGGCGCGTCGTACCGAAGGGGTGCAAGGCGCATCGCGTGCGGTGACGAGGGTCGCTCGGGAAACGCGTCACAGGTGCGTGTCAGAACTCCCCAACCGGCTCGATGAGGTGGCACAACGCCCGCCATGCTCACGCTCGCGCTCACCGTCCTCCTCGCGGCGCCCCCGAAGGCCGAGCCAGTCGACGCGCTCGACTTCGACCAGGGCACGTTGCTCATCGAAGACTCTGGCAGCTACGGCTCCGGCGTCTCGGGCTGGAGCGCCTGGCAGCTCGCTGACGGGAACCCGGAGCTGGGCTGGTGCTCGCCCGACTCGGTGCTCACCGGCCGCTTCACCTGGCAGTTCGACGCCACGTGGAAGCTCGACACGCTGGTGCTCGACAACACCAGCTCGCAAGAGAACGGCTACCCCGGCATCTCGGCGAAGGGCGTCGAGCTGTGGCTCAAGGCCCCGGGGAAGGACTTCGTCCGCGTCGCCACGGTGACGGCGCTCCAGGGCAAGAAGGCCTCGTTCCCGCTCAAGGGGCTGCTGGCGACCGAAGCGCGGCTGGTGGTGACGGGCAACTACGGCCACGCGCAATTCACGGAGCTCGCCGAAGTCGACCTGCTCGGAACGCGCGTGACGCCGTCTCCAGCCGGCAGTCTGACGGGCCTCTTCGACACCACGTATGGGCCGATGCAGTTCGTCCAGGACGGCGCGAACGTCTTCGGCTGCTACGACTTCGGCGGCGTCACGTACCTGTACGGGTCCATCACCGGGCGGGTCGCGCGCCTCACCTGGGTCGAGGAGCCCGGCGATGGCACACAGGGCAACAGCGGCAGCGCCACCTTCGCGGTGAAGGACGACGGCTCGTTCTGGGGCATCTATTTCTATTCGAGCAGCGGTGAGGTGGCCGGTCTGTGGGAAGGCAAGCAGGGGGCGACGGCGCCCGCCTGCAAGCCACGGAAGACGGGCAACGTCGAGCGCGCGCTGGTGAAGACGGGCCGCGTGGTGTTGTTCGGCATCCGCTTCGCGTCGAACAGCGACGTGCCGCTGCCCGAGTCGACACCGGCGATGAACGAGCTGGTGGCCACCTTGAAGTCGAACGCCTCGATGAAGGTGCTGCTCGAAGGCCACACGGACTCGACCAACACGCCCGCCTACAACCTCGACCTCTCGGGGCGACGCGCGAAGGCCGTGCTGGCGTACCTCGTCAAGCAGGGCATCGAGGCCAGCCGCTTGAGCGCGAAGGGGTTCGGGCTCGAGCGTCCCATCGCGAGCAACGCCACCGCGCAGGGCCGCTCGGTGAACCGGCGCGTCGAGGTGTCGGTGGTGAAGGAGACCCGGTGACGCTCCGCACGACGAGAACGCATCGCTCCGCCGGAGGTCTTCACCTCGAACGTTCGACAGCGCGTCGGGTGGAGGTGCCGTTCAGAAACACGCCGACAAGCCGAGCGCCTGGAGCTGCGAACACTGCCCCGGCAGGGCTCCGCCGTCTGGCGTGAAGCGGCTGCACTCGTATTGCCCGGAGCAGCTCGCGAAGGTGGTCACCGCCGAGCACCCCGCGTCGAGGCAGAGCCCCGCGTTGGCGCCGAACGTCCCGCACACCGTGTCGAAGCGACACCCGCCGTCCCACACGCACTTGCCGGCGCTCTGGCAGGCCGTCGCGCTCTGCTGGGCCGGCATTCCGGTACAGGCTCCGCGCAGGTTGCACGTCGTTCGCCGGGTGAAGACGCACCCGGCCGTCTGCCCGACCGCGCACTGCATCTCGTTGAAGCCGCCGCAGCTCCCCATGCCGCCGCAGATGACGAGGCCTCCGTCATTCCCCATCGCGAGGCCTCCACCCGTGCCGCCGGCTGAGCCACCCGCGGCTCCGCCAGCCGCTCCCCCAGCGGCCCCTCCACCGAGGGCGCTCCCTCCGGCCGTCGAGCCTGCATCAGCCGGTGGCGTGGGCCCACCGCAGGCCACCACCACGACGAGACAACACCCCAGGGCGGAACGCGCGCGCATGAGAGGAACCGTAGGGGGTGCCCGCACGCGAGGGATCTCAGCCAGCTCTCAGCGCGAGTGGGCTCGGGCTCGAGGGTGTCCTCGTGAGTGACGCCATCGCGCACGGCCGCTCGGTCAAGCCGGACCGTTGCTTTCTCGAGCCGAGGGCCGGTGAGACACTGAGCCCACGATGGAGCCACTTCCCTCGCTCGACGCCGGATCCTGCCGCCTCAGGGCGCTCCGCGTCGAAGACGCCGACGCCTGGTTCGGGCTCCTCGAGGACCCCGAGTTCAGCACCAGCGGCAACACCGTTCCGACCCGGGGAACCGACACCGCTCCGAAGCTCGTGACCTCGGTTACGACGAGCTCGAACCGGCGGACGGCGCATCCATCAGTCGTGGCCTGCCGAACGTGGCCCTGCGCCACCCACCGAGCCGGCTGCGGGCCCAGGCACCGCGGCAGACATCGCGCCTCCGCCGTCGAGGCCAGCATCGCTCCCGACGCACGACAGCGTCACGCCCAGGAGCGCGCGCCTCATTGCCGTACCTTCCCCATGCGCCTGGCGCGCGCACCCGCTCGCCGCGTCCACCACACCAGAAGCCCAACGAGGCAGCCGCCGAGCGTCGCGCTCGTCGAGCACCCACGGTCGGTGTCGCGGCATGGCGCAGTGGGTGTCCCGAAGAGCGCATCACAGGACCCCTGGACGAGCGCCGCCGCGTAGGCCTCGGGCCCCGCGCGGGCCCCGCCACACGTCACGCTTCCATCCTCCGACACTGGAAGGCCAGAGAACGAAGAGTCGACGATCCACCGGCCTTCGCGGTCGAGCGCCACCTCGATGACCTGGCCGACGGTGAGTGCGGGCGCCTCACCCGCCAGCACACGCTCGACCCGAAACGTCCCGAAGCGCTGGTCGACGGGCCGCTGAAACGTGCCTTCAGCGACCCAACTGCCCCCGGAGCACTGACACGGAGACACACACACCGCGAGGGCGCTCACAGGGAAGAGCACGGCCACCGCCAGGGCGAGGCTTCGCATCTCATTCCTCCTTCGAGGCGAAGCCGGCCCTTCGACGAAACGGGTCATGCCACCGAAGGACTCCGGGGCTCCCTGGTCTGCCGAATGTGCTTGAGCACGAACTCCGGTTCGACCTGCGTTAGGGGTGGCGCCATGAAGACGACGCTCTGGGGGTGGGGTGCTCAGCGACGGGTCGAGTGCGACGTCTTCACGCCCGAGAGCGCCGCCGACGTGCGTGGGTTGCTCGATCCCCAGGGCACGCTCGCGCGCGGGCTCGGCCGCTCGTACGGAGACGCTGCGCTGAACGAACACCGCCGCGTGCTCACCATGACGCGCCTCGACCGCTACCTCTCGTTCGACGAAGCGACGGGTGTGCTGTGTGCAGAATCCGGCGTGAGCTTCGTTCAAATCGTGCGCGACTTCGGGCCGCGCGGGTTCCTGCCGTTCATCACCCCCGGCACAAAGTTCGTCACCCTCGGCGGCTGCATCGCCAACGACGTGCACGGCAAGGCGCACCACGCACAGGGCTCGTTTCTCGAGAGCGTGGACTCCTTCCGCATGGTCACCGCGACCGGCGCGACCGTCACCGCGAGCCGCCGGGAGAACGCCGACCTCTTCTTCGCGAGCTTCGGCGGCATGGGCCTGCTCGGCGTCATCACGGACGTGACACTCAAGCTGAGGCGGGTCGAGACGACCTGGTTCCGTCAGCGCGCCATGGTGGTGAAGCACCTTGAGGCGATGCTCGACGCGCTCGAAGAAGCTGACGCCACGTTCCCGTACTCCGTCGCATACGTCGACCCACTTGCGACCGGCGCTTCACTCGGTCGCGGCGTGCTCACCGTGGGGGACCACGCGACGCGTGCCGAGCTGCCGAAAGGCAGGGAGCCGCTGCACGTCGGCGCCAGCGCACGACTCATCGTGCCGTTCGAGCTGCCCGAGTTCACGCTCAACTCACTGACCATTCGCGTGGTGAATCAGGTCATTCAAGCGGTGCTGCGCAACGCTGGCGACATCAGCCACGCCGAGTCTTTCTTCTACCCGCTCGACGCCATCAACGAGTGGAACCGCGGGTACGGCAAACGCGGCTTCATTCAGTATCAGTTCGTGATTCCCATGGAGGGCGGTCGCACGACCCTGCGCGCGCTGCTCGAGACCATCGTGTCATCGGGGCAGCTGCCCTTCCTCAACATCTTGAAGCGCATGGGCCCGTCGAACGCCGCGCCGCTGTCGTTCCCCATGAAGGGCTACACCTTCGCCATCGACTTCCCAGTGCGTGACGGGCTGGTCGAGCTGACGCACCGCCTCGACGCGATGGTGGCTGACGTCGGCGGGCGCACCTACCTCGGCAAGGACTCGTACCTCGAGGCCGCGACCTTCAGGCGCATGTACGCGCGGCTCGACGAGTGGCTCGCGGTGAAGCGCACCTGGGACCCGACCAACGTCTTCACGTCTGACCTCGGTCGGCGCCTCGGACTTCAGAACGCGCACCACTCCGGCTAGCGGGCCACCCACGACGTGACAACACCCCAGGGCGGAACGCGCGCGCCTGAGAAGAACCGGAGTGGGTGCCCGCAAGCGGGCTCTCACTCAGCGCGAGTGGTGCCCGAGCTCGAGAATGCCCTCGTGAGTGATGCCATCGAAGCGCGCGGCCGCTCGGTCAAGTCGGCGCATTGCTTTCTCGAGCCTAGGGCCGATGAGACACTGAGCCCACGATGGAGCCGCTTCCCTCGCTCGACGCCGGGTCCTGCCGCCTCAGGGCGCTCCGCGTCGAAGACGCCGACGCCTGGTTCAGGCTCCTCGAGGACCCCGTGCTGCGGCGGCTGACGAGCTGGTCCATCGGCTCCGTCGACGAGGTGCGCGAGCTGATCGTCGACCTGACCCAGGGCGCACGGGCCGCGACGACGAGGCGCTGGGCCATCGAGCGTGACGGGCAGTTCGTCGGCACCTGCGGCTTCAAGCACTGGGACCGGGCCGCGAGGACGGCCGAGGTGGCCTACGAGCTGGCGGCTGGGCTGCGCCGGCAGGGGCTCATGCGCGCCGTCTTTGGCGTCGTGCTCCGCCACGGGTGGGCGGCCCTGTCGCTCGAACGCGTCTCCGCCGTCGTCATGGAAGACAACGTCGCCTCGCAGCGCCTGCTCGAGGGCGCCGGGTTTCGACGCACGGCGCGACTCCCGGCCTTCCGCGTCTGCGGCGGGCGCTTGCGAGACTTCCACCGGTTCGAGTGCCTTCGCCCTTCCGCCGCCGAGCCGACGATGGCGCGCTGACGAGGGAACCGACCGCCTGCACGCTGTGGCACGTGGGTGCATCTGCGTGTTGACCCGCCGGAGACCGACCTGTTCATCGCCCCTTCTCAGCGCCCCGCCGTTCGACGAAGGACCGCGACACCGGCTCGGCCGGTGAACGCGCGCTGACGTCTCGAGGGCCGCATGCACTCCGGGGCCGCGCGCCGCGTGACGTTGCTGCGCATCACCCACGTCGAGCGCCGCCGACGCCAACGGGCCCGCATTGTCATTGACCGCACGGCTCCCGCTCGCGTGGACTGCCCTGTCTCCGGGAGGGTTCGCGTGGCTGAAGTGACGAGGCGGCGATGTCCCTGTGGCGCGCTCACGCCGCTGCCCCGGGCCCGGGTCGAGCTGCCCGCGCACGGCCTCGCCCCCGCCGAGTTCGCCACCTGCACCTCGTGCCAGCGCGTGCT
>JANRKQ010000196.1:0-10160 GCA_033763395.1 Myxococcaceae bacterium
GGCCACGGCGAGGGCAGCGCCAGCTCGACGCCCACCGTCGACAGCGCCCACCGCACCGCCGGCGGGAGCGCCTCCGAGACGCCAGACAACACCTTCACGGCGAGCGCCACCTTCCTGCGGGGCAGGGCCATGCAGAAGAGGCCCATCGCACCCACCTTCACGGCGATGGGCTCGGGGCAGGCGCGCACGACGTCGAGGTCGAGCCGGCCGGTGCCCGAGGTGAGCTCCGGGTGCTTCGCCATCGCCCAGCCGATGCGACCCAGCCGCGTGGACTCCACCTCGGCCATGGCAGCCGCGACGTAGCTCCACGCGCGGGCGATGCCGCTCAGCGGAAAGCTGAACGTCGGCACGCCGCACCCGTCGACAGCCACCGTCGAGACCGACCCCGAGAGGCGCTCCAGGAGCGCCCGGTTCCTCGCCTGCAGCGGGTGGCCCGCGGGCCGATAGTCGAGGTCCCACCCCGCGTGCTTCGCCGCCGCCAGCATGAAGGCGTGCTTGCCCGAGCAGTTGTTGTGCAGGTCGGTGAAGGCGCCGCCGGCCCGGAGCACCGCGTGCGCGCTCGGCTCGTGCACGGGCGCGTGCGCACCACACTTGAGGGCCCCTTCGCTCACGCCGAACTGGCCCAGAATCTTCCGGACGACGTCGAGGTGCATCGGTTCGGCGCTGTGTGACGCCGCGCCCACCGCCAGCATCGCGTCGTTCACCGCGGGGTCGCCGAGCACCTCGAGCGAGACCGCGAGCTGAAAGGGCTTGGCCGCCGAGCGAAACGCCGTCGCCACGTCAGCGCCTTCCACCGAGGTGGCGCCATCGACGCTGACTCGCGCGACCGCGAAGGCATGGGTCGCTTCGATGATGGCTCCGCGGGTCTGCACGACGGTCGGCATGGCGCGCATCCTCACCGGGTTGAGGCGCGCTGTCTTCGGGTACAGTCACGGCCCGTGCGCGTCGCCCCGCTGAGTGAGAAGCACCTCGTCGAGCTGAAGCAGGCCGTCGACCGGGCCCTCGCGCAGTGGCTGACGGGTGGTGCCCCGGAAGCGCCGGTCGACGTCGTGCGTGCGCTCGAGCGCGTGCTGTTGTTCCTCAAGCAGAACGGCGACGCCTCGGCCCAGGCGCGTCACGTCGCGTCGCTCGCGTTCGCTTTCGGGGAGCAGCTCGTTCGTCACGGAGGCTGGACGTGGCACAGCGTGTCGGAAGACGGCGGCGTCAACCCCACCGTCGTCCGCGCCGACGGCCGCGCCTGTCTCGTCGTCGACACCATGACCGCGCTGGTGACGAAGTCGGCCGCCATCGGGCTGGTGGACCTCTTCACGCAGCTCGTCGAAGCAGGGCCGCAGCCGTCGGTGCACGGGGTGGTCTCCGTCGACGCCGGCGCCGCGAGTCCCGACTCCAGCCGCGCCGCCCGGGAGCGCTTCGAGCGCGATGTCGTCGCGCGCCTCGAGCACGTGCGAAAGGCCCTGCGCATGTGGGGCAGCCCCGAAGAGCTCGAGGCCGTCGCCGAGCACTTCACCCACGTGCTGCTCGCCGCACGCAGCCCCGGGTGGACGTTCGAGCAGACCCACGCCCTGTGGGTCTCCCACGGCGGGCCCTTCGCCGGAGACGCCGACGAGCACGCCGTGATGCGCTCGCGCATGTGGGCCGAACACCTCGAGACGGCGCGACAGCAGGTGACGTTCGGCTACGCGAGCGTCTGGGCCGCGCTCCGGCGAGAGCCCGACCGTGAGCACTTCACCGGTGAGTGGATCGAGACGGTGCTCGACACGCCCCGCCTCGCCGGAACGCCCGACCGGCTCAACGCCGTGCTCTTCGCGCTCATCGGCTTCGTCGCGACCGACCCGCAGGCCTACGTCGCGCACCTGTCGGCCGAGCGCGACCGCACCGGCGGCCATGCGCTGCGGCCGTTTCACGTCGTCGCGCCACCGGGCCCGACCGAGGCGGCGCTCCCCTATGGGCGCTCGTTCGTCACCTGGGAGGCGGTGTCGAGCGGAATCGGTCGTGTCCTCGCGGGCCTCGCCTCCGGCGCCAGCGGGCCCCGGTCGACCTGAGCCGCTCGAGCGCTAGAGCCGGGCGAACTCGACCGTGGCGAAGGCCTCGAGGAACTCCGACAGCTTCATGGTGAAGATGCCGTCATTCTTCCCGTCGCGACCGGGCTCCGTCTCACCCCAGGGGTTTCGGAGCGTCACGAAGCGCTCACCGTTCTTCTCCGAGATGCCGAGCAGTGAGTAGGCGTGGTCTTCCACCATGCCCTGGCGCGGGTTCCACGGCTTGCTCAGCGCCACCACGGCGGTGTTCGCGTTCGACACGCGCTCGAGCTGCTTCCAGACATGATCGGCACCCAGCGCGTCGTCGACGGGGAAGAACCCGGGCTTCCGTCCGGTGAGCGCCTCGAGCGTGGTCGCCGACATGCCGCCCTCGATGGCGGTGAAGCTCCCCTTCCAGGCGGCGTAGGCCTTCTCGTAGATGAGCGGCCACAGCTCCTTCGTCGACCGCGCGCTGCCGTACTCGAGCATCGGGCCGCGGTGCGCGAACGAGCCATCGACCGTCACCTTGACCGGCGTCGGGCGGGGCTGCCCCTCTTTGCGCTCGTAGAACGTCACCGTGTACGAGCCGTCGCGGTTCGCCACGAGGTTCTTCGCGAGCACCTCGGGCTTCACCTTCGCCACCGAGGCGAGGCCCGCGATGAGGTAGCAGTTGCCGACGTTCCCCTGGAGCGCGTCGTCGGCGCCGATGCCGTCGACGGTGAGCGCACCTTCCTTCGGCTTGAAGGTGACGCCCTTCTTCTCGGAGTCGTCGGTGAGCTTCGGCTGGGCCCGCGGAATCGGGAGGCCCGTGTCGCCGGCGATCTCGGCGAAGGCCACCATCTCGGTCTTCACGAACGCCAGCAGCCGCGCGTGGGCCTCGGGGTCGAACTTCTTCGCGTCGAGCCCGACGAAGCCCGACAGGTAGTGCGCCTCGACCTGCCGAAAGGTGCCGTCCTTCGCGTCGCGCAGAATCGCCGCGGCTTCCTGCTTCGTCACCTGGCCGTCGGCGAGCGTCTTCTCGAGCTTCGCTTTGTAGCGGTCGCCCTGCCGCAGAATCTTCGAACCCATGGAGGTGGATCACCTTGCCACGACACGGCCCCTCCAGGCGAGCGGGCTACGGCGGCTCCTTCTTGCTGGGGGCCTTCGGCTTGGCGAAAGCCTTGGCCTTCGACACCGGCTTGGCCGTCTTCTTCTTGGTGGTGGGCTTCGGAGCTGGCTTCACCGGCGCCGTGTCGTCGTCGATGATCTTTCCGAGCGATTTGGTCGTCAGCTTCTTCGGTGGCGCCTCGAGGGGGTTCGGCTCGAGCGTGGCGACGAGCAGGTCCGTCCCGGCGTCGACCGCGCCGGCGTCGGGGGAGCCCGCGTCGGTCGCTCCGGCATCTTGAACGCTCACGTCGAGCGCTGGTGGCCGCGCGATGGCAGCGGGGGTGGGTGTCGCCGGCGCAGGCGGCTCGTCGGTGGACGTCGAGCTCCCCCCCAGCCCCACCACCAACCCACCCACCAGCAGCAGCGCCGCGCCAAGGCCCGCGCCAATGAGCCGCTGCCGGCGCCGGGCCGTTCGGAGCGAGGCCAGGAGCGTCGTGGCCTCGGCCGCCGAGGAGGGCCGGTCGACCGGGCGTTGGCGGGTGAGGCGCTCGATGAAGCGGCCGAGGTGCACCGGCACGTTCGCCGGCAGCGGCGCTTCTCCGGGAACACCGCCAGCGAGCGCTTCGTGGAGGATGACGCCGAGCGCGTAGAGATCGCTGCGGTCGTCGGCTTTGCCCCAGCGCTGCTCCGGCGCCATGTAGCGGAGGCTCCCCAGCAGCGCGGCCGACTCGGTGAGCGTCGTGGCGCCCGACACCTGCGCGATGCCGAAGTCGCACAGCCGCGGGCCTTCGGGGCCGAGCAGCACGTTCGCGGGCTTGAGGTCGCGATGCACGATGCCGGCGTCATGCACCGCGCCGAGCGCTTCGAGCAGCGCGGTGGCGAGCGCCTCGACCTCGTCGGCGGCCATCACGCCCTTGTCGAGCCGGTGCCGCAGGTCGAGCCCTTTGACGAGCTCCATCGAGTACCAGCAGAAGCCGCGGTCCTCACCCTCTTCGTAGAGCTGCACCACGCGGGGGTGCTTCACCTGCGTCATCGCGCGGGCTTCGCGGCGAAAGCGCTCCCGCAAGGCCGGCTCGGCCGCCAGCATCGGCGACAGCACCTTCATCGCCACCGGCGCGCCCACCGGTGACTCGGCCTCGTACACGGTGCCCATGCCGCCCGAGCCGAGGCGCTGCACGAGCAGGTGCCCGCTCAACGTCTCGCCCTTGAGGTCGACCTCGGGCCACAGCCGCGCCTGGCCGGGAGCGGTGTCGACGCGGGTGAGGTCGACCTGCACCGCGCACTGGGTGCAGGTGACGAGGCCGACGGTGGCCTCGCGAGGCAGGGGCGTGCGGCAGGACGGGCAAAGGAAGTTCATCGACGACCGGACTTGAGACTCTGCTCCCCTTCCTCAGGCCACGCCAAATCCCCGGCGAAGCCATGGGAGCAGTGCGTCGTCGACACGGGCCCACCGGCATCCGCTCGACCCCGCCCCCGCCGACTCGCCGCGCGCCGCGAGGCCACGTCGGTGCATGGTGGCTGCGTAAGTCCAGCGGAACCACGCCCCGCGGCAGTCCGGCCTCCAGGTCCATCCGAGCGTCTCGGCTGCGCTCCGCCGTGTGCGCGTTTCGAAGCAGGAGGGGCGCACCACGTCGCTCCCGGCGAGCGCCTCCCATTCCTTGAGCTGACGTATTCTCGTCGCGACGCGCACGCGAGCGGTCGGTTCGACTCGACGCTCACCGGGGCTCCGGCTCGGCGACCCAATCGATGGCGAACTCGGTCAACTTCCGATCGAGCGTCGGCCGCGAGATGCCGAGCGCCTCGGCGGCCTGCGCCTTCACGCCGCGAAACCGCTTCATCGCCCGCACGATGTGCTCGCGCTCCAACGCGGCGATGAGCTCGCCCAGCGTGGCGTTCGCGCGTGGAGCCGCCTGCCGGCTCACCACGACCTCGGGCGGCAGGTCTCCGACGTCGAGTGGCCCGTCATCGACCTTGAGCACGAGCGCCCGCTCGAGCGCATTCCCCAGCTGGCGGGCATTGCCTGGCCAGGGGTACGCACAGAGCGCGCGCTCGGCGGCTTGCGACAGGGGCGGCGGCGCACGGCCCAGCGCGGCGGCATGGCGGACGAGAAAGCGTCGCGCGAGCGGAAGAATGTCGTCGGGGCGCTCGTGCAGCGGCGCGAGCGCGAGGCGCACCACGTTGAGCCGATAGAAGAGGTCTTCGCGGAACGAGCCCTGCTGCACCGCGCCCTCGAGGCCTCGGTTCGTCGCCGCGAGGAGCCGCACGTCCACCGCGACGGGAGTGGCGCCGCCGAGCCGCGTGACGAGGCGCTCCTCGAGCACACGCAACAGTTTCACCTGGAGGGCCAGCGGCAGCTCGCCCACCTCGTCGAGGAAGAGCGTTCCGCCGTCGGCGCGCTCGAAGACGCCGGCGTGCGCGGTGTGCGCTCCGGTGAACGCGCCCTTCTCGTGGCCGAACAGCTCGGACTCGGCGAGCTCGCCCGGAATTGCGCCACAGTTGACGGCGACGAAGGGCCCCCTCGCGCGGCGGCTGGCCTGATGAACGAGGCGCGCGATGGCCTCCTTCCCGCTGCCCGACGGCCCGGTGAGGAGCACCGTCGAGGTCGTCGGCGCCACCCGCTGTGCCTGCTCGACGACGAGCCGCATCGCCGCGCTCTCGGCCACGACGTCAGCGCTGGGCGGCGCGCCGGCTTCACGCTCGAGCCCGAGCGCCGGCGTCCCCGCGCGAGCGAGGACCTGCGCAAGCGCCAACGCCTCGGAGTCGAACGCCGTCGCGCGCACGCCGCACGCCACGCCCACCGGGCCGTCGCGTCCCGGGAGCGGCGCACAGAAGACGAAGGCCCGCTGACGGAGCACCGTCGTCGTCTGCTCGTCGTGACGCGCGCGGAGCTGCGGCTCTTCCACCGACACCGTGCGCTGCTGCGACAGCGCCACGTCGGTGAGCGCGCGGTTGAGCGACACCGAGGCCCCCGCCGGACTGGCGGCGAGCGGTCGCAGCCCGCCCTCGGGCGTTCGCCGGCACAGCACCACCTCGTCACACCCCAGGCCCTCGGCCAGCGCGCGGGCGAGCCTTCGCGCCGAGTCCCGAGCGTCGCTCGAGAGCGCCGCCTCGAGGAGCAGCCGGCCGGCGCGAGACAAGACGTCGTCGGTGGGCGCGCTCGCCGTCGTCGTCAGGCCCAGGGGAGCGCGGGCCAGCACCACCGTCGCGTCACCGTCGGGCGTCCGCAAGGCCTCTCCGTCACCAGAGACCAGCACCAGCGTCTCCCCGATGCCGACGGAGTCGTCGGCCTTCAGCGCGCGCGGGCCGTCGAGCCGTGCCCCGTTGACCCAGGTGCCGTTGCGGCTGCCGAGGTCGCGCACCTGCAGGCCCCCGCCGACGCGCTCGAAGACACAGTGCTCGCGCGACACCTTGTCGTCGAGCAGGTGCACGTCACAGCTCGCCGCCCGGCCGACGGTGAGCGGCCGAGCCACGTCGAGGGTGATGCCCCGGCGGGGGCCGAACGCGAACACCAACCTGAGCGCAGACTCGGACACGGTGACGATGGTGGTTCAGCCGTCGCGCAGCAGCAACTTCGGTGTGTTGAGTTCACCACCTTCGCGGTGGTCCATTCGACGCATCCGACCGACGCCGCTGCAGAGTGGGCTGTTCTGCGCAGCGGCCTGCGCGAGTACGCGCCACCTCCCGCCACGAGTCCCGCGCCTCGCGACGCTCTCACTCGACACAGGCCGCTGGGCTGGCGCCGTGACATGGGCAACCGTCGTGACCGACGAGGTCGTGAGGGACGGAGGAGCTGCTGGCAGCCCTCGACGGCTCACGGGATGCTGGTGACCGTCACCGCGCCGAGAGCACGCCCTCCTCCGACACGCGCACGCCCGTCTTCGGGAAGTCGCGCGCGGAGTACTCGGCGATGGCCTTCTGCCCGCGCTTCGTTTCGTCCTTCCGGGGCACGCCCTTGCCCTCCTGCTTCGTCGACAGCAGGCGGCCGGTGACGAAGCGGCCATCGTCGGCGAGCTCGACCTCCAGCACCACCGAGACCCCCAGCGCTCCGCCGAGGCTGAAGCGCCCATAGGTGGCGAAGTTGCCGAGCGAGTAGGCGATGAGGCGGCCCTGGTACACCTCGATGCCGCGCAGCACGTGCGGCCCGTGGCCGATGACGACGTCAGCGCCAGCGTCGATGACGCCGCGCGCGAAGGCCTTGAGGTCGCCACGGTTCTCGCCGAGGTAGCGCTCGGGGCCGTCCTTGACGCGGTTGGCGTCGATGCCCTCGGCGCCACCGTGAAAGCTGACGATGACGAGGTCGTGCGTCGCGGCCGCCTGGGCGACGAGGCGCTTCGCCGTGGGCAGGTCGTTCACATCATTCGTCGCGCCCGAGGTGTGAAAGGCGACGAGCGCAACCCGTCGGCCCCTGGAGGTGGCGGTCCCGATGGAGCCCGGCGGACCGCTCCAGACGATACCGCTGCCGTCGAGGGCCTTCTCGGTCTCGCGTCGGCAGGCCTCGCCGAAGTCGCCGGAGTGGTTGTTCGCCGTCGAGCCGAGGTCGACGCCGGCCGCGGTGAGGTGCTTCGCGTAGCGGGTGGGCGACCGAAACGCGTAGCAGTTCCCGCCCTTGCGGCACTTGGCGCTCGTGCCCGAGTCACACAGCGGGCCCTCGAGGTTGGCGAAGGTGAGGTCGGCGTCGGAGAGCCAGTCACTCACGTCAGAAAGGAGCGTGGCCCCGTCGTCCGGCGGCAGAAACCCCTCGGGCACCGACGTGCCCAGCATCACGTCGCCGACGGCGCGCAGCCGCATCGTTCCGCCGTCCTGGCCCAGCGTCAGGGCGAGCACCATCACCAGCGTCATGAGCGCCACCTGCCATGAAGGGGGTCCCGCACCAAGCCTCCCGCGTTCCCCACTCGGCCCCCAGACGCGACGCGGCCCCGCAGACGGGCTCTTGCGAGAGCACGTCGGCAGGGCCTGTCAGGCGCGTCGAACGTCAGTAGTTCTCGTGCGCGAGCGACTCGCCGAGGCGCGGGTCGTTGATGGCGACGACCTTGTGCCGGTTGAGCCAGAAGCCGAACAGCGCGAGGAAGACGCCGACGAAGCCGATGAGCGAGGTGACGTCGAGATACGAGATGGCGAGGTGCGGCTCGTGGTGCCCCTCACCGCCGTGCAGACCGGCGTTCGGCATGATGAGCCAGTACAGGTCGACGACGTGCATGACGAGCATCCACGTGCAGCCGATGGCGAGGCCGAGGCGGCTGCGCTTCACGTGCCGCGACAGGAGGAAGAAGAACGGCACGAAGAAGTGCAGCACCGGCAGCGCGTACGACACGTACTGCCAGCCGCCGTGCGTGCGCATGATGTAGAACTCGGTCTCTTCCGGAATGTTCGCGTACCAGATGAGGATGAACTGGCTGAACGCGATGTACGCCCAGAAGACGCCGTAGCCGTAGACGTACTTGCCGAGGTCGTGGAAGTGCTCGGTGGTGATGGCCGTCTTCAGCACACCGGCCTTCTGGAGGCCCATCGAGATGAGCGCCAGGAAGGCGTTGAACGACAGCATCGAGACGGCGAAGAAGTAGACGCCGAAGATGGTCGAGTACCAGTGCGGCTGCAGCCCCATCACCCAGTCGATGGCCGCGAACGACGACGACAGCGCGAACAGCGCGAGGCCAGGAGCGCTCACCGTGATGAGCCGGCCCACCATCGACGCGCGCTTCGTCGGGTCGTTCTCCTCGTCCATCTTCGTCGAGTTGCTGTGGAGCACCCAGGCCAGCGCGCTCCAGATGGTGAAGTAGAGCGCCGCGCGGACAAAGAAGAACCCCGGCGTCAGGAACCACGTCTTGCGCGCCAGAATCTCGTCCATCTCGTGGCTCCACGGGTACAGGTCGTGGAAGCCGATGGCCGCGATGGGAATGAAGAGGAGCGCAAACGCGGGCAGCGACATCACCACCGCCTCGGCGATGCGGCGCAGCACCACGTGCCAGCCCGCCTTCACCAGGTGGTTGATGAGCAGCCACGCCAGGGAGCCGAGCGCCACCGTGAGCGCCACCTCGAAGCCAAAGAGGTAGGCGTACATCGCCCGCGCCTTGTTCTCGCCGAAGGCCGAGCCGAGCGTCGCGCCCAGCCCCACCACCGCCATCACGCCGCCAATCATCGGCAGCTTGGCGAAGAGGCTCGTCGAGGGAATCGTGATGTCCGTCGGTTTTTCGATCGCGTGTGCCACGGTCGGTCCCTCAGTTCAGCGTCTTCATGTAGAGAATGAGGCTCTCGACCTCGCGGTCGTTGAGCGGGAGCACGGGCATCGCCGGCGGGTACCCCTCGACGATCTTCGCCATCGGCTGGAGCATCGACTCCTTGAGGTACCCGTCGTCGGCCTTGATCTCCGACACCGGGCCGCCCACGCCAGCCGCCACCTTCTCCGCGCGGCCGTAGATGCCCTTGAACGACGGCCCGACGAGCTTCGAGCCGTCGATGGAGTGGCAGCCGAAGCAGGTCTTCGACTTGTACAGCTTGGAGCCAGCTTCAGCCGAGGCCACGGTCACGGCCGCGACCTTCTCCTCGCCGACCTCCCACGGAATGTTCGAGTCCTTCTGGCGCTGCACGTCGCGCACCCAGGCCACGATGGCCCAGCGGTCGTCGACCGGAATCTGCGCCGCGTACGACGGCATGCTGTTCGCGCCGTTCGCGATGGCGGAGTAGATCTTCCCGTTGGTCAGCACCTTCACGCGGTCGCTGTGCATCGACGGCGGCGCCACGAGCAGGCCCTTCTCGGTGTTCACGACGCCGTCGCCTTCGCCGTTCGGCCCGTGGCAGGGCGTGCAATAGATGCGAAACCGCTGCCCACCCCGCTCGACCAGGCCCGCCTTCGGCGACCCGTCATCGTTGCGGATGTTCGCGGGCCACTTCTGGGTCGCCTCGCCCTTCTCGTCGACGCCCTTGTGCCAGGTGTCGTCCTCGTTGAGCTGCCCGATGGCCACGGTGCCCTCGACGGGCGGCCGCATCAGGCGGCCATCTTCGAAGAGCCCGGTCGTGTCCTTGCGGTACGCCTTGCCCTTCTCCTGGGTGTCCATGTTC
>JANRKQ010000197.1:0-78385 GCA_033763395.1 Myxococcaceae bacterium
CTCGTGCTCACCGGCGCGGGGGTGTCTGCCGAGAGCGGCGTGCCGACGTTCCGTGGCATCGGTGGGCTGTGGGAAGGGCGTCGTGTCGAAGAGGTGGCCAGCCCCGAGGGGTTCGACGCCGATCCGAAGCTCGTGTGGCGCTTCTACAGCCTGCGGCGTGAGGGCGCTGCGAAGGTGGTGCCCAACCCGGGTCACCACGCCCTGGCGAAGCTCGAGGAGCGGCTGGGGGACCGCTTCCTGCTGGCCACCCAGAATGTCGACGGCCTCCACGCGCGCGCGGGCTCCCGGCGCCTGATCGCGATTCACGGCGAGCTGTTCGAGACCCGCTGTGAGGCGTGCGCCAAGCCCTTCCACGACGAGCAGACGTACTTCGACGCGGTGCCACGGTGCCCGACCTGCTCCGCGCGTCTGCGCCCGAACATCGTGTGGTTCGGCGAGATGCTCGATCCCGCCCATCTGTCGCGCGTGGACCGCTTCATCGAGGCCGCTGGCAAAGACCTGGTGTTCTTCGCCATCGGCACCTCGGGGCAGGTGTACCCGGCCGCCGGCTTCGTCGACGCGGCCCGCGTGGTCGGAGGCCAGTGCTGGCTCGTCGACGTCGATCCCTCCGAGGGCTACGCGGCCCGGTTCGACCACGTGGTGCGGGGACCCAGCGGGGCGGTGCTGCCAGGGCTCTTCGGCGTCTGACCGGGCCTTCGCCGGTGGGAGACGTCTGGGGGAATGGGACCGCGTCGTGTGCGGCAGGTTTCTTCCGAGCGCGCGTCCACCTGCGGGAGGCGTCACGTCTCGAGGCGGTCGTCCCTTTCGGGGGCATGGCCTCGGTGAGGGCGCTACCGGGAGCGATGGGTGCCTTTCACGCTTCGACCGCGTCGCGAGGGGGCCCCCGGGGGCTCGACCGGCCTTTAGCGACCGAGCAGCCGCGCCGCCTGCTTCAGGACCTCGGCCATCGGCGCCTTCGCCGCGTAGGGGCCCACCGCCACGGTGATCAGGCTCGAGGCGTCGAGGTACCGGCGCGCCACGCGCACCAGCTCGTCCACCGTCACGGCCTCGGCCTGGGCGATCTTCTCCTCGAACGTCTCGGCGCGGCGGAACAGCTCGGTCCCGGCGAACCACCCGCAGAGATCGCCCGGAGCGTCGCGCGTGAAGTCGAGCTGGATGCGCAGGCGCCGTTGGGCGCGGCGGAGCTCTTCGGCGGTGATGTTCCCGCGCCGCAGCGTCGCCAGCGTGCGCAGCACCTCGCGGGTGACGGGCCCGGCGTGCTCGGGCGCACAGGCTCCGTCGATCTCGAAGGCGCCGGTGTCGTGGAAGGTCTCGATGCTCGCGGCGATGGAGTACGCGAGCCCACGCTTCTCGACGATGTTGTGGGGCAGGCGCGACGAGAGCCCGTCGTCCAGCACGCGCCGCAGCAGCGCGAGCGGCATGGCATCGGCGTGGTGATCGGACACCGCGGGGAAGGTGAAGCGGAACTCGACCTGCGACTCCTCGAGCCGGGTGAAGTGGAAGGTGGCCGGGGCGGGCGGCGGTGGTGGCGCCTCCTCCACGCGCGGCCCACGCCGCAGCTTCCCGAACGCGCGCCGGGCCTGGGCCAGCACCTTCGCGTGGGAGACCGGCCCCGCCACGCCCAGCACCAGGTTGCCCCCCACGTAGTGCCGCGCGAAGTGGCGCCGCACGTCGGCCAGCGAGAGCCCCTTCACCGTCTTCGGCGTGCCGGCGATCTTGAAGGACAGCGGGTGGCTGCCCCACGTCTTCATCTTCGACAGGTTGTCGACGTCGATGTCGCGGCCCTTCTCGTCGACCTCGTCGAGCATCTCTTCGAGGATGATCTTCTTCTCTGTGGCGAGGTGCACCAGCCGGGGCTGCGTCAGCATGTCGCCGAGGATCCGCAGCGCCACGTCGAGCCCGTCGGGGTGACAGGGCGTGTAGAAGTAGCTCGAGTCACGCATGGTGACGCCGTTGAGGTTGCCGCCCACGGCCTCGACGGCGGCGTTCATCAGCACCGAGTCGGGGGAGCGCCTCGAGCCCCGGAAGAAGAGGTGCTCGAGCAAGTGGCTGACGCCGTTGGTGCGCGCCGTCTCGTGGCGGGAGCCGACGCGCACGTAGACCGCGCACATCACGCTGTGCAGGTGCGGGGCCTCGACGGTGACACAGGTGAGGCCCGAGGGGAGGACGTCACGGAAGACGCGGAAGCTCAAGACAGGGGAAACCTCATCACGAAGGTGGTGCCGTGCGTCGCCGATTCGTCCAGCCCGATGGTGCCGCCGTGCGCCTCGACGATCTGCCGGGACAGCGACAGGCCGATGCCAGTCCCGCGGGCCTTGGTCGAGAAGAAGGGCTCGAAGAGCCGCGCGCGCACCTCGGGCGGCAGCCCGGGCCCCGAGTCGGCCACCTTCACCACCGCGTGTGCACCCTCGCGGGAGACACTCACGGCCAGCGCGCCGCCCTCGACCATCGCCTCGCGCGCGTTGCGGAACAGGTTCAAGAAGACCTGGCGCAGCTGGCCCTCGTCGGCCTGCACCGGCACCGGCGCGTCGGGCAGGTGGGTGGTGACGTCGACGCGCGCACGCTCGAGCTCCTCTCGCGAGAAGCCCACCACGCCTTGAACGAGGCCCACGAGATCCTCGGGCCGCAGCGCCGGCGCCGGGAGCCGCGCGAGCTTCAGGTACTCCTCGGTGATCTCGGTGATGCGGTCGACCTCGCGCGTCACGGCCGCGATCAGCCGTCGGGCCTCGGGCGCATCGGAGGGATCGGCGAAGGTGGCGGCGGCCAGCTGATCGCCCAGCAGCTCGATGTTGAGGCCGATGCTCGACAGGGGGTTGCGCACCTCGTGGGCCACCTGGGCCGAGACCCGGCCGGCGGCGGCGAGGCGCTCGGCCCGCAGCAGCGCCTCCTGCTTCTGGGCGAGCTGGGCCTCGCGCTCGGCGAGCGAACCGGCCATGGCGTCGAACTCGCGCGCCAGCACGGCGATCTCGTCTGCGCCCGAGATGCCGAGCTTGGCCGAGTAGTCGCCGCGCGAGATGCGCGAGACGCCGTCGATGAGGGTGCGCACCGGCTTGAGCGACCGCGCCGCGAAGCCCGTCGCCAGCAGGCCGACCGCGATGGCCAGCACCGACAGCACGATGATGGCGATGCCCGTGCGGCGCTCGCGCTCCTGGGTGACGGCCACGCGCTGGCGGGTGTGGGCCTCGAGCGAGCTGTGCAGGAGCTTGATGGTGGCTCCCAGCGCGGTCTCGGCGTCCTGGAGCCGGTCGAGGCGCAGGCTCGCCACCTTCGGGTCGGGCTCGACCTGCTCGAGCACCAGGTACGCGGCCTGCGCCACCTCGCGGTACTCGCCGTACTTCGTCTGGAGCTCCGTCAGCCGGCGCTGCACGTCGTCGATGAAGGTGGCCTCGTCGTCGGGCGCGAACTCCTCGAGGCGCCGCGTGATGGCGAGCGTCTCTTCGAGCTGCTGATCCATCTGCTCGAAGAAGTACCGGCGCGCGAGCTGGATCATCATGCGCCGCATCGTCAGATCCTGCTGATCGCGCAGGCGCGCCGTGTCGTTGGCCTGGTTCTTCTGGAACGACTCCAGCGTGGCGGTGCTCTGGCTCAAGGCCAGGTAGCCCTCGGACAACAGCCGAATCTCAAGCTGGCCGCGGTGGAGCTCGCGCACCGAAAAGAGGCTCACCGCGCCGAACGTGACCAGCACCACGGCGTAGCCGAGGAAGATTCTGGTCGCGAGCGAGAGGTTCACCGGGGGTGAGTACTACATTGACCGCTCGTGTCGGAGAAGCCTACGGTTCCTGCGCGCGAGCGCGTCTTGTTCCGCGCCGATGCCCCGCATGCTTCGACTCCGTCCCGTCCTCTTCGTCCTGTGCGCCGTGGCGATGACCGCCCGCGCCGAAAAGCCCCGCCTCGTCGTCGTGCCGTTCGCGACCGGAGAGGGCGCCACCGACGCGGCGACCAACAAGTTCGGTGGGCTGCTCACCACCGAGCTCAAGTCGCGCACCGACGCGGTCGAGGTGGTCGCGCCGCCCGTCACCCGCCCGGCGCCCGAGAAGGCCGGCGGCAAGCGCGCCCCCAGCCCCGAGGCCACGCAGGCGATGCAGACCGGCCGCAAGGCCTTCGACGAGCTGCGCTTCGACGAGGCCATTCCGACGCTGAAGAAGGGCGTCGAGCTCATGCTCCAGGACGCGGCGACCGCCGACTTCGAGCAGGTGCAGGACGCGCTGGTGAAGGTGGCCGCGGCGCACTTCCGCAGCGGCGAAGAGAAGGAGGCGAAGGCCTCGTTGACCGAGCTTGCGCGGCTGGCGCCAGGCTTCGCGCTCCCGCCCGGGTACCCGCCGGTGTTTCAGCGTGAGTTCGAGAAGGCGCAGAAGCGCGTCGACAAGCTGCCGCGTGGGCAGGTGGTGATTGAAGGGCCCTCGGGCGCCACCGCGTTCCTCGACGGGCGCGATCTCGGCATGGTGCCGGCGACGGAAGAGAACGTGCCCGGAGGCCTCCACTTCGTGCGCGTCGAAGGCACCCGCGGCGAGCGGTTCGGTCAGCAGATCGAGATCAAGGGCGGGCAGGTCAAGGTGAAGGCGGCGTTCGGCGCCGCCCCCGATCGGGCGCCCGTCAACATGGTGCCGAACCCGAACGTCACCGCCACCGTCGACGAGGGCATGGCGCAGCGGCTCACGGCCTATTGCAAGGCCGCGGGCGCCGACTTCGCGCTCCTCGGCCTCGTGTACCGCGTCAGTGATACGCAGCTCTCCGCTGGCACCGCGCTCTTCAGCGCCCGCCGCTCGGCCTTCGCGGCCATCGCCCCTGCGACCTTCGACGTCGAGGTGCTCACGGCCAACACCGAGGCCTTCAAGCTGGCCGACGAGGTGCTCAAGCGCACCGCGAACCTCGGCACGCCGAGCCCAGCGCCGTTCTCGCTCGTGACGAAGAAGGCCCAGGCGGTCTCGTCAGTGACGCGGCCCAGCGACAGGCCCGTCGACGCGAACGGCGAGGATCTCGCGGTGGTCGCGCCAGACCGCAAGACGAAGGTGGTCGTCGAGCCCCGCCCGCGTGTGCTCGAGCAGCCCGCCAACCTCGTCGACCCCGAGGAGCCTGCGCAGGGCCCGGCGGTGAAGGCCGAAGCGAAGCCGGGCGCGCCGGTGTGGGTGTGGATCGTGGTGGGCGCGGTCGCCGTCGGCGGCGCCGCGGCTGGAACGTACTTCGGCGTTCGCGAGGCCACCCGGCCCGTGACGGGGACGGTGAACGCGTCGTGGTGATGGGTGCGCGGGCGGTGGGGCTGGTCGCGCTGGCGACCCTGCTGGCGTGTCAGCCGAAGGTGGTGAACTACACCCTGGCCGTCGTGACGAGCGGCTGCGCCGGCGCCAACCCGTTTCAGGGGGTTCAGTTCCTGCGCATTCGCATCACCGGCGACGGGCTGATGGCGCCGATCGACGCGGTGGCCCCGGCTGGCGAACGCGCCGCCACGCTGCCTGAGATCCCGGCGGGCACGAACCGCGTCATCGAGGTGCGTGCCTACGACGGCGATCCGGCCTCCGGTGGCCGCGTGGTGTCCATCGGGCGCACGCTGCCCTTCACCGTGCCCGACGTCGTGCCGGACATGATGAGCGAGGCCGAGCTCACCAAGCGCGTCTTCCTGCGCCAGGTGAACACCTGGGCCGCGGCGGTCTCGGCGACCGACCCGACGAGCTGCCAGCCCATGCGGGTCGCCCGCGCAGGCCACACCGCGACGCTGCTGAAGAACGGGAAGGTCTTCATCGCCGGAGGCTTCAACTACCCACCCGGCAACCCCAACCGCGTCGCGCTCTCGGACGCCGAGGTGTTCGACCCGTCGACCGGCACGTTCTCGAAGGTGCAGGATCTGTCGTTTCGCACGAGCCAGCAGGTGGTGAAGGTGACCAAGGCCTTCCACACCGCGAACCTGCTCAAGAATGGCCAGGTGGTGGTGTGGGGCGGGGAGAACTACCAGCTGCTCCAGGGCGTGAACGTGGTGTCGCCCCGCAGTGAGATCATCTTCTACGACCCCGACCAGGACGCCTACGGCGCCACCCAGCGGCAGACCCCGGCGCCGATTCCCCGCTCGCAGCACAGAGCCGTGGTCGATCAGAACGGCAAGCTCCTGGTGATCGGCGGGCTCCGCTTCAACACCACGGGGAGCGGCCCGCGGCTGGTGCCGGTCTCGGAGGTCGAGTGGTTCGATCCCGACGTGCAACCGCAGGTGCCGCAGGTGATCGCCGGCCTGTCGGCGCAGCGGGTCGAGGCCTCCGTGGCGCCGGTGAAGCAGGGTGAGTTCATCGCGGTCGCAGGCGGCACCGATGGGACGATGCTCCGGGCCGACGTGCAGTTCTTCAAGTGGAACGGCCGGGCCTTCGAGCAGCAGGTGCAGTCGAACCCGCCACGCCTGGGAGACCCCGGACGGCGGGCCGCGGCGGCCGTGCCGTTCCGTGAAGGCAACGACATGCTGGTGCTCGGCGGCTACAGCGACGCGAGCGGCGTACGCCCCGTGGCCTCGAGCGAGATCGTCCAGGCCGGCGTGGCCACGGTGGCTCGCGGCGCAGACATCGGAACGCGCGGGGACGTGTGCGCGGTGACGCTGAACGACGGCTCGGTGCTGGCGATCGGCGGACGCACCGCCGACATGGCCGGCATGATGGTGCGATCCGACGCGAGCACGGTGATCGTCCGCCCGGACGGGCGCGGAGGCACCAACGCGCTTGCGGGCCCGGGCCTCATGCGCGCCCGGTACCTCCACACCTGCACGCTGCTGTCGGACGGCTCGGTGCTGGTGACGGGCGGCCTCGACGAGACCGCGGCCAACCCGAACGGTGACGTGCTCGCCGACGCGTGGATCTTCACGCCCGCCCCGATCGACTGAGCCGCGACCCGGTTCGAGTGTTTCCTCGGCGGGGCACGACTGCCGGTCGCTCGAATGGCATCGAGCTTTTGGACGTCGCGGAGCTCTGCCGAAAGCCGCTTGCTGGTGTCACGAGCGCCTGAACCGGTCGAACAGCTCCGTTGGCACGCGGCGGCCTTCGACCAGCGTCCAGCCATCGGACAGCCGCTCAACCCGCACGGTCCGCAGATCGAAGATCTCATCACCCAGCCGGAGCCAGTCGCCACGTCGCTCCTGCACGGCCCCGCCGAACAGCACCGCCCAGGCCACCACGCCGACGAGCACGACGCCGGCACCGGCCAGCCGGCCAAGGAGCAGCCCCAGCAAGATGGCGAGCACACCGAAGAACACCGGGAGCAGCTGCCGGTTGCGGCTCTGCGGCACGTGGATGACCCGCTGCAAGAGCAGCGCGTCGAGCCACCACCCGAGCTGATCCGCCTTCACCACTCCTCGAGGTACGTCCCGTCCCGCGAGGACCGCAACGCGCAGGGCAACGGGGTTGACGTCGCCCACGAGCGCCTCGACGGCGGGCATCGCCGCGCGCAGGGCTTCGACCTCGTCCATCCGGGGTTCGCGCAGCGCGGTGGAGAGCCGGTCGAGCCAGTCAGCGTCACTCATCGTGCGCATGACGCAGCAACGAACGCACGACCGTCTCCAGCTCCGTGCGGGACACCGGCGTCGAACGCTCCGGGCGGGGCGTCGAACGAACCAGGGGCTGGCCGGGCTGCAGCGGGAAGTTGTCGTACCTGCCACTGCCATCGGCATCGACGAAGACGGGGTTGGTGAAGGCCTGGGCCCGCGCGTCGCCCGCCGTGCACACCCCGTTGCGACAGCGCACGCCCGACCAGACCACCGGCGCGAGGCTGCGGTTGGCGCTGCTGGAGCGGATCATCGCGACGAACCAGGTGTCGGCGCTGGCCATCACCGAGAACGTCTCGCGCAGCCTCACCCGGCGCGCCGCAAAGCCGTTGAGGCCCGGCACCGCCTCGAGGGGCAGGGTGCCGATGGGGTAGGTGCGCCGCTGCAGGATTCGCGAGTCGGGCCAGTCCTTGTTCTCCTGACCGGGGGCGGCTTCGCGACCGGGCGCGTGGGTGTAGAGCTCGAGCGCGTCGAACTGCATCCACTCGGGGGCCTGCACCTCGACGGTGAGCTCGAGCGGCGTGCCGGCCGGCGCCGACAACGTCTGTCCGATCGCGACGGTCGGGCCCTGCCCATCGGCGCGCCGCGCGGTCATCGTCACGAACGGCCCCGACGAGCCCGTCGCCCGCTGCTGCTTGAGCGCCGCGGTGAACGCCGCCGCCGAGAAGCGGGGCACGGTGGCGTCGGCCCCGAGGAACACCCACGTGCGGCCCGCGCCGCCTGTGTTCGAGTGCCGGGTGTGCGTGTCGGACACGGCCGTCGCCGTCTTCACCCACCCGCGAGACAAGAACGTCATCCAGTCGTTGGCGACGCCGAGGTTGATCGACGGCTCGTTCATGAGCTCGAGGGCGTCGAAGTCGAGCGAGAAGAGCTTCGTGTCGGTCGCCGTCGCCAGCGGGTTGGGCTCCATGCGAAAGCGCTCCGGCCTCGCCTGGGACGTGCCGCGCGCGGTGTCGACCTCGAGCTGCCGCAAGGTGCCGGAGCGGCTGGTGCGCGGGTGGTTCATCTGCACCACGGTGTCGGGCCAGGCCGTGCGCAGCGCCCCGTAGAGCTGATCGAGCCTCAGCGTCGGCCCCTCGCCGCCCGCCCAGTCGACCGGCCCGCCGTTGAACGCGTCACGCACGACCGCGGGAAACGCGTTCTGGTGGCCGAAGTCGAAGGGCGACACCTCACAGCCCACCATCGTGGCGAGCCGGTCGGACAGCCCGAGATCGCGCACGACCGGCGCATAGTCGGTGAGGAAGTCGTGATCGGTCGACACGAGCACGTCGACGCCCTCGGCCGCGAAGGACGCGACGCGCTCCCCATCGGGAACGCTGCTGTCGGTGCTCCCGATGGCGTGTACGTGCAGATCGGCCGACAGCCACCCGGTGGTGTCGACGACCTGCGCGAGCGTGGCCGAGACCATCGCGTCGCCCGAGCTGAGGTCGACGGTCTGGCCGCGCGTCGGGAACGTGTCGGGGAAGACCGAGAAGGTGGGGCCGCGCGAGACGAACACCTCGTACACTCCAGGAGGCAGCTTCACCGCGAGCTGGCCTGACGCCGGCACGAACTCCACCGCCTGCACGTCCGACGGCATCGGCTCGAGATCGAAGAAGGGGCGCAGGCGCTCCCGCTCGTTCGGACACACCCCGGCGCAGCGCACCACCACCTTCGCGGTCAGGGGACGGGCGAAGGGGTCGACGACCGAGACCCGCAACGTGCGGCTGGCGCCCTGTCGCACCGTCACCATGGCCTCGCCCGTCGAGGGGGCCGCGACGTCGACGGGGTTCTCGAGCGCAGCGAAGGGGCTCCCGGTCGAGACGCGGTAGTTGCCGACCGGCACGTCGAAGCGCGCCTTGCCAGCGGCATCGGCGACGGCGAGGGTGAGCTGCTTGCCGGACTCGGCGGACACCACGGCGATGCGCGCACCGGGAGCCGGCTGGCCCGCTCCGTCGAGCGCGGTGACGTCGAGCCGTGAGCGCGGGAGCCCATCGAACGTGAGCCACTGCGCCTGCACGCGCGCGAGATCGACGTCGACGAGAAAATCACGCAGCAGCAACCGCGGCTCGTTCGGGAGGATGCCGAAGGCGCCGACCGGCTCGCGGCTCGGCGAGGTCCACGAGAGCAGGCCGTCGAGGTCCTTCCCGTCGACCATCGCGAGCCCGGCGCCGCCGACGGCGATGAGCACGTTCTTCCCGGGGGTGCGGCGATCGCGTAGCGACATGGCGCGGTAGCCATAGGCGACGCCCTCGGCCTGCAGCCCGAACCACTCCATCGGGTCGGCGGTGCAGTCGCGAGTCCCCAGGGTGCCGGTGCACGACGTCGGGTTGAAGAGCTCGACCGCGCCGCCACCTTCGACGAAGTCGCCCACCATGGTGGTGATGTTGGTGCGGCCCGAGTTGCAGAACGCCGTCAAGAGGCGCACGCGCGACTCGCCCGGCGACAGCACATAGTAGGTCGTCACCTTGAGGGGCACGGGGGTGTTGGGGTCGGAGCGCAGGGTGATCTCGCCGAGCGTGTCCGACAGCAGCCCCGGCAGGTTGATGCCGTCGATGAGCGCGTCATCACCCGTGGCCGCGACGACGGCGTAGCCACCCTTCGAGCCGTCCTCGAGCACCTCGACCCGATCGACGGCGGGGGTGCGACCGAAGGCATAGAAGGGCGAGATCTTCCCGAGCTGATCGCGCCCCGGCTGGCCAGCGGGGCGGGTGAGATCGGCGTCGATGATGGCGCCGCCGTACGGCACCGGGCCCGAGACGCGGCCCGCCTGCTGGATCACCACGCGCACCTTGTCGTTCGCGAGCAGCACGTCGCCCACGCGCCCCTGCGCGAAGCCGCCGCCGATGCGCTCGTCGTTCGCCTCGAGCACCTTCGCCCTGGCGCCAGTGCCCAGCTTCGAGAACAGCATCGTCTCGTCGAGGTTCACCTCGCAGCGCGTCGGCGGCATGGGCTCGTCGACGGGCCGCCGTTGGGGGCAGGCGAGGCAGAGGAGGGTAGACAGGAGCGCCAGTCGTTTCACGGCCGGCAGCGTACCCGGTTGTCTTCGAGGCGCCGACGGCATCCGCTAAGGTGATGCCTCGATGGTCGAGCGGACGAACGAAGACCGGCAGGCAGCCATCGACGCCCTGTACCGGGTGCGCGCGGTCGAGTCGCCGCCGGCGGACTCTGGCGTGCGCACGGTGTGGCACCGCGGGAGGCGAGGCGCGGAGCTGGTGTCGGATCTCGACTCCGAGGGGCGCGTGACGCGGCAGGAGCTGTGGCTCCACGATGAGGTGGTGGTGTGGGTCGCCGGCGTCTTTCGCACGGGCACGGGCGAGAAGGCGTCGGAGCAGGGCGTGAGCTGGGATCCCGCTCCGGCGAAGGAGCGCCTCGAGCGCGTCGCCCAGGCGCTGAGAAAGTACCGGGGCAGCGACCGCCTCATCGGCCACGTGCGTGACGTGCTGGGCGTGAGCGACGGCCCTGCTGCGCCGGCGGCTGCCGTCCGTCCGACGAAGCAGCCCGGACCCGAGCGGCGCACCCTGGACGAAGCCCGTCGCCGAGAAGCGCTGCGTGAGGCCGCCCGTCGAAGGAGCCTCGGCACCCTCGGGCTCGTCGCCGGGGCGCTGGTGACGCTCCTGGGGCTGCTCCTGCTGTGGCGTTCGCTGTAGCCCGTGACAGAACCCGGGCCATGAGCCTCGAGAGCGCCCGCGTCGCCCCGTTCGGCACGACGATCTTCACCGAGATGTCCCGGCTGGCCGTTCAGCTGCAGGCCGTGAACCTCGGCCAGGGCTTCCCGGATTTCGATGGGCCTGACGAGGTGAAGCAGGCGGCGATCGAGGCGATCCGCACCGGTGTCAATCAGTACGGCGTCACCACCGGCAACCCGGTGCTGCGCAGGGCGGTCGCCGAGCACGCCAGGCGCTTCTACGGGCAGACGATCGACCCGGACACCGAGGTGACGATCACCAGCGGCGCGACCGAGGCGATCTTCGACGCGGTGATGGGCCTGGTGGACCCCGGCGACGAGGTGGTGCTGTTCGAGCCGTTCTACGACTCGTACCTGGCGAGCGTGCAGATGGCGGGCGGCGTACCGCGCTTCGTGCCGCTCCGGCCTCCCGAGCGCGCCGAGGGCGAGTGGACCTTCGACGACGGCGAGCTGCGCGCGGCGTTCGGCCCGAAGACGAAGCTGGTCATCGTCAACACGCCCCACAACCCGACCGGTAAGCTGTACTCGCGCGAGGAGCTGCAGCGCATCCACTCGTTGGCGGCGACGCATGGCGCGGTGGTCTTGAGCGACGAGGTCTACGAGCACCTCGTCTTCGGCCCGGGCATGCACGTTCGGCCCGCGACGCTGGCGCCCGAGCAGACGCTCACGATCTCGAGCGGCGGGAAGAGCTTCTCGTTCACCGGGTGGAAGATCGGCTGGGCGCTGGGGCCTGCGGCGCTCGTGCGCGCGACCCAGAAGGCGCACCAGTGGGTCACCTTCGCCGTGGCGCACCCGTTCCAGCTAGCCATCGCCGCTGCGCTGTCACTCCCTGACACGTACTTCTCGGGCTTCGTGGCCGACTACCGGCGACGGCGCGATCTCCTGGTCGACGGGCTGACGCGCGCGGGCTTCGAGCCGCTCGTGCCGCACGGCAGCTACTTCGTGATGGCGCGCACCGACCGCCACCGGCGCGCTGGCGAAGACGACGTGGCCTTCTGCAGACGGCTCGTTCACGAGGCGAAGGTGGCCTCGATTCCGCCCTCGGTCTTCTACACACCCGAGCACGCGGCGTCGGTGCACGGGCTGGCGCGCTTCGCCTTCTGCAAGACCGACCCGGTCCTCAGCGCGGGCGTCGAGCGGCTGGTCGGCTGGGCGTCAGTCGGGCGCTGAGGCGTAGGCCAACGCGAGCCGGTTCAGCTCGGCGTCGAGCTGCGGTGAGGCGAGGAGCTTTGGCGTCTGGAACATCACCGCGCTCAAGACGCCTTCGATGGCCGCGTTGAGCGTCTGGGCGCGCAGGGCGACGTCCTTCAGCTCCGGACGGGCGGCGGCGAGGATGCGGCCCGTCGCCTCGACGAGCTGCCGGGACGCCTCGCGCACGAGCCCCTCGCCGCCGAGCGCCACCATCGGCTCGCGCAGCGCGAGGGCGAGGTCGACGTGCCGGCGCTTGAAGTCGAGCAGCCCGCCGATGAGGGCTGGAATTGCGATCTCGAGCGGCGCGCCCTCGACCGCCCCGGCCGCGTCGCGCACCGAGGTGACGAGCCGCTCGAAGTACCGCACCTTCAGCGCCATCACGAGCGACGCCTTGTCGGGGAAGTACTGGTACAGCGTGCCCACCGAGACCCCGGCCCGCTCCGCGACGCGCGTCGTCGTGAGCGCCAGGTACCCGTCACGTTTCAGAACCTGAAGCGTGGCCTCGAGCACGGCGTCGACGGTGGCCTGCGCGCGCTCCTGAACCGGCCGTTTTCGTTGGCGAATCCGGCGAGTGAGGGCGGCGCTCCCGGAAACGAATGCCGAACCTGAAGAGTCCTTCATATTTTTGCATCGTGCCGCGGATGACCCGCGGCCGCAACCCGAGGAGTTCGAACATGAAGCCGTTTCTGGTGACGGGCGCGACGCAGGGGCTGGGGCTGGCCATCGCGACCGCCCTGGTGAAGTCCGGCCAGCGCGTGGTGTTGGCCGTGCGGGATGAGGCGCGGGGGAGGGCGGTCGCAGCGGCCCTGGGGGAGCGCGCCGAGGTGAGGCGGGTCGATCTGTCGCGGCTGGCCGACGTCGAGGCCTTCATCGCGTCGTGGAGCGAGCCGCTCGCGGGCCTGGTGAACAACGCCGGGTTGCAGCAGACCGATCGGCTGCACACGACCGAAGACGGCCTCGAGGAGTCCTTCACCGTCAACCACCTCGCGGCGTTCCGCCTGACCTCGGGGCTCTTGCCGTGGTTGCGCGGTGGGCGGGTGGTCTTCATCGGGAGCGGCACGGCGAACCCCGAGAACCGCACCGCGACGCGCTTCGGCTTCCGTGGCGCGCGCTTCACCAGCATCGAGGCGCTCGCGCGGGGGGACTCCGACGGCCACGATGACAAGCAGCGCGGGCAGGACCGCTACGCGACGGGCAAGTGGTGCAACATGGTGACGACCGTCGAGTGGACCCGCCGCGTCGACCCCGCGGTGACGACGTTCCTCTGTCTCGACCCCGGGCTGATGGCCGGTACGGGGCTCGCGCGAACGGCTCCAGCGCCGCTGCAGCTGGTCTGGAGATCGGCGCTCAAGTGGGTCGCCCCGTTGATGGACGACACGAGCACCCCGGAGCGTTCGGCGGCAGCCGCGGTGCAGCTGCTCACCGCGCCAGCCGTGGTGCCAGGCTCGATCATCAGCTTCGACGGCCAGCCCAGCCGCCGGGTGTGGCCGCCCACCCTCGATTCTTCACTGGGTCGACGCGTGTTCGACGAGACCGAGGCGTTCTTCGCGGCCCGGGCGCGGGGAGGTGTTCCTGCTCCGTCAGAGACCCCGACAGGCGCGCCTTCGCTCACGGTGTCGTGAGCCCGGTGTCGACCCGACGCAGGAAGGCTCGAACGCCTGCGTGACGCACACGCTCAACGCCTCGCCTCGCCACGTGCGGAGGCCGATGCTATTGGGCCGCGCATGGCCAAGAGCGCGAAGAAGGTCTCGTTGACGAAGTCGAAGGCGAAGAAGACCGCGCCGAAGAAGTCGTCAGGGAAGAAGCCCCAGGCGAAGCGGGCCGCCCCGAAGAAGGCGGCGAGCCCCTTCGACGCGAGCTCGCTCAAACAGCTCGGCGGCGACGTCGCCCGGTGGCGCAAGACGACGCTGGCGAAGTCCGTCGAGAAGATGCCGACGCGCCGGCCCACGTTCTTGAACGACTCCGGCATTCCGCTGCCCGATGTCTTCACCGCGGCCGATCGCAAGAGCGAGCGCTTCGACGATCTCGGCCTGCCCGGCGAGTTCCCGTTCACCCGCGGGCCCCAGCCGACGATGTACCGCTCGCGCCTGTGGACGATGCGTCAGTTCGCCGGCTTCGGCGGCCCGGCCGACACCAACCAGCGCTTCAAGTACCTCATCGGCCAGGGCATGACGGGCCTGTCGACCGCCTTCGATATGCCCGCGCTCATGGGCTACGACGCCGATCACCCGATGTCGCGGGGCGAGGTCGGCAAAGAGGGCGTCGCCATCTCGACGCTGAAGGACTTCGAGATCCTCTTCGATGGCATCAAGCTCGATCAGGTGACGACGTCGATGACGATCAACGCGTCGGCCATCATCGCGCTGTGCATGTACATCGCCGTCGCCGAGAAGCAGGGCGTGCCGATGAGCCAGCTCGGCGGCACGATTCAGAACGACATGCTCAAGGAGTTCATCGCCCAGAAGGAGTGGATCGTCGGTCCACGCCCGGCGGTGCGCATCGTCACCGACATGATCGAGTTCTGCTCGAAGCACATGCCGAAGTGGAACCCGGTGTCGATCAGCGGGTACCACATTCGTGAGGCTGGAGCGACGGCGGTGCAGGAGCTCGCCTTCACCATCGCCGACGGCATCGGGTACGTCGAAGAGGGCGTGAAGCGCGGCATGAACGTCGACGACTTCGCGCCGCGGCTCTCGTTCTTCTGGGACGTGCACAACGACTTCTTCGAAGAGGTCGCCAAGGTCCGCGCGGCCCGGCGCATGTGGGCGAAGATCATGCGCGACCGCTTCGGCGCGCGAGATCCCCGCTCGATGATGCTGCGCACGCACGCCCAGACGGCCGGCGTCTCGCTCACCGCCCAGCAGCCGTACAACAACGTGGCCCGCGTCGCGCTCCAGGCCTTCGCGGCGGTGCTCGGTGGCACCCAGTCGCTCCACACCAACTCGCTCGACGAGACCTACGCGCTGCCCACCGAAGAGGCGGTGACGATCGCGCTGCGCACCCAGCAGATCATCGCGCACGAGTCGGGCGCCGATCGCGTGGTCGACCCCCTCGCCGGCAGCTACTACGTCGAGCACCTCACCGACGAGATGGAGCGGCGCGCCTTCGACTACATCCGCCGCATCGACGAGATGGGCGGCATCATTCGCGCCGTCGAAGAGGGCTTCCCCCAGAAGGAGATCGGCGAGTCGGCCTACCGCTTCCAGCGCGAGGTGGAGCAGGGCGACCGGCTGATCGTCGGCCTCAACGCGTTCAAGTCGGGCACCGAGGGCTCGAACATCGAGCTGCTGAAGATCGACGAGAAGGTGGCCCACGAGCAGGTCGAGCGGCTCCAGGCGGTGAAGGCTCAGCGCGATCAGGCCGCGGTGGCCGCCGCGCTCGCGAAAATCAAGGCCGCCTGCCGGGACGAGAAGCTGAACCTCATGCCGCCGGTGCTCGAGGCCGTGAAGGCCTACGCCACCCTGGGCGAGGTGTCCGACGTGTTCCGCACGGTGTGGGGCCAGTACCGCGAGGGCGGCATCTTCTGATCCGCCGTCGACGGCTTCTCGCCTCCGTCGCCGTTTGGCCGTAACGTCTCGGCTCGCCGTGCCAACGCTCCGCTGCTGTTTCGCGATCTACACCGACGGGGGCGCGCCGACCGACGCGTTCACCCCTCCGGCCCTCGCCACCCAGGTGCTGCTCACCGAGCTGCCCGATCTCGTCGCGCCCTCGAAGGCCGACGAGCTGTTCGGGCCGCACACCCAGGCCTTCGCCCGCTTCAAGCCTCGGCGGCTGTTCCTCTTGTCCCTCACGCGCGAGGTGCGTGGAGGCGCGGGCACGTTCTTCTCTGAGGCGCGGCGCGTGCTGCTCGAGACGACCGCGGGGCTCAAGGGCTTCGCGCTCGACGTGCTGCGGCTGTGGCCGTTCCCGCTCGCCCAGGCAGGAGAGGCGCTCCCCGAGGAGCCGCTGGCCGAAGATCTCTTCTCGGTCGGCTTCACCGAGATGGGCGAGCACGGCTTCCGGGCCGAGACGGTGGGCCTCGCGAAGCTCGACCAGCGCGAGATCTCCTTCGAGTTCAAGGGCCGGGAGCTGCTCGAAGACGCGGCCCTCATGTGCGGCCACCTCGCCGACTGGGCCATGGAGCACGGCCACCGCGTCACGCATGGCCAGTCGATGGCCTACGGGTTCGACCGGCTGACGTTCTTCGCCTCGGAGGGTGACGCCGGCGGCCCGTTTCGGGGCTGGCACCCGCCGCTGATCCAGAAGCTGCTGTCGGCGACGATCTTCCCGGGGGTCGGCGTGCTCGAGGTGCAGTGTGTTCCCGACACGCCAGGGGTGCCCCGCGAGCCCCTCACCGTGCCGCTCCAGCGCGCGCTCGATCAGCGCCTGGTGCTCGAGGAGCACGATCTCACGGGCGACGCGCCGTTTCACACCTCGACCGCGCGCGTGCGTGGCTTCATTCATGGCCTGCGCGCCCTGACGGCCTTCCGCGAAGAGCCCGTCGCCTCGAAGGACTCTGGCTGGCGGTTCATCAGCCGCACGACCCACGACGGCCCGGAGGAGGGGACGATGACGCTCGGCGACATCGGCCACCGCGTGCCCGACCTGATCCGGTTCCTCGCGCTGCCGCCTGGCGTGCGCCTCGTGTGGGACACCGAAGGCCGCCTGAGCGTCGACACCTCGAAGGCGCACGCCGAGCTCGACGACGACGAGACGGATGACGACCTCGACTGACGGTCCGCGCGGCTTCTTCGGCGAGCTGTACCTGCGGTCGACCCGGCCGTTCCTGCCAGAGGCCGTGTCGGACGCCGAGGCCGCGTACCTGACGCGTCAGCTCGGGGACGCGATGGGCGCAGTGCTCGATCTCGGGTGTGGCCACGGCCGGCACCTCGCACGCCTCGGCGCCTTCAAGGGCCGGTTGGTGGGCGTCGACTTCGATGCCTTGTCGCTCCGCGAAGCCAGCGCGCAGGCGCCGGTGGTCCGCGGCTCGTTCTTCCAGCTGCCCTTCCGGGCTGGGGCCTTCGGCAGCGCGTTCTGCTGGTACAACACGCTCGGCACGTTCGAGGACGAGGCGGTGCCGCTGGCGCTCGCCGAGGTGGCCCGCTGTGTGCGGCGGGGTGGACGGCTGATCGTGCATGGCTCGTCGCCCGGGAGCGCCGAGCGGCAGCCCGAGGCGAGCTTCGACGGCCTGCTCCCCGATGGGGCGCGGCTGATCGAGCGCGTTCGGTACGACCGGCATCGGCGGCGCGATCAGCTCACCCGGGAGCTCACCACGCTCGATGGGCGGCTGCTCTCGGCGTCGTTCTTCATCCGGTACTTCAGCTCAGCCGAGTGGGAGGCGCTCCTCGCCGCCGCCGGCTTCGAGATCGAGTGGGTGCACGGCGCGGTCGATGGCAGCGCACCCGATGCGTCGTCGGTCGATCAGATCATCGGCGCGCGGAGGACCTGAGGCGCGGCGCGAGCCTGTCGTGACGACACGCCGGTGATGGCTCGGCGTGGCTGGCGCGCTGCGTCAGGTGCCCGGTGCCACCTCTTCGGGGCGGTTCGTGGCTGCATCTGCATGGAATCGTGACTAAGCCGCGTGGCGATCCGTGCAGTCGGTGCACGGTGCGTGGCATGGGAGCACACACGACGTGGCTGACCGGAAACTCCGCATCCTGGTGGCGAAGCCTGGCCTCGATGGGCACGACCGCGGCGCGAAGATCATCGCGCGGGCGCTCCGCGACGCTGGCATGGAGGTCATCTACACGGGCCTGCATCAGACCCCCGAGATGATCGTCAGCGCGGCGGTGCAGGAAGACGTCGACGCCATCGGCATGTCGATCATGTCGGGCGCGCACATGACGCTCTTCCCCGCGGTGATCGAGCTCTTGCGCGGCCAGAAGGCCGACGACATCAAGGTGTTCGGCGGCGGCATCATTCCCGACGACGACATTCCGAAGCTCAAGGATCAGGGCGTCGCCGAGATCTTCACGCCGGGCTCCAGCACGCAGGACATCGTGAAGTGGATCCAGGCGCACATTCCGGCGCGCGCATGACGTCACCGGTGGTCACCGCGGCAGGCCTCGGCGCGTTGCCGAAGCGGGTCGACGTGTACGAGGTGGGGCCGCGCGACGGGCTGCAGAACGAGCTCCGCACGCTGGCGACGCCCGACAAGGCGCGCCTCATCGAGGCCCTCATCGCCGCCGGAGAGACCCGAATCGAGGTCTCGTCCTTCGTCTCGCCCCGGTGGATTCCCCAGCTGGCCGACGCCGAGAAGCTGCTGGCGCTGTTGCCCCGGCGCGAGGGCGTGCGCTTCACGGCGCTGGTGCCCAACGCGAAGGGCCTCGAGCGCGCCATCGCCGCGAAGCTGCCCGAAGCGGCCGTGTTCCTCTCCGTGACCGAGGCGCACTCGAAGAAGAACATCAACAAGTCGGTGGCCGAGGCGGTGGCGGCGGCGCACGAGACGGCGAAGGGCGCGCAGGCGGCGGGCATGCGGGTGCGCTGCTACCTCTCGACCGTCTGGGGCTGCCCCTATGAGGGCCGCGTGCCGGTGGGCCGCGTCGTCGAGGTGGTCAAGCGCATCGCCGACATCGGGCTGTACCAGCTGTCGCTGGGTGACACGATCGGCATCGGCACGCCGAACCAGACGGCCGAGATCGTCGGTGAGGTGTCGAAGGTGGTGCCGCTCGAGCAGCTCGCGCTCCACCTGCACGACACGCGCGGCACGGCGCTGGCGAACGCGCTGGTGGGGCTGCAGCTCGGCGTCACCACGTTCGACTCGAGCATCGGCGGGCTGGGCGGCTGTCCCTACGCGCCGGGCGCGGCGGGCAACCTGGCGACAGAAGATCTCGTCTTCATGCTCCACGGCATGGGCGTCGAGACGGGCATCGATCTGGCGAAGTTGGTCGAGGCCGGCGAGCTGGCGCAGGAGCTCATCGGCCGCAAGCTGTCGGGCAAGTACCTGCAGGCGGCGCTGGGCGAGCGCGAGAAGCAGGCCTCCCGCGCCCGCGCCGTCGCGGAGTAGGGCGCCTCAGACCTCTTTGAGCAGCTCGGCCTTCTTCGCCTCGAACTCGGCCGCGGTGATGACGCCCGAGTCGCGGAGCTTTCCCAGCTTCTCGAGCTTCTGGAACACGTCGCCGGCCTCCTTGTCGTTCGAGGCCTCCTTCGCCACCGCCTTGCCCTTCTCGTACTCGGCGTCGTACTTCGCGCGCGCCTGCTCGACGTCGAGGTTCGACATGGTGCCGCCGGTCATGAGGTGGCTCTTCACCACCTGGCCCACCGCGTAGGTCGACGCGCCCGAGGCGATCGACATCGACACCGCGCCGAGGATCGACCCGATGCCGGGAATGGCCTTGATGGCCGACGCTCCGATGCGGGCCACCGCGCCCCCGGTGAGCGCCCCCACCCACACCTTGCCGGTGCCTTCTTCGTACGACACCCCGTACAGCGTGCAGAGCTGGCGAATGAGATCGAGCTGCACGGCCGTCACCGCCACGAAGTCGGCGATGGGCACCGGCACCAGGCCCGCGCCGACCGACCAGTAGACGTGCTGCCGGATCACCGAGTCTGCCGAAGCGTCCTTGCTCATCGTGTTCTCCCGGGTGCGTCGTGAAGGTGTCTTGATTCAACACCACAGCGCCGACAACGTGCCGTCACATGTTGAGTTCGAATCGATAACGCCGCGGAATCAACCGCCGAAGAGCCGCTTGAAGAACGCGAAGAGGCCAGTGGGGCGGGCGGCGGCGATCTCCTCGGCCGTCAGCTCCGGGCCCTGAGACTCGAGCTGCGCCACCTTCTGGCGGGCGGCCTGGGGCGTCTGCTTCGTCGCGTACGTCGCCGACACCACGCGGCCGGTCGACTGCTCGGTGGCGCGAATGGTGAGCAGGCACTCGTTCGACAGCTCGAAGGCGAGCTCGACGCTGATGGCGCCGCGCGGCTCCGGGGGCAGCCCCGTCACCTTGAAGACACCCAGCAGGTGGTTGTTGCGCACGAGCGCCGACTCGCCCTGGAAGATCGACAGCTCGAGCTCGGTCTGGTCGTCCTTCGTCGTCTGCACGCGGTACGTGCGCGTCACCGGCAGAGCCGTGTTGCGCTGAATCACCGGGTAGAACCGCCCGCCCGGCAGGCCGACGCCGATGGACTGCGGCAGCACGTCGATGAGCAGCACCCCTTCCTTCGTCTCGAGCGAGTGGGCCAGCAGCGCCGCGCCTTGCGCCACGGCCTCCTCGGGGTTCACGCCGAAGAGCGGGCGGCGGCCGAAGAGCAGGGTGATGCGCTCCTGCACGAGCGGCGCGCGCGCCTGCCCACCGACCAGGAGGATCTCGTCGATCTGATCGGCCCGCAGGAACCGATCCTGGAGCACCTCCTGGCAGACCTCCATCGAGCGATCGACGAGGTGGCGGGTGAGCGAGACGAGCTGCGAGCGCGTCATCGTCACGTCGAGATCGACGGGCTGGTTCTTCACCATCGTCACGAAGGGCACGTGAATGCGCGCCTCGGTCTTGTCCGACAGGGCGATCTTCGCGCGCTCGGCGGCGTCCTGGACGCGCTGAATCGACACGCGGTCGCTGAAGAGCGTGTCGTGCTTCGCCTCGAACTCGGCCAGCAACCAGCCGACGATCGCATGATCGAAGTCGAGCCCACCCAGGAAGGGGTCTCCGCCGGTCGACACCACCTCGTACACCGCGTCGGACAGCTCGAGCACCGAGGCGTCGAAGGTGCCGCCGCCGAGATCGTACACGAGCACGCGCTGGCTCTTCCGGCGCCCATACCCCCAGGCGAGCGCCGCGGCCGTCGGCTCGTTGACGATGCGCTCGACGTGGAGCCCCGCCAGCCGCCCCGCCTCGCGCACCGCGAGCCGCTGCTTCTCGGTGTACCAGGCCGGCACGGTGATGACGGCGCGGTTGATGGGCTGCTGCAGGGCCTGCTCGGCCAGCTGCTTCACCTCTCGCAAGACCAGCGCCGACATCTGCTCGAGCGTGTACTGCCGGTCGGCGAGCTTCACGCCGCAGTCCCCCGACTCGGTGGGCACCACGTCCCACGTGAAGCGTGAGAGCAGCTCCTTCACCTCGGGCGACTCGAAGTCGCGGCCGAGCAGCCGCTTGAAGCCCGCCACCGTCCACTTCGGGTTGGTGACGAGCTGGCTCTTCGCGGTGCCGCCGACGACGAGCTTGCCGCGCGAGGTGAGCGCCACCACCGAGGGGATGAGCGCCTGCCCGTCGCGGCTGCGCAGGACGACCGGCTGCCCGTTCTTCACCACCGCGGCGCACGAGTTCGTGGTGCCGAGATCGATGCCGATGATGGGGCCGTCGCGCGGCGGCGTCGGGGGCTCCTCGAACTCGGGCGCCTTCACCTCGACGTTCGACGCGCCCTGCACCAGCAGCCGGCCGGTCGCCTCGGACGGCAGCTCGGCCTGGGCCTGCGAGGGCGGAGGCGCGGGCGGCGGGGGAGGGGCCACCGCGTCGGGGCTGGTGTCGATGGGCCCCACGTTTCGGGGAACGGGCGGCTCCGGGCTGCGCGCGTGGGGCATCGCAGCAGAGGCGGCCTCGAGGAAGCGGCGGCTGGCGGCGTCGAGGGTGATGAACTTGAAGCCCATGCCGGCGACACCTTCGCCGCGCGTCCCCGTCACCCACGAGACGGTGGCGTTGCCGTAGAGCAGCCGCTTGCCGTCGGCCAGCTTCACCTCGAGCGTCACCGGCGTGCCCGGCGCGTGGAGCTGCCGCGCGCGCAGGTAGATGCCACCCCGGCTGATCATCAGGCCGTAGCCCTGAAGGAACTCCTCGGCCGTCGCGAACGGGAGGCGGACCGACAGGTGGATCGGCTTGGCGCTCGACACGGCAGCCGCAGGGAATACCACGCGCCACGGGGCGCGGGGGTCACTCAGTTCGGCTTCGCGGCGCCCTTCGCTGCGGGCTTCGCGGGCGTCAGCGAAGGCACCTTCGGCAGGCTCGGCAGCGGCACCGAGATGGTCTTCGCCGTGCCCGCGCACAACACGTCGTAGGTGATGGCGTCTCCGGGCTCGAGGGCCGCCAGCGACGCGCCGATGGCCTTCGAGTCGGTCGTCGGCAGGCCGTTGACGCGCAGCACGAGGTCGCCCCCGAGGATGAGCGGGGCCCCGGCGATCTCGGCCTCGATCATGCCGCCGTGAAGCCCCGCCTCGGCCGCGGCGCCGCCCTTCTTCACCTTCTCGACGAGCAGCCCGGCGCCCAGGGGCCAGTTCATCACCTCGGCGAGCTCCTTCGAGACGAAGCGCAGCGACACGCCGATCCACGGCAGCGGCGACTCGAACAGCCGAGAGCGCACCGTCGACGCGGGAATGGCGAAGTTGAGGCCCACCGAGCCGCCCGACTTCGACGCGATGAAGCTGGCGATGCCCACCACCTCACCGTTCTCGTTGAAGAGCGGGCCGCCCGAGTTGCCCTGGTTGATCGGCACGTCGGTCTGCAAGAGGCGGCTGGGGTGCAGGCCCTTGCGCGTGTCGGTGCGCAGCGCGCTCACCACGCCCGAGGTGACGGTGTGGGTGAGGCCCAGCGGCGCGCCGATGGCGAACAGCCGCATGCCCGGCTTGAGCGCGTCGGAGTCACCCAGCGTCGCCACCACGAGGCCCTTCGGCGGCTTGTCGACCTTCAGCAGCGCGAGGTCTTCGGTGCGCGAGAGCGTGACGATCTGCGCCGTCGACGAGGCCCCGTCGGCGAACTCGATCTCGATGCGGTCGGCCTCGTCGACGACGTGCGCCGCCGTGACGACCCAGCCGTCGGCGTGCAGCACCACGCCCGAGCCGGTTCCCGTGGTGATGGAGACGCTCCGTTCAGTGGCGCGCTTCTCGGCGACCCGCACCGTGACGACGGCGCCGTCGACCTTCTGAACGACCTGCTCCAGGGGCGGTGCGGCGAGGACGAGCGACAGGGACAGAGCGAGCATGAAGGCCGAGCCTGCCTCACGTCGGAAGTCGGCGCGATGGGGGTGTCTCTGGGGTAGGGTGGGACTCCGCATGGTTCAGAAGTTGTCCATTCGGGAGCTGCGCGCCCTCTCGGCCGCCGGGACGCTGCGCGAGACGATTCCCTTCGCCGCCATCGTGCAGCAGCCCCCTGATGAGCTGCGGCGCCGCGCCGCCCTGCAGCAGCCGAAGACGATGGTGATTCCCGGCAAGCCCCAGCTCGCCCGCCACGCCCTCGCGCTGGTGCTGGGCTTCCAGGACATGCACGTGTACCCGGTGGGCGCCGGCGCCGATCGCATCGAGACGGTGGGGCGTGCCCCCGAGAACGACTTCGTCATCGAGGACCCCTCGGTGTCGTCCCGGCACGCCGAGCTCACCTGGCAGTCCGAGCTCTCGGTCGTCGCGATTCGAGACGCGGGCTCCACCAACGGCACCTTCATCAACGGGGCGCAGGTGAGCGACCAGTTCGCCATTCTGTCGGACGGCGAGGTGCTGTCGCTCGGCGACGCGGCGTTCGTGTACGTCACCATCGACTCGCTCGAGGGCCTGCTGCGAATGGGCGGCTCGTGAGGCGCCTGGCCCTCGCGCTCCTCGTCGCGTGCGCGCCGAAGCCGGCGCAGCTCTTCACTCCGGAGCCCGGCGGTGAGACCGATGCTGGCGCGCCCGTCGATGGGGGGCTGACCTGCCGGCCCACCTGCCTGTCGTGGACGACGCCCCGCGCGGTGGGGACGATTCGGCCTCCCGTCGTCGAGCTGTCCGGACTCGTCGCGAGCCGCTCGCAGCCGGTGCTCTATGCGCACAACGACTCGGGCGACGCCGCGCGCTTCTTCGCGCTCTCGGTGAACGACGGCGCGGTGCTCCAGGAGTTCGCGGTCACCGGCGCCACCAACGTCGACTGGGAAGACATGGCCCTGGGGCCCTGCGCGACCGGCACCTGCCTGTACCTCGGAGACATCGGCGACAACCGCAAGGTGCGAACGAACTACGCCGTCTACCGGGTGCCCGAGCCCGTGGTGCAGGCCGGCGCGGGCGTCGCCTCGGTGCCCGCGGAGCGCCTTCCGTACGAGTACCCGAACGGCGAGAAGCACAACGCCGAGGCGCTGATCGCCGATCCCGCGAGCGGGCGTCTGTACGTCATCACCAAGGAAGACCTCGGCCAGCCCAGCCTCGTCTTCCGCTTCCCGGCGACGCTCGTGGCCGGCGCTCCCGTCACCCTCGAGCGCGTCACCGCCCTGGCGGTCCCCACCGGCAGCGATCCCCAGCTGACCGGCGCCGACGTGAGCCCGTGCGGAGACGCGGTGCTGGTGCGGCTCTACAACCGGCTGCTCCTCTTCACGGTTCCAGAGGGCGCGGCCTTCGAGGCCCTGTTCTCGGCGGCGTTCACCCAGGTGCCCGTCGCGCAGGAACCCCAGGGCGAGGCCGTGGCCTTCAGCGCTGACGGGCGCTCGCTCTTCACCGCGAGCGAGGCGCTGGGCGGAGATCCGCCGCTGTTCCAGTCGACGTGCCGATGAGCGGGTGGAAGGGCCCCGTCGGCCGGGCGTTGGCGGCCGTCGTCAAACAGGTGGGCACCTTCAGTGACGCGCCCAGCCGCGCGCTGACGGCCGGTGAGCGGGCCCTGCTGAACCACATCTTCCAGGGCGCGCTCGCCTTCGAGCCCATCGTCGTGCGCGAGAGCCTGTCGGGCCTCCTCAACGTGAGCCGCCGCGCGTTCGTGATCGAGAACACGATTCACCTCCCCATGCCGCCGCACGCCGCGCCGCCGCACCTGCTGGTGCACGAGGCGACGCACGTCTGGCAGTTCCAGCACGGGGGCCACGCCTACATCGCCGACTCGATCGTCGCGCAGACGGTGGGTGACGGGTACGCGCTCGAGAAGGGGCTGCTCCAGGGCCGCCGGTGGCACGAGCTGAACTGCGAGCAGCAGGCGACGCTCGTCGAGCAGGCCTGGGTGCAGCGGTGCTTCGACGGCCGGCCCTTCATCGTGCGGGGCCGCGACTGGACGGCGTCGTTCGACGAGGCGCGCGCGGCCTTGAGGGCCGGAGCGGGCGCCCGCTTCACGTCTTCCGGCGGAACACGCGGTCGATGACGATGGGCTCCTTGCCGTCAGGCAGCAGCGTGATTCGGTACAGCATGAGGCCGTCGTCGCGCAGCGAGCGGTTGAGCGTGATGCCCGCCTTCTTCGCTGGATCCGTCATCTTCCCGGTCGAGACGAAGGCGCCGTTCTCGAGCACCGTCGTGTACTCGAGCGCGTCGCCGAAGAAGTCGTCCTTCGTGGGGGTCTTGCCGTCGAGCACGAGCTGAAAACGCTTCTTCGCCACGGACGCTTCGATCTCCAGGAAGAGCGTGTTGTCGTTGACGCGGATCCGGTGCACGGGACGCGCCGACTTCGCAACCTGCCGGACGAACCAGTTGACGCCGAGCTTCTCGAGGATGGGCGCCGTGTCGGTCGACTTCTCGAGATCGAGCTGCCACACGCCCTCGAGCGGGTGGGCCTTCAAGGGCCCAGCGTCAGCGGCCGGCGGCGCGCCTCCATCGGCCTGCGCGAGCATCACCATCACCAGGAGTGCCGTCACGTCACTTCGCCTCGGTCAAGAACAGCTGCAGCTGTGACACCAGCTCGGCCACGGGCTTCCCCGGCGTCAGCTTCTTGTTCTGCTCCACGAGGTAGCCCTGTTCCAGCAGGTACCCCAGACCATTCTCGAGGCTCGATTTCGACACGGCCTCGGCCGAGCGCACCGTGCCCGCGAGGAAGTCGGCGCGGCCGTTCTCGAGCGCCTTCTTGAGGAAGTCCTTCTTGTCCTGGCCATCTTTCGGGGCTTCGTGGGCCTGGCGCGCGGCGATCAGGTACGACTCGAGCAGATCGAGCAGCAGATCGGCGAGGAACTGCACCGACGGGCGGCCGTGGGCCTCGGGCGCGACGGCCAGGCTGTCGGCGTCCCGGACGATGAGCCCCAGGGCCAGCAGGTGCTCCACGGTCGCGTCGAAGAGATGCTCGAACGTCTGGCCGACCGGGTAGATGAACTCCATCTTGAGCAGCCGCGAGAGCACCAGCGCGCGCTCCCGGATGGCGGCGATGGAGCGCTCCGGCTCGACCGACAGCAGCGCGGCGCAGACGATCGTGCGCCCAGCCACCAGGTTCATCAGCGTGTTCTTGTAGAAGGACAGCTCGGTGCGACGCTCGTCTTCGACCTGGTAGATCGGCTCGCCGCGCGCCTCGACGATTCGCACGAAGCCCTCCGAGGCGAACATGCGCATCGCGTCCTGCACGGGGCCGAGCACGGTGGGCGACGAGGGCGCGTCTTTCAGCTGCACCGACAGCGGCGCGCTCAGGTCCGTCGCCATGCGGCGCAGCAGCCCGATGCGATCGGTGAGCTCACGCACCGAGATGCCGCGGCGTCGGTGGGCGAGCAGCGCCGAGGCCAGCAGCGCGTGCGGCGTCACCGTCGACACCCGCGAGATGCCGTACATCACCCGGTTGCCCAGCGCGCGCACGAGCGCCTTCTTCTGATCGTCGGTGGCCGTCTTCGCGTCGACCTGCCGCTCCTTCATCAGCTTCGCGAGCGAGACCGGCTCGTCGAAAGTGAGGTGAATGCGCCCGTAGTTCTCGGCGAGCACGCTCGGGGCCGACAACAGGGCCTTGAGATCCTCCGGTTTCTTCTCACCGCCCGCGAGCTCGGCCCGGTAGCTGGCGCCCTCGACGACCTTCTCGTAGTCGATGGCCACCGGCACGAAGAGCAGATCGTTGCGCGCGCCCTCGAGCACCGCGTCGACGAGCCAGGTGAAGAGCCCGAGCTTCGGTGAGAGGAGCTTGCCCGTGCGCGAGCGCCCGCCCTCGGGGAAGAACTCGTGGTGAATGCCGTCGTGCACCAGCTTCTTGAGGTACGCCTTGAAGACGGCCGTGTAGAGCTTGTCGCCCTTGAAGCTGCGCCGCAGGAAGAACGCGCCGCCGCGCCTCAAGAAGGGCCCCAGCGGGAAGAACGACAGGTTCGCGCCCGCGGCCACCAGCGGCACCGTGTAGCCCCGCTGGAAGAGCACGTAGCTCATGATCAGATAGTCGACGTGGCTCTTGTGGCTCGGCGTCAGCACCACCGGCGCATGCGCGGCGGCCTTCATCGCGCGCTCGAGGCCCACCTCGTCGACCTCGACGCCGTCGTAGATGCGGTTGAACACCTGGTGGAGGATCGGCGCAGTCATCCCGACGACGCTGGGGCTGTAGCGCGCGGCGATCTGGCCGAAGTTCTTCTTCGCGGTGCGGTTGAGCGCGTCGATGCTCTTGCCGGTCTCCTTCGAGATCGCGTCGACGGTCTGCTGGAACACCTTGTCGCGCATCGCCTCGTCGATGAGCCGATCGGTCGGCTTGCGGGGTGGCCCGAAGACCGCGCGCGTCTCGCGGGCGAGGTGGTGGTGCAGGGTGGAGCGCACCTTGCGGGCGATCACCTCGGTCGGCTGCGCGTGGTGATCGGCGACGAAGGCCCGCAGGTCGATCGGCTCGCCGATGCGGAACTGCGCGCGGTGGTAGTTGCGGAAGAAGGCGCCGACGGAGTGGAGGAAGCCGGGCGCCTCGGGGCTGCCGAAGACGCGGTCGAACACCGACGGGGTGATCTTCTGGAGCCACTTCTCCCAGACGAAGAGCTCGGGCACGAGGAAGATGGGCTGCTCGCTCTTGCGCGCCAGCTCGACCAGCGACGGAAACGGGTCTTCGTTGGTCGACTTGCCGCGGGCCGAGTTGAAGGCGGCTTCTTTGAGGAAGATGAGGCCCGAGCCGCCCTGACGCCGCGCGTAGGTGAAGCGCACCTCGAAGTCACCCCGCTGGGCCGCGAGCGTGAAGGGCCGGGTGAACCAGGGCCGCAGGTTCACCACCGCTCGAACGGGAGGCAGGCCCCGGCGCACCATCGCCCAGTGCAGGTACAGAAAGTTCACCCACGCGGTCGTGCGCATGACGTGCACGACGAAGCCCTTGTCGTGCAGGGCCTTCAGCTCGTCGACGGCTGGCTGCGGAAACCGGACCGGCTCGAAGTACCGGCGGGCGAGCCAACGGCCGGCCGGCCCGAACTCGTGATGGAGCTGCGGCGACACGAAGGCCTCGGGCTTGGCGATCAGCGCGTCCACAGCGCCGCACCATAGCGGCATCGCTCGACGTCCGGCTGCCTTTGTCGCCCGTTTCGTTGGGCAGCGCGCTTGCGCATCGCCAGCCTCGTCGCCAGAGTGTCGAGGAGAGGCCATCCCATGCGCACGCTCTGCTTCGCCGTGACCTTCGCCAGCTCCCTCGCCTTCGGCCAGTACGAGAATGGCGGTGTTTGGACCGGCTACGTGGGCGGGTGGAAGCCGAACCACCAGCCCACCCCCTCGCGCGTCGTGCTGCCCTCGTGGACGAACGGCACCACGCAGGCCGACCGCAACGCGCAGTGGCAGTGGTGGCAGATGGCCAACATTCAGAGCCAGTGGGCGCTCCAGGCCGAGCTGCAGCGTCGGACCGCTTCGGAGCAGGCCATCGCGGCGCAGCAGGCCGAGGCGGCCCGCGCGTACCAGCTCGAGCAGGCCCGCCAAGCGCAGCTCGACGCGGAGCGCAGGTTGGCCGCGGAGCGCGAAGCGATGCTCCAGCGCCAGCTCGAAGAAGAGCGCCGCCTCACCGCCGAGAAGGAGCTCCTCGCGATGCAGCGCCTCGAAGCCGAGCGCGCGTCGGCCGCGGCGGCGGTGGCGAAGGCGAACGCCGAGAAGGCCGCGCAGGCCCCTCAGGTGGTGGCCTCCCGCGAAGAAGAGAAGCCAGCGACGCCGGGAAACGACATCTACCGCTGGGTCGATGAGGAGGGGGTCGTGCACTACTCGACGCGAGTGCCCGACAGCGCGAAGGCCGCGGCGAAGCGGGTGGGTGGGTCGCGCTGAGCGCTCAGCGCTCGGAGATCCATGCAGGCATGTCCGCGCCTCGCGCCGGCGTCAGCAGCCCCATGGTCTCGCGCGCGCTCGCGGTCCACCCGTCGAAGTCACCCGTGGCACCCTCGACGGTCGAGTGCCCCTCGACCGGACGCGGCCGGTGAGGCCCCACGAATCGGCTCCTCGAGCAACGCGCTTTCGTCGACGCGAACGGCGCGCGCGGCGGGGCAGCCCTCAGTGTCAGCTCAGCGGCCCCTCGGCGTGGGCGGCGGCTCGAGCAGGGCGTTTGCCTCGACCCGGCTGGGGTACCCGGGCGGCCAGACCGCGAGCGCCTCACGGACCAGCACACGCGCTCGGGCGCGATCTGATCTCTGGAGCAACTGCGCGAGCCGGAACGCCGCGTCGCCACGCTCCTGACTCGACGCGGCGGCGAGCGAATACGCCTGCTCGAGGAGCGGCCGGGCCGCGCCCACCGCACCACGCGCCAGGTGCGTCGACGCGAGGCCGACGAGGTTCTTCGCGGTCTCCGGGCTGCGCGCGCCTTGCCGGTCCCTGCGAATGGCCAGCGCCCGCGAGTCCGAAGCGAGGGCCTCGTCGAAGCGGCCGGCCTGCCGCTGGGCCGTGGCGAGGTTGGTGAGCGTCACCGCCACCGTGAGCGAGTCGGCGCCCGCCGTCTTCTCCTTGAGCTCGAGCGCCCGGCGCAGCAGCGGCAGGGCCTCGGACGGCCGGTTCTGGTCGAGCTGCACCGCGCCGAGGTTCGACAGCGACTGCGCCACCTTCGGGCTGTCGGGACCAAAGGCGGCTTCGCGGATGCGCAGCGAGCGCTCGAGCGCGGCGATGGCCTCGTCGGTCTGCCCGTCGTCGTTGAGCGCGTTGGCGAGGTTGTTGAGGGTGTCGGCCACGGCGGGGTGATCGGCCGCGAGCACGGCCTCTTCGATCTCGAGCGCGGCGCGGAAGGCCGCCAGCGCGTCGCGGCTCCGGCCGAGCGAACGCAGCGCGATGCCGACGTTGTTGTGGCTCCGGGCCGCCAGCGGCGAGCGGGGGCCGTAGACGGCCTCACGCAGCTCGAGCGCGCGCTGGTGGAGCGTCAGCGCCTCGGCGGTGCGGCCCTGGCGGTTGCGCAGCACGGCCTCGTTGTTCGCGAGCGAAGCCTCGAGCTCACGCGGCGCGCCGAAGCGGGTGACCGCCACCCGGGCGTAGCGGGCCCAGCGCTCGGCGTCGTCGAGGGCGCCCGGCCCGAAGGCGGCGAAGCCCACGCGGTCGACCCAGGCGCGCGCGAGCAGCTCGTCATCGCCCTGCTGCTGCGCGAGGAGGATCGCGTCTTCTGCGAGCTGATCGGCCTTCGCGAAGTCGAGCTCGGCCGCCGAGAGCCGCGCCGAGAGCCACGTCGCTTCGGCCAGGGTTCCGGCAGCCTCGTCGGCGCGGGTGCTCGAGAGCACGAGGTCCACCAGCCCGCGCGCCTCCTTCACCTTGCCCGCCTCGAGGAGGGCCTTCACGCCGGCCAGCTCGCTTTGGCGCGACGCCGGGTCGGCCGAGGCCACCGCCGGTCCCGCGGTGCGCTCGCAGCTCTGGAGCTCGGGCAGCCCCGTCGCGAGGCTCACCGCGCGCTCCACCACGTCGGCGTCGGCGGTGCGCAGCAGCTTCGCGGTCGCGTCGAAGTCGGCGAGCCGGCGGCTCAGGCACACGATGCGCTGGCCGACCTGTTCGTCGGCCTGGCCGTCCGCGGCCTCACAGGCCTCCCGGCGGCGGTCGACCCACCGGCGCCCCCAGCCGTCCATGAGGCGCTCGGTCTCGCTCCAGGCGGTCGCGGCCCACGGCCGGCCCGAGGCCCGAAAGGCTTCGCGCGCCTGGGCCCTGGCCGGCTCGTCCCACACACCGGCGAGCCGTGACGAAAAGCCGGCGCAGCGCTGGGACTCCCGACGGGCCAGCGCTACCACGATGCCGAGGGACACCGTGGCCAGCACCGCCACGGCGATGGTGACGAGCTGCCGCTGGCGTGACGACTTCCGCCGCCCCAGCTGGACGAGCAGCGCCCGCAGCGACTGGAAGCGCTCATCGGGGTCCGCGCGCAGGGCCTTCAGCAACAGCTCGCGAATGCGCCGGGGGACCCGGGTGTTGCGAGGCGGCGGGCGCACCCGGTTGAGCTGCATCTCGGCGGCGACCGCCGGAGCCGTCTCTCCCTCGAACGGGCGCGCCCCGTACAGGGCCTCGTAGAGCGCGATCGCGAAGCTGAACTCGTCGCTGCGCGGGTCGGTCGGCTTCCCGTAAAGCGCCTCGGGCGACATGTAGGCCGGCGTGCCCAGCATGATGCCCGGCAGGGTGATGCGCCGGCGGATCGAGCCGGTCGGTGTCTCGGCGGTCGGCAGCGGGGTGGGGTCCTTCTGCTGGGCGTGCTCGTGCGCGAGCCCGAAGTCCATCACCCGCGCGCGGCCCTGTTTGCTGACGACCACGTTGTCGGGCTTGAAGTCGCGGTGGGTGACGCCGGCCTCGTGCGCGGCCGCCAGCCCGTCGCCCGCCTCGAGGAAGATCTCGAGGATCTCGCGCCACGTGCGCGGCTTCTCGGCGAGCCACTTCGTCAGCGTCTGGCCCTCGACGAACTCCATCGCGAGGTACACCTGGCCGTCGACGATGCCCACGTCGTGCACGGTGACGACGTTCGGGTGCGTGAGCCGCGCCAGCGCCTGGGCCTCTCGCATGAGCCGCAACCGAAGCTCGTCGGCGATGCTCGAGTGCTGGTGCTCGGCCTTCAGCAGCTTGAGGGCCACCTTGCGGTCGAGCGCGGGATCCCACGCGGCCAGCACCTCGCCCATGCCGCCCGCGCCCAGCCGCTCGAGCACGACGTACCGATCGACGGTGTCGCCCTTCGTGAGCGAGCGGCCCGGCGCCGAGACGTCGGGCTGCGGGTGCTCGCCCGAGTGGTGCGTTCGCTCGAGGCCCGGGTCGGTGGTGCGCGGCAGCTCGGGATCGGTGCTCCGCGGCGGGAGCGTGTCGCCCAGCAGCACGTCATCTTTGGGGTGCGAGTCCGACACGGGCCGTGAGTGGTTCAAGCATGAACCATCGGGCGCCTCCATGGCGTGGTTTCACCACCTGACGAATGCCCGGCGAGAGTAGGGTGCCCCACCCATGAGCGACGTCAAAACGCTGCGGCTCGCCTCGGCCCAGCTCTCGAAGCAGGCGGTCGAGGCGTTCCTCGTGTACCAGCGCACGCTGCTGTCCGGCCTCGCCGGCTCGAGTGACGAAGCGCACGCCTCGTGGGCCGGTCGGTTCGCCTTCGCCCATGCCCGCGCGCTCCAGGAGTCGGGGCTCGACGCCCTCACCCAGCAGCGCCTGAAGGTGGCGGTGAGCGAGTACGCGGGCAAACGGTCGGCCTGGCTGACGGTGAAGCAGCGCGTCGCCGACGCCGAGGCGGCCCTGCACCTCGCGAAGAGCCAGGGCAAGCCGGTGCCCACGAAGGAGGCGGCGCTGCTCGATCGCGCCCGCACCGAGCTGCACCGCCTCGAGGCCTTCGGCGAGTTCTCGGAGCGGTATGGCGACGGCGCGCTCGAGCTGCTGAAGGCCCACGAGCTCGAGCTGGTGACGCTCCACCGGGACTTGAGCCGGCTCGAGGGCTCTGGTGGCCATCTGCACCCATGAAATGAGAAGCCGCTGTCAGCGTTGACAGGCCCACCGAGGAGCGTCAGAAGCCCGCCCGTCATGACGACCAAGAAAGACCTCAAGGAGCTCAAGTCTCCGGACGAGTTCCAGAAGATCGGCCAGCAGGCCGTCCCGTTCCTCGAGCAGCACGGCAAGAACATCGTGCTCGGCGTGCTCGCCTTCGTCGGTGTGGGCGGCGGGGTGGCGCTGGTGAGCCACATTCAGAAGCGCGGCAACGAGGCCGCGATGTACGAGTACGGCGCGGCGCTCAAGGTGCTCGATCGCGAGGTGAACGTGAACGCGCCCGCCGACGCCCCGAAGGACGAAGACCCGCCCTTCAAGTCCGAGAAGGAGAAGGACGAGGCGATCATCGCGAAGCTGTCGGCCTTCCGCGGCGAGAACAAGGGCAAGAAGTCGGCGGTCAACGCCGCGCTGCCGCTCGCGCAGGCCATGCTCCGCCAGGGCAAGCCCGACGAGGCGCTCAAGCTCGCCGAGGAGTTCCTGAAAGACGCCGACCCGGCCGATCCGCTCCGCCCGGTGGCGCTGGAGACCCGCGGCTACGCGCTCGAGAGCACCGGCAAGCTCGACGAGGCCGCGGCCGCCTTCGAGAAGCTCGCCCAGGAGAACAAGACGGACTTCATGAAGGGCATGGGGCTGTACCACCACGCGCGGATCCTCGAGAAGAAGAACGATCTCACCGGCGCCATGAAGCGCTACGGCGAGGTGCAGTCGAGCGCGTCGGACTCGTCGGCGGCGCGCCTGGCCAAGGAGCGCATGGGGCTGCTCGCCGCGAAGGGCGTGGCGCTCCCGGCGATGCCGCAAGCGGCCGCGGCCGACGCGGGCATGTGATGAGGCCGCAGCGCCTCGGCGTCCTCCTGGCGGTCGCAGCGGGCGTCGTCGGCTGCCGCGCCATTCCGCTCAACGACGATCCCACCATGCCGGTGCGGCCGGCGCAGGTCAGCCCGCCCGCGATGTGGGAGGTCGACTGGTCGGCGCCCCTGGTGAAGCTCGAGCTGCTCGAGTACCAGCCGCGCGAGACGGCCCGGCCGGCGATCGATCCCGACACCGAGCGCATCATCGTCACCACGCGTGACGGGGGCATTCGGTGCCTGTCGCCCATCGACGGCTCGGTGCTGTGGGAGAAGAAGACGCTGGGGAAGTTCTTCTCGGGCGCCGCGATCGTGCAGGGCGTCGCCTACGTGCCGGGCGGCGACGGCGTGCTGTACGCGTTCCGGGTGCTCTCGGGCTAGCTCGTCTGGGAGTTCAAGGCGAACGAAGAGCTCATCACCACGCCCGTCGTCTCCGAGGGCCGGGTGCTCGTCACCTCGTCTCAAGACACGCTGTTCGCCGTCGACGCGCAGACGGGCAAGTGGACGTGGCAGTACAAGCGCGATCTGCCCCAGGGCTTCACGGTGCGCGGCGCCTCGGCGCCCGTGGCCGAAGACGGGCTCGTCTACGCAGGGTTCGCCGACGGGTTCCTCGTCGCGGTCGGCCTCGATGACGGCGTCGCGCGCTGGGAGCGCAAGCTGACGATCTCGGGCGGCCAGCAGTTCAAGGACGTCGACTCGAGCCCGGTGCTCGACGAGAACGGCCGCCTCTACGCCGCCAGCTACAAAGACGGCGTCTTCGCCCTCGACGCGAAGACCGGCGACATCCTCTGGACGTCGACCCGCGGCGGCATCACCTCGCTGCTCCTGCGTGGCGAGGTGCTGTTCTGCACCGGCGACGGCACCCTCACCGCCATCGAGACCCGCACCGGCCGCGCGCTGTGGAGCCTCGACCTGTCCGACCGCACGCCGAAGGGGAAGGGGAACAACGCCGGTCGCCCGCCCATCATGACCCGCGGCTACATCGTCGTGCCGACCTCGACCGCGCTCGCGTTCGTCGACCCGTCGGTGGGCAAGGTGCGCGCAGCGTGGAACCCGGGCCGGGGCGTGACGGCGACCCCGTCTCGGTTCGTGTCGGCGCGGGGCGGCAACCGGCTCTACGTGCTCACCAACCTCGGCACCCTCTACGCCCTGCAGCTCGTCGGGAGCGGCGGATGAAACGCGTTCGTGTCGTCGCGGGCCTCATTCCCAGCCCCGTCGATCCGACCCGCTTCCTCGTGCAGCAGCGCCTGCCCACCGCCAGCCGCGCGAACCTGTGGGAGTTCCCCGGCGGGAAGATCGAGCCGGGAGAGACCGAGGCGCAGGCGCTCGCCCGGGAAGGTCAGGAAGAGCTGGCGGTCTCGCTGAAGGTGGGCCGCAGCCTCTGGCGCACGGAGCACGCGTACCCCGATCTCGTGGTCGAGCTCGAGCTCTTCGCCGCCGAGATCTCCGACGGTGAGCCGAAGGCCCTGGGCGCCCAGGCGCTGCGCTTCGCCACGCCCGAAGAGATGAAGCGGCTGCCGTTCTGCGAGGCCGATCTGCCGCTGCTCGACGCGCTGGCCGATGGCTCCGTGCCGACGCGATGAGCGGGTTCCTCGAGCGCACCTTCCAGCTCTCGAAGGGCGTCGGGCCGTTCCGCGAGCGGGATCTGTGGGCGCGCGGGCTCGAGACGTGGGCGCAGTTCGAGGCGGCGGCCGAGAAGGGCATCGTCATGTCGACGCGGCTCGACGCCGAGACCCGCGAGCGCATCGACGACGCGAAGGCCGCGCTCGAGCGGCGCGACGTGCCCCGGCTCGCGGCGCTCGTCCCTCCGAAGGAGCACTGGCGGCTCTACCCGCACTTCGTCGATCAGGCGGCGTTCTTCGACATCGAGGCCGACGGCGAGCACGTGCCCACGGTGGTGGGGATCATGGACCGCCACGGGGTCGCCAGCTTCCGGCGCGGGCACTCGTTGGCGCAGCTGCCGGCGCGGCTGGCCGAGAGCGCCATCTGGGTGACGTTCAATGGAGCGGTGTTCGACGTGCCCGCGCTCCAGAAGGCCTTCGAGGGCCAGCCGTTCCCGATGCCCGCCGCGCACGTGGACCTGCGGTTCCTCGTGCGCCGCATCGGGCTCAAGGGCGGGCTCAAGGGCGTCGAAGAGGCGCTCAGCCTCCACCGGCCAGCGCACCTCAAGGGCGTGAAGGGCCTCGACGCGATTCACCTCTGGCGGCTGTGGAACGATCACCGCGACGTGAAGGCCCTGCGCGTGCTGGTCGAATACAACCTCTACGACGCGGTCAACCTGCGCGCGGTGCTCGAGTGGTGCATGTGGCGGCTCGCGGAGCAGGCGGCGTGGCAGCTCGAGCGGCGGCCGGTCTTCGAGCGCGGCGAGGTGCTCTACGACGTCTCGAAGCTCGTGCTCAGCCTACCTTGAGGCACCTCGTCGCCGTCGCGGGCTGACTCGGGCCGCTTCGTCGACGAGCGCGGCGGAGAAGGGAACCGGATCGACGGCGATGCAGCGCAGCTCGCACACGTGCCCGTCGAGCCAGAGGCCGTCGGGGCCGGGCAACATCTCCGAGAGCGAGAGCCACTCGGCCTGCCGCGCGAGCCGGACGAGCTGCTCCACCAGCAGGGGGGCTTCCCAGTCGAGGTACACGGGCTTCACCTCGTTGGGCGAGCGGACGAAGACCCGCCGCGGCAGCTGGTGCGTCGCCACGAAGCGCCGAACCGCCTCGCTCCGCCCGGGGTCCACGTCGAGCTCGGCGAGCTGTTCCCGGCCAAAGCGCCAGCGCGCGCGCTGCACCACGAGATCTCCCAGGGTGCGGCGCGGGCCCGAGTCGGCCCCGTCGGACAGCGAGAAGTGGCTGGCGGCGATCATCTTGATCCGGCGCTCGAACACCTGCAGCAGGTCGAAGGTGAGGCCCTTGTCGCGGTGCACGACAACGAGCCGCCCTTTGCGCTGCACCACCTCGCAGTCGGCCGCGCGCAGCACCCGCCCTCGAGGCCGGTCGCTGTCGAACTCGTACCCGAGATCGAGGTGCCAGTGCCGCCTCGACAGGCGCGCGTCGTGCGAGCTGCGGGCGAAGTCTTCCCAGGGGATCGGGGTGATCCCGTCGAGCCCGAAGTCGTCTTGCCACTGGCGCTCGAGGGCCCGGCGGTCGGGCGCGTGGGCCAGCACCGACAAGGTCGAGAAGGGCGTCACCCCCGGGTGGAGCTCGCCCAGAATGGGGAGCCCTTCGCCGCGCAGCAGGGCCTCGGCCGACGACGCAGCCCAGAGGATGTCGGGCGCATGGTGACGGGCTCCGGGCCAGCCGGGGCAGGGCGCCTCGAAGTGCTTCTCGACGAGGCGCTCGGCCACCTCGAGCGGCACCCGCGGCGCCGGACCCCAGAGCTTCGACCACTTCGCCGCCAGCCGCCTCGCGACGGGGGTGATGGCGGGCGGGTGCGCTCCAGCGAACAGCGGCGCGGTCTCGGCCCAGAAGACGTGGAGCGGCACCGCGCGACGCGGGCCGAAGAACCGACGGGCGGCGCGCATCACGCGCCTGGCGATCTCGAACGAGTACCAGCGCGCGACCCGGCAGACGAGGAAGACGGGCGCCTCGATTCGCTCCCGCATCGAACGAGACAGCTCGAGCTCGACGGCTCGCCGGCACTCTTCGTAGACGAGCCCGCGGCCGCCGTAGGTCTGGCCTTCGTGGCGCTTCGCGGCGTGGGCCGTGGCCGCCTCGAACTCGGTGCTCAGCGCGTCGAGCCGGCTCCCCAGCGTGGCAGCGTCGAGGCCCGAGAGCCCGTCGACGTGCGCCCGAAAAGCCGACACGACCGGTGCGTCGGGGAGCCGCGCGAGTGGATCAGCCGAGATCGAGACGGGGAAGGTCCACCGGATGAGGTTCTGCGCCGCCAGCGCCTCGGCGATCGCTCGCGCCTTCCGGGACAGCCGCCGGGCGACGAGCGGGCCGCGCACCTGCAGCCTTTCCAGGAGCCGCGCTTCGTCTGCCGTGAGTCGATACGATCCCGAGGGGGTGATCGCGGTGCGCCGACTGATCTGGACGTCGCCCGGCAGGCTCAGCTCGGCGTCCTCGCGCCACCGGGGATCGCGGGCGAGGGCGTCAGCGAGCACCCGCGCCGCCCATGGCTCGACGAAGGTCTTCCGTGCGTCGATGAGCGACTGCCCGAGTCGTACGTGGCCCTCACCGTCGCCGAACCGGCCCCAGCCGACCGGCCCGAAGAACCCGATGGTGTCGTTCTTCGCGCAGTACCGCTGCAGGTAGCGCGCGACGAGCAGCTCCTTCTTCCGTGTCCTGGCGTCGGTCGCCCCCGCAGGCTTGCGCAGCAACGAGTCGAGCCCATCGACGACCGCGGCGCGGTTCTGCCACGTCACCGCTTCGCGGAACCGCTCGTCCCTCGCGACCTCACGCAACGCCGCCGAGGGATCCGCGGCGGTCACCACCGAATCGAGCCACGAGAAGCGGAAGCCCGCGCCGCGAACCAGGACCTGCGGCCAGAAACGAAACGCGCCGCGCTCAGACCGCGAAGACCGTCGAGAAGCCATAGTCCTCGGGAGGGTCGGTCATCACCAGCCCCTCGGCGTCAGGCGCATGCCGGGCCGCGCCTCCACCGAAGGTGCCGTCGAAGATGAAGGACGAGAGCTCGACCCGGCTCTCGATGAACTCGAGGTGCTTCTCGTCGACGAACACGGGAATCGTCGCGCGCGGCAGCGAGACGTACCGCTGGGCAACGTAGCCGGGCTCGCTCGTCGCCACGTCGACCACCTTTCGCCACAGCCCGGGCGTGCGCGCGATGCCCAGGTGCGTGTCTTTTCCGTCGAAGGCCCGCTTGAAGACCCAGTCGGCCTGGTCGCGGAGGTACGCCGCTCGCCGCGCGCGCGACGGCACGTGGGTCGGCGACACCTCGAACCGGTAGCCATCGGCCATGCGTGACGACGCGTCGCCCTCGACCCGTTGGAGCAGCGGCAGCACGCCCTTGTCCATCAACGTCGCCGCCAGCGGCTTGACGATGGCGACGCTCCCGATGCGCGCGCCGCGGAGGTGGGCCAGCGGGCCCTTCGGCTTCAACAGGTGCGGCTCGTCGAGGAACGACGACCCGATCGTCACCAGCATCACCAGGTCGGGGCGGCGCTTGTCACCCACGATGCGGGGATCTCCATCGCGACCGACGACGAGCTGCGCTTCCGTCACGATGCGGCTGTCGACACCCAGCCGGTAGAGCTCGCGCTGCACGTAGTCGAACTGATCCTCGACCCGCTTCGGGTACCCCTGAATGACGGCCCACTCGCGGTGGTGCGCGAGCAGCGCCACGAAGGGCTTCGGCGAGGGGCGCATCGCCCGCAGCATGGTGAAGAGGTAGCGGGGCAGGGGCCGCCGATGGAATCGGTCGGCGTCGATGCCCAGACGCTTCAGGAGCGGGTGTTCCCGCCAATAGTCGGCGACCACCTCGGTGTAGCCACAGCTCACCGCGATGCCGTTGCCGAAGTTGATCTCGGACAGCACGAACCGATCTTCGAAGAGGAAGCCGTCGGGCCGCAGGTGCGAGAACCAGTCGTGCGAGGCGAGCCCAGCCCCCACGTCGAGCGCCGCCTCGAAGCCCTCCGGCAGCGGCAGCGCCTTCGACAAAGCTCCACGCTTCGCCGCCAGCCGGCGCAGCTCGGCCCGCACGTTGACGAGCCGCGAATGGAGCGCCGAGGCGATGAAGTCGAGGCGATCGGCAGGCACGAAGAGCGGGCGCAACGCCCAGCCCGAGCCGCGAATCGTGGTGATGCCCCAGCGCTTCCAGCGTTCGTGAAAGCGATGGGTGAAGTCACGCAGCTCGCTCGTGTGACGACGAATCGCACGATCGACGAGCTGCGTGAGGTGCGCGTCGACGGGAACGCGCCGCGACGGGCGCTTCACGCCTTACTCGACCGGCTTCCGCTTCCCCGGCGTCCAACCCGGCGCGGGCTTCGGCGTCTCGGGCTTCGGCGCCGGCGTCTTGGGCCTCGAGCCCGGCTTCGTCGGGTTCGTCTTCGGCATCGTGGGGGGCTTCGAGATCCGTGGCATGTGGCGCTCCTCGAAAATGACGTCTGGCACTGCGTATCAGAACGAACGCTTCCAGCAAACGACACCCAGCCCTCCGCCCTGGTGCACGTTCACCACCGGAGCCACCGAGGCGCGCCGGTAGCCACCGACGAGCTGGAAGCTCGGCGCCCCTGGCGTGGGGTGAAACCACAGGCTGTGCACGACCCACGCCTCCATCGTGCGGAATTCTCGGCCGTCGAGAATTTCGACGTGGGCGCGAGGGAGCGGGGTGAAGCGCTGGACGATGAACCGCCCGGGCTGGGTGAGCGCCTCGTCGACGGCCTTCTGCCAGGTCGGGCCGTCGACGAACCGGCCCAGGGTGATGCCGAAGCCGCCGTAGCCATCGACGGGCTTGAGGACGAGCTCACGCGCCTCGTCGCGCAAGAGCTCCCGCAGGGCCACTTCGCGGCCGTTCCAGTCGACCTCGCGTTCGCGCACGACGCGCGTCCAGGGCACCAGCGCGGGCAGCTCGTGTGACAGCGGCTCGAGCAACGACTTGTCGTCACCTCCGGCGGCCGCGAGCGGGTTCATCAGCACCACCGCGTTCGCAGCGAGGGCGTGGCGCAGCGCCTGGCCCCCGGTGCGGGACGACGGCAGCTCGAACAGCTCGTCGAGCGCATCACGGAAGAGGGCGTCGACGGGCCGGCCCCGCGCGAGCAGGTGCGTGCCGTTCCACGAGAGCTCGCGGGGGTCGACGCGCAGCGCCTCCCAGCCGTTGCTGGCGTAGTGCTCGCGCAACAGCTCGTGATCGCTCTCGACGATGCTGCCGTCGAGCACGCAGAAGGCGATGCGCCGGCCGGGCGTCAGCGCCTCGAATACGGCGCGGTGTGACGGCATCAGGGTGGCATGGCCTCCCAGCGCGTCGGCCAGGGCGTCGGCCCAGCCCATCGCCGAGGGATCTCCCGCCTGCACCTCGAGGAGCTGGAACGTCGTTGGATCCGCCGATGGAAAGGCGACGTCGAGGCGGGTGAAGCCCAGGGGGACTCCGTGCTGCGTCACCAGGCTCGACAGAACCCGCTGTCCTGCCGTCTCGAGGGCCGCGTGCTGGGTGAGCCACTCGACGCTCGCGATCGGCCGCATGGGACGAACGCGGCCTCTGGCGACGAGCTCGACCAGCGCGTCGTTCACGCCACGGCACCCAGCGCACGCAACGCCGAGACCAGCGCGCGCAGGTCGGACTCTTCGTGGCCGACCCCGAGGCACACCCGCAGCATCGCGTTGCCCCGCGCCACCACCGGAAAGAACGTCGTCGACACGAAGAAGCCCCGCGCTTTGAGCGCATCGCCCAGCTCGATCGCGCGCGCCTCGTCGCCCACCTCGACCATTCGAATCGGAGAGAAGGGCAGCTCCTTGCCCACCAGCCGATCGAACAGCGCCACCCGCGACCGCAGGGTCTCCTGGAGCTTCGTCAGGCGCCCGTCGCGGTGCACCTCGAGCGCGGCGAGCGCGGCCCCCACCATCGAGAAGTCGAGCGGCGCCGAGAACGCGTAGGTGGTGCCGAAGGTGCGCACCCGGGCCTCGGCCTCACGGTTCGGCAGCAGCACGCCGCCGCCGTTGCAGCCGTAGCCCTTGCTGAGGCTGAAGGTGAGCGTGACGTTCTCGGGCAGGGCGCCGCCGAGGCGGTGGAGCACGGTGCCTTCGCCCCGCGCCCCGAAGATCGAGGTGCCGTGCGCATCGTCGATGTAGAGCGAGAAGCCGAGCCGCTTCGAGAGGGCCAGCAGGTCGTCGATGGGGCAGACGCCGCCCATCGAATAGACGCCGTCGGCGACGTAGATGGCCTCGTCTCCGCGCGCGTGGGCCGCCCGAACCCCAGCCTCGAGCGCCGAGAGATCGTTGTGGGGAATCGTCTCGACCCGGTGTTCGGCCGCCAGAATGGGCCGCAGGAACTGCATCGACGTGTGCGCGAGCCGGTCGTACAGGAACGTCGCGCGCTTGCCCCCGGGCGGTGCGAGGAGCGGCATCGTCGACATGTGGGCGGTGGTGACGGACGGGAAGGTGATCGCGCGGCCGCCCCAGAGCGCCGAGAGGCCCTCTTCGAGCTCCTGGAGTGGCCCGATGCTGAACCGCGTCCGGGCGCAGCAGAGGTGAACGCCCCAGGCCTCGAGGATCGCCTGAGCGCGCGCGATGACCGCGGGATCCGTGTCGAGGCCCAGGTAGCTGCAGTTGACGAACTCGGTGACCCACTGGTCCTTCGTCAGCTCGACCTTGCGTCCATTGCGGCCGCGCAGCGTCACCTGCATGAGGCCGCGCGAGATCGCGTCAGCGGCGTGATGCTGCGAGTAGTCGACGACGGCGGCGGTGTTTCGAAGCCTCACGTCAGCAGAACACCGCGACCATGCCCCGAGCGCAATGGTGCAGGCACGGCGCGGAACGAGTCAGCGCCGGGTTTTCTTTGGCTTTTCGGAGCCCTGGCCGGGCTCGGGCTGAACCTCGCCAGTCACGCGGACGCCCAGCCGCCACTCGTCGAACTCACGCCCCAGGCCGTCGGAGACCCGCTCAGCGGACTCCGCGTCGACCAGGACGGAGTACGACCGGCCCGATTTGAGGGGCTGGAGCAGGTCGATGCGGTAGCTGAAGCCCGCGTCCGACGTCTCGAGGCTGTCGTCGCTGGCCACCACGGCGTCGGTCCAGTCAAGCAGCCGAACGCGCGCCCCGACGAGCCCGACGGAGGCGCTGAGTTCCAACGCCCGTGACGGATCGAGCACCAGCCCCGCGTCGAGGTCGTCGAACGTCTGGAGACCTCCGTCGACCAGCGTGGCCGTGAGCCGGAAGGTGAGCGGCGCCGCGGCCACCACGCCTGCGTCGATCGGGCCGGCATCGACCGCCGCATCCATCGACTCAGGAGCAGGCCCAGCCGCCGGCTTCGGGCAGCCGACGAGCAGGGCAGCGGTAAGAACGAGCGTGACGATCCGACGCATCAAGGCGCCTCGTACCGTAGGCGAGGCCGACTCCATGACCGCCCAAAACCGGCCTGTCGTGAGTTGACATAACGCTCATTATTCGAGTTCTAGAGGTGAGGTTTCCGAGGAGAAACCGCCCGGCCAGGTCACTTCACGTACCGGCTCAGCACGCAATCGAACAGCGCGTCCTCGTAGCGCTCGGCATCGGCGGTCGGCATGGACGCGATCGTGAACGAGATGCGCGAATTACCCGCCTGTTTGATGGCCGCCACGACGGTCGCGCTGCCGGTGACGGGCTCCGGGCCGATGCGCAGCGAGAACGTCACCTTCTCGCCCGCGTTGAAGTGCGTGGGCACGAGCGCGCTGAAGCCGCCGCCGGACACGTCTCGCGTGAGGCACTTGTAGGCGTTGTTGAGCTCGAGCTGCCACGCCTGGGCGATGCGGAACGCCCGGCGGTGCGTCTGGCCTTCCGGCACCGTCAGGCCCTGGGCCTGCACCAGCGACCGCGCGAGCTCGTCCTTCATCGCCCGATGGCGCTCACTGGAGCCGTTCTTCCGGGCCTGCTCGTGCACCTGCTTGAACTGCATCATCCACTGCTCAGCATCCATGGCGGTTCATTGTCTCCGTCGAGCTCTCCGAGCACCGGTATCGACACGCGGCGACCGACTCCCCAATGCGACATGTGGGCCGTCCAGGTGTGACATGGCGATCAGGGAGACTCCGAAATTCCAGCGACTTGCGGTGAGCGCCTTCAACACCCTGCGTGAATCGGGTGTGTCTGCGGGGGAACAGGTTCTGCAGTCAGCGACCGAGGACCCATCGACCATGCATTTGCTCACGCCCGCCCATCACGATCGCCTCGACCGGCGAATTCGCCGCGAACTCTCGACGCCGCTGACCTTCGCGCTGCTGGTCGGCGCTGGCCTGTTCCTCGCGTTCTCGGGCTGGGAGCTGCTCCTCGGCCGGGCTGGGCTGCTGGCCGAGACCTTCGGCTGTCGCGCCGGCCTGTCGGTGTCGCTCGCGGCGCTGGCGCTGGCGACGCACGGTCCGCTCAATCGTTTGCCTCTGCTGGTGCTGCACCTCGGCACCGCCGTGACAGTCGCTGGCATCGGCCTGCTGGGCCACGTGGTGCCCGAGAAGAGCCTCTTCGCCGGGGGCTCCCTGATGCTGGTGCTCCTCGTACACGCGGGCCTGGTGCCGACCTGGCGTCACGCCATCGCCGCGGGCCTCACCGTCATCGGGGCCTTTCACGTCACTGCCGGGCCGTTCGATCCAGCGACGTGGGCGGTCGACTTCTTCTTGATGCCGGGCGCCCTCACGATGGTCGGGCTGGTCGCGCTCCGGCAACGGACGCGGGAACGGGCGTTCAGTCTGGAGCTCGAGCTCGAGGCCCAGGCGATCGAAGACAGCCTCACGGGCGTGCTGTCGCGACGGGGCTTCGGCAAGGCCGCCGAGGCCGTGGTGGCGCGCTCCCTGCGACGGTCGGAGCCGGTCGCGGTGCTCGTCATCGATCTCGATCACTTCAAGGCGGTGAATGACACCTTCGGTCACGCAGCGGGAGACGCGGTGCTGCGCGACGCGGCAAAGGCCTGGCGCGGCGTGCTGCGTGAGAGCGACCTGTTGGGCCGGCTCGGCGGTGAGGAGTTCGCCGTGCTGCTGCCGTTGACGGACCTGCGGCAGGCCCGGGACGTCGCCGAGCGCCTTCGGGAGGCCACCAGCCGGCTCTCGCTGGCTGCGTACCCGGCGCTCCGCGTGACGACGAGCGTGGGCGTGGCGGCGCTGCGGCCCCAGGAGTCACTCGCCCAGGCCCTCGAGCGGGCCGATCTCGCGCTGTACCAGGCCAAGCGCGCGGGCCGAAACCGCGTGCACGCCGCGCCGGAGCCCGATCAACAGACGTGGATCCGCGTCGGCGATCGCCTCGTGCTGGTCAAGGCGAGCTGAAGACGAGCCGCCGCGCCTCGATGAGCTCGATCACCCGCCGCGGCACCAGGCCCTCCGGCCGCCGCCCGGTGCTCAACGCCGCGCGGATCTCGGTCGACGAGACCTCGACGATCGGTGGCCCGAAGGCGCGCGGCGACGGGTAGCCCGCCCGGTGGAGCACGAGCACGTCGACCAACGTCTCGATGCGATCCCACGCCTTCCACTTCGGCAGGTCGGCCAGAATGTCGCTGCCGATGACGAAGTGGAAGCGGGTGTCAGGGTGCCTTGGCAACAGGTACTCGAGCAGCTCGATGGTGCGCCCTTCTCCGCCCACCTCGGCCTCCGCGCGGCTCACCCGGAACCAGGGCCCGCAGTCTTCGCCGAGGCGCTCACACAGCGCGACCCGGTCTTCGAACGGCACCAGCGCCTTGCCGAACGGGTGATCGAAGGCCGGCACCAGCCACACCTCGTCGATGGGCCACGTGGAGCGCACGTAGAGGGCCGCCATGAGGTGGCCGACGTGAGGCGGGTTGAACGAGCCGCCGAGGAGCGCGACGTGCCGCATCGTCACTTCACCGACAGCTTCGTCTTCGAGCCGCCGGTGGCGAGCGGCTGCTTGTCGATGAGCGTCTTGCCGTCGAGCGTGAAGGCCGAGAACACGAGCTGCTTGTCGACCAGCTCGAGCAGCCCCACCGTCGACTTCGGGCCGCCCTTCACCCGCCCGGGCGTGACGAAGAACCGGGGGCCGATCTGCACCACCTTCGGTTCGGCCTCCTTCCCGTGCACGAGGACCGCCGCGTTCAGCATGTCCTCCTTGTCGAGATCGTTCTTGTCGTGCACCACGCAGCACAGCACGTCGCCGACGATGTCCATCGCTTTGCGGGGCACCGACGAGTCCTGGTACTGGAGCGAGCCTTTCTCGGGCGTGCGCACCACCTTGTCCTTCATGCGCATGACTTCTTCGATCGCGCGGGCGAACTCCCAGGCGGTGCCAAAGGCGGCCGGCCGATCGAGCTGCTCGAGGCCGAGGAGGAACCGTGAGACGTCTTCGAGGAAGTCGTCGTTCGAGTAGTCGGCCTGGGCGCGCGCCTCGTCACGCTTGATGCGCAGCCACTCATCGAGATCTTCGTAGTTGCCACCGGCGAACAGGAACCGCCGCGCGCCGCGCTCGGACAGCAGGCGCAGGGCGGTGTCGAACAGGGCGACGTCTCCCCCGGTGTCTCCGAAGATGCCGAGTGCAGTGGCCATGGCGAGAAGCGGAGTGTCAGTACAGCAGATGCCGAGCGCGGAGCGGAAGGAACGGCTTCAGCTCGGCCTCGAAGCCTCCCACGATGCGGTCGAGCGGCCACCCGGCCTCGATGCCCTGCCGCACCCGGCCGGTGCCGCACAGGAGATCGAACGCGGGGAGATCTTCGACGAACTCGTAGGCGTCGGCGCGCCAGGCGAACTTCGCTCCGCCGAGCAGGTGGCAGGCCTGGAAGACGGCGATGCCGGTGACGAACGGATCGAAGGTTCGCTCGTCGGTGACGTGCAGGAAGGCGCCCTCGCACGACTCGCCCCGGTACTTGTCGAAGGTGGGCGTGAAGGCGCACGGGCGGAAGGTGACGCCGGGAAGTGAAAGCGCGTTGAGGTGCTCGGCGACCTCGGCGCCCGAGAGCCACGGCGCCCCGAACTGCTCGAAGGGCCGACAGGTGCCCCGCCCTTCGCTGACGTTGGTGCCCTCGCCCAGGCACATGCCCGGGTAGACGAGCGCGGTCTGTGGCGTGGGCATGTTCGGCGACGGCGAGATGAAGTCGCGGCCCACCTTCGGCCAGCGCATGGAGCGCGTGAGGCCTTCGCAGGGCACCACCGTCAGCTCGCAACCGAACTTCTCCCGGGCGTTGAGGAGCTTCGCGATCTCTCCCGCCGTCATGCCGTGCCGCGTCGGCAGCTCGTACAGGCCCACGAAGGAGCGGTACTTCTTCGCCACGAGGTTGCCCTGCACGACGTCGAGGCCGATGGGGTTGGGGCGATCGAGCACGTAGAAGGGGATCTTCGCCTTCGCCGCGGCCTTCATCGCGAGCGCCATCGTGTAGATGTACGTGTAGTAGCGCGCCCCGACGTCCTGGATGTCGAAGACGAGCGCGTCGAGCGGCGCGAGCCACTGGGCCTTCGGCGAGAGCGATTCGAAGGTGTGCCCATAGAGGCTGTGCACGGGCACGCCGGTGCGGCGATCGCGGGGCACGTCGTCGACTGCGACCATGTACTGGGCTTCGCCGCGAACGCCGTGCTCTGGCCCGAAGAGCGCGGCGAGCGTGACGTGATCGGCGCCGTGGAGCAGATCGACGAGGTGCCGATACGAGGCGTCGACGCTCGTGGGGTTGACGATGGCTCCGACCCGGAGGCCCTTGAGCGCCTTGAACCGCTGCTTCACCCAGACGTCGATGCCGAACCGGACGGCCATGTCACTTGCCCTTCTTCTTCGCCGGACCGAGCTCGAACTCGAAGACGGGCTCGCGGCGCTTCTTCTCGAACTCGGCGTCCTTGAGCGCGAAGACGGCGTGCCCGGCGAGCGCGGCGTCGCCCACCGTGTCCTCCATCACCTCGGCGAGCTCGACCACACCCTCGGCGGTCACCTTGACGCGGACCTTCAGCGTTCCGGCGAGCTTCGGGTTCGTCTTCTTGCGGGCGCGGAAGAGCTCGTCGAGCGAGGTGGCGACCTGGCTGTAGATGCGATCGACGCTCCCCTTCGCGCGTTTGGTGGGCAGCTTGAAGAGCTCCTCGAGCTTCGCCGCTTCGGCCTTGCAGTCCTCGGCGCCGGCGGTCGTCTTGCTGGCACCCACGCGGAAGCGCTCGAGGGCCTGGAGCGGCAGGTTCTTCTCGAGGCTCAGCCGGCCCAGCCGCAGCCAGGTGTCGGCGAGGTCCTTGTTGCGCTCGACGGCGGCCAGGAGGTTCTTCTCGGTGCCGTCGACGTCCTTCTTGGCCGCGCGCAGCTCGGCGAGGCGGATCATCGGGGGCACGGCGTCGCGGTCGAGGCCGGCGACGATGACGGTGAGGCGCTCCTCGGCCTCGGCGTCGCCCAGCTCGCGGTACATGGTCTGCATTCGCTGGGCGAGCTCGAGGTCGGGGTTGCCCAGCTTGATGAGCTTCTCGTATTCCTGGAGCGCGCCCTTCTTGTCTCCAGCGTCGTACTTGAGGGTCGCGACCTTGCGCCGGACATCGCGATCCCTCGGCTGCAGCTCGGCGAGCGCAGTGAGGTTCTTCACGTACGAGGGATCAGAGGGTGTCTGCAGGCCGAGCAGCTCGCGCAGGGCCGCCGGCTGATCGGCCCACTGGGCGATGGCGGTGGACAGCTCGGTCTTCGCGGCGTCGGGTTTGCCCTGCTTGAGCAGCACGAGCCCGAGCCCTGCGTGCGCCTCGGCGTCATCGGCGATGGACAGCGCCTGCCGGTACTTCGCCTCGGCCTCGGTCAGGTCGTCCTTGAGGCGGTGGAGGTCACCTTGCGCGACGAGGGCCGGGTAGAAGTTCGGGTCCTTCTTGAGCGCGCTCTCGAGTGAGGTCTTCGCGAGGTCGCGCATCTTCCAGCCGATGTAGATGCGGCCCATGCCGTAGTGGACCCAGGCGAGATCCGGGAAGATCTGCGAGATGTTCTTGAGCTGGTTCCACGCGTCGTCGGTGGGCATCGAGCACCACGCGACGTAGACGCGGAGCATCGGCTCGTTCGGGCGGGCTTTCTGCAGGTTCTGCAGCTCGATGCGCGCGGCGTCGACCTGCCCGTGCCAGGCCGCGCTCTCGATGCGGCGCAGCTCCTTCATGACGTCGGCGGTCGGCGCGCCCACGCCCGGCGGGTCCGCGGCCCACGCAGTCCCAACCGCCAACAGCAGCCCCCCAGCAGCCAGTCGGAGATTCATGGCGGTGCCTTTAGCGCGGACAGGCGCTGGCGTGCGCTGGAAGTCGAAGCCCTCAGCGCGCCGACGGCTTGAGGGGGCGCAGCTCGCGGGCCGGCCGTTCGAGGGTCTTCCGCCAGGTCGCGGCGTCGCCCCGTCGGCCCAGTCGCTCGAGCAGCGCCACCAGCGCACGCGTCGCGCCCAGCCGGACGACTTCGACGCGCGTCAGGGCCTTGAGCTCGGCTTCGGCGGCCTTGAGCTCACCGGCGCCCTCGAGCGCGCGCGCCAATTGGAGCCTCGCTCCGGGCGCATCGGGCTTCGCCACCAGGCGCCACATCGTGACCGCCTCGGGCCATCGCTGCTCGGCGGAGAGCAGACCCGCGAGGCGAAAGCGTGCGTCCGGGTAGTCGGAGCGCAGCGCCAGGGCCACTTCGAGGGCGCGAATGGCTCCGGCGCGATCGCCGACCTCGTCGAGTGCCAGCGCGCAGACGTAGTGGGCTCGAGGGTTCTCGGGCACGAGGGAGCGAGCGATCTCGGCATGCCAGGAAGCACGAGTCACGTTGACGCCGAGCTTCAGGCCGAGCCGCGCAGTCTCGAGGCGCGCGAGCTCGGACGTCGGGTCGGCAGTGACGAGCGCCTCGAGCTGCTGAAGCGCCGTGCCGCCCTCCCCTTCCTGCTCGAGGGCCAGGGCCGCGGTCAGCTTCGCCTCGAGAGGGGTGGCCGCGAGGGCGAGGGTGACCAGGGCGAACACGGGAGCGCGCGTAGCACGGGTTGGCGTCTCGGCTTCGTGGAGGCTTCACCGGGAGCGCTCGGTACTCCCAGACCCGCAGCGCCCGCGGCCCCTCAACAGTGCATTCATCGTCGTCGAGATCCGTGCGCCGACTGCCCCATCACTGGAGATGGCCGTTACTCTCGCGCTCGTCATGCCCGAAATGCGAATGTCACCCACTTGAAGTATGCGTTGGCGAGAAGAACGACTTCCTCATCGTTGTCTCGTCCACGGAATCCAGGAGGGGGCGTGAGCCAAGTGCGCGTTCTTTCAGTCGTCGAGGCCATCCGCGAGATTGAAGAGGCAGCATTCGATGCTGGCGTGAGTGTGCCCATCTCCGCTGCTCAGTGCGAAAAGTTCATTTTCGAGACGGTTCAGCTCGCCTCTGACGAGGCGCCTGTTGGCTCGAGGACGAAGTGGTGGTCGATCCTGGTGAACGACTCCGAAGACAACGGAATGTACGTCTCTATTCTGGTCGACAAGGCGACTGTCCAACCGAGAGCCGGCAAGGGGGATGGTGCTGCGCTCAAGCGCTTCGCAGACCACACCGCGAGTAGGCCCTACACAGCCGCTATCAAGCTCTTGGAGTCCAGATTCGGTCGTCCGTTCTGGATCGGGGCGGTTGCGCTCGACGAACTCCATTAGGGCTCGCCATCAAGACCGTTGGGCGCTTCGTCCGAGAGGCCTCAATGGCCTGAGCATCCACTCGGGCGTCGGGCCCCCTGCCCGGTCAGGACACCCCTGTCGATGCCGTCGCGTGGCGGGCGTGGCTTCGGTATGCACACGCCCTCCCGCTTCCCTGGAGCACCTCGTGGACGTCTCGGAACGCACGCTCACCGCCCTCGGCTTCGACGACGTCCGCGCGGCGATCGGCGCCCGCTGCCGCACGGAGATCGGCAAGGAGCGCGGCCTCAAGCGACCCTTCCTCGACGGCCTCGACGAAGTGCTCGCCAGCCTCGCCCTCGTCGACGAGGCGCGCGCCCTCAAGCAGGAGCCGCTCTCGCTTCCCCTGGGCGGACTCCTCGACCTCCGGGGCGCCATCGACCGCGCCTCGAAGGGCGGCATGCTCGAGCCCCGCGAGTTGATGGCCATCTGCACGGCGCTCTTCGCGTTCGAGCGCACCTACGAGATCCTCCAGGAGCGGCGCGAGAAGGTCCCCGGGCTGGCTGCGCTCGGGCGCCGCCTCCCGCTCCTCGGGCGCCTGGCAACGCGGCTCGATCGCAGCTTCGAGGCCAGCGGAGAGATCTCCGATCGCGCGAGTGACGGGCTGCGCGAGGCGCGCGAACGGGCGCGAGGCCTCCACCGGCGCATTCGTGGCCGCCTCGACGAGCTGCTCCGCGACGAGCGCTTCGCGGTGAACCTGCGCGAGGGCTACTACTCGGTCCGCAACGATCGCTACGTCGTCCCCGTGCTCTCGAGCCACCAGCGCGAGGTCGAGGGCATCGTCCACAACGCCAGCCAGTCGGGCCAGACGCTCTTCGTCGAGCCGCAAGAGCTCATCGGCCTCGGCAACGAGCTCGCCATCGCCCAGTCGGTCGTCCTGGAAGAGGAGCGCAAGGTGCTCCTCGAGCTGTCGAGCCTGGTCGCGCGCGAAGCCGGGAAGATCGAAGACGGCCTGCTCGCCTCGGCCGAGCTCGACGAACTCGAAGCCGTCGCACGCCTGTCCGACGAGCTGCTCGCCACCACCCCGGCCGTCCACCCCGCGAACGGACCGCTCCTGGTCCGCGGGCTCCGCCACCCGCGCCTGGTGCTCAAGGGCGATCAGGTGATCGCCAACGACGTCGACCTCTCCCAGGGCGCGCGCGCGCTCGTCGTCTCGGGTCCGAACGCCGGCGGGAAGACGGTCACCCTCACCGGCATCGGGCTGTGCGCCCTCATGGTGCGCGCCGGGCTGCCGATTCCGTGCGACCCCGGCTCGTCGATTCCCCTCTTCAACCAGGTGCACTCGGCCATCGGCGACTTGCAGGACCTCGACCAGGGCCTGTCGACCTTCTCGGCGCACGTCACGGTGCTCAAGCAGGTGGTGGCCAACGCCCGCCGCGGGGCGCTGGTCCTGATCGACGAGATCGCGGCCGGTACCGATCCACGGGAAGGCGCGGCCATCGCCACCGCCGTGCTCGAAGACCTGCTCGAGAAGGGCGCGCTGGTGCTCGTCACCACCCACCTCGAAGAGCTCAAAGCCCTCGCGCACCTCGACCCACGCTTCGTGAACGGCCGGGTCGGCTTCGACGCGAAGAAGATGGCGCCCACGTACCGGCTGCAGCTCGGAGTCGCCGGCGCCTCGTCAGCCATCGACATCGCCCGGCGCGTGGGGCTGCCAGAGGCGATCTGTACCCGCGCGCAGCACCTCTCGGAGAACGCGGGCGGAGCGCTCTCGAAGGCGCTGCAGGCCGCCGAAGACGAGCGTCGCAAGATGCTCGATCAGCGCGATCAGGCCGAGCGCGACGCGAAGGAAGCCCGCGAGCTCAAGGCCCGGGCCGAGGCCCAGCACGCCGAGGTCGAGAAGAAGACGAAGGAAGAGGAGCAGCGCTTCCGGGAGGCGCTGCGCGCCGAGCTCGAGTTCGCCAGGGCCCAGGTGCGCGCCCTCGTCGACCGCCTCGAGTCCGATCGATCCGACAAGGCCCTCAAGGCCGCGAAGTCCGCCGCCGCCGAGCTGACGGAGCGCGCGAACGAGCAGGCGGTGGCCGAGCGGGCCGTGCGCGCAGAGCTCAAGTCGGGCCCCGAAGTCGTCGGCACCCTGGAGCTGAAGGTCGGAGCGAAGGCCCGTCACCGCTCCCTCGACGCCGAGGTCGAGATCGTCGACGTGACCCAGGACGCGGTGGTGGTGACGATGGGCGCTCTCCGCATGCGCGTGCCTGCGTCGGAGCTGCTCCCGCCGAAGAAGGCTGCGGTGGCGCCGAGTCGCTTCCCCTCCCCTGCCGGCAAGAAGGACGAGCAGCTCAAGCGGGCCGAGGCCTCGGCCGCCAAGCCGATGACGCTGGCGAGCCCGACCCTCGATCTGCGAGGCCAGCGCGCCGAAGACGCGCTCCGGGAGGTCGAACGGTTCCTCGATCGGGCGTCGCGCGATGGCGAGGCCGCGGTGATTCTCCTCCACGGCCACGGCACCGGCGCGCTGAAGAAGGAGATCCGCGAGGCGCTCCGTGGGTCGCCCTACGCGAAGTCCTTCCGGCCGGGTGACGCGCCCGAGGGCGGCGACGGCGTGACGGTGGTGGAGCTGGCGTGAAGCTCGGCAGTCTGGAGCTCGCGACGCCCTTTCTCCTCTCACCCCTCGAGAGCGTGTCGAACGCGCCGTTCCGCCGGTTGTGCTGGTCGCTCGGCGCCGGGCTGACGTGGACCGAGATGATCCGCGCCCGGGGCATCGTCCGGAACAATAAGAGCACGATCGAGCTGATCGACTCCTTCGACGCCGACGTGCCGACGGGGCTGCAGCTCATGGTCGTGAACGAGGGAGAGCTCCGGGCAGCGCTCGAGACGCTCGAGCGGCTGGCAACGTCGACACTGCCGCACCTGCGCAACCTCGTCGCCGTCGATCTCAACTTCGGGTGTCCCTCGCCCGAGGTGATCAAGGTGGGGGCCGGGCCCGCGCTCCTCAAGCGCCGCAACAAGCTGCAGGCGATCTTCGAGGAGCTTCGAGGGTGGAAGCAGCGCACCTCGCTCGGCATCGGCGCGGTGACGGCGAAGATCCGCCTCGGGCTCAACCGCGTCGAGATGGATCAGAAGGTGTACCTGCCCATCGTCGAGCTGGCGAACGAGTTCCTCGACGGCCTCACGGTGCACGCCCGCCACGCCCGTGAAGAGTCGACGACGCCGGCGCACTGGGAGGCCATCGCCGAGGTGAAGCGCGCCGCCTCCGTGCCCATCATCGGCAACGGAGACGTCACGTCGCTCGAGACCGCGCAGCGCCTGCTGCGCGAGACGGGCTGCGACGGGGTGATGATCGCCCGCGGCGCGATTCGCTCCCCCTGGATCTTCCGCGAGCTGACCGGCCGCGGCTCGGGCCAGCCAACGCTCGCCGAGCTCGATGAGGCCGAGGCGGCGTGGAAGGAGCGCGCCACCGCGCTCGGCAGCAAGCCCAAGTTCTTCGAGTGGCACACCGAGGGGTTCCGTCGCATGCGCGCGCGGCTCACGGGTCGACCGCTCGTGGGCCCGACGATGCCGCAGACCGATCACATGAAGTGAACGCCGCGACGGTGGCAGACTCGCGCCTCATGGCCTTCACGTGCGCCTGCTGCGGCCGAGCCCACGACGAGCTGCCCGAATTGGCGGCGCCACTGCCCCACTTCGTCCACGCCCTGCCGCCGGACGTGCGCCAGTTGACCGCACGTCGCGAACCCTGACGTCACCGGCGACGTCCACCCCGGTCGCGACCACCGCCACGTCGGTCGTCGCCTCGTCGATCATCGCGCGAGTCCCGATCGTCCGATGAGCGGCCCCGGGGGGCGCCTCCCAACGGCTTGCCACCACGCTCCCGCCACAACCGGTCGAGCACGGCGCGCGCGTCGAAGCCCTTCCCGGTTGGCGGGCCAAACGGAGCCTCGTCCTTCGGGCCATCGGTCGGGCGCTCCTCGCGACGCACGGGGGGCTCGAACGACTTCCGCGCCGGGCGCTCATCACGGGGCGCTGGCTCGAACGACTTCCGGGGCCGCTCCTCTTCACGGGGCGCCTCGAACGACTTCCGTGAGGGCGAGCGCTCGTCACGCGCCGCGCCGAAGCCCTTGCGTCCAGACCGATCCTCGCGCCGCGTCCCGAACGACTTCTTCGCAGCCCCTCGGCGCTGGTCGCCGTGCCGGGTGCCCTCGTGCCGAACGACGCGCCGTGGTTCGCCATGCTCGTCGTCGCCATCGTCGGCGAACGCCTCGATGCCGAAGTCCATCTGCTTCTTCGTGAGGTTCACCGCGAGCAGCGTCGCCGTGCACTTCTGCCCCACCTTCACCACGCGCCCGTCGCCGAACGAGAGCCGGTAGGTGGCCTGGTCGAACTCGAACTCGGGGTAGACGGTCTCGCCCTTCACCAGGCCCTCGACGTACAGCCCGTCGAGCTCGACGAAGAAGCCGTGATCGGTGAGCGACGACACGGTGGCCGCGAACGACTCGCCCACGCGGTTCTTCATGAGCAGGCAGCTGTAGAGCGCGTTCACCTCACGCTCGACGAGCATGGCGGCGCGCTCGCGCTCGCTCGAGTGCTGGGCCATCGACTCGAGCTCTTCGAGGTCGCGCTCGTTGTTCTCGTGGCCCTCCCACCACTGCTTGAGCAGCCGGTGCACCAACAGGTCCGGGTAGCGGCGAATGGGCGAGGTGAAGTGCAGGTAGTCCTCGGCGCCCAGGCCATAGTGGCCGCTCGTCTCGGACGAGTAGACGGCCTGCATCATCGAGCGCAGCGCCAGCTGGTGGAGCGCCTTCTGCTCCGGGTGGCCGTCGAGATCTTTGAGGAGCTGGTTGAGCTGCTTCGAGCCGATGCGGCCCTTCGGCACCGTCACGCCATACGCACCCAGCAGCGTGAGGAAGGCCGACAGCCGGTCTTCGTCGGGCTCGCCGTGGAAGCGGTTCACCGTCACGCGCTCGTGCTTGCGGAACTCGCGGGCCACGGCCTCGTTCGCGGCCAGCATGCACTCTTCGACGAGGCGGTGGCTCTCCCAGCGCTCCCGTCGCACCAGCTTGACCGGGAGCCCGTCGTCGCCGAGCTCAGGCCGCGTCTCGGGGAGATCGAAGTCGACCGCGCCACGCCGTACGCGCATGGCATTGAGCGCCTTCATGAGGCGGTGCGCCTCTTTGAGCATCGGCGCGAGGTGGTTGCGGTGCGGCACGTCCGTACCGTTCAGCACCTCGTGCACCTCGGTGTACGTGCACCGCGCCTGGCTGCGCATCACCGCCGGGTACAGCTCGGTGGCGAGCGGCTCTCCGCGCTCATCGATGCGCAGATCGGCCACCATGCACAGGCGGTCTTCGTCGGGCTTGAGCGAGCAGAGGCCGTTCGAGAGGCGCTCCGGGAGCATCGGCAGCACGCGCCCCGGCAGGTACACGCTGGTGGCCCGGTGCAGCCCCTCGGCATCGAGCGCGCTCTTCGGGGTCACGTAGTGCGAGACATCGGCGATGGCGACCACCAGTCGCCAGCCGTCATCGGTCGCCTCGACGAAGATCGCGTCGTCGAAGTCGCGCGCGTCTTCACCGTCGATGGTGACGAGCGGGAGCGAGCGCAGATCCTTGCGCCCCTGCAGGTCGGCCTTCGTCAGCTCGAGCGGAAAGGCGTCGGCTTCGTCCATCACGTCATCGGGGAACTCGTCGTGAAAGCCCCGCGAGAAGGCGATCGACAACACCTCGACGGAGTGATCGGCCTCGGCGCCGAGCGAGCCCGACACTTCGCCCACCAGGCGGTGCTCGTGGCCCTGGAGCAGCTTCTCTCCCACGCCCAGGCGCACCTTGACGAGATCGCCCGGCCGCGCGAGCTGGGTCTTCGGCACGTCGATGAGCCCCAGCTCGGCCTCACGCGGCTCGACCCAGGCCTTGCCCTTGCGCTCGACGTAGGTGCCGATGAGGTGCTGGCGCGTCCGCCGCTTCACCTCGACGATGCGCCCAAGCGTCCGGCCACCGCGCTGGGGCACGACCTCGACGACGACCCGATCGTGATCGAGCGCCTTGCGGGCCTGATCCGGCGGAATGAACACGTCCTCCGACTTGCCGACGAGGGCGCGGACGAAAGCGAAGCCGTCGGGGTGGTGGTTGATGATGCCCTCGACCAGCACCGGCTGGGGGCCTTTCGCCCCGCCCGACGGTTTGAGCGGCGCGCGAGCCGGCTTCTCGTCGCGCGTCGCCACAGGCCGTGAAGGCGCAACGCCGAACGGGACCTCGCGAGCGGGCTCCTTGCGGGCGCCTGCGCGGAAGCCCGGGGCCACGCCAGCCTTCGCGCGCACCCCCGCCGGCTTCTTCGAGTCCCACGCCGGGCCCGACTTCCGCTCGTGCTCGCGGCCCGGCACGCCGAAGCGCTTGCCGTCGCGCTCGAGGCGCCCGTCCTTCACCAGATCGCGCAAGACGCGCTTGAGCTCCATCTGCTCGCCGGGGTGGAGCCCACCCGCGCGCAGCAATTCCTTCAGTCCCACCAGACGCCCCGCGCTCTGCACGAGGGCCAACACCTGCTCTGCTTCAATCGCCAATCAATCTTCCAATCGTGAGGAGTCTGGGCTTGTTGCACGACGACCGACTCTGCGCGCGGCGACCCTTCGCCGCACGTCCGGTGACATCGTACGAGGTTTCAGGACGGCCCGAAGGCGCCAGACGACATTCGGCCACCCGGTGGCGGCCGACGTCCCGAACCTGAGAATAACGACGCCCCACCCCGCGCGCCCGATGAGCGTACGAAGCGGGGCGTCTCGAGGCGCCGACGTGGAGCCCAGCGGGGCCCTGACCAGCCGGCGTCAGTAGTACCAGGCCGCGCCAATCGAGGGCGTGACCAGCCCGAGGAGCGCCGAGCCGTTGGTGAAGCCCAGGCGGAAGCCGAGCCCGATGCGCCCGGACACCGAGAACTGCGGGCTGAAGAAGTACTCGGCGCCAGCGCCGGCCTGCACCGTGAGCGCCATGGACGAGACGGGGTCACCGCCGACGCCCGTGACGACGCCAGCCTGCACGTTGATGAGCGGACGGAGCGCCTCGCCGACGGAGCCGAAGTGGTAGTCCATTCCGACGATGCCGGCGAAGCCGAGCGCGAACGACGGGCTGAGCGCCATGCCGAACCCCACGTCGATGAGGAGCGTGAAGCCGTCGGTGGCCCAGTACGAGAGGCCAACCGTCCCGACCGGAGTCGGCTGGGCGGTGCCGCTCGCAGCGCCCACGAGCTGCCCACCCGGTCCGTAGCTCGCCCGAATGCCGAACGCGCCAGCGCCCGCCGAGACCATGCCCTCGCGCGGCGCCTCGGACGTGGCGGCCTTCTTCGCCTCGTCCTTCTTCTTGCTCGACGACGAGCCCTTCGAGCCCCACGGGTTCGAGTCGGTGGTGTTCTGGTTCGTCGACGTGTCCGGCGGCGGGGGCTCCTGCTTCGGCTTGTTGGCGCTCGAGTCAGGCGTCACCGGGGTGATCTCGGTCCCGATCTCCTGCGCGAACACCGACGACGCCACCACGAGCATCAACGCAACACTCAGTCGCTTCACGGCCTTGCCTCCTGCACTCGAACGAACGGCACGATGGTGAATCACCCGGGGAGCACGACCTCGAGCGGCTTCACGTCGACGGTGAGCCGGAACTGCTTCGAGACCTGCATGGGGTTGTGGGTCTTCGCGAGGAAGAAGTCGACGTCGAGCACACCGGGGTTCCGCGGCGTGAAGAAGAACTCACGCACGGGCCCGTTGGGGTCGAGGTTCACCTCGCGCAGCGACAGCCGCTTGGCCATCGCCGGCTCGATGCTCCACACGTAGCCCTGGCGCTCGGGCAGCTTCACCACCAGCCCGTTGTTCACCTTGAGCGACGCGTTCTTCGGCGCGCTCGAGGCGCCTTCGATGGTGGAGATCTCGATGGTGTCGCGCGAGACGGGCGGGTACTCGGGCGCCCGCGGCTCGCAGACCTCGGCCTGAATGGTGCCGCCCCAGCCGGTGAGCTTCTCGATGACACCGGTGGCTACCATGATCTCGCCCACGTACTTCTTGAGGCCCTTCTGGGCCTTGCCCTCGATGGTGAAGGCGACCTGCTGGCGCGTGCCGGGATTCGACACGACGAGGTAGAACTCGTCGCCGCTCATCTCGAGGCGGCCGCGCAGGGTGGCGTAGCCCTTCTGCCCGACCGACATGCCGGGCTGGCCCAGGGTCTCGACCTCGCCGGGCGAGAACAGCCGCAGCCGGTTCTCTTCGACGACGGGCTCGACGGCGACTGGTGCGTCCGCCTCGATCTTCTTGGGCGTGTACTTCCGCACGTCGACCGACCCGCCGTAGTTGTGGTTCTTCCGAATGAGCCCCGAGACCGACACCCGGTAGTCCACGTAGGCCGGCAACACTTCTTGATCGGGGCCCTGGAGGAGGAACCACAGCTCGCGCCGGTCGCGACCGATGACCTCGAGGTACGGGAAGCCCTGGTAGACGATGAGGCGGCCCTTGAGCGGGCCCTCGCCGATGACGCCGCGCGCGCCAACGGTGAGCACCTGCTCCATCTCGCGGGGGGTGAGCGGCTCGACCTCGGCCGGCAGCTTCGTGCGACGCGGCATCGGCTTGTCGGGCATCGGGCCAGCCCAGCCGTCGCTGCGACGGGTGGGCGCGCTCAACGTCGGCGGAGGAATCGCCGCGCCCTTCCCGCCAGCCTTCTTCTCACCCTTCCCCGGGGCCTTCGCGGCGGGAGCAGGCGCAGGCGCGGTGGCCTTCCTGGGCTCAGCCGCCTTCTTCGGCTCGGCGGCGGGCTTGGTTGCGGCCTTCGGAGCCTTCGCCGCCGGCTTCGCAGCCTTCGCGGGCGCCTTCTTCGGCGCGGCTTTTTTCGGCGCCGACCTCGCGGCGGCCTTCTTCGGGGCGGGCTTCTTCACGGACTTCGGCTTGCGGGCAGCGGCCTTCGATTTTGCCAACGCTGTCTCCTTCGGCGCGCTCGCACTGGAGCGGAGCGGCGCCACTATCGCACCCTCGGCCCCTCGGTCAATCCAAACCCTGCATTTTCTTGTGTTTTTTCGATCCTGAAACGGCAGAACCCATGGGTTTCGATGGGTTGCCGATGCGGCCTGACACCAGTAGGACACCGCGTCATGGGACTGTTGCCGGTCGAGGAGGCGCTGAACCGCGTGCTCGCGTTGTGCCGCCCGCTCGCGGGGGTGGAGACGACGCTGGCCGAGGCGCTGGGCCGGGTGCTGGTGGAGCCCGTCGTGGCGCGGCGCACCCTGCCCCCGTGGGACAACTCCGCGATGGACGGCTACGCCCTCCGAGCCGCGGAGCTTTCGGCGCTCGGCACGACGCTGCGGGTGACGTCGACCATTCACGCCGGCCAGCGCCCCACCGTCGGCGTGGAGCCCGGCACCTGCGCGCGCATCATGACGGGGGCGCCGCTCCCGCCGGGGGCCGATGCGGTGGTGATGCAGGAGAAGGTGCGCGCCGCCGGCGACCAGGCCACGTTCGACGAGGTCCCCCGGCCTGGCCAGAACGTGCGGCGCCGCGGGGAAGACGTCACCGAAGGCCAGACGCTCCTGAGCGCAGGCAGCGTGCTGGGCATCGCCGAGGCCGGCGTCGTCTGGAGCCAGGGCCTCGACCGGCTCTCGATTCACAGGTCGCCCAGGGTGGCCATCGCCTCGAGCGGAGACGAGCTCTGCGACGTCGGCGACGAGCCGAACGGGCGGATCGTCGACACGAACACGCCGGTCATCGACCTGCTGGTGCGCCGCGCCGGAGGCCAGCCGACGGTGCTGGGCCGCGCGCCCGACCGGCTCGAGGCCGTGACGGAGCTCTTCTCCAGAGGCCTGGGCTTCGACGTGCTCATCACCGTCTCGGGTGCGTCGGTCGGCGAGAAGGACTTCACCCGCGAGGCACTCACCTCGCTCGGCGTGGCGATGGACTTCTGGAAGGTGGCGATGAAGCCCGGAAAGCCGCTGGCGGTGGGCACGCGCGGGTCGACGCTCGTCTTCGGGCTGCCCGGCAACCCCGTCTCGGCGATGGTGACGTTCGAGCTCTTCGTGCGGCCGGCGTTGCGCGCGCTCCAGGGGCTCCCACCGGGCCCTCCCCTGCTTTCGGGGAGGCTCGCCAGCCCCGTGTCCAAGCCGGCCGGACTGCGTCACTTCGCGCGGGCCTCGGTCGAACGGCGGGGGGCTGAGCTCTGGGCGACTCCGCTGCAAAATCAGTCGTCTGGAGCGCTGACCAGCGCCACGGGGGCCTCACACTTGATTTCGGTGCCGCCCGATGTCACGCAGGTGTCTGCCGGCGCGCTCGTCGACCTGGTGCCGGTGTCGTGGAGCGGTTGAGTGTTTGTGCAACCTTTGTTGAGGGTCAGCATCTGACCATCGTTGGGCAGCAACGCGCCCGGTAATCACGCCGGGGCCACTCTGAATCCGAGGTCACGATGACCGCCGTCGAAGCGAAGATTCTTCCCACCCGCAAGCACACCAGCTTCCTCGAGCTCTACAGCGAGTCTCCCCTGCCCACCGAGCGTGGGCTGTTCCGCATCGTGGTGTTCCGCGACCGCCGTGACGGCCGCGAGCACGTCGCGATGGTGAAGGGGCAGGTGAAGGGCCTGCCGGGCGTGCCGGTGCGAATCCACAGCGAGTGCCTCACCAGCGAGGTGTTCGGCAGCCTGCGGTGCGACTGCCGCGCGCAGCTCGACCGCGCGATGGACTTCATCAACCAGCAGGGCTGCGGCGTGCTGCTCTACCTGCGCCAGGAGGGCCGCGGCATCGGCCTGGGCAACAAGATCCGCGCGTACAAGCTCCAGCAGGAGAACGGCCTCGACACGGTCGAGGCGAACCTCAAGCTCGGCTTCGCCGACGACCTGCGCCGCTACGACATCGCCGCCGAGATGCTGCGCGCGCTGGGCGTCGAGTCGGCCGATTTGATCACGAACAACCCGCTCAAGATCGCCGGCCTCGTCGACGAGGGCATTCCGGTGCGTCGCCGAATTCCATCGCGCACCCTGACGAATCCGCTTAACGTTTCGTACCTGAAGACGAAGCGCGATCGGTCAGGTCACCTCATTGAGTTCCTCGGCGAAGACGACGCGGAAGTCCAGGCGAGCTGATTCCAGAAAACCCGCGGCGAAGCCGGCGAAAGCCGCGTTGACGCTGCGGTTCTGGGGTGTGCGCGGGTCCATTCCCTCGCCGGGTCCAGAGACGGCTCGCTACGGCGGCAACACGCCGTGCGTCGAGATTCGCATCGGCGATGAGCTGGTGATCTTCGATCTGGGCACGGGGGTGCGCGAGTTCGGTCAGGCCGCGCCCCGCCCCGTCGAAGGCCACATCTTCATCTCGCACTACCACTACGATCACCTACAGGGGCTGCCCTTCTTCGGCCCCATCTTCGACCCGCGCAGCCGCTTCATCGTGCGCGGGCCGACCCGCGACGGGCGCACGGTGAAGGACGTCATCTCGGGCCAGATGCAGCAGCCCTTCTTCCCGGTGACGGCCGAGATGGTCTTTCGCGCGCAGCTCGACTACCAGCCCTTCGCGGCCGGAGACCGCGCGCGCATCGGCGACGGCGTCATCACCGCGATCGAGACGAACCACCCGGGCGGGAACCTGGCGTACCGCATCGAGAGCAAGGGCAAGTCGGTCGTCTACGCCACCGACACCGAGCACGGCACCGCCCGCGACGCCCAGCTCATCGACTTCGCGCGCGACGCCGACGTCCTCATCTACGACGCGATGTACACCGAGGACGAGTACCTGGGCCGGAGCGGCTCTCCGAAGATCGGCTGGGGCCACTCGACGCTCGAGACGTCGATCAAGGTGGCCGACGAGGCCCGGGTCGGCACGCTGGTGCTGTTCCACCACGAGCCCACCCGCAACGACGACGCGATGGACGAGCTCGTGCGCCAGGCGAAGAAGCTGCGGAAGTCGACGATCGCCGCGAAAGAAGGGCTCGTCATTCGGCTCTGAGGCGTCGGGCCTGGGGGCTCGACGGTCAGGACGCCGACGGCGCAGGCGGCTCGGTGGTCGCGGGTGGGGCGGTCTGGGCTGCCTTGAGCGCCTCTTCGTTGAGCTTCTGTTCGCGCTTCGCGCGCCAGCGGCTGATGAGGAAGCCCACCACGCCAATGACGACGAGGGCGATGAGCACGTTGCGCTGGCCGCGCTTGATGGCGCTGATGAGCTGGTCGAGCTCTCCGCCGAACCTGAAGCCCAGGTAGACGAAGATGGGCGCCGAGCCGAGCGCGGCGATCGAGTCGTAGAGCGCGAAGCGCGACCACTTCATGCCGACCGAGCCGGCGGTGAAGTACGTCACCGCGCGCACCCCGGGCAGGAAGCGGGCGATCATCACGATCTTCTCGCCGTGCTTCTTGAAGAGCTGCTCCACCCGGGCCCGCTTCTCGGGCGTGACGATGCGCGCGAAGAAGCCCGTGGGCTTCGCCCCCACCTTCGACCCGACCCGCCGGCCGAAGAAGAAGATCATCGAATCGCCGACGATGATGCCGAGGTAGCCCGTCGCCATCATCAGATCGAGCCGCGCCTTGCCGTCGTGCACGAGGTAGCCGCCCAGAATGAGCGACACGTCCTCTGGCAGCGGCAGGCCCAGGCCGCAGATGAACAAGATGCCGAACACCACCAGGTAGGCGAAGACGCCGCTGGTGCTGCCGACGAGGTTGAAGAGGAAGCTGTCCACTTGTCCCTTACTTCTTGGGACCAGGGCGGCTGGTTTCAACCCGTTGCATGGCGTCGAGCACCCACCCTTCGACCGGCTTGCCGTCGTCGAACATCTTCGAGACGGCCTTCACCCCGAAGTAGCCGCGGTTCGAGGCGGCCTCCCAGGCAGCGTCGTTGGCGTCCATCGCGCGCAGCGCCACGGCCAGCGTCAGCACCGCGGTCGCGTAGTCCTGCACGTTCTGCTCGGTGGCCCCCGCCAGCTGCGCCTCGCGGAGCACCTGCGCGCCGCCGCCCCACCCGGCGATCTTCTTCGCGACCTGCGGCTCGATCGACAGCCGCGCGAACTCGCGCACCAGGCCCTCGACGTTCGGCTTGTCGGAGGGGCCGACGAGGAGGAAGGCCTCTCCGTTCTCGCCGGCCACCGCGCGCACCGTGTCCTGGGCGTCGAGCAGGTTCACCACGAGCAGCGCTTCCTGGCTGTCGGGGGTCTTGAGCGTTGCGCGCGCCTTCGACAGCGGCCCGTCGAGCACCGAGAGGTACCCCTTGAGCGCCTTGCGGTAGTCGCCCTGCACCTGCGCCATCAGCTCGTCGAGCTTCCAGCCGGTCCACGCCTTCTGCAGCACGCCCTCGAGGCCCTTGAGATCCTGCAGATCCTTCGCCTTCGCGCCGGTGCCGAACGGCGGCTGCGAGGTGCCGACGACGTACGAGAGGTAGCGGCGCAAGGGCACCTGGTGCGAGTCGAAGAAGGCGTCGGCGGCCTTGCGCACGTCGGGATCTCCGCCGATGACGCGCCCACGCACGGCCTGCCGCACCGGGTGGTAGACCACCTTGGGGATCGGGTTGCTGCGCGTCACCGGGCCCTGGTCGAAGCCCATGGCGTTGAAGATCGCGAAGAGCGCGAAGATGCGCTCGTCGTTGCGCAGCTCGACGCCGTCACCCGTGTAGAGGCTGGCGAACCAGTCGCCCTGCGAAGCAGCCAGGGCAGACGACGAGAGGAGAACCGCGGCGACGGCCGGGAACAGTGCGCGCATGAGGGAGTGGGTAACCCACCGAGCCGGGTCGTTCAAGCATGCGCGACACCGGCCAGTCAGGACGGGAAGGCGCCGAGGGCGCCGCGCGTTCGCTACGGCTTAACCAGCGTCTTCAGGGCGTCCTTCGTGGTGATGATCTTCTGACCGAACGACGTACAGATGGCCATCAACAGCTTGATGCAGGCCTGGGGTTTGACCCCCATCAGCTTCTGGAAGTCGGCCTGACGAATCTCGAACGCCGTCACGGCCGTGACCGCGGTGGCTGTGCACTGCCGCTGGCCCGTGGTGATGAGGCTCAGCTCGCCCAGCCAGTCGCCGGGGCCGAGCTCACCCATCGCCAGGTCGGCGCCCTTGTCGTTCTTCGTGCTGAGCGAGACGCGCCCGTCACCGATGATGATGAGCGTGTCGCTCACCATGTTCTCGACGAACAGCGGCGTGCCGGCGGGGTACGTCCGTGGCGAGGCGATGCCGGCGAGAATGCCGACCCCCGTGTCCGTAAAACCTGAGAGCAGCGGGCTCGCGCGGAGCGCGGCGGCGGCGTCCATTCGCAAGCGACCTAGCACGACTCCAGCCGGGGTTCCCGATTTCAGTGCGGCTTCACTGCGGGGGTGGCGCCAGGCGCGCACACTCGGCCTTCGCCTTCTCGACCCCCAGCCGCGCGGCCTCACAGGCGTCCTGGCCGGCCCTCGTCGTGTCGCCCTTGAGCTCGAGGATCGCCGCGCGCAGGAGGAACGGCTCGCCGAAGTCGGGTTGATCGGTGATCAACCGGTCGAGCTTGTCGCGGGCCTCGTCGAGCTCACCGGCCTGGAGCAACAGCAGCGCGAGGTTGAAGCGCGCGTTGACGAACGAGGGCGCCGCGGCCACCGAGGCGATGAAGTGACGCCGCGCCTGGTCGACGTCCCTGGCCTTGAGCGCGATGCGGCCCGCGAGGTTGAAGGCCGCCGCGAAGCCGGGACAGCCAAGCGCGCGCTCGAGTGAGGGGTGGCGGGTGCCGTCCTGCTCCCACGTCGCGCGCGACAGCAGGTAGGCCGACTCGGGCGTCGGGTCGACGAGGGCCAGCGCGGTGGGGTCGGTGGCGATGGCCGCCAGCCGGGCGGCGTCGTCGGGGCGGCGGCAGGCGATCGGTGGAGCCGGCTCCTTCCAGCCCGCGTACACGGCGTCGAGCTTCGCGAAGGGCGAGGCGACCGGCAGCGGCGCGGTCGGCGTCGGAGGCGGCGGCCGTGTCACCAGAACGCCGACGCCAGCCAGCACGGCGAGGCCCACCACGCCACCGACCAGCGGCAAGGGGCTGCGGCCCTTCGGCGCTGGCGGTACGGCCCGGGGCGCCGTGGCTCCCGAGGCGGTCACCGGCGCAGGTGTGCGGAGGTTGGGATCGATGGTGATGCCCCGGCGCGTCGCGAACCAGCTCAACACCGCGAGCATCGAGTTGAGCGAGGCGACGACCTCTTCCTGGCCCACGCTGACACCCTGATCGTCGAGCTTGCCGGCGTGATCGTGCGACGACAGGTTGCCCCACGCCTGCACCGTGCCCATGTGCGCGAGGATCGTCGTCGGCACCATGCCGGCGTTCGCCTGTTGGCGGAACTTCGTGATCAGCTCGTCGAGCATCGCCTTGCCGGGGGTCTGCTTCAGCTCCTCGCTCACGAGCGAGCGCAGCAGCGCCTCGAGCACCAGCCGCGCGTTCTGCATCACGCCCTTGTAGTCACCGGCCCGGCCACGGCTCACCATGGCCTCGAGATCGGCCTGGAGCCGCCCGAAGTGCGGCGCGTACCCAGCCAGGCGGTTCAGCAACGGCTCGAGCTCGACGGCCATGGGCCTACTTTGCCAGCGCCGCGAGGTCGACGCGCGCCAGAATGAAGTCCGGCTGCGCTTTCAGCACCTCGTTGAGCAGCACCCGCTGCTTGTCCGGTTGTTTCGTGTCCTTCGCATCGAGTGCCTGCGCGTACTTGACCGCCGTCTCGAGCGGGAGCTTGTAGGCGCGCTTCGGTGGCGGGGTCAGTGACAGCCGCGTCGGGTCGGTGAGGCCCTTCAGCAGCTTCGCCACCAGCTCCTGCTCGCCGGCCAGCACGTCGTCGTCGACCACCACCGCGCGCGCGCTGGCGATGACGCGGGCCTCGAGCACCGAGATGACGCGGGCGTCGATGAGCAGCTTGCCCTTCACGTGCGGGAGGATCGTGCCCGTCACCTGGTAGTGCGCGCCGAGGAGCTGCCCGAGCTTCACCGCGGTGGACTGGTCGAACGCCTTCGTGCCCTGGAGCTTCTGCTCCTTGAGCACCTCTTCCAGACGGGAGCGCTCGACGACCGAGAGCTGCCGGCTCTCGACGAGATCGGTGATGAGCATCTCGGCCAGGCCCTTGCGGAAGATGGTGAGCTCGCCGAGTCGATCATCGATCTCGAAGTACAGCACCGAGACGACCGGCCTGGCCGTGCCAGCGTCGGCCTGCGCCCAGGTGGCCGGGGCCAGCAGCCAGAGGACGGACAGGAGCAGTCGCTTCACCAGCATCGTTCTACCCTCTTTCGCTCCGCGCGCGGCGTATGCTGGCCGACGCGCATGGACGACGCCCTGTCGCGGACCGTCGAGGCCCTCCTCGACCCGGCCCGAATCACCTGGAGCTTCCAGCGGCCCAACCCCGGAGACGAGCCCGGAGAGCAGGAATTCTTCATCGGCACCGGCACCCGCGAGGCCGGCAAGCCGGCGCACCCGCGCATGCTCAACTGGAAGCTGCCGCAGTGGCGCGGAGCCAACCTGCGCTCGTCGACCGAGGCGGTGATGGCCAGCCCGGAGGCCCTCGACGCCGCGAAGGGGCCCCTCACCTTCCGCTCGCACGAGCCGACCCTCGACGTGACGGTGGGCGCGGTGCTGGCGAGCTACCGCGCGCTGCACCACCGCTGGCCCGAGGGCGCGCCGGCGCTGGTCGAGTACGTCAGCGAGTGGGAGCAGGGCCGCACCGAGTCCGCCGGCAGCTACGACCGCGCCCTGGCGTCGGTCTTCTACGCGTCGCTGCACGTGTTTCGCTCGAGCGGCAGCGTGCGGCCCCTGGTCGAGCTCATCGGGGAGGTGCTGTCGCTCACGCCCACCCCGGCCATGCTCGCCGCCCTGCCTGGGCAGCTCATCCCCGCGCGGGTGACGAGGCGCCTCAAGGCGGACGCCGATCTGTACAAGACGGAGCTCTCGCGCGCCTGGCGGGTGCAGCTCGATCTGCCGCTCGATCACGCGGTGGACGCCGGCTATCGCCGAATCGACGGGCTGTTCCTCTCGTCTCCCCAGGACGTCACCGTGCTCAAGCTGCTCGCCCGGCCCGACGCGCAGGCCTCGTCGTACGGGCGCGGCTTCGAGTTGATGGCGGTGCACGCGCCGAACGAGCCGACGAGCTGGGGCAAGCACACCATCTCGATTCCGCCCGAGAGCGCGGGGACGCTGGCCGATCTGGCCCTGACGCTCGACGTCAAGGAGGGCCCGAACGCCCCCGACGGCACCGCGCGCGCGAAGGGCAAGCCCCGGTTCTCGCACCAGCCGGCGGAGCTCGAGGGCCTGTCAGACCCCTGGTACTCCGACGGGTACGCGTGGCCGAAGGGGCGATCGACGATCGTGGCGCCGCCCTTCGCTGGCACCCGGCTCGATCGGGAAGCCGTGTGGGAGACCATCTGGCAGCGCTTCCACGTCGGTCGAAACGTGCACGTCACCTCGGCGCGCACGGTGTTCGTCCGGCCGGTGGAGGTGCATCGGTCGGTGAGCGTGGGGTTCCTCGAGCAGGCCGGCTTCACCCGCACGCCGTGGGTCGAGGCGCGAGGGGGGCTGTTGCCGTCGGTCGGCGTCTCGTTCCTCGGCGATGCCCACGATGGCGACGTGCTGCACTACGAGAAGGCCGTGGGCGAGCGCGTCGTGCACCTGTCGCTCTACCCGAGCCGGCTCGCGCTGCTGTGGGTCGAGCAGACGAGCGGCCCCTCGACGCTCCTCGAGCTCGCGCACCGGCAGGCGTCGTTGGTGGCCGGGCGGGCCCTCGACGAGCTCAAGCCCGTGCGCGATCTCGCCGACGTGACCCGCCCCGTGGGCCTCGAGCGCTGGCAGGTCTTCGGGGCGTACCGCATCAACCGCGCGCGCTCGACGATGCTGGACGACTCGCGCTCGGTGCAGGGGCTCTTTCACGCGCTCGCCAGCGGAGAGGCGCCGACCCTCGCCAACCTGCCCAGCGAGGCCGAGGCCCAGGCCACCACCGTGCAGCGGCACCGCGACCTCGAACACTGGATGACGTCGACCGGCGGGGCCCGGCTCGAGCTCGAGCTCGAGGACGTGAAGGCGCCGCCACCGCTCGATGGGGACTTCGCGCTGTTTCTCCTCACGACCGGCCAGCGCTACGCCGCGTTCGAGATCACCCGCCGCATGGGCGAGCTCGAGCGCCGCTCCCGCCGCAGCCGCTGGGCTTCGCTCACGCCCACCACCACGCTGCGCGCCGACGTCATGAGCTTCACCAACGCGCTCTGGTACGCGCGGGTCAGCGACGAGCCCGACGTGAACGCCCGCTACGACGCGTGGCGCCGGCTCCACGGCATGCCCGAGACGGTGGACTCGTTGCGCAGCCAGACCGCCGAGCTCGACGAGTACCGCAAGGAGCGCTTCGAGAAGATGACCGGCGTCTTGCTGTTCCTCTTCCTGCCCATCACCATCGCCACGGGGTTCTTCTCGGGCGCGCAGTTCAACGAGATGGAGCTGCGCGTCGGCCTGCCGTGGACGACCGGTGGGTGGAGGATCTTCCTCATCTACACGGCGGTCTTCACCGTGCTGGTGTTCGGCGCGGTGCTGCTGGCGCGGCTGCTCTCGTGGCGCAGGCGCTGAGTCACTCTCGGCGAACGCGGAACTCGCCCTTCGTCAGCTCGGTCTTCCGGTTCAGCCCGTCAGCCTCGTAGCGGAACGAGGCCGTGAACGTACCCTCGTCGTGGCCGCCCTTGTCGGCGGCGACCTTCGTGAGCGTCACGCTGCACGTCCCCTGCACCTGGTCGCCGGTCGACGTGCGCCACTGGGCATCGCGGCACCGCCAGCCAGCGCCGTCGGGGACGAGGTACAGGGCGAGATCGATCGTCGAGTCCTTGTTGTGGCCGTTGATCACCAGCTGCTTGCCGTCGTGCGAACGAATCGACACGAGGAACTGATCGACCTCGGGCGTCCACCCGCCGTCCATGATGAAGCGCATCCAGGTGACGCGCCGCTGCAGGTCGCCGAAGTTGCACCACGGCGTGTTCTTGTGGTGCGCGATCATGTCGCTCACCGAGCCCCCGCGCTCGAGGTACTCGAGCCAGAACGTCTTCGCGCGCTCACAGTCCTGGGCGTTGGTGGCGGCGAACGCGAGGTCCTGGAAGATGTAGTACCCCGCGTAGCCCGTCTTCGCGGTGCCGCAGGCCTTCTTGAAGTCGGCGGCCAGCTGGTCGAGGCCCTCGAGGCCGCGACGCTTCAGCGCGTTGGAGACCGCCGTGGTGCGCCCGCCGTTGAGATCGTCGATCTGACAGGTGGTGAGGCCGTCGCTCCACTGCTGGCGACGCCCGCGCTCGTACCCCTTGCCCGCGAGAACGTCCTTGATCCGCGACTCCCGACGGTCGTTGCCGTTGGCCGTCGGGAAGGTGTCGAGCACCCGCTGGAGCGTCGTCACCTGCTCGTCGTCACGCTCGAAGGCCTCGAGCTGCTCTGCCTTGAAGTCGAGCGCGTGGAGGGCGGCGTACTCGGCCCGCTGTTTCATGGTTGGCGCCGCGTTCGCCGCGGCCGAGAGCGTCTGCTCCACTCGATCGTCGAGCGCCTTCCACACGGAGGTGCCTTCGGCGGGAAGGAGCGCCGACGGCGGCGGCGCGACCGAGAAGGAGTCGCCGTCGTTCAGCCACCCCGCGAGGACGAAGCGGGCGAGCTCGTCGAGGGCCCAGTCCCCGGGGAGCCGCAGGTCTCCGAGGTTCGCGTCCTTCGCGTCGTTGAGCAGCTCGGGCGTGAGCTTGACGTTCCCCGACGGCGGAATCACCGAGCCGTTGATGAGCGTGGTGTGCGCCTTCAGGTAGCGCTCGTGCTCGGCCATGAGGGCGCGCCAGTTGGCGATCCACGCCTTCATCGTCTCGAGCGCCTGCGGGCGTCGATCGTTCAGCACCACGCGTGGACTGCCGCGGGTCGACAGATGCTGCTTGAGCGTGCGCGCCAGGAGCCGCGCCTTCGCGACCCGGAAGGCGAGGAAATCGACCTTCGCCTGTTCCGCAAGGCTGTCGAACTGCGCCGCCTTCGCCAGCGCCTCGTCCGCGGCCTTCGCCACGCGCAGCGCCGACGCGGTCATCAGGTCCTTCTTGCGCTGGTTGTACGCCTCGAGCGCCTTGACGGCCTGCTCCTTGCGCTCGCGCGCCATGAGGAACGTGGGGGACTTCGACACCAGCGCGGCGAAGGCCTTCTGCGCCTCTTCGGCCTCACCCTGATCGGAGAGGTCGAGCGCCTTCGAGTAGTCGACGAGGGCATCGAACGTCGGCACCTTCGCGCGGCGGCGGGCCGCAGGATCCTTCAGCTTCAGATCGATCGCCTTCGTCACCTCGAACACGAGCTTCTGCTCGACGCCGAAGACGTCGTCCTTCGGGCCTTCGGCGCGCGCCGAGGCGACGTTGACGTTCTTCTGCGCGTCGATGAGCGTGGCGTCGAGCCTCAGGGTGTCGGCCTGGACGAACATCTTGCCGCTCAGGAGGTACCGGGCGCCGAGGAACCGGCCGACCTGCACCGCCTTCGCCTGATCGAAGGCCTTCGTCTTCTGGAGCTTGAGCTCTCCCAGCACCGCCTCGAGGCGCTCGCGCTCGACCACCGTCACGCCGTCCCACGCCACCAGGTCGGTGACCATGAGATCGGCGAGGCCCTTGCGCATGAGATCGAGCTCGGCGCTGCCGCTGTTGTTCTCGAAGTACAGCACCGCGATCACCGGCTTGTCGGTGTCGGCGGCGCCCGAGACGAGCGCGAGGCTGAGGAGCGCGGGGAGCATGCGCGAGGAGCTACTTCGCGCCGGGGAAGGCCGTCACGTAGCGCACCTTCACGTCAGGGAAGGCCGTCACGAACTGCACCTTCGTGTCGGGAAAGGCGGTGACGAACTGCCACTTGCCGCACGAGTCAGGGAAGGCGCTCACCTTCTGCACGGCCACGTCCTCGAACGCCGTGACTTCTTGCACCTTCACGTCCGGGAAGGCCGTGACGATCTGGATCTTCCCGTACAGCTTCTTGCCGTTGAACGTGCAGCTCGACTTGTTGAAGCCGCCGCCGGCATCGGCCGGGGTCGAGACGAGGCCTCCGAAGGCGAGGAGCGAGAGGACGACCGAGATCAGCGCAGGACGACGCATGGGGATCACCTGTGAGTGTGTGAGTCGGTGAGACCCGCGAGGGCCCCGGCAGGTGAAACTGTATGTCGAAGTCGCCGCTTCAGGCGACGCAGACTTCAGGCGCCGCGGCCACTTCTGGAATGACGATCGCCGGCAACGAGTCGACGGCCACCTGCTTGCCGCTCAGGGCCGATGCGCTGGCGTACTCGACGTGCACCCGCGCCAACGCCCCCACCGGCGCGTCTCCGTCGAAGTTCACCGTGCGGTTGTGCCCCGTTCGCCCGAACCGACGCGTGGGATCGGTCTTCGACGCGCCCTCGACCAGCACCTCGACCGTCTGCCCCACGAACGCGGCGTTGAGCTCGACCGAGATGCGCTTCTGCAGCGCGTTGAGGCGCTCGAGGCGGGCGATCTTCACCTCGTGTGGCACCGGGCCCCACTCGGCCTCCCGGAGCGCGGCCCCCGTCTTCGGCCGCGGTGAGTACACGAACGAGAACTGCCCCGCGTAGCGGACCTGCTCGGCCAGCGCGTACGTCTTCTCGAAGTCCTCGTCCGTCTCGCCGGGGAAGCCCACGATGATGTCGGTCGTCACCGCGATGTCCGGCCGGGCCGCGCGCAGCTTGCCCAGGCGCTCGAGGTACTCGGCGATGGTGTAGTCGCGGCGCATGCGCTTCAGCACGTCGTTCGAGCCGCTCTGCACCGGCAGGTGGAAGTGGCCCATGATCTTGGGCTCGACGCGGAAGGCCTCGATGAGCTCGTCCGAGAGATCGTGCGGGTGGCTGGTGGTGAAGCGCACCCGCTCGATGCCGGGGACCTGCGCGGTGCGCAGCAGCAGCTGCGCGAAGGAGCACCCGCCGCGGTACGAGTTGACGTTCTGCCCGACGAGCGTCACCTCGCGCACCCCGACGGTGGTGAGCGACGCCACCTCGTGCAGCACCTCGCCGAAGGCCCGGCTCACCTCTCGGCCGCGGGTGTGCGGCACCACGCAGAAGCTGCACACGTTGTCGCAGCCCTTCATGACGGTGACGAACTCGGTCGCCTTGCCCTTCGAGGTGTTCGGGTCGGCGCGGGGAAAGACGTAGTCCTCGCTGTCGACCCAGGCGGTCTCGACGACGCGCACGCGGTCGGCCTCGACGCGCTGGAGGATCTCCGGCAGCTTCGCGATGGCGTCGGGCCCGAAGACGAAGTCGACGTAGGGCACCCGCTCGAGGATCTTCTGCTTCTCCTGTTGGGCGACGCAGCCGCCGACGCCGATGAGCGCGCCGCGCTGCAACTTCACCTGCCGGTACCGGCCCAGCGCCGACAACATCTTGTCCTCGGCCTTCTCACGAATGGAGCAGGTGTTGAGGATGATGAGATCGGCGTTCTCGGCCGTCGGCGTGGCCGAGTACGAAAGCGGCTGCAGCGCCTCGGTCATGCGCAGGGTGTCGTTCACGTTCATCTGGCAACCGAACGTGTGAATGTAGACGCGCTTCATGGGCGGGCCTTCTGCCGTCAGTGGGGCCACGAGGTCAACCGGGGCTCCGGGGTGGGTGGTAGACTTTCGGGCGTCCTGTGGCTGATCTGCCCTCCGTGCCGCCGCCCGAGCTGATCTCGCGCCCGCCGGGTGGAGGCATCGGCCTCATCGCCCTGGGCTCGGCGGTGGCCAGCGCGGTGGCGACCTTCCTGCCCGTGGCGCTGGCGAAGTGGCAGCTCGAGCAGACGCCGGCCGTTCACGATGGAGCGGTGGCGGCGCCCGTGGTGGGGCTGGGGTGCTTGCTGGCCGCGGCGGTGCCCACCCTCTTCCTGGTGACTCTGGCGACCGGCTTCAAGGCGCTGCGCACCGACGAGTACCAGCTCGGTCGCGCCAGCCTGGCGCTGCTGGTGGGGCTGGCCCTGTACGGCGCACTCCAGCTCTCGGCTCCGAAGCCCGCCGTGGCCCGGCGCGAAGGCCCCACCGACGCCGAGTGCGCGATGCGCGCGAAGTCGGGCAACCCCTGCCCGCCCGCGTCCCTGCCGGAGCCCCCGCCGCTCAAAGCCTTCGACTCGGTCGCGCCGAAGCCCAGCAAGCCCGACACCCTTCGCCCGTTCAAGCCGTAGCGCGTCCCCGGCGCCATGGAGTGGCCGTTTCCGCCCCGCTGCGTGGCGCGTCGTGCTCCAGCAGCGGAGGCCTCGCGGGAGCGGCGGCGCTCACCGTCGTTTGCGTCGGTGCTCCGCGCGCTTCTTGAACGTCTGGGCGGCCTCGGCCCGCTGCTTTTTCCCCGGCCGCTCACGCCAGAACAGCCGCATCGGCACGCGCAGGCTGAACGTCTTGCGCAGGTAGTTCGAGACGTACCGCTCGTAGCGGTCGGGCACGCCTTTGGGGTTCGAGCAGATGAAGGCGAACGACGGGGGCGCCGTGCCCACCTGCATCGCGTAGTAGATCTTCATCGCGCGGGAGCCGACCCACGGCATCGGGTGCTCGGTGGTGACGTGCTCCACCACGCGGTTCAGCATGGGCGTTCCGGCGCGGAAGTACTGCTGGGTGAAGAGCTCGAGCGCGAGGTCGAGCACCTTGGTGACGCCCTGCCCGTCGAGCGCCGAGACGAACACCATCGGCGCCCACGAGACGTGCTTGAGGTACCACTTCAGCTCTTCGCGCCACTCGGCCTGGGAACCGTACTTGCCCTTCACCAGGTCCCACTTGTTGACGCAGATGATGAGCGCGCGGCCCTTCTCTTCGGCGATGGCCGCGATCTTCTGATCCTGATCGACGCCGGCCTCGGTCGCGTCGAGCACCAGCACCACCACGTCGGCGTCTTCGGCGGCGCGAATCGCGCCCATCACCGAGTAGCCCTCGACCTTCTGCGTGATGACGGCCTTCCGCCGGATGCCCGCCGTGTCGGTGAGGATGAAGTCGCGCTCGCGGTAGGCGAAGGGCGAGTCGATGGGATCTCGTGTGGTGCCGGCGATGGGGCTGGCGACGACGCGCTCCTCGCCCAGAATGGCGTTCACCAGCGACGACTTGCCGACGTTGGGCCGCCCCACGATGGCCACGCGGATCGGCGCGTCTTCATCGGCCTCGGCCAGCGGCTCGGCCTGGGCCGACGGCGGCGGCAGCATGGGCTCGAGGCGCTCGGAGAGCTCGATGAAGCCGTCTCCGTGCTCCGCCGCGACGGGAATGGGCTCGCCCAGGGCCAGCCGATGGAACTCGGCCACCATGAGGTCGGCGTTCTTGAGCCCATCGCACTTGTTCACCAGCAGCACGATGGGCCTGTCCTGCTTGCGCAGGTAGCGCGCGACCTCTTCGTCTCCGGCCGTCACGCCCACCCGGCCGTCCACGACGAGCAGCACGATGTCGCACGCCTCGACCGCGGCCTGGGCCTGCTGGCGCACGAGCCGCTCGATCTGGTCTTCCTTCCCTTCGGGCACGAAGCCGCCGGTGTCGACAAAGGTGACGGGCCGCTCGAGGTAGTCGACGTCGGCGAAGTGCCGATCGCGCGTCACGCCGGGCGTGTCTTCGACGATGGCGCGCCGCCGGCGGATGAGCCGGTTGAAGAGCGTCGACTTGCCCACGTTGGGGCGACCGACGATGGCGATGAGGGGGCGCTTGGAGCCACGGGCCATGGCGGCTACTCCCGGACCGTCGAGTAGCCGAGGCGGCGCAGGGCATCGAGGCGCTCGCTCCAGCGCTCTTCCACCTTGACCTGCAGCGACAGGAAGACGTTGGTGCCGAGCAGCCGCTGAATCGACTGCCGCGCGTCGGTGCCGATCGTCTTCAGCATCTGCCCACGCTTGCCGATGACGATCGCCTTCTGGCTGTCGCGCTCGACGTAGATGTTCGCGTGAATGCGCACGAGGCCCTCGAGCTTCGGGCCCTGGCGGGGCGGCGGCGGCTTGCTCTTCTTGCCCTTCGGCGGTGGGGCCTTCGGCGGCGGCGGGGTGAACCGATCGGACTCGTCGAAGAGCTCGACCACCACCGCGGTGGAGTACGGGATCTCTTGCCGGCAGTGCCGCAGCACCTGCTCGCGCACGTACTCGGCCACCAGCGCGCGCTCGGCCTGATCCGTCAGCATGTCCTCGGGGAACAGGTTCGGCCCCTCAGGCATCGCGGCGAGTACCCGGTCGAACAGCAGGCCCATGCCGTCGCCCGCGCGCGCCGAGACGGGCACCACCTCGGCGAACGAGAAGTGCTTCCGGTACAGATCGATCAGCGGCAGCAGCAGGTGCTTCTTCACCAGATCGATCTTGGTGACGACCAGGAAGGTGGGCCTGTTGAGCGCCTTGAGTCGCTCCATCACGAAGCGGTTGCCCGGGCCGATCTCGGGCGCCTTGCCCTCTTCGAGCCCCTCGGCCTCGACGAGGAAGAGCACCACGTCGCACTCGGACGCGGCGGTGAGCGCCACGTCGACCATGAACGAGTTGAGCGCGCCCTTCGCCTGGTGCACACCCGGCGTGTCGACGAAGGCCAGCTGCCCTTCTGGCTTCGTCACCACCCCGAGGATTCGGGTGCGCGTCGTCTGTGGCTTGGGCGAGACGATCGCGAGCTTCTCGCCTGCCAGCGCGTTGAGGAGCGTGGACTTGCCCACGTTGGGCCGGCCGATGAGGGCGGCGAAGCCGCTGCGCGTGGACACGAACAGGCCCTTACGTCACACCTTGGTCGAAATGGTGAGCTTCTTGATGACGACGTCGCTCTTCGGGCGATCACCTGGCCCCTTCGGCACGACGTTCGCGATGCGATCGATCAGATCCTGACCGGAGATCACCTCGCCGAAGATCGTGTGCTTGCCGTTGAGCCAGGCGGTGTTGGTGACGGTGATGAAGAACTGGCAGCTGTTCGAGTTGGGGCCCGAGTTCGCCATCGCCAGCAGCCCGGGACGATCGAACCGTCGCCCCGACTGGAACTCGTCTTCGAACTTGTAGCCTGCGTTGCCCCGCCCCGTGCCGGTCGGGTCGCCGCCCTGGATCATGAAGTTCGGAATGCACCGGTGGAAGACGGTGCCGTCGTACAGCGGCGTGCTCTTCATCGCCTCGCCGGTGCCGGGGTGCGTCCACGGCTTCTCGCCCGAGGCCAGGCCGACGAAGTTCTCGACCGTCTTCGGCGCGTCTTTGGGGAACAGCCGCACCACGATGGTGCCCAGGTTCGTCTCGAACGTCGCGTACAGATCGTGCCCGGCGCGGGCTTCGTCCATCAGTCCCATGTCGAAAGCTCCCTCCCGAAAAGTTACGGCTGGCTGTCGGACAGCGTGATGCTGGCGATGGTGATGGGCTCGAGCGGCTTGTCCATCGGGTTCTTCGGCGCTCGCGAGATGGCCTGCACCACCTCGTAGCCCTTGAGCACCTCGCCGAAAATGGTGTGCTTGTTGTTGAGGTACGTCGGCATCGAGGTGGTGATGAAGAACTGCGAGCCGTTGGTGTTCGGCCCTGCGTTCGCCATCGCGAGCAGGCCCACCTTGTCGAAGCTGCAGCCCTTCTGGCACTCGTCTTCGAAGGAGTAGCCCGGGTCGCCGGTGCCGGTGCCGAGCGGACAGCCGCCCTGGATCATGAAGCCGTCAATGACGCGGTGAAACGTCAGGCCGTCGTAGAACTTCGCGCCCTTCTTGCGCTCGCCGGTGGCGGGGTTCTTCCAGTCCTTCTCGCCCGAGGCGAGGCCGACGAAGTTCGCCACCGTCTTTGGCGTGCGGTCCGACCAGAGCTTGAGCGTCACCTCGCCCAGGTTCGTCTTCATCACCGCGTAGATCGGCTTGCCCGCTTCGGCCTTGCCCATCCACGTACCTGCGGGCGAGCCCGAGGGCGTTGGCGAGGTGCTGCCGTCGCCTTCTTTCTTGCAACCAGCGACGGCGAGCAGCGCGAGCGCGACGACGAGGGCCCTCACTTCTTGCCGTCCTTCTTCGGCGCCACCTTCTCCGAGATGACGACCTTGATGATCTTCTGCTCGACGGTGGGCCGGTCCATCGCGCCGCGGGGCACCTGCCCGAGCTTCACAACGTTCTCGTAGCCCTGGATCACCTCTCCGAAGATGGTGTGCTTGCCGTTGAGGTACGTGGGCGTCGACGTGGTGATGAAGAACTGGGAGCCGTTCGTGTTGGGGCCCCGGTTGGCCATCGCGAGCAGCCCCACCTTGTCGAAGGCCCGGCCCGACTGGAACTCGTCCTCGAAGTTGTAGCCGGGCCCGCCGCGGCCGGAGCCCTCGGGATCACCGCCCTGGATCATGAAGTCGGGGATCACGCGGTGGAAGACGAGGCCGTCGTAGTAGGGCCGCTTCGCCTTCTGGCCGGTCTTCGGGTCGACGAACTCCTTCTCGCCGGTCGCGAGGCCCACGAAGTTCGCCACCGTCTTCGGCGCGTCCTTCGCGAAGAAACGAATGACGACGTCACCCTGGGTGGTCGACAGCGTGGCGTAGAGATCCTTGCCCTCGAGCGCGAGCGTCGTGAACTTGCCCTGCGCGAGGCCGAGGGTGGGAACGAGCAGCAGCAGCGGGAGGACGAGACGGGAAAGTCGCATGGGCGCGGAAGGTACCGCCCGGCCCTTTGGGCGCCCAAGCGTTTTCGTCAGGGGGCCGGCTCGTCGCCGCTCTTGCGGGCGTCCTTCGTGGCCAGCATCGCGAGCGTGGCCTGGGCCGCCGACTGCTCGGCCTCCTTCTTGGAGCGGCCCGTCGAGCGCGCGTACACCTCGGGGCCGATCGTCACCTCGACCTCGAAGATCTTCTCGTGATCGGGCCCCTGCTCGCCCACCACGCGGTAGCGCGCCGGCACCTTGTACAGGCGCTGGGCGAGCTCTCCGAGGAGCGTCTTGTGATCCTGCCCCTGGCGGCCGTGGGCGACGCCGTCGAGCGCATCGGCGAACACCACGTCGACGAAGCCCATCACCGCCGACAGCCCGTTCGAGAGGAAGAGCGCGGCGATCACCGCCTCGAAGGCGTCGGCGAGCACCGAGGCGCGATCGCGGCCGCCGGTGAGCTCTTCTCCCCGCCCGAGCAGCAGCACCTCGCCGAGCTTCAGCGTGCGCGCGATGCGGGCCAGGCCCTCTTCGTTGACGATGAGCGCGCGCAGCTTCGACAGCTCACCTTCCGAGGCCCTGGGGAAGCGCTCCATGAGGCGGTGGGTGATGGCGAGATCGACGACGGCGTCTCCGAGGAGCTCGAGCCGCTCGTTGTTGTCGAAGCCCGAGTCCGGGTTCTCGTTGCTGTAGCTGGCGTGCACGATGGCGTTGAGCGCCACGGCCTTGTCGGCGAACGAGAGGCCGAAGCGCTGCTCGAGGCCCTCGACCCGCTCGGCCTTGAGGCGCGCGCGCCGCTCGGCGTCGGAAGGTCTCTCGGGTTTGTGCGTGTCGTCGCCCATGCCCGGTCGCGCCTGCGCGACCGTTGCGGAGAATGACACGACCCGGTGTCGCGCGTCGAAGGTCAAGCGACAGGACTTTTCGGCCGCGCCGGCTGGAGTAGCTTCGTCGGAACCATGGCTGCGCGCGCAAGCGGAACCGGAACCATCAGCTTCGGGCTCGTCAACATTCCCGTGAAGCTGTACTCGGCGAACGACTCGTCGGGGAAGATCTCGTTCAACCAGCTGCACGCGGAGAAGAAGATCCGCCTCAAGCAGCAGATGATCGACCCCGAGACGGGCGAGGCCGTGCCCCGCGAGAAGATCGTCAAGGGCTACGAGTTCGCGAAGGACCAGTACATCGTCATCGACGAGGCCGAGCTCGACAAG
>JANRKQ010000198.1:0-2122 GCA_033763395.1 Myxococcaceae bacterium
TGCGTGTGTTCGACGGCAACGTGTCGCGGGCCTCGCGCGAGGCAGGGCTCGACCGCGCGTACCTGCACCGGCTCATCAAGAAGCACAACGTCGAGACGAAGTGACGAGCCTCACTGGCGAAGCGCCTCGGGCGTCGCTCGCGCCGACGTGATGCTCGCGTCACACGCCGACGGGAGCGGAAAGGCCGGCTGCACGACGAGCGCCGCGGGCTCGGCAGTGTCGAGGGCCGCTCTCCCCAGACAGAACCGCCAGGCGCCGACCGAAGAGAACGCCAGCGCCTGACAGCGCGGTCACGGCGGCGAGACGGCGACCTCGGCGATGGAGACGACGTCGATTTCCGGCAACGTCTGCTTCGAGCTCCACCCGCACTCGACGTCGGCCTGCGCGCCGGTGAGCGAGTAGGTGACGGTGACGTTGGTGCGGCCGAAGGTCTTCGCCACGGCCTCCACTTTCGCCTTCGAGGCCGCGCTCGGGGCGTACGTGGTGCCCCCCAGCGTCAGGGGAAACGAGCACCCGTCGTACGCGAGCCCATTCTCCACCACGCCGCGCGCCGAGAGCATGCACCCCGCGCCCTGGCAGGCAGCGGCGCGCTCGACCGTCACCGGAAGGGCCGTGGTTTCACCGCCCAGCGGCTCGAAGCCACACGCCGAGACCAGCACCAACACACTCCCGAGAATCGTTCGCATGCCCGGGGCGACAGCAAACGGGAGGCCGCGCCTGTGGGGCCAGAATTCGCGAACCTGGGCCTTCGGAGCCTCAGGAATTCGTCACATTCCCTCAGGGCTCCAGCGCGACGCCGGCGTAGACCTCGTCGACCGCGAACGACACACGCGGCGTGTCGAGCTCCACCCGCTCACCCGCGCGGGCCTCGGACTCTTCCCAGCCTGCCGCTCCCCGACGGACGATGGTGATGCGCGGCGCTCGGTGCCAGACGAAGAGCACCGCGGCCAACGAGGGGAGCTGCTTGTAATGGCTCAGCTTCTCACCGCGGTCGTAGTCTTCGGTCGAGCGACTCGTCACTTCGACCAGCACCAGCGGGTTGGTGAGGGCGTGCCGATCGAGGGGCGAGAACTCCCGCGGCCCGCAGACGACCGAGACGTCCGGAAAGGCGGAGAGGTCGGTGCGCTCGACGCGCACCTTGAGGTCCGACGAGAAGACCGAGCAGCCGGCGAGTTCTCGCTTCAAGACCGCTCCCACGTTCAACGAGAGCTCGGCGTGCGTGGGGGTGCCCCCGGCCATCGCGTAGATGACGCCATCGCAGTACTCGAGCTTGAGCGCCGAGAGCGCCAGGGCTGAGAGGTACTCGTCGTAGGAGTAATGGAGCCGACGCGCCGTGCTCACACGCGGGAGCGTAGCACCCCCCCTCGGCCACACGATGGGCGCCTGAATTGGCCTGTTCTTTCAGCCACTTTCGGTGACCTGTAAAGGCCCCTGCCGAATCGTGACCGAGCGGCCACATCGGCTTCGCTGACAATGTGGGCACCATGTCGACGCGCGTCCACAGTCATGCTTCCGCTGTCCGCAGCCACGCCGACGCCAAGGGCGCTCCGGTGAAGACCGCGCCGGCGCCGAAGCGGGCGGTGTTCCGCGACGAGCTGTCGACAGGCAAGGGCCGGGCCCACCGCGCGGCCTCACAGCAGGCGGCCGGTTCCCCCGCGCAGGACGTCGACCTCGCCTTCGCGCGGAAGATCTCGGCCCTCGAGCGCGCCATCGCGCGCGGCGTTCCCGGCGCGAAGGAAGAGCTGGCCAACGTCATTCGCGACCGTGACGGCGTGGCGAAGGCGCTGGCGGACGTCCAGGCGAAGCTGGCGGCGAACGAGAACCCGGCGGCGTGGGCCAACGTCAAGCCGCCCAGCCGCGCGAAGGCCGAGCAGGCCGACGTGCGCGCCCGGCTCAAGGCCGAGCTCGCGAAGCTCAAGGACTTCGGCGTCAAGGTCGCGAAGATGAACCCGAAGCAGCGCCAGGACCTGCAGAACTTCTTCCGCCTGGCGAAGGAAGACCCCGAAGGCTTCAAGCGCTTCGTCGAGGCGCACTCGCCGAAGCCGCCGGGCTCGACGTCCACGCCGGTCTCGGGCCCTGCGCCCTCCGGAGCGCCCGCCAACATTCAAGCGGCCATCGACTT
>JANRKQ010000199.1:0-5105 GCA_033763395.1 Myxococcaceae bacterium
GGCGCCACCGCCCACCGCGGAGCCGCCCGCCGCCCCACCGCCCACCCCGGAGCCACCAGCTGCCCCACCGCCGACCGCGGAGCCACCCGCGGCGCCGCCACCCGTCCCAGCGCCGCCACCACCCGTTCCGCCCGAGGGCAGACATACGTTCTGACCGCTCACCAGCGTGCAGGCGAAGCCCGTGGCGCACGGCACCGGGCTCGACGGATTGCATGGCGTGCGGCACGTGCCCCCTGCGCAGCGCAGCCCCGTGCGGCAGACCTGCAGCGGCGCCGCCGTTCCCGTCGAGCAGGTCCCACCCTCGCCGATGGCCTCGTTCGGGGTGCAGACACACACGCCGCCCGACGGAGACGCCGTCGTCGTCAGGCAGGCCTGGCAGGTGCCCGGGTTCGACGGGTTGCACTGTGAGCGACATGCCCCGCCGACGCACGTGAGCCCCGCCTGACACGGCGTGTTGGTGCCGCACGCCTGGCAGAGCGTCGCGCCTGACGACGGGTAGCACACGCGCTCCGGGTTCGCGGTCGGGTTCTGGAAGCCGGTGCACGCCAGGCCCGAGCCGCACGTCGTCTGGGTGCAGCCCATGCACTCGCCCAGCGCGTTGCAGCACGAGCGGCAGAAGCCGATGTTCGGATCCTGCTCGTCGGGAATGCAGAAGCTACAGGTGTTGCACACCCCCGACACCTCACAGCGGTCGCCGGGGTTGCCCGTCGGTGTGCACTCGCCGCCCTGACACGAATAGCCGGGCGCGCAGTCCTGGGCGACGGTGGCTGGCGTGCACTGGTTGGTGCAGCCGTTCATCGGCACGCACACCGACTGGCCCGAGCTCGACGTCTGGCACTGGTACCCGGGCCCGCAGGAGTTGGTGACGCTCGGGTTGCACGACGACGAGCACCAGTTGAAGCCGTTGCCGTCGGTGAGACACCGGCCCGTCGAGCAGTCCGAGCCCGCCGTGCAGAAGCGGCAGAGATCAGCCGCGCCGAGCTGCGGCAGGCACGCGAAGCCGCTCGTCGAGGCCTGGCACGCGAACCCCGACGGGCAGCTCGCTCCGGCCGCGGCGCAGTCCTGGGTGCAGATGAGGCTGGTCGAGCCCGAGGCGCCTTCACACACACGCCCGCCGGTGCACATCGCGGCGGTCGAGCACGGCGACCCCTGCCCGCCCGCCTGCCCCGGGTACACCGAGCAGAGATCGTTCTGGTCCGGCGCGAGCAGGTTGCGCTTGATGATGCCGTTGCCCACCGACGGGTTCATCACCGCGTTGCCCGAGGTGGTGTGATCGAACCCGATGAAGTGCCCGAACTCGTGGGTGAGCACGCTCTCGTAGTCGATGGCGCTCTGCCGCCCGTCGCTGGCCCAGGGGGTGTTGTTGTTGAGCTCCATGTCGGCGTCGGTGATCTCACCGGGAAAGAACGACGTGGTGGTGACCCCGAGGGTGCCACTCCCGAACCGCCAGAAGGTGCCGCCCAGGTAGATGACGTTGTTGTTCCCGTCGTTACCGTTGATGGCGGCCTGCCCCGTCGGGCTGGCGAACGTTCCCTGGAAGTCGAAGCGCATCGATGTGCCGCAGGACAGGTTGGTGTTCGAGGTCGACCACCGCTCGGCCGACGCCTGAATGCCCTGGAGCACCGTGGAATACGGAATCTGCTGCGCGCCGCTGATGACGGTGCCGCTGGTGACGGCGCCGCCCGAGCTCCGGTTCCACGGGGCCGTCGCCGAGCGCACCTCGGGGAAGCAGCGGTTCGTCAGACACGACTGGTTCTGCGAGGTCTGGTTCGTCGCGCGCACCCGGCAGCTGGTGGTGCAGGCGTCGAGCGGCCAGCGGTTGGCGCCTGGAATGGCGAGCGCGCCCGTCGCACAGGTGAGCCCCACCACGAGCAGCAGGCGGCTCATCGCGCACCGCCCTTCGCCGCCGCGCGCACCCGGGCGAGGAAGGCCTCGGCCGTGCCCAGCACCTCGCGCTCGTCGACGGGCTGCAGCAGGTTCTTCTCGCCGTAGCGGGCGAACGACAGGCCCGACAGATCGCGCAGCGCGACCTGCACGCCGCGCCGGTTGAGGAGCGTCACCTTCGAGGCCGCCATCGAGTGCAGGACGAAGGTGTTCGCCTCGTCGACCGCCGGCTCGAGGAACAGCACCACGTCTTCTCCCGGGGTGAACGCCGCCGCCCCCGCCACCCGTTGCCCGAACTCACCGATGACGCCGCCCGGCTGCTTCACCAGCACCGTGGCGCGGGCGCCGCCCTTGAGCGGCTCCTTCACGACGACCTCGGCGTAGGTCCAGATGCCGGTGCGCCCCTCAGTCCACTGGGGGTCGACGCGGTGCACGGTGCCGCGCACCACCACCGGGACGCGGGCGGTCATCTCCTCCATCGACATCGCCAGCACGACGGTGGCGGACGCGGTGAGAGGCACCAGCACCGCCACGGCTACGCAGAGAAGACGTCGAAGCATCACGGAGACTCCCAGGGCACGCGCTCGGCCGACGCGCGGCCGGCTCAATATCGAGGTCTCCTCCGAATGCCAAACCCGTCGCCGGTGGCACCGTACGCCTTGCGCCAACGCACCGAAGGCGATGAGACAGCCCCCATGGCGCCCCGCTTCTTCGTGACCGGCACGGACACCCACGTGGGCAAGACCCAGGTGAGCGCGGCGCTGCTCGGGCTGATGGCGGCGCGCGGCCTGTCGCCCTTCGCCTTCAAGCCCTTCGAGAGCGGCATGGCCTCGCTCGACGCGCCGACAGACAGCCAGCGTCTCCAGCGCGCCGCCGGGGGCCACCAGCCCCTCGACACCATCAGCCTGTTCCGCTTCACCACCCCGGTGGCTCCGGCGATCGCCGCGCGCGTGGAGCGACGACAGACATCGTGGGCCGCCGTGATGAAGGCCTTTCGGAGCTTCGGCCGGCGCGCTGGCGTGGTGGAAGGTGCAGGCGGCCTCTTCGTGCCCCTCGACGCCCGCCACGACGTCATCGACGCCATCGCCGCCTTCCGGCTCCCCGTCATCGTGGTGGCGCGCGCGGGGCTCGGCACCATCAACCACACCACCCTCACCCTGGCGGCGCTGGCCGCTCGCGGCCTGCCCGTGCGCGCCGTGGTGCTGTCGAAGTCGACATCGGGCCAGGACGCGTCGGAGCCGTACAACCGAGCCGAGCTCGAGCGCCGTCACCCCACCGTCACGTTCCTCGGGCCGGTGCCTTTCATTCGCAGCGAAGCCCGTCGAGACGAGGCCCTGCGCCGGCTGCTCGAGCCGCTCCTGTCGACCTGACGAACGCCACCTGGCGTCAGGTTCGTGACGAGCGACAGAGGCGTGCCGGCGAAAATCCTGCGCGCTACTCGTTGAATGGATGCGAGTGCTGGTCGCCGAAGACTCCGACGTTCAACGCGCGCAGCTCGCGGGCCTGCTGCGGCGCGCGGGACACGACGTCGTCGAGGTGCGCGACGGCCATGAGGCCTTGCGGGTGCTGCTCGAGGCGTCTGGCCCCCGCATCGCGCTGCTGGACTGGGAGATGCCCGGGCTCGACGGCATCGAGGTCTGCCGACGGGTCCGCGAGGCGACTGTGGCGGTGCGACCGCACCTCGTGCTCCTCACCGCGCGCGCCGATCGTGACGACGCCGTCGAGGGGCTCAAGGCCGGCGCCGACGACTTCTTGTCGAAGCCGCCCTCGCCAGGCGAGTTGATGGCTCGGCTGAAAGTGGGCCAGCGGGCCGTCGAGACGCAGCTCGAGCTGCTGGCGCGCACCCGGGCGCTCGAGGCCGCGCTCGGCCGCCTCGAGGCCGTCAGCTCACTCGCCGCCAGCGTGCGCCTGGTCGCGGCCAGCCTCGACGAACCGATCGCCATCGTGGCGCACCGAAAGCTGGAGTCCCTCGTGCCGGCGCTCTCGGTGCTCCCGGGGCCGGCCGTCGCTCGGGCTCACGGCGCGCTGGTGCTGCCCGGCGTCGGACAGTGGGTCGACTTCGTCATCGAGGTGGAAGGAACGCTGTCGCTCGGAGCCCCGCTCCCCAGCGCCACAGCCTCGCCGACAGCGGGCGGCTTCGAGCGGCTCACCTCGGCCGACACGCCGACGGACCTGCTGATCGATCTCGCGACGACCTGGCTCAAGCGCACCGCGGGCGCGCTCGTCGGAGCCGGGCGCCTCGCCCTCGTCGCCGCGCCGGGGCGCTCGTTGTCGGCGTCGGCTGCGCTGCCTGGGTGTGCCGAGATCGTCGGCCCGTTTCGGGTCTGGGCGGCGACTCACCCGCTCGAGGCGCGGCCGCTCACGTTCGACCAGCTCGCGCCGGGGCTGGTGCTGCTGGCGCCGCTCACCCCGCGCTCGCGCACCGGCCTCGAGGTGTTGCGCGCGGGCACGTGGCTCACGGCGTCACACCTCGAGCGCAGCCGCGCCTTCTTCCCGGGTGACGACGCCCGCTCCGAGGTGCTGGTGGGAGCCCCTACGCCGCTCGCGCGCGCCGCCCACGGCTGATCGTCAGGGACAGCCCACGTAGGCGAAGTAGAGCTCGGTGTTCGTCGACGGAGCGTTGCGCTCGTCGCGCCACACGAAGGCGAAGGTCGAGCCGTTCCACAGCGCGGTGGTGAACGTGGCCGCGGCGTTGCCGCTCGACAGCTTGAGATCGGCGCCATTCTTCACGCCCGCGCCGGTGAGCTTCATGAAGTAGATCGACGGCCGGTTCGCCGCCTGGCGATCGTCTTGCCACGAGATGCCGTACTCGAAGCCGTTCCAGTCGATGCTCGGGTAGCCCGAAAACCCGGTGGCCGTCGTCAGCCGCACCTCGCCGCCCAGCTTGTTGCCCGTCTCGTCGAGCCGCTGGAAGTAGATCTCGGCGTTGCCATCGCGCTGGTCGTGCCACACGAGCGCCCACTCGCGCCGGTCGCCGTTCCACGTGAGGTCGACCCACGCCGAGTCCGCGGTGTTGTTGCTGACGCGCACCTCGCCTCCCACCAGCGAGCCGTCGAGGCCAAGCCGGCGGAAGTAGATCTCGCGGTTGCCGTCGCGCCAGTCGGTCCACGCGAGCCCGTAGCCCTGCCCGCTGTACTTGAGGATGGGGTAGCTCTGCCGGTTGGGGTCCGTCGTCACGCGCACCTCGGGCCCCAGGCGCGAGCCGGTGGCGTCGATGCGCA
>JANRKQ010000200.1:0-11854 GCA_033763395.1 Myxococcaceae bacterium
GCCGCGGTGCACGTCGAGAACGCAGGCCAGGGCACGGCCGAGACGGTGGTGGCGGGCTTCACGCTCGTCGGGTGGGACGCGCCTCCGGCCGCCGTGGACACGCCCGGAGAAGCGAGCGTCACCGTGTACCTCTTCAACACCGGCCCCCGGGTGGTGGTGTCGAGTAACGACGTGCTGGCGGGGCGGGGCGGGCAGGGCGGCAACGGCCGCACGGGCGACCAGGGTTTCGGCCGGCAGGTGTCGACGGCGCTCAACGGCAGCCGGGGCGTCGACAGCGAGCACTTCCCCTTCGGAGACTGCACCCCCGCCTCACATCGCGCGGGCGCGGCGGGCGGCCTCAACCCGCAGTGTCCTGGCGGCAACGCGCCGCGCGGCGGGAACTCGGTGTGTCCGTCGTACTCGATGGTGACGAACCTCGGCGTGCAGCAGGAGTACGCGGGCCCCGCGGCGGGCAGTCGCAACGGCCGCGGCGGGTTCGACCGCACCTTCTCGATGTTGTCCCGAGTCACCTGCAGCCAGGTGCAGGAGAGCGGCTACCCGAGCGCGATTCAGGGCAACGACGGCCAGGACGGACTGCAAGGGCCAGACGGACCTGGAGGCGCTGGCGGGCCCGGGGCCGCGCGGCTCGCGCGCTTCGGCAGCATCGTCGGTGGACGCTGGGTGCCGTCTCCGGTGCGCGCCGCGTCTGGCACGGTGGGCGTCGTAGGCCTCCCCGGCGGCGGCGGCGGCGCTGGCGCGGGCGTCGTGAAGTTCACGCCCGGCGGCTGTCAGGCGTGGGAGATCGGCGCGAGCGGCGGCGGCGGCGGCGCTGGAGCGTGCGGCGGCCAGGGCGGTGCGCCCGGAGCGCCAGGTGGTGCGTCCATCGCGATGCTTGTCGGCTCGAGCGGCACAGCCGTGCGTCCGACGGTGGTGGGCAACCGCATTCAGCGCGGCCTCGGTGGAAACGGCGGGAACGGTGGCTTCGGCGGCGCTGGCGGCCTCGGTGGCGTCGGGGGCGTCGGCGGGCAGCCCGACCGCTGGAGCAGCAGCACGGGCGGCAAGGGGGGCGAAGGTGGCAATGGTGGCCCTGGCGGCGGTGGTGGCGGTGGCGCGGGCGGTCCGTCCTTCGGCGTGCTCGCGGTGAACCTCGACGTCTCGGGGCTCAGCGGCCTCAACACCTTCGTCGTCAACGCCGCCATCGACACGGGTGGGCCTGGCGGGGTGGGAGGCTCGTCTCCCGGGCCCGTGACGTCGACGGGAGGCGGCGGCGCCCGCGGGACGTTCGGCGACCTCGTCACGCTGCGGAGCTGTTCGGCCGGCTGCGGGCCGGGCACCACGTGCGACGCGAACGGGGTCTGCGTTCCGAACTGATCGACCGCGTGTTCGTTCAGCCGCCTGGTGCCGAGCGTGTCGACCGGCACGGGCAGGGTTTGCGTCGGTGCGAACGAGTCGAGCGCGTCGGGGCGCTGGCGGCGCCCCTCCACCGAAGGCTCACCCTCGCGGCCATCGGCGTCGACTCGCGCTGCTCTCGGCTCGCACCTCGAAGCGGCTGACGTGGTGAGGGAGGCCGGCCGGTCACCCCGCAGTGGGCCGGGCGCCGTCACCCGCCTACTGCTGCCCCGTCCACGACGCCAAAGCGCGCTCCCGCCAGCGCTGGCGAATAGCCTGCACGTCCGCCTCGGGGAGTGGCCCTTGCGCCAGCAGCCCGGCATTCTCATTCCACCGCCCGGGGGACGACGAGCCGACGATGGCCGTCGACACGCCCGGCTGGAACGCGGTGAAGCGCAGCGCGACGCCCACCGCCTCGCGCAGTGGCTCTCGGCTGAAATCGAAGTCGAGGGTGCGCAGCCGCTCCCAGTACGTGCGGTGGTACGAGTTCGGAGGTCCTCCCGCGCCATGCCGCCAGGCCACGTTCGCCACGGGGCGCTTCGCGATGACACCCAGGCCGCGCTCGCGGGCGAGCGGGAGCGCCTCATCGAGCACCCGTTGGTCCGCCACGTTGATGCTCGTCTGCAGCACATCGAAGCGGCCGCTCTTCACCGCCCACACCGCCGCCTCACCATCGCCGGAGTACCCGATGAAGCGCGTCTTGCCCTCGCGCTTGAGCGCCTCGAGCGTCTCGATGGCCTCGCCGCGCGCCAGCACCTCGACGCCGCACGAGTGCAGCTGCAGCAACTCCACGCGGTCCGTCCTGAGGAGCTGGAGGGAGCCCTCGAGCTGCCGGCGAATGCCCGCTGCGCTCCAGTCGCTGCGCGAGAAGCCGTCGGTGGCGCCACACTTCGTGAAGAGGTGCACCCGCTCTCGCCGGCCCACCAACGCCTCGCCGATGAGGCGCTCACTCTCGAGGTACGCCGAGGCGGTGTCGACGACGGTGAGGCCCGCGTCGATGGCCGGGTGGAGCAGCCCCGCGACGGCCGTGTGCGTGACGCCGTCGTCGAAGCCCAGCTCGGCGCCGCCGAAGCCGAGCGCGCTCACCATCAGTCCAGTTCGTCCGAAGGGCCGCTGCTCGATGGGGGAAGGGCTCATGGGGCCCGCCTCATCTCAAACCGGCGCCCGTGTCGCATCGGTCAATCAGTTGGCCTTCAGCTCCACGAGATGGCGAACGTCGCGCCCGTCTCGTCGTGCGACAAGGGCGTCACCGTCACCGCTTTGCCGCCCGCCACCTCGACGCCCCGCTGCAACATGCCCCGGTAGAAGCTCGTCGAGGCCACCTTGCTGCACCACAGGTGGTACGCCCCGTCGGGCGCCACGGTGACCTTCGTCTCGGTGTAGTTGTTCGCGGTGCGCAGGTTGCGCGCCATTCGCTCCAGCGTGCGCTTGGGCCCGATGACGCGCATCGCGGTGAGGAGCGCCTTGCCCACCAGCGTCTCGCCGTAGCTGTCCACCATGCGGCGGCCCATCGCCTCGTGCCGCGCTTCCTGCGTGGCGTTGGGCATGACGAGCTGCGCGCCGAGGTCCATCGCCTTCACCCACGTCTCGAACGGGTACGCGGGCATCAGCTCTGGAGCGTCGTAGTCGACCGCGATGGCCTTGAAGCGCGCCTTCGCTTCGGCGTTCAGCCGCGCCCCCAGCGCGCGCGCCAGGGCATCGAACGTCGAGCTGAAGACGAGCGCCTCGGACATCGCGTGTCCCAAGGTGTAGCTGCCGGGGCGTGCGCTGTCGCCTTTTTCACCACCACCGCGTCACGGCTGCGTGGCGACCCCCGCCGTGGGAGCGTCGCGCACCTCGAAGCGCATCTCGTCGGCGGTGGCCTGAATCTCGGGCGCGTACATCGCCTCGGTGCGGGCTGGCAGGGCCGAGAAGCGTCCCGGCGTCTCGGCGCGCAGCTCGTACGAAACGGTGGTGGTGCCCACCTTCAGCTCCGGGAGGAACATCGCCACCCGGTCGGTGCGCAGCTCGGCATGGGCGCACGCGTAGTTGCACACCTCGGGGCCGCTGCGCTGCTGCACGGCTTCGAACCCGGCGGGCTTCAGGTCTTCAATCATCACGAACTCGACCGCCTTCGACGCCGTCACCTCGAGGTCGACGCGCACGCGCACGCCCGACTCCACCGGCATGCCGTACTCGGTGGGCGCCTTGCCGGGCTCGGCGCTGGGCTTGCCGAGCAGCGTGTACGTGCGCTTCACCGTCACGTCTCCCCCGACGCCCTTGATGAAGTCGTTCTGGTTGAACACATCCCACGTGGCGGCCCAGTAGCCGGTGCCGCCGCCATCTCGACGGATGGAGATGGTGTTCTTCCCCGCCTTGAAGTCCGAATCGCCGAAGACGAGCGCGGCCAGGTCGACGCCGCCCTTCGAGTACTTCACCGTCTTCGCGGCCTTGCCGTTGATGGAGACGGTGAAGCTGCCCTGCTGGCTGACGGCCTTCTCGCGGCGGGCGATGTCGGCGAGCGCGTAGATGGCGAAGGCGGTGTCGCGCGTGGTGCGCCACTTGCCACCGTTGCGGCGCAGCACGAGGAAGTCGGTGAGCGGCCCCACGTACTTCGCGCCCTCGGGCCAGCGGTTCATCGCCATGAGGGTGTAGGCCGTGGCCTCCATGGCGGCCGAGGTGCTCCACGCGTCGTTGACGGCGCCCACCGCCGCGTCCTGCCGCTCCCGGGCCACCTTCACCACATCGTCCAGGTTCTCGACCGCGACGCGGGCCCGGCTGTCCTTCGCGGCCAGTAGGGCGAGCGCCACCAGCGCGCGGCCGCGCGGCTCGAGCTTCGTGCGCCGCTCGAACGTCTGGTCGAGCACCGCCTTCGGCACCGGGCCTGACTGTGCCAGCGCGTAGACCGCGAAGGCGTGCGTGTCGGGCGTGTTGAGCGCCTCTCCGAGGTGGCCCAGCAGGTAGTCGCGGCCGCGCTTCACCATCGCCGCGTCGACGTTGACGCCCGCCTCACGCGCGAGGCCCAGCGCATAGACGACGTACGCCGTCATCCACAGGTTGGTGCGGTCGGTCTGCCACCAGCCCCAGCCGCCATCGCCGTGCTGGAAGTTCGCCAGCCGCTCGAGGCCCTTCTGCACCATGTCGTCGAGGTTCTTCGGCAGCCGCTCGGCTGGCACCGAGAGCTCGCTCGCGGCTTTGCGCGCGATGACGGAGGGGACGAAGCGCGACAGCGTCTGCTCGACGCAGCCGTACGGGTACGCCGCGAGGTACGGCAGGCCATCGAGCATCACCGCGAGCAGCGAGGGAGAGAGCTGGAGCTCCAGCCGGGTGAGCGCGGCCTTGCGCTTCTGCGGCAGCTCGACGTCGAACGAGAACGTGTCGGACAGGCGGCCGGCCTGGAACTGCCGCTGCGCCGAGCCGTGCACCAGCGCGGGAATGGTGAGCTCCATCGCGTCGGCGGCGGCTCCAGCCTTCACCTGCACCCGAATCGTCTGGTCGCCCAGCGTGGCCACCTTGAAGCGCGCGTCGAAGCGCACCACCTGCTCGGGCGTCACCGAGAGCGTCTTCTTCGTCGGCGTCAGCGCCGTGAGGCTGCCCGCCGTCATCGTCACGTCGACGTTGCTCACCTTCGGCAGGTGGCTCTCGACGACACCCGAGAGCACCACCTCGTCTCCTTCGATGAGGAAGCGCGGCGTCTGGAGCCGCACCATCAGCGGCATCGCGGTGCGCATCGAGCCGGCCCCGCGGCCCAGGTGCGCCCCGGCGCTGACGACGGTGGCGACGGCCTTCCAGGACGTGAGCGAGTCGGTCACCTTCACCGGTTGAACCGTGGGGCCCGCCATCGTGCCGCTGAGGGCGGGAAACCAGCCAGCCGAGCTCCCGAAGTCGGAGCGCGTCTTCACCGGCGCCTCGTCAGGCGCGGCGTCGTCGGCTTCGGCTTCATCCTTCGCCATGGAGCGCTTCGGCTTCTCGGCCTTCTTCTCGGACTGCCGGTCGGCCATGACCGGCGCCGGAGCTGCCATCGCGGACTCCTCGGCCATGGCGCCCGGTGGGCCCGCTGCCGTGAGGGCCTTCGTGGCGGGTGTTCCAGTCGCGGGAGGAGGCGGCTCCTTCTTGACGACGGCTTCGGGCTTCGGCCGGTCGAGGTACCGCCGCCAGTTCGTCGAGGTGTTCGTGCGCACCAGCGCCTGCCGCGGCTGTCGGCCGAAGAACGAGACGAAGTCGGTGCGCTCCGGCTCGATGGCGAAGAGGGCCTCGTCGACGATGGAGAGCGCCGTCTCGAGGGGCCCCGGCGGTCCCTTCGCGACGCGCACGCTGACGGGAACCGTGCTGCCCGGCTCGCTCACGGCGCGGTCGAAGGCCACCTTCACGTCGAGCTCGGTGTCGGCGCCGCGCACCCGAATCGGCCGCTGCTGCTGCAGGGCGTCGCCATTCTCGAAGCGCCAGGCCTGCACCCAGGCGTTCGGTGTCAGGTCGGGCGTGAGGGGCAGCTCGACGTACTTCGTCCGCCCGTTCATCTCGATGACGCGGCTCGTGACGAGCAGGTCGTGCTCGATGGTGAGCCACACGTGCCCGCCGGGCTGGGGCGTGACGACGAGCGCCCGCAGGCTCTGCCCCGCCACCAGCGGCGCCCGGTCGGTGAGGAGCATGAAGCCGGGGCCCGGCGGCGGCATGGGCTTCGTGTCCGAGGTGAGCCAGAGGTCGGTCGTCGCCAGCACCGTGTCGGGCGCCGAGACGTCCGCCACCTCGACGCGCACGGCTCCGAGGGCGTCGGCGTCGAGCTGCGCGAGGCCCTTGCCCGAGACGATTCGGGTGCGCACCTCGGCGATCTTCGACGCCTGGCCCGTGGCGCTGTCGGTGATGCGCAGCAGCCGCACCACGACCTCGGGCGAGGCCGGCCGCGCGTTCGCGTCTTCACTCCGCAGCCGCAGCGTGACGCGCTCTCCCGGGCGGTAGAGGGAGCGGTCGCTGCGGACGTCGACGAAGTACGGCGCGCGCGACAGGCGGGCCCTGCCAGAGCCCTCGACCTCACGGCGAGACGCGTCGGTGACGAACACCTGCGCCGTCACCTGGAGGTCCGAGTTGGCGTCTGGCGTGGCCGGCACCTCGAGCTCGGCGGTGCCGTCCGCCCCGGTCTTGAAGACGAGCGTCTGGGTGGCCACGGGGCCCCAGTACGGCTGCCAGCGCCCGCGCCGCTTGCCGTACGACTCGCCGTCATCGTCGTACCCGAAGCCGACGTTCGGCGCTTCGTCAGTCGACTCACCCTCGTCGGGCCACGGACCGAACTGGTGGCTCCACCGCGTCACCGTCACCACCGCGCGGCCACTCGCCCCGGGCAGCGGACCTCCCGAGTAGTACTTCGCGGTCACCTTCAGCTTCACCGGCTCGCCGGGCTTCGCGTTGCCGATGGCCGCGACCGAGACGGTGGCCTCGGGCGGCTTGAACTCCTCGACGCGGAACTGCATCGACGGCTGCTGGTACGACACGCGGCTGTTCGAGACGTACACGTTGTACGCCCCCAGCGCGGCGGTCTTCGGGAGCGTCAGCGTGTGGTGCGCGGTGCCGAAGGTGGTGGTGGTGAGCTCGGGCTTCGCCACCTCTTTGCCCGTCGGGTCTCGGACGATGACGGACACCGTGCGGTTGGCCAGCGGCGTCGAGGGACCCGCCTCGCGCGCGCGCAGGAAGAGCTTGAGGCCCACCGTCTCACCCGGCTTGTAGAGCGGCCGGTCGGTCAGCACGTAGGCGAGCTCCTGCCGGTTCCAGCTCGAGCCATACGCGTCACCGGCGCGCGCGAACGCCACGTGGGGGCCCGCCTTCGCCCAGACGTACTGGGAGCGGGTCGACTCCTTCACCGGCAGCGTGGCGAGGCCGGTCGCGTCGGTGCGGGCTTCCTGCCTGGCGCGCGAGTCGTCGTCGAACATCACCACCTCGGCGTTCGCCTGTGCCTTACCCGTCTCGGTGTCGACGACGAAGACGCGCACGCCGGTGCGGTCGGACTTCGTGATGAGGGCGGTCTGCGTCATGAGCGCGAGGTCTTGCGCGGTCTGCCCGTCACCGCTGGCCTGCACGACGTAGAGGCCGGGGCCCGGCAGCTCGAGCTCGAACGAGCGGCTCCCCGGCGCGTACGGCACCTTCACTTCGAGCGTCTCGCTCCACGACTTCTCGACGGTGCCCGTACCGGCGTATGCACTCACCGAGTCGGCGTCGAAGCCCGCCTTCGGCTGCATCGGGTCGACCCGGCGCAGCGTCCACTGGAGCGACTTCACGTTCCGCCACGACAGCTGCACCGGCAGCTTGAGCCCCGGGAGCGCCACCTGGTACGCGCTCAGCGAGAGCACCGGCCGGCGAATGTTCTCGGCGGCGGAGCGCGCGTCTGACAGCCGGTTCGACGTCGTCGGGTTGAAGCGTTTGAGGATGCCGTCGTAGATGACGAGCGCGTCGGCGTACTTCTCCTTGCCCTCGCGGAACTGCCCCAGGGAGAAGAGGGCGTCGTCGGCCCACTCGCTCTTGCCGGCCCCGACGTCGGTGAGCTCCTTCTCGGCGCGCGACGACGTGCCCTCGTTTCGCAGCAGCACCTGCGCCCGGAGGAAGCGGGCCTGGGCGCGCTCGTTCTCGACGTCGCTCACCTCGAGCACGGCCTCGGTGTAGCGCTCGACCTGCTTCACGTCGTACGCGTACCCGTTGAGCTGGCGCAGGCACCCCGCCACGAGGAACGCGCGCGCCTCCGTTCCGACGCGGCCCTCGGCCTTCGAGGCCTGCTGCAGCAGCGGCAGCACCACGTCGAAGTTGCGGTAGCCCTGCTGGCTGAGCGCCCAGGCCGCGAAGGCGCGGGTGAAGTCCTTCTCGCCGGTGTCAGCCAGCTTCGTCAGCTCGGTCGACCCGTCACGCTTCCCGGAGCGCCAGCAGGCCCAGGCGCGCTTGGCCGTGGCCTCGCGGGCCAGCGGCGCCTGGGGGGTCGACTTGAGGAAGGCGTCGAAGGCGTCGCACGACTTCGAGAAGCTCTGCTCCGACAGGAAGCGGTTGGCCGCGTCGAACGACGCGTCTTGCGCCAGCGAGGCGGTGGCAGCGAGGGCGAGCAGCAGCGGCAGCGTGCGCATGTGTGGGGCCTCCCCTGAAGGTGCCGGTGCCGGTGGGACACGACGGCGAGAGAGACTGTTCCACGAGTCGCCGGGCGAGTCAGTCGATGTGGCGCGCCGGGTGGGGCTGCTCCCGCGTCGACACCAACGCCGCGCCCGTGCGGAAGTACAGGGGGTCGACCGGCTGGCCGTCGAGCTCGAGCTGGTAGTGCAGGTGCGGGCCGGTGCTGCGGCCGGTGTTTCCGGACTCCGAGACCGGCTCGGCGGCGTTGACGTGCTGCCCCAGCATCACCAGCAGCTTCGAGTTGTGCAGGTACGCGGTGGTGACGCCGTGGCCGTGGTCGATGATGACGAAGCGGCCGTTGACGGCGTCGTCGCCTGCGCGCACCACGGTGCCGGCGCCCGCCGCGTGGATGAGCGTGCCCTCGGGGACCGGCAGGTCGACCCCCGTGTGCATGCGTGTTTCTTTGAGCAGTGGGTGCTGTCTGGGGCCGAAACCCGACGAGACCCGCGTGCCCGGTGGAAGGGGCCAGCCGAGCGCGAAGGCGGTGGCGTAGGTGAGCGTCATCGCGGCCGGGGCGAGCGCCTCGCGTTCGGGGCCGGGCAGCTGACGACCGAGCGCGGTGAGGGTGGCCTCGGGCCCGGCGCGGAGGGCGGCGAGCCGTGCGCGGGGGAGGCCGACGAAGAGGGCGAGGGCGACGGCCTCGTCGGTGACGAGCTCGGTGCGGAGCCGCTCGACGAGGCGCGCGAGGTGCGCCGGGCTGTCGAGCGGGAGCTTGAGCTCGGTGGCGAGCTGCTGCGCCACGCCACGCACCAGCGGTGGCTGGCTCGACCAGGCAACCCATGCGCCCTTCGAGAGGGGTGTGCCTTCTGCAGGTGGTGCGATGCGCGCGGCGAGCGGCCAGGGACGCCACTCGCTCGTGTCCGCGTCAGTGTCGGGCTGGCTGCGAAAGGCCGCCCACTCGCGCTCTTCGGACGGCGTGATGGGCGCGCCCGGCGTGCGCGTCTTCGGAGGTGGTGGAGGCGCGCGTACCTGACGAAGGTCGCTCGCCTGCCGGCGTTGGGCGGCGCGCCAGGCCTCGACGTCGGGACCGCCGCGGCGCTCGAGCTCGGCGATCCACTGCGCCTCGCTCACCTCGGGCACCAGCGGGCCCTGCTCGACGGTGAAGCTCAGCGCGCGGCAGTCACCTTCGGCCGCTCGCAGGTCGGTGAGGGTGAGATCGATGACCGCGTCGGCCTCGAGCGCCGAGGGTACGCTGAGCCGCTCGTTCGCCCAGCGCACGTCGTAGACGAGCTCGCCGTCGCCCACGAAGAAGGTGCGGGGCTCGACGGGCCGGCTGGCGACGTGCAGGCGCGCCTGGCCGACGAGCGTGGCCGAGGTCTTCACCCGCACGCGGAAGAACTCACCCCACCGGCTGCCGAGCGCCGTGCGGCGAATGCCGACGGGGCCACAGCGCTCGTCTCCCGTGTGGTGGGAGGCGTCACTCTGTCCAGGAATGAGTCGAGCGGTGTGGCCGCAGGCCGTCGACAGCAGGAGGCCGAGGCTCAGCGCGCGCCACACGGCCCTTCGACGGAGCGAGCGCGTGCGGATTCACGGCGGCGAGGGCCGTGAATTCGCTCCAGTGGGGCTCGGTCTCCGAGAGCATGACGACGCTTCGGGTGGTGCTGGTGGTGCTGCTCTCGGGCTGTGTGGTGTCGACGGGTCGCTCGCGTACGGAGCCGGTCGACCCACTGGCCGAGTGCATGGACACGTGCAGTGGGTGCTGCGACGGCGACGGGCTGTGTCGCACGGGGAGCTCGGTGACCGCGTGTGGCTCGCGGGGCACGGTCTGCTCCGCGTGCGAAGGCGGCGAGGTGTGTTCGTTCAATGGGTGCCGCGCGCGGCCTGAGGCGTCGACCACGCCGGCGCGGCCGCCAGAGGCGGGAGACCTCACCTTTCGCTGGCGCTTCGCAGGACAGGCCTGCGCGGTGGTGCGCGACGTCTCGACCGTCACCCTCGACATCCCCGGGCTGAGCCTGCCGAACGCGGGTGTCTTCGCCTGCTCGTCGGGCGCGGCAGACGGCGTGACGCTGTCGGCGGTGCCTCCTGGCTTCTATCGCTTCACCGCGCGCGGACTCACAGCGGGCGGCGCGGCGCTCTACGAGCAGCAGGGTTTCGTCACCGTCGACGGCCCGGTGCAGAAGCGCATCGAGCTGGCGCCGGTCGCGGGCGGCACCGGGCGCGTGCTGGTGTCGTGGCGTCTGCCGGTGGTGAACGCGTCGGCGGAGCCCTGCGCGGCGGTGGGGGCGAGCCAGGTGGCGGTGCAGCTCTCCGGCCGGTCGACGCCGTTCGTCGCGCGGTGTGACGCAGGTGGGCTCGAGCTCTCGGCGCTGCCAGCGGGCTCGACCACGGTCTCACTCTTCGCGCTCGACAGTCAGGGCGTCGTGCTGGCCTCGGGGCAGGGGACGGTGCAGGTGCTCGTTGGCGCGACGGTCTCGTCGGAGTTCGGGCTGACGTGGCGCGTGGGCGGCCTCGCGCTGCGGTGGGCGCTGTCGAACATGGGGCTGGCCCAGACGTGCAGCCAGGCCGGCGCGAGCCAGGTGTTCTTGAACCTCCGGGGAACGGACGGCGTGTTCCTCTATCCCGACGCGGGTGTGGCGGTGCCGTGCGAGGCCGGTGCGGCGGTGTTTTCGCTGCTTCCGGTGGGTCGGTACGAGCTCTTCGCGCAGGCGGTGGGCGGGCTCGGCACGTTGTATCGCTCGAGCGCGGCGACGGTGCAGGTGCTGCCAGGCGACTTCCCGACGGTGTCGGTCAACTCACCGCTCCTCGTGCTGGAGCGCTGAACCGGGGATGCCGCTTGCCCAGCACCAATCGAGTCATGTGCGCCAGCCGCCTCCGAGGTGCAGTGACGACCTCAGTCGTCACGGGGCTCATCGGTCCACTCCCAGAAGAGGCTCCACCACCGCGTCACGTCCCGCGCGCGCAGCCACCGGCCCGGCCCTCGAAACCGCTCGTCCACCGAGTACGACGGGCATGGGCCGACGCGCCACGCGGGGTGGGCAGGCAGGTCTGCCGCGCGGGGAAGCTCGAGCGCCTCGACGCGCCGCTCGACGATGGCGTCACTGACGCAGTGGAGCAGCACGTTCGCCTCTTCGGGCTGGAGAATGTCGCTGGACAGGTCGAGCGGCACCTCGGCGAGGCGCTCCTCTCGACGCGACACCGTCAGCACGCGGTGCCGGTAGCGCACCGTCCACTCCGTGCCGTCCCACAGCCCCTCGAACTGCACCGGGTGTGAACCGCCACCATGCCAGCCGAACGCGACGAGCCGGGCGTCGAGATCGTCGGGTACGCGGACGAAGCCGTGCGTGAGCCCCAGCACCAGCAATCGCTCGGCGCAGACCCGCCAGCCTTCCCGTCGGGCCGCGATGGCGTCTTCGAGCGCGAGCTGCTC
>JANRKQ010000201.1:0-6868 GCA_033763395.1 Myxococcaceae bacterium
TGGTCCGCTCCGAGGACGAGCCGCGCGAGGTGCGGCACCAGCAGGCCCACGAAGCCCACCAGGCCCGAGAGCGCCACCGCCGCCGCGACGGCCGACGAGGCGAGCAACAGCAGCCACAGCCGTGTGCGCTCCACGTCCACGCCCAGGGAGCGCGCGTCATCGTCTCCGAGGGACAACAGGTTGATGCGTGGCGACAGCGCTGCCATCACGCCCACGGCAGGGAGGACGATGCCCGCCGTGAGCCCCAGCGCGGGCCAGGTCTCGTGGCCGAGCGAGCCCGCGAGCCAGAAGAGCACCTCGCCCAGCTTGTCCGGCGCCACCAGGGCCTTGATGAAGATGATGGCCGCCAGCGCGAAGGCGTTGAAGATGACGCCGGCCAGCAGCGTGGTGGTGGTGCCGGCCTCGCGCGACGAGCGCCCCACCGCCAGCACCAGCGCGGTCGCGCTCACCGCGCCAACCAGCGCGAAGAGCGAGGTGCCCGACAAGCCCAGCGCCGACGCCGACACGCCCAGCGCCAGCGCCACCGTCGCGCCCAGCGCCGCGCCTCCCGACACGCCGAGGACGAAGGGGTCTGCCAGCGGGTTTCGCAGGAGCGCCTGCAGCATCGAGCCCGACGCCGCCAGCGCCGCGCCCACCACCGCCGCCAGCACCACGCGCGGCAGCCGGAGCGACCAGAAGATGGTGTTGGCTGTCGTGCCGTCGGTGAAGGCCTCGGCGAGTGAGAGGGGCTGCTCTCCCAGGGCCACGCCGAGCACGACGCAGACGGCCAGCGTGAGGAGCCCGGCTCCCGTCACGCCCACCACCCGGCCCACCGTCGCACGCACGGCGCACGGGGTTACCAGACGCCGGGCGCGATTACCCTTTCGGCTTCACCGCACGCACGCCCAGCACGTTGGGCAATTCCCACTGCTGGCGGTTGTCGTCGCGCGGGAAGAAGCCCGTCTCGTAGCTGCCGGCGAGGTCGACGTTCACCGCCTCGGAGCGGATGGTGAGGCTCGCCTCGGGGCCGCCCTCGACGTGCATCGCGCGCAGCACGTGGAGGTCCGACGCGAGCACCAGCTCCATCAACGCGGCCATCTCGAAGGGCGTGCGGGTGAAGGCGAACAGCAGCCGGCCGCCGTCGTCGATGGCCACGAAGGCCTCGCTCCAGCGTCGCTTGTTGGGCTTCCACACGTTCTCGCCCGTGCCCTTCACCAGCCGCAGGTTCTGTACCACCGTGCGGTACCCCTTCACCTGCGCCTCGAAGTCCGGCGCGTCGCGGTCCAGGAGCTGCGCGCTCGGCAGCCCGGGCTCCAGCGGCCCCAACACCAGCACCGACTGGTACGACTTCTTCCACGCGCGCTGGTTGACGTGCTCGCCATGCACGAGGCGCCCCACGTTCGAGCGGTAGTCCGTCTCGTACATGCCGGCGTTGATGACGACGCTGAAGTCCTTCGCGTGCGCCCACTGCGCGGCCGTGCGCAGCTGGCCTGACTGGCTGGCGAGGCCCAGGTCGAGCTCGGCGATGGCCGGGTCGATGCGCACCACGTGCAGCTTCCCGTCGCCGGCCTCGGGCCGCTTCGTCAGCGTGAGCGTCCCATACTCGACGCCGGGCTGGAGCGGCTGAAACGCCACGGCCTGCGCGAGGGCCGAGAGGCTCCACAGCCACACGACGAGGCTCCCGGCCCACCCTGGTGCACGCATGCCCCGGGGCAGTTCACGCGCGATGCCAACGATGCGGCTCACCACTCGGTGCGCGTCACCACCGGCAGCTGCAGGGCCCGCTCGCGGTCGAGGTCGAGGTTGCCGACGTGCAGCGAGATGGGCGACTGCACCCACTTGTAGATGCTCACCGTGAAGAGCTTCACGAAGCGCGAGACGTGCCGGGCGAGCACCTCGGGGGCCACCTCGGGGAACATCGCCGTCACCGCCTGGGTGACGTCGGCCGGAGAGAGCTTTTCGCCCGCGAAGAGGTGGAAGCACGCGTCGAGAATGGGGAAGGGCATCAGCTCGTCTTCACCCACCTGGTTGGGCGCCAGCTCGGGCCCGGCGGGCTTCGCGGTGACGGCCTTGATGCCCTGGTAGCCGTGCGCCTCGGACAGGTAGTCGAGCAGGTACATCACCACCGTCTTCGGCAGGTTGGCGATGACGGCCAGCGCGCCCATCAGGTCGCCGCCGATGGTGGTGTAGCCGACGGCCTTCTCCGACATGTTGCCCGTCTGCAGAAAGAGGCCGCCCGAGGTGTTGGCCCAGTTCCACATGCGCTGCGCGCGCAGCCGCGCCTGCACGTTCTGCTCGGTGATGGGCGTCAGCGCCTGGCCGCCCAGCATCTCGCGGGCGGCCGCCATCTCGCGCTCGAAGGCCTCGTCGATGCTCACCACCGAGAAGCGCACGCCCAGCTCGCTCGCGATGGTCTCGGCGGCCTTGCGGGTCGACTCCGACGAGTACCGCGTCGGCATGTAGAAGGTCTCGATGGGCACCTTCGCCCGGCTCGCCCAGCGGTGGGCGATGAGCAGCGTGAGCAACGAGTCGCGCCCACCCGACAGCGCGATGCCCAGGCGCGAGAAGCCCTTCGTCTTCTCGAAGTAGTCGCCGATGCCGAGCGCGAGCGCGTCGAGCAGGTCTTCGCAGTACTGGGCCTTCGCCGACCGGCGCTCGCCGGGCGCGGGGAGGAAGAAGCTCCGATGCGGCGGGGTGGGGTACTGGAGCGTCTCGCGCTTCGTGACGACGGGCACGGGCAGCACCGGCACGGCGGTCTCCTTCGCGGCCCAGCTCTTGCGGTCGTCGCGCCACGTCGTGTTCTCGGTGCGAAGGCGCAAGGTGCGCTCGAGGTCGACGACGCACGCGGCGTGCCCCTCCCGGAAGCGCGGCAGCTCGAGCGCCATGCGGCCGTTCTGGTTCACGTAGCCGCCGCCATCGAAGATGAGCCCGTCCTGGGCGCCGACCTGGTTCGCGTACGCGATGGTGCACTGGTGGTCGCCGGCGCGGGTCGACAGCAGCTCGCGCCGCGTGCCCTCGACGCCGATGCGAAAGGGCGACGCCGACACGTTGCAGATGAGCTCGGCGCCCGAGTACGCGCGGCGCTTCATCGGGCCGTCGGCGCTCCAGAGGTCTTCACACACCTCGACGCCCACCAGGCCGAAGTCGCACTGGAAGAGGAAGTCGCCCAGGGGCACGCCCCGGTGCTCCTCCGTCATGCCGGGCAGCCCCCGCGCGTAGGTGCGGCCCTCGTAGAAGATGTTGTAGGTGGGGAGCTTCTCCTTCGGCACCAGCCCGTGCACGCGGCCGCCGCCCACCACCGCCGCGCAGTTGTACCGCAGGCCCCGGTGCGCGACGGCCACGCCCAGCACCGACACCATCGGCAACGCCGCCGTCTCGGCAGCGAAGCGCAGCAGCTCGCTCCACTGCCGGTCGACGAAGGACTGCCACTGCACCAGGTCCTCGGCGGGGTAGCCCGCGATGCACTGCTCCGGGAAGACGGCAATGCTGGTGCCATCGGCCGCCAACGCCTTCGCCTGCTTCACCGCGCGGTCGACGTTCGCGCCGAACGCGCCCACCGTGGTGTTCACCGACGCGAGTCCCACCTTCACGAGCCGCATGACTGCCTCCACCCTGCTTGAAGACGGGCGTGAGTGTCGTCGACCCCCGCATGGGATGCACCTCTCTCGTGTGCAGCGGCAGCAGGCTGGGCTACGCGGCGCTGCGGAATGACCGAGGCGATGCTCCCCAGAGGGCTGCAGGCCGTGCTGGCCGCCATCGTCGACCGGGAGCTCGCCGGGCGCATGACGCGCGTGTGCCTCGCCGCGGCGCGGTGCATCGAGCAGCTGCAGGCCATCAACCTGGTGAGCCTCGAGCCCCCCGAGGCCGAAGAGGGCAGCGCCGACCTCTCGCTGTGGGAGCAGATGGCCCCCGCCGTGGCCGACACCGTGGCCGCGACGAGCGGGCTGTGCGTCGTCATCGACGCCGAGTTCCCCGATGCCTCGTCGCGCTCGGGCGTCTTCGCGTCCGAGAGCAGCGACGAGCGGGCCGAGGCCGAGGCCGCGCTGGTGTTCCAGTCGGTAGCGCGGCTGCTGCGCGCCCAGCTCGCGGTCGTGCGCGACATGGTGCGCCGCCCGGAGTTGATGGCGTCGCGGTGGGCCCTTCTCGAAGAGCTCCAGCGGCTGCGCGCGCAGTTCCGCCGGCGGGTGGGCGACGCGGTGTACCTGTCGTCGGCAGCCACCTCGACCGTGCGGCGCGAAGACGTCGTGCCCGGCGCCAGCCAGGAGGTGCAGCGGGCGCTCCTCTACCGTTCGACGGCCGCCGACCTGGTGAAGCAGGTGCGTGGCCGGCTCGACCGGGCCGACGAGCCGCTCCCGCGCCTGCTGGCAGGGCTGGCTGGAGACCTCACGCTGTTCGCCTCGATGCCCGCGTGGCGGCACGTGCACGCGTCGCCCAAGCGCCACTTCCTCGCGGTGAAGGCCTTCCTCTCGCGCGCCGACGTCGACCGCGCCGCTGCCGACGAGGCGGTGCGCGGGCTGCTCGACACGCTCCTGGACGTCTCGGACGAGCTGACGCGCGAGGTGCTGTCGTCGCACGACCTGCAGGTCTTCGCCGACGTGGCCTTCCGCCTCGAGCAGGCCCAGCTGCACGTCACGCTCGGCACCGGCGCGGCGGCGTGGGCCTTCGGAGCGGCGCTCGCGCAGACCGTGACGCTGCGCGGCCGGAGCGAGCGGCTCGACGCCGTGCTGCGCCGCTTCAAGAAGGAGCCCCTCGACGACGCCGACGCGGTGGCCGTGCGGGCGGCCATCGACACGCTCCGCGAGGCCGTCACCGAGGTGGCGTCGCCGCGGCCCGCGCCAGCAGCGCCGCCCGGCTCGTGACGCCCGAGGCCTTCACCTGCGCGGCTTCGTCCGTCAGCTCGAAGTGGGCGAGGTACCGCTGCACGCGCTCCTCGAGCGTGGGCGCGGCGATGCGCTGGCACAGCTCGTCGGGCTGGTAGTCACGGCACACCTGCGGCCGGCGCTCATAGATGGTGCAGCGGTGGTCGGCTCCGAGGTGCGGGCACGAAAGGCCCAGCGGCTTGTCGAGGGCTGCGATGTCGGGCGCCACGCAGCAGGCACCGCACTGTGTGCACTCGTGGCTCACGGCGTGCCGAAGGCCACGTTGTCGAGGCACGTCGTGCTGCGGGAGCTCATCAGGTACTCGGCGCGAATCCGCAGCGAGTTGAGGTTGCGCAAGATGGCGCGCAGCAGCTCTTCCGACGCCGGCTGTCCGCGGTTCTCGGGCGTGTCGTCGAGCCAGCCCGAGTTGTTGGCGTCGATGCGCACGCTGAAGGGCGTCCAGTCGAGGCTGGGGGGGTCGCGCAGGTTGAGCACCGCCGACAGCCCGCTCCCGTTGAGCAGCACGTCGCGGCCCTTCAGCAACATGAACTGGCCGCTCGTCTTCATGTCGAAGGTGAGCCGGGCGCCGTAGACCTGCCGCTCGACGTTGCCGAGGTACCGGGGAGGTGCGACGAAGTACACGGTGTCGGCCGGGTTGTTCGCGTCGGTGATGCAGATGTGCCCGCCCGGGCTGCCCCCGGTCTCGACGTAGGTGGGCACGCGGTCGTCGAGGTTGCCGTCGATGGTCCACTCTTCGATCGACGCCTCGAAGCGGCTCGACGCGAAGCCGGGGCCGCAGGCCGAAACGGAGACGAAGCCGAGGACGAGCAGGGGCCGCACGGCCCGACTCCATAGCAGGCGCCAACCCCGGGTGGGGCTTTCAGCTGGCAGGCCAGGGCTTCATGCCGGCGATGCGCTCGGACTCGGCCGCGACGCGGTCGATCTCCTGCGCCTCGCGCTCCGAGGCCCGCTTGAGGGCCTGCTCGAACTTCGCTTGGAAGACCCGGTGCGCCGAGTGCACCCGGGTGGGCTCGAACCCCCGGCTCACCTTGTGCTCGCCGCCAGCGCCCGGCTCGAACACGCGCAGGCCCCGGCCGATGGCGTCGTCGATGGAGTGGTACAGGCACACGTTGAAGTGCAGGAAGGGGAACTCTTCGAAGCAGCCCCAGTACCGGCCGTAGAGGTGGGTGGGCGTGTGCAGGTTGAAGGCGCCGGCAACGACGCGGTCCTTCTGCTGGGCGACGACGAGCTCGATGGCGTCGGGCATGGCGCGGAAGGCACGGCGGAAGAAGTCGCGCGACAGCTGCACCGGGCCCCAGGAATACCGGCCGGCGGTGGCCTCGTAGAAGCGGGCCGCCAGGGTGGCGTGCGTGTCGTCGAGCTCTCCGCTGCGCACCGTGCGCAAGGTGAGGCCCTGCTGGGCCGCCGCGCCACGCTCGCGCTTGAGCTGGTTGCGGCGCTTGGAGTCGAAGCGCGAGAGGTAGTCGTCGTAGGTGCGAAAGCCGGGGTTCTTCCAATGGAACTGCAAGGTGCCGCGGCGGAAGAAGCCGGCGGCCTCGAAGGCGAGCGCTTCGTCTTCGGGGGGAAACAGCGCGTGCACTGACGAGGCGCCCTCACTCCTGGCGAGCTCGAGCGCGGCCGTCGTCAGCTCGGCGCGCAGCGCGGCTTCGTCCTCCCCGGGCGCGACGTGCAGCTTCCTCGCGGTGACGGGGGACAGTGGCATGCCGACGAGCAGCTTCGGGTAGTACGAGACGCCGAACTGCGCCGCGGCGTTGGCCCAACCGAAGTCGTACACGTACTCGCCCATCGAGTGTGTCTTCAGGTACGCCGGCAGGGTGGCGACGAGGCGGTCGCCCCGCCAGAGCGTGAGGTGCCGGGCGCTCCAGCCGCGCTCGGGCACGGCCGACCCCGACTGCTCCATCGCGTCGAGCCATTCCCAGCGGGTCACGGGGGCTTCGCCCGGCGCGAGCAGCGCGTTCCAGGCGGCCTTCGGCACGTCGGAGACGGCCTCGAGGACCTTCAGGCGGAGC
>JANRKQ010000202.1:0-4373 GCA_033763395.1 Myxococcaceae bacterium
TGGCAGGTCTTCCCGGAAGGGGCGCGGGTCTTTCCGGTACAGCATGGTGATGCCGTAGAAGGCCCCACGCCGGCCGCCGAACCGAGCGCCCACGAAGCAGGCGAACGCCGACGACGCGAGCGCGGGAAGGCCGGTCGCCCCCACGAAACCGTACCAGACGGCGACGCCGCCTCGCCGCGTGGCGCGAACGCACTGGCCCGTCTGCGCGCCGCCCACCCCGTCGAACGCCGCGTCGACGCCCTGGGCGCGAAGGGCCTTCACCTGCGCGTCGAGCGCAGCGCCCCGGCCGTCGATGGGCGTCGCTCCTAGCTCCCGAACGAGCGCGTGCTTCGACGTCGACGCCGCGCCGATGGCCTCGACGCCGTGCACCCGCAGCAGCCCCAGGAGCGCCTGGCCGACACCGCCGTTGGCCGCGTTGACGAGCGCCGACTGCCCCCGGGCCAGGCGCGCTTCGCGGTGAATCATCTGCCAGGCGGTGATGCCGTTGAGAATGCTGGCGGCCACCTCGACCGCGTCGAGCCCGTCGGGCACCTTCACCCAGTGCTCTGCGCCCCGCACCACGTGCGTCGCGTAGCCCCCGTGAACCAGCAGCGCGCACACGCGGTCGCCTTCCCGCAGCCCTGTCACGCCCGCACCGACCGCGTCCACCACGCCGACCGACTCGTAGCCGGGGACGAACGGAATCGGAGGCGCGTACGGGTACGAGCCCCGGCGCATGGTGATGTCGGTCGCGCCGACGCCCGTGGCCAGCACCTTGACGCGCACCTCGCCGGGGCCCGGCGTCGGCATCGGCAGCTCGACCGTCTCGAGCACCTCGGGCCCGCCCTTCTTCGTCAGCATCACCGCGCGCAGGGGCGTCATGGCGCGACGCTCCGCTGGGCCGCGACGAGCAGACCGGCGCCGACCGTCCACGCCAGCGTGCGCGGCAGGTTGTCGCGGATGAGGCCTTCGATCAGCGCGTCGTCCTTCCCGTGCTTGTCGAGCTTCAGGTGCTTGGGCAGCTCACTCGCCAGCGTGGTGGCGATGACGACGGCGCCACACGCGGCCGCGCCCCACAGGTATGGGGCCTGGGCCGATCCACGCTCGAGCACGCCGTTGGCGATGGCCAGCAGCGAGGAGAGGAACATGGGGGCGATCATCACGGGGCCCATGCGGCGGCCCTGCGAGACGTGGAACGGCACGAACTCGGCTTTCCCGACGAAGCGGTACGTCGGGTAGACGACGACCTGGAGCAGCCAGCTGATGCCCAGGCAGTAGAAGAAGGCGAACGTCGAAATGGTGAGGAGCATGGTGGCTCCACCATTCGTCGCCGTGGCCGGGTCCTCAATGCGCGCCAACGCACGTCTGGTGTGCAACGGTGCACGCATGCACTGGGACAGCCTCGAGGTCTTCGCCGCCGTGGCGCGCACGGGCTCCCTGCAGGGCGCCTCGCGGGTGCTCGGCGTCGACCGCACCACCGTGGGCCGTCGGCTCTCGGCCCTCGAGGCCACGCTGGGGGCGCCGCTGGTCACCCGCACCCGAGATGGCCTCACGCTGACGTCGGCGGGCCAGCGCGCGCTCGTGCACGCCGAGGCGATGTCGTCGGCCGCCCGTGCGTTTCTGTCGGCGGCCGCCCCGGAAGATGACGTCACCGGCGTGGTGCGCCTCGCCGTCACCGAGGCGATGGCGCCCTTCGTCGTCGAGCAGGGGCTGGTGGCGCTCACCGAGCGGTACCCGCGGCTGACGCTCGAGCTCCACGGCGGCAACCGGCGGCTCGACCTCGCCACCGGAGAGGCCGACCTGGCCCTGCGCGTCGACCCGCTCCGGGGCGCGGAGCTGCGGGCGCGGTGCATCAGCCGTTCTTCCGTCGCGCTGTACGCGGCTCGCGACTATCTGTCCGGGCGCACCGTGAAGACGCCCGCCCACCTCGTCGGTCATCGCGCGCTCGTCCCCGGCGGCGAGCTGGCCATGCTGCCCGAGGCGCGCTGGCTGCGGGCGCAGGCAGGCCTCGTCCCGGCGCTGGTCAGCAACAGCCTGCCGGCGCTCCTCTCGGCGGCGCGGCGTGGCCAGGGCGTGGTGGCGCTCACGTCGGCGTGGGGCGACCGCGAAGACGAGCTCGTGCGGCTCTTCGACGTGCCCGGGGTTCCGCCTCGCGCGCTCTGGCTGGTGTCGACCCGCGCTGGCCCTCGCCGGCCCGCCGTTCGCGTCGTCGCCGAGGCCCTCGTCTCGTTCTTCTCGAAGGCCGGAGCGGCGTCGTGAGCCTGCGCGCGGTACCCACGATGTTGAAGGTCGGCTTCGCCGAGGCCGCCGCGTACCGCACCGAGATGCTGGTGTGGGTGCTGTCGACGACGATGCCGCTGGTGATGATGCTCTTGTGGACGAGCATCGCCGACGTCGCGCCGGTGCAGGGGCAGGGCGGCGCGTCGTGGAGCAGCAGCACCTTCGTCGGCTACTTCCTCTCGGTCTTCATCGTGCGCCAGCTCGTCGCCGCCTGGGCCGCGTGGGAGATGAACTTCGAGATCCGCCAGGGCACGCTCGCGCTGCGGCTCCTGCGGCCGGTGCACCCCATCATCGCGTTCGCCACCTCGAACCTCGCGTACCTGCCGCTGCGCACGCTGGTGACGCTGCCGGTGGTGGGCGTGCTGGTGGCGACGCACCGCGAAGCGCTGGCGAGTGACTGGCGGCTGTGGGCCCTGCTGCCGGTGTCGCTCTTCTTCGCGTGGGCCATCACCTTCCTCATGAACGTCACCGTCGGGGCGATGGCCTTCCTCGTCGACAGCTCGCTCAAGCTGATGGACCTCTGGTTCGCCTTCTTCTTCGTCTTCTCGGGCTACCTCGTGCCGCTCGACTTCTTCCCCGACTGGCTGCGCGAGCTGAGCGCGTGGCTGCCGTTCCGCTACGTGCTGGCCGCGCCGGTCGAGGTGATGACGGGCCGGGTGTCGTTCGACGGGGCGCTGGGGCTGCTGCTGCGGCAGGGCGCCTGGGTGGTGGGCTTCGGCGTCATCGCGCTGACGACGTGGAGCCAGGGCGTGCGGCGCTTCCAGGCCTTCGGCGGGTGACGGCATGCGACGCGCGCTCGAGCTCTTCCTGGTGCAGCTCAAGGCCTCGGTGATGCTGGCGGCGCAGTACCGCCTCGACTTCGTGCTCGACCTGGTTATTGGCTCCTTCTGGACGGTGGCCGCGGTGCTGCCGCTCTTCGTCGTCTACGGCGGGCCTTCGAAGGCGGGCGTGCCCGGGTGGACGTTCGGCGAGACGCTCCTGGTGGTGGGCTGCTTCATCACGCTGCAGGCCGTCATCGACGGCGCCATCTCACCCTCGCTCACCTCGGTGCTCGACCACGTGCGCAAGGGCACGCTCGACTTCGTGCTGCTCAAACCGCACGACTCGCAGCTGCTGGTGTCGACGTCTCGCTTTCAGCCCTGGCGCGTCGCGGGGCTGGTGCACGCCTCGGTGGTGTTCGGGCTGGGCTTCTCGGAGCTGGGCCACGGGCCGTCGCTCCTGGGGGTGGCCGAGGCGCTGCTGCTGCTCGCGGTCTCGACGCTGATGCTCTACTCGTTGTGGCTGCTCATCGTGAGCGTGAGCTTCTTCGCGGTGAAGGTCGACAACCTGAGCTCGCTCTTCACGAGCATCTTCGACGCCGCGCGCTGGCCGGCCTCGGTCTTCCGGGGCGGCTTCCGCTTCGTCTTCACCTTCGTGATTCCGCTGGTGGTGATGACGACCTTCCCCGCGGAGGCGCTCCTGGGGCGGCTGCCGCCATCGACGTTGCTCGCGAGCGTGGGCGGCGCGGTGCTGTTCGCGCTGGCCGCGCGGCTGGTGTGGCTGGCCAGCCTGTCGCGGTACACGTCGGCGGGCGGCTGAAGCGTGCTCGGCGCCGGCCGCCGCTGGCTTTCCGGGGGGTTGACACCTCCGGCGAGGCGACCCGCCCGAGGTGGCACGGCGTCAAAGCGCCGCGGGCGCGTCGGTTCGCTGATTCGCGACGCTGGCGGGAGGTCGGCTCCCGAGCGGTGGGGCCGCACGGACGGCGGCCGACTCAGGCGCACGCTTCGCCGCTCGAGGCGTGAGACGCGCGGCGCTCGGGCGTGCAGCCTCGACTCGATGGGGTTGGACGCGACGCCCCCATTTCTCGCCTCCGGCATGTTCCCCATGCGCCGTGGGGCGGACTCGCGGTGCGGCGTGAAGCGGCTCCCCGCGCGGTGGCTCAACGCCCCCAGCACCACGGCCACGAGCGGAGCCCAGGCGGACTGGTGACGTTGGCGCGCGAGGGGGCTGGCGCCAGGGAGCGTGACGTTCGCAGCGCGCACTCGAGCGCGAGCGCCGTACACGCGATGAAGGTGAGCGCCGCGAGCCTCGCGCTGTGCCGCTCGAGGGCCTGGGGAGCACGACGCCCACGGCTC
>JANRKQ010000203.1:0-4081 GCA_033763395.1 Myxococcaceae bacterium
CTCGAGCGACACGGTGAAGCGCCCGTCGCCGTCCGTCTCGAGGCTCACGCCGCCGTCGAGCACCGTCAGCTGCGCCGCCGGCACCGGCAGCCGCGTGCCCATCGCGCGCACCTGGCCCGACAGCCGCGCCGGTGGCCCCGCATCCCGCGGCTCGTCGATGAGGTGAAAGCCCGCCTCGGCGCGGACGGCGCTCGCGAGGAGTCCCAGCGTGAGCGCGAGTGCCCGCCCCATTCCCGGCCGTACTGTGCCCGTTTCGTGCGGCTGAAGGCAGGGTGATGGCGTGCGCGGGTGAACGTGGGCTCCGCGCACCCTTCCGGGCTCGCGGCGCGACGGACGCACCCGAGTGACGGCTCGACCCATCAACGAGGCCATGAGAACGTCGCCCCCGATGAGCGGCCCCTTCGACAAGCTCAAGAAGCGCCTGAAGCGTCCACCGTCCGCCGGGAACGACGTGCTCACGTGGCTCGAGGGCCGCCTGAAGGACCCTTTCGTCAGCCTCGAAGCCCTGCCGCGATACCTCGCCGCGCGCCGTGATGACGGGAGCGTCTATTTGTATGGCCGGCTGCTCACGCGGGCCGAGGCCGACGAGATTACGGCCGCGCTCCCGTCGCTCCTCGGCGAGAGCCCCGCTGGCCTCGAAGCCACCCTGCTGGCAGGCGACGACGCGGCGGCCAAGCGCGCGCTCGAGAGCGCCACCGACGACGCGCTGGTGGGGCTCCTCCACAACCCGACGCTCGAGGTGCGGACGGCTGCGGCGAGCCAGCTCGAGGCCCGCGTCAAGGCCGACGACGATGCTCGCCTCACCGAGCGCCTCGGCGCGCTCCGTCGGGGGCTCTCTGAGGCGCTCGAGGTCACCACCGACGCCGAGCGCAACGACCTCGAGCGGCTCGTTCGTGCCGGGCTTGCGCCTCGTCGCCGCGGCGCCGTGCGCGTCGAAGCCATCGGGTGCTTGTTGCGCATCACGCCGGACGCGCGCGGAGAGTTCCTCGAGGCACCGCTCGACGAGAAGCTCGCCGCCATCGAGGCGCTCGCCGGGGTGCCGGCGGTGATGGACTTCCTCCTCGACGACGACGACGCGGTGAGTACGAAGGCGCGCGGCCAGCTCGCCGACCTCGACCCAGACGCCGTGCTCGCCCACGCCCTCGAAGCGCTGCGCCAGGGCTCGACGGACCAGCGGCTGGCCGCGCTCGCGGCGATGGAGCCCCTCCTCGCCTCCCGATGGCGCCAGCTCTTCGACCCGCTCGTCACGCTCACCACGACGAGCCGGGGAGCGCTTCGCCAGGCCGCCGCTGACACGCTCGGCCGGCTCGCGAAGGGCCGCAGGCTCTCCCGCCAATACCTCGAGCGCGCCGTCCAGGCCCTCGAGCCGGTCGCAGACACGCGCGAGACCGTCGCCGCCCTCCGCGGGCTGATGTCTGGGCAGACGAGTGGGGGCACCGATCCGCTCCGCGTCATCGAGCTGCAGCTCGAAGCGGGCGGCACCGACGAGACGTGGGCCGTGTACGGCGATGCCCTCCTCGCAGCCGGTGACGTCCGCGGCGAGCTGGTCGCCACCGCGGGCAACCCGAAGACGTTCAAGGCTGCGCTGAAGCGCCACCAGCAGGCGCTGTTCGGTCCGCTGGCCGACCTGCTGGCCGAAGACCTCGCGCAGCTGCTCGAGCACGTGACGTGGCGCCACGGCTTCATCGAGCACGCCTTCGTCGATGGCTTCGACGACCTCTCACTCGAGGAGGTGCTCGACGGACTCCTCGGTGCACCGGTCGCGCGGTTTCTCTCGAAGCTCGACCTCGGGCTGTCGGACCCGATGGGCCACGACAACGACTTCGCGCCGGCCATCGAGCGGCTGGGCGACTCCGGCGGCGCGCACCTGCTCCGGTCGCTCTGGCTCGGGCGCTTCGAGGAAGAGCAGGCGCAGATGAGCTGGGCTCCGTGGGGCGACGTGTCGGCGCTCTGGCAGACCTGCCCGGGGCTGGTGGAGCTGCGGCTGCGCGGGGCGAGCGGGCCTCTGGGTTCCATCGAAGCGCCCACGCTCGAGTCGTTCATCGTCGAGACGGGCGGGCTCTCGCGTGACGCGTGCTCGGCCATCGCCGCGGCGGAGCTGCCGGCGGTGCGGCACCTCGAGGTGTGGTTCGGCGACGACAACTACGGCGGGGAATGCACCGCGTCGGACGCGGAGCAGCTGCTCGCCCGGAGCGACCGACACCTGAAGTCTCTCGGCCTGAAGAACGCGCCGTTCACCCATGAGCTCATTCCGCTGCTCGCCGCGTGGAAGCCGCTGCGCCAGCTCGAGGTGCTCGACCTGTCGCTGGGTGTGCTGACGGACGAAGACGTCGACACGCTGCTGAAGCGGCGTGAGGCCTTCGCGCACCTGCGCCGTCTCGACCTTCGCGGCAACGTCCTCGACGCGCGCGTCAAGGCGCTGAAGAAGGCCCTGCCGAACGCCGTGCTCGACGACCAGCGCGACACCGACGGTGAACGGTACGTGGCCGTCGGTGAATGAGCGACGGGCGCTACGCCGTGGCGCGCACCTCGGCCCGGGGAGCCTGCGCCTCGACGGCCTGCCGCACGGGCAGCTCGATGGTGAACGTCGTGCCCACGCCGCGCTCGCTGTGCACGTCGATGGTGCCGCCGAGCGCCTCGACGCCGGCCTTCACCGCCGACAAGCCGACGCCGCGGCCTGACACGTCGGTCGCTTCGTCGCGCGTCGACAGGCCATCGGAGAAGAGCGCGTCGACGAGCTGCGCGTGGGTCTGCGCGGGCAGCCCGCGCGCGCTCGCCCTGGTGGCGACGGCCTTCCAGTCCACCCCGCGGCCATCGTCGCGCACCACCACGACGAGCGCGTCCTCTTTCGCCGAGGCCCACAGCCACAGCGTGCCGCTCGGGGGCTTCGACGAGGCGTCACGCTCGAAGGGGGCCTCGAGGCCGTGGTCGATGGCGTTGCGCATGAGGTGCACGAGGAGCCCGGGCAGCGTCCGCGCCACGCCGGGGTCGACCCGCACGTCGACCGCCGACACCTTCACCGTCACCTCGCCGCGGCCCAGCTTCGTCGCCAGCGCGCGGGCCTGATCGGCCAGGTGCTCGAAGCGGGGCGCCAGCGGCTCCGAGAGCCACCCACTCGCCAGCCGCTGCACGGCCGACAGCGCGTTCGCCTGGGCGAGCGACACGAGCTTCTCCACCTCGGCGCGCGGCAGCTCGATGGCCGAGGCGTCGCCGAGCAGGGGCTCCAGCGGCAACATCGAGCGGCCCCACACCTCACGGACGCTGGCGATGGCGAGCGGCGCTTCGGTCTCGCCGGTGAGGAGGCGCTCCTCGGCCCCGTGCGCGGCGCGCGCGAGCTGCTCGAGGCCCCACACTGCCGCGTTGCCCTTCACCGTGTGCATCACCCGCAAGAGCGCATCGCCCGAGGCCGTCGCCAGCTGGTCGACGAGGCGGCCCAGCTCGACGAGGGCGTCGAGGAAGGGGCGGCGTCGCAGCGCGAGGTGCTGCACCGCCCGCGAGAAGTCCGCCTGCTCGGCCTCGGCCGCCTGGCGCTTCAGCTCGTCGGTGACGTCGCTGATGACGACGAGGAAGCGCTGCCACGGCTCCGCGCCGACCGGCGACAGCTTGAGGTGAAAGGTGCGCCCAGCGTGCGTGTACCGCGTCGGGAGCTGCTCGAGCGCCACCTCGAGCGGCAAGAAGCCCTCGAGCAGCTGCTCGAAGCCAAGCTTGAGCGCCGCGACCTGCCGGGCGTCGACGCGCGAGAAGTACGTCCACAGCGTGTCGTCGGACCGGGGCGCGCCGAACCACGTGTCGAACACCCGCGAGCGCTCGGACGACAGGCGCCCCTCGCGGTCGATGGTGACGAGCGCCTGGTCGACGTTCTCGAGCACCAGGCTCATCTCGGCGGTCCGCTGGTCGAGCCGCGCCTGCGCCTTCGCCGTCGACACGGAGAAGAAGGCCACCGCCGACACCAGAATCGCGAACGTCGTCGGCACCAGGCCCAGGCCCACCCACCGCTGCACCTCGGCCGACAGCGCCGCATGGCCCAGCAGCGTGAAGTCCGTCGCCGTGAGCGCCGCGTACATCGCCATCGGCATCGCCA
>JANRKQ010000204.1:0-18165 GCA_033763395.1 Myxococcaceae bacterium
AGGCGGGTGATCTCGGCTCGCTCCTCGACGGCGTGCCAGCGGCCGGCCACGTCACGCTCGGCGACGAGGAGCAGGACCGAGTTGGTTCCGATGTCGATCGCGGCGTACCGGCTCATGGAGCGCTCCACCCTACAGCAGGCCCCGCAGCGCTTCGGCGAGTTTCTGCGCATCGGCGAGGTGGCTGTGCAGGTGCGCCGACACCCGCAGGCACTTCTGCCCAGCGAAGGTGAAGACGGGCACTTCGATGCGGTGGCGCTCCCACAACGCGTCCTGGAGCGGGTCGAGGCCGCCGCCGACGGTGAGGGGCCCTCGAGCGGTCGAGGCCGGGAGCACCACCGTCGCCATCATTCCGAGCAGCGACTCGGGCACCGCGGGGACGCCCCCGGTGACGCTCAACACGACGGCGCGCATCTGGCGCACGAGCGCGCGGCTCCGCGCGCGAACCTCGTCCCACCCGCCAGGCACCATCGCGGCCACCTGCTCGAGCGCCGCCGGCACCGAGAGGAACGGCGTGGGATCGTGCGTACCCTGCCAGTCGAACTCGAGCCGGAACCGCGACCGCCCCGCGCGCGTCGCGTTCGCGCCGTGGCTGATGGTCGCTGGACGCACCGAGGCCTGGCGATCGCGCCGGACGTGCAGGAACGCAGCGCCCTTCGGTGCACACGTCCACTTGTGCAGGTTGCCGGTGAAGTACGACGCCCCGAGCGCCTCGAGCGCCAGCGGCTCCTGACCGGGTGAGTGCGCGCCGTCGACCAGCACCGCCACGCCGCGGCCCTCGAGCGCCCGCACCAGGTCGGCGATGGGGAACACGACCGCGGTCGGGCTGGTGACGTGATCGATGAGCGCGAGCCGCGTCTTCGGCGTCACGGCCGCGAGCACGGCGTCGACGAGCTCGGCTGCACCCGACAAGGGAAAGGGCACCTCGGCCACCACCACGTGCGCGCCGGTCTGCTCGGCCACGAAGCGCGCCACGTTGTTGCACGCGTTGTAGCCGTGCGAGGTGAGGAGCAGCTCGTCACCCGGTACGAACGGGAAGCTCCGCAACACCGCGTTCACCGCGGTCGTCGCGTTGGTGACGAAGGCGAGGTCGTCGGCCGTCGCTCCGAGGAAACGCCCGAGCACCGCCCGCGCTGCGTCGAGCAGCGGCTCGTAGACGCGGTTGAAGAAGTGCACCGGCTCGCGCTCGAGCCGCAGCCGGAGCTCCTGCTGCACCTGAAGCACGCCGTGAGGGCACGCACCGAAGCTGCCGTGGTTCAGGAAGGTGACGTCGGGATCGAGCGCGAAGAGCTGCTTCACGGCAAAGCGTTCTGGCACGTCCGGAGGCCGAAGCGCGTTCGACGTGCTGTCCCGCGGTTCGCACGCGGACCCCAGCCAGCCGCGTGTCTCAGCGCTCGGCACGACGCGATGTGGGGGCAGGCCCAGCCGCTTCGGCGATCAGAGTCGGAGATCGAGCGCCACCGTCAGCTCCTCGAAGCCCAACCGGTGCAGGAAGGCGATGGCCGCGTCATCGGCCCGACGCACGTGCGCTCGAACGCACCGACACCCCACGAGGCGCGCGCGCCGCGCCACCTCGAGCAGCAGCCGACGACCCAGGCCGCGGTGCCGGTGGTTGGGCTCCGTCACCAGCGCGAGCAGCGCTGCCTCGGGCGGCTCGAGGCGATAGCTCGCGACCGCCAGCACCACGCCGTCGTGCTGAATCACCAGCGCGCTCGCCGGACGAGACGTCACCCCACACAGCGCCAACAGGGCCTCAGCCTGCTCCGAATACCGAACGTCCTCTTCGACCGTGGGAGAAACGACGCGTCGCGCCCGCATGGGACCTCTCCAGTGCAGCCCCCACGCCACGCATGGGAGCCTGACGCGTCGTGTCGATTCGCGGCCTTGCACCGTGGCCAAGCGGCCCCCATAAGCCGCGCGGTTTCACGGCGGTCGACTCTCGAGGAATCAATGCAAGCGTACTCGCGCATCTATGGCTCGGGCTTCGTGACGGGCGAGCGGAAGGTCACCAACGCCGACATGGCGAAGGTCTGCGACACGTCGGACGAGTGGATTCGGGAGCGCTCCGGCATTCAGGAGCGCTACTTCGTCAACGAGGGCACCTCGACGAGCGATCTCGCCATCGGCGCGGCGAAGAAGGCGCTCGACGACGCAGGCGTGAAGGCCGACGAGATCGACTACATCGTCGTGGCCACCATGACGCCCGACTACTACTTCCCGGGCGTCGGGAGCCTCGTGCAGGCCAAGCTGGGCCTCACCAACATCCCCGCGCTCGACATCCGGCAGCAGTGCTCGGGCTTCGTGTACGGCCTGCAGGTGGCCGACGCCCTCATCCGGGCCGGCCAGGCGAAGAAGCTCTTGTTCATCGGCGCCGAGATCCACACCGGCTTCATGCCGTTCTCGAAGCAGGGGTGGGACCTGGTGATGGGCCGCACCGACCAGGACATTCCGCAGAGCGAGAAGGACTGGAACTCGAAGTTCCGGCACCTCGTGGTGCTCTTCGGTGACGCGGCCGGCGCCGTGGTGATGGGCCCGACCGACGACCCGAAGCGGGGCCTGCTCGGCTTCGCGCTGCACTCGGAAGGCAAGAACGTCGAGGCGCTCTACGTGCCGTCGGCGGGCTTCGCCTACCGGCCGTACTTCTCGGACGAGCACTTCAAGGAAGGCCGCGGCGTGCCCGTGATGGATGGCCGCACCGTCTTCAAGATGGCCGTCACCAAGATGCCCGAGGCCGTGCACGAGGTCTGCGCGAAGGCCGGCACCACCGTCGACGACCTGCACCTGCTGATTCCGCACCAGGCCAACCTGCGCATCTCCGAGGGCGTGCAGAAGGCGCTGAAGCTGCCGGACGAAAAGGTCTACAACAACATTCAGCGCTTCGGGAACACGACGGCCGCGACGATCCCCATCGCGTACGACGAGTGCAAGAAGGCCGGGCGCATCAAGCAGGGCGATCTCGTGTGCTTCGTCGGCCTCGGCGCCGGGTTCCACTGGGGCGCCGCGCTCATGCGCGAGTGACGTGAAGCACCTTCGGCTGCCGGCGCTCGTCGCCGTGCTCGTCCTCACCGGCTCGGTCTGCTGGACCTGCGCGCACTGGGCCGGCCCCGTCGCAGGGACGTCGGAAGGCCGGCTCGTGCACGGGGACCGGGAGCGCCGGTACCTCGCGTTCATTCCCGAGGGCCGTGGGCCGTTTCCGCTCGTCGTCGCGCTCCACGGCCGCCTGGGCTCGGGCGCGCAGATGCTGAAGCTCTCGGGGTTGGTGCCCATCGCGCAACGGGAGGGCTTCGTGCTGATCGCTCCGGACGGCATCGGGCGGTCCTGGGCCGACGGGCGCGGCACCTCGCCCGCTTCGAAAGCGGGCGTCGACGACGTCGGCTTCCTCGTCGCGCTGGTCGGTGAGCTCGTGACGAAGCACCCCGTGGACCCATCGCGCGTCTACGCGGTCGGCATGTCGAACGGCGGCTTCATGGCGCTCACCCTTGCGTGCCGGGCCCCCGAGACCTTCGCCGCCGCAGGGAGCGTCACCGGCTTCATGGGCACGGAGTTCGCGAAGACCTGCGCGCCGACGCGGCCAGTACCCGTGATGATCGTCGCTGGCGATACCGACCCCATCGTGCCCTTCGCGGGTGGCCAGCTCGAGGGCGGGCGCGGCCACATCCTCGGCGCCGAGGCGACGTTCGCGACGTGGCGCGAGCTCGACGGGTGCGAGACGGTTCCGACCATCACCGCGGTCGACGATCGGGTGCCCGACGACGGCACGACGGTGGAGCGTCGTGAGGTGGTGGGCTGCAGGGGTGGTTCGGCGGTCCGCCTCGACGTGGTGAAGGGCGGCGGCCACACCTGGCCGCGGGGCGACCGGTACCTGCCCGAGTCTGTCATCGGCAAGACGTCAGAGGAGTTCGACGCCTCAGAGGCGCTGTGGGCCTTTCTCAAGGCCTTCCGGCGCTGAAGCCGGGCCTCACGGGCCCCAGTCGGCCGTCGTGTACTCGCCTTTGTCGAGCGGGAGCGCGATCTGGTTGTTCCCATCGAACGTCATCACGAACAGCGACTTCGACCCCAGCCTCGTCGAGGTGAAGAGAATGAGCCGGCCGTTGGGTGAGAACGAGGGCTCCTCGTTGTTCTTCGCGTCCTGCGTCAAGCGCTTCACCTTGCCGCTCGCCACGTCGACGGTGAACAGGTCGAACGCGTTGCGCTCGTCACGCGCGGTGAACGCGATGAGATCGCCTCGCGGGCTCCAGGCGGGGGTCTGGTTGTAGTTGCCCTGGAAGGTGAGGCGCTTGGGGTCGGAGCCGTCGGCGTTCATCACGTAGATCTGCGGAGAGCCGCCGCGGTTCGATACGAACGCCAGGCGCTTGCCGTCCGGCGACCAGCTCGGCGACGAGTTGAGGAAGTACTTCGTGTCGGTCACCTTCACCGGGCTCGAGCCGTCGGCGTTGGCGACCCAGATCTCCGCGGCCTCTCCGTCGGCCACCGAGTACGCGATGCGACGGCCGTCGGGGGAGAAGTCGACGCCAGACACCATGCGGCCATTGGCGACGAGCGGCGTAGGGTCCGCCCCCGGGCGACCCAGGAAGAGCTCGGGCTTGCCGCGGCGGTACGAGGTGAACGCGACCGCGCGGTCCGGCGCCACCGACGGCAGCACGTTGATGTTGCCCGTCGAGATCGCCACGGCGTTCCGGCCGTCCCAGTCGGCGAGGTACACGTCTTTCCCGCTCGCCGACTTCCGGACGAAGGCGATCTTCGTCTCGAAGGGACCGGTCTCTTTCGTGAAGTGTTTGTAGACGGCGTTGGCGAGCTTGTGGGCGAGGCGGCGGGCCTCTTTCGCGGGCACGGCCTCGCTCACCTTGAGGTCCTCGCGGCCGGCGGCGACCTGGAAGAGACGCAGGTCTCCCCGAAGCGTGTCACCCTCGGTCGACAGCTGCACCTTCACCAGGCTCTCGGCGCCGACGTTGGTCCAGTTGGGGAAGGTGATGCTCGAAGCAGTGATGCCTTCCTTCTCGGCGCCCAGGTACGACTTGCGATCGAGCACCTGGAAGAGGCCGCAGGCCTGCAGGTCGAACAAGAGCGCGGAGTCGACCTCTCCAGCCAGCTTCTTCGCCCCGTCGTCCTGGGTGAGCGGGGCCGGCACGGCGACCGGCATGGGGCGGAAGTTCGCGCCAGAGATCTCGATGGTCGTGCCCTGCGCAAAGACGGACGCAGAGATGACGAGCGCGGCGGTGGCAAGCAGCTTCATATCGAACGATCTCCAGGAAGGACGCGAGCCGCGCGACTGTACACCTGAGTGGCCGAAGGTCACGGCGTGAAGACGAGCGACACGCCGTCCTTCTTCAGTGCGTCCCTCAGGTGCTCGGGCGGGGGCCCGAACGGAGCGGCCTTCTTGACCGCGCCCAGCACGGCGCCATCGAAGAGGTCGTTCCCCGAGGCCTTGACGAGATCAGCGTCGAGGAGCTCCCCGGTGCCGCCCAGCTTCACCTTCACCGTGGCGCGCAGCATGCGGCGCTCGGCCTCGGGAATGGTGTCGGACACGTCGTAGTTGCGCTTCACCGTCGCCGAGATGAGCCCGTAGTAGCGCTCGCCCTCTTGCCGGGCCGAGTCACCGTCCTTGTCGCCGTCCTCGGCGCCCTCGAGCTCCTCGGCCTTGCTGGCGCGGGCCGTCTTGTTGAACGCGTCGAAGAGGCTCTTCTTGGCGTCCTGCGCGCCGTCCTTCGCCGTGTCCTTCTTCGGCTCGGGCTTCGCGTCCTTCGTGGGAAGCGCGACGGCCTTGTCGGGGACGGCCGGCGTTGGCGCGGGGGCCACCTTCTCGGCGGCGGGAGGCGGTGGCGGCGGCTCCTCTTTTCGTGGCAGCAGCTTCTCGTCGCGCTTCTTGCCCAGGCGCACCAGCGAGGCCTTGATGGGCGGGGTGTCGAGCGACACCTTCGCGGGGGCGAAGAGCCACGAGGCGACCGACAGCACCAGGGCCACCACCACGTGCACACCGATCGACAGCGCCACGAAGGGCACCAGCGGGGTGGGGCGCGGCTCGAGGAGGCTCTCGGTGCGGGCGGTCATTCGTCAGGGCTTCGGTGGCTTCTCGTTCGACGTCTTCGAGGCCCCCATCGGGTCCGTCACCATGCCGACGTTCGTCACACCCGCCCGCTGCGCCGCCGCCATCACGTCGACGACGATGCCGTAGGGCAGGTCACGATCGGCGTGCAGGTACAGCTCCTTCTCGGCCTGCAGCTTCGCGTTGGCTTTCAGCTTCTCTTCCAGCTCGGCGAGCGGAATCTCGACCTCGCCGATGAAGACGCGCTTCGACACGTCGATCGACAGCACCAGCTTCTTGTCGGCGGACTCGACCGGGGTGGCCTTCGTCGTCGGCAGGTTCACCTTGACGCCCTGCTGAATGAGCGGCGCCGTCACCATGAAGATGATGAGGAGCACCAGCATCACGTCGACCATCGGCGTGTCGTTGATCTCGGCCATCGTGGTGCGGCCGCCGCCTTTGCCTCCGCTCATGCCCATGGCGGCCTCACTTGAAGAAGTGGCGCTTCACGATGTTGAGGAAGTCGTTCGAGAAGTTTGCCATCTCGGTGTCGAAGATTTTGATCTTCGAGAGGAACGAGTTGTAGGCGACGACGGCTGGAATGGCCGCGAAGAGCCCGGCGGCGGTCGCGAGGAGCGCGTTGCCGATGGGCGCCGCGACGGTGGCGATGGTGGCGTTGCCCTTCTCGGCGATCTCGTTGAAGGCCCCGAGAATGCCCATCACGGTGCCGAAGAGGCCGACGAAGGGCGCGGTGCTCCCGACGGTGCCGAGGAACGAGACGTGCGCCTCGAGGGTGGTGATCTCCTGCAGGGACGCGCGCTGGAGCGACCGCTCGACGTTCTCGATGCCGCCCAGCCGCTCGCTCATCGCGCCCTCGGCGTTCTGTTTGTGCTGGGCGAGCTTGGAGAGCTCCTCGTAGCCAGAGCGGAACACCCGGGCCAGCGGGCTCGCCTCGAGCCTCTGCGCCGAGCCGTAGATCGCGTCGAGCCGGTTCGACTTCCAGAAGGTGTCGAGGAACGTCACCGACTCGGCGCGCGCCTTGCGCAGCTGCAGCGCCTTCATGCCGATGAGGGCCCACGAGTACGCCGAGGCGACGGCCAGGAGCAGCAGCACCAGCAGCTCGATGGTCGAGGCACCCTTCAGCACGTCGACGAGGTTCAAGGAGGCCAGGATCACGGGCCGGGGCCATACCCGAGCCCATGGGAGGCGGCAACAAACCGTAGATGAATCATGGATTTGCCAAATTGGCGGTGAATACTTAGGGAAGGCACCCGTCAGGAGCGTTCATGCACACCACACACAAGTCCTTCTTTGGCGTGGCCGCGGCCCTCACCATGGCCCTCGCTGGTTCCGGCTGCATCATCGGCGGTGGCAATCAGGGATTCTCGGGCAACATCACCGTGCTCTGGTCGTTCAACGGCCAGAACTGTGTGTTCGTTCCCCAGGTGACCAGCGTGCGGGTCATCATTCCGGGCGCGGCGCTCGAGAACGGCGGCGTCTACCCGTGCCTCGTGAGCAACACGGCGGGCATCACCCTCCTCAACTTCCGGGGCGGGCCGTACACGGTGACGGTCGAGGGCCTCGATGCGGCGGGCCGAGTCATCTACCAGGGCACGCAGCAGTTCCAGGTCAACGGCGACGTGACGGTGGCGGTGAACCTCGTTCCCACCGCGGGCGCCACCGGCGGAGCGCTCATCTCGTGGGTCTTCCCCCAGAACTTGCGCTGCAACCAGGTCGGTGACGCGGCCACCAACCGCACCGCCACGCGCGCGTTCATCCGCATCGACAACGGCCAGGTGCAGGAAGTCACCTGCGCCCAGGGCAACCAGGCCGAGAACCCGGCGGCCGCCGTCACCATCGCGAACCTCACGGGCGGGGTGACGCACACCGTCGACATCCAGATCGCCGACCAGACGGGCTTCGTCTACCTGCGCGCGGTGAACTCGCTCGTCGTCAACCCCGGCGGTTCGGTGGCCGCGACGTTCCAGCCGCAGTGGGTGGTGGGCAGCCTCCCGGTGCAGTGGACGTTCTTCAACCAGGGCCTGCAGATCAGCTGCGCCCAGGCCTTCGTCGACTTCGTCTTCGTGAACTTCCGCAACCAGCAGACGCAGACGTGGGTGTTCGCCGATGCCTCGGGCGCGCCGACGGCCGGCCAGCAGGTGCCGTGCGTGAGCGCGAACAACCTCCAGGGCACGTTCTTCCCCTTCCTGCAGGCCGGCAACTACGAGGTGTCGCTCCAGGCGCCGGTGCGGGCGGGCGTGGGCAACTACACCTACCAGTCGGGCCGCAGCGGGCAGATCCCCGTGGTGCAGGTGCAGGCCGGCGTCTTCGCCCAGTCGGAGCAGATGGGGCAGGTCGTTCCGCTCCAGTAAGCCGCTTCGTCCCCGTGTGCGTGTCGCTCGCGCTGGTTCGCCCTCGAGGCGGGCCGGCGCGAGTCGTTTGAGCACTCGTGAAGGAGCCCTGGCGCGCGGTGTGCTACGGCCGGGGGCCATGCGGCATGACAGACACAGCCCCATCGGCGTCTTCGACTCGGGCGTCGGAGGCCTCACGGTTTTGAAGGCCCTCATCGAGCGGCTCCCGCTCGAGTCGACCGTGTACCTGGGAGACACCGCGCGCGTGCCCTACGGCACCAAGTCCGGCGAGGTGGTGACGAAGTACAGCCTCGCCAACGCCGACGCGCTGCTCGAGTACGGAATCAAGGTGCTGGTGGTGGCGTGCAACACGGCCTCGGCGGTGGCGCTCCCCGCGCTGCGGCAGGCGTTGCCGATTCCAGTGGTGGGCGTCATCGCGCCCGGGGCCAGCGTGGCGGCGGCGACGACGAAGACGGGCAAGGTGGCGGTCATCGGGACGCCGGGCACCATCGCCTCGGGGGCCTACCAGCAGGCGCTCGCGTCACTTCGCAGCGAGCTCGAGGTGCGCTCCCAGGCCTGCCCGCTCTTCGTGCCGCTCGCCGAGGAGGGCTGGACCGATGGCGACGTGCCCCGCCTGGTGGCCAACACGTACCTGGGCGAGGGGCTGCTCGCCGAGGGCGTCGACACCCTCGTGCTCGGCTGCACGCACTACCCGCTCCTCAAGAGCGTCATTCAAGCGGTGGCAGGGCCGCAGGTGACGCTGGTGGACTCGGCGCGCGCCACGGCCGACCGGGTCGCTGAGGTCCTGCACGAGCGCGATCTCGTCAAGAAGGAGCGCCTCGCTACCGAGCGGCACTACCTCGTCACCGACACCCCCAACCGGTTCATCGAGGTGGGCGCGCGGTTCCTCGGGCACTCGATCTCGGGAGCCCGGCAGATCGACCTGAAGCTGCGCGGCTGAGCCTCAGGGCCGCGAGGCGTCGGGCTGCGGCTGCACCACGGTCGCCGGGTCCACCACGGGGGCGACCTTGATGGCCGCGTCGAGGCCGATGTCGTCCGCGCGTGGAATCACGCCGGTCGTGAGCGTCACCAGCTTCTCGAGCGTCTTGAAGAACTGGAGCTTCGTCAGCGGCCAGTTCAGCCAGCCGGTGGTGATGCAGTAGTACTTGTCGAACGGGGCGGTGTGGTGAACCCCGTGGTGCCGGATCGGCAGGATGAGGTGCCACTTCTGCAGCGTGCGCACCAGCGACGGCAGCTCGTCTTCGTTCTCGTGCGACCACTTGTGGAACTGGTTCGTCATCATCACCCAGAAGATCATCGAGCCCAGGGACACCATGACGAACAACAGCGCGGCCTCGTAGCCCGCCCAGTCGAGCGGCATGAAGAGGCAGATGCATGCCACCCACAGGGAGATGAGGCAGTTGTTGCCATTGATCTCGACGAAGTCGTGCCGGGTGATGGCCTTCGGGTCGACGTGGTGCTCTCGGAAGGGCCGAATCAGCGTGCTGCCGATGAAGCGCATGTTGGTGTGGCCCCAGGTGTCTGCCAGCCAGTGCACGAAGCCCGAGATGAAATCGGCCATCAAGTAGCCAGCCATCACCGCCGAGGCCACCAGGAAGCCGCGCCCCTCGACGTGCTGCACGGTCCTTCGCACGATGAGCGCCATCAGCACGAAGAACGCGACGATCCCGAAGATCTCGACGTAGCGGTACCAGCGGTAATACGAGCCCGCGACCAGGGCGTCGGCCGACTTCATCTGCAGCTTGAGTTCTTCGTCTCGCATGAGGGCTTCCCCGCTCTCGATCGCCGGGCAATACGAATGCCAGTCTGACGCGGTTTTGTCACCCCCGTGTCATCCAACTGTGCCGCTCTTGACGCCGGTCAGCTGACTTCTCCAGCGGCGGCGGGGTCTTCCATGCGTGCCTTGAGCAGCTCGAGCCCCTTCGCACAGTACAGCCCGTCTTCGATGCGTTCGTCGAAGGAGTACTTGACGCTGCACATCGACTTCGGGCCCTCGGGCGTCACGACCGTCTGGGTGCGGCCGAGGGCCGCGAAGAACGGGCAATTCCCGTACTCGTAGAGGTGGTGGTACGCCGAGTCGAGCCGCACGCTGCCGAGGTTGGCGACGAACATGCTCGTGTAGAGCGGGTCGTTGTCGATGAAGCTCGCCGGCAGCAGGTTCCAGCTGTCGAGCCAGCGCAAGAGGCCCACGCCCAGACGCAGCAGCGGCGCGGGGATCTTCAGGAAGACGTTGAGCTCCTTGTCGACGGCGCTCTTCTGATCGCTCCGGCCGACCTTGACGTCGCCGTAGACGAAGTCGACCAGCTCCTTGAAGCTGTGGCTCGGATCGAAGCGGCGCTTGAGCACCACCAGCGGCGCGCCGTCTTCCATGCGCTTCTTGGCCGCGTAGGACAGCCAGATGCCGTTGCGCTGCCAGATGCGGCTGCCCATCACGAAGCGGTTGAGCCGCGGGCGCTGATCGAGCCCGTACACCGCCGCCCAGAGGAAGACGTGAAAAACGGTGGCCTTGCGCTCGGGGTTCGCCGCGTTCCACGTCTCGAGGAAGGCGTTGGTCTTCGTCAGGTCGATCCACTGCTCGAAGTACACCGCCGACTCGTTCCGCGTCGGCATGATGAACGGCATGATCGACCGCGTCGGGGCGACGTCGGTGCACTTCGTCCCATCGGAGCGGCTGAAGAGCATTTAGAACTTCTCGTAGTCCGTTTTTTTCTTCTTCTTCACCGGGTTCGACAGCTTGCCGTCCTTGAAGAGCTCGACCTTGCCGCCCGGGGCCGAGAGGCCCGCGCCCATGCCCACGAGGGCGTTCGAGTCGGGCGGGTGGTACACCACGCGCACCTTCGCGCCAGCGGGGAGGTCGCCGATGTTGGCGTCGACGAGCAGGTACACGCTGGTGCCCTGGGCCAGCACGCGCTCGCTGTCCTGCACCGGGTCGAGCTCGGCGAGCTGCCGGCCCGAGTCGAGCTCGGTCGAGTCTTCCGAGAACTGCCGCACCTTCACCTTCAGCGCCGAGCGGCTCGAGGCGGCCTGGTACACGCGCAGGCCCTGAATGGTGAGCGCGAGATCGGCTCCGTTCTCGAGCGCCTTGGCGTCCTTCAGCTTGAGGCCGGTGTTCTTGTTGTTGTCGGTGTCGAGGAAGACGGTGGCGTTGGCGCAGCGGGTGCCGCACCCGTCGCCCCACGGCTCCTTGTTGAACTCGATCTTCAACGCGTAGTCGGTGCCCTGGGTGCCGAAGACGATCTCGGTGATGAGGGGGCGGTCGTCTTCTCCGCCAGGCGGAGGTTTGTAGGTGATGGCAGGCTTCTGGGCGTACACCGCGCTCGCCGCGACGAGCGCCCCCAGCAGGAAAGACCGCGAGACGGACATGAACGGGACGAAAGCAGAAGGGCTGTACGTGCGCCAGTTGGAGCTGGGGCCGATGAAGAACTTCGTCTACCTCGTCGGCGCTCAGGAGTCGGCCGAGGTGGTGGTGGTCGACCCCGCGTGGGACGTCGCTGCCATTTGTCGGGCCGCCGAGGCCGACGGCAAGCGCCTGTCAGCCGTCTTCCTCACCCACCACCACTTCGATCACCTCAACGGCGTGCCCGAGCTCCTGAGGACCGACGACGTGCCGGTGTACGCGCAGCGCGCCGAGGTGGACTTCGCCGAAGCGGTGCAGAAGTTCGGCAGCGCGGTGAAGCCGGTGGGGCCGGGAGACACCTTTCGTGTCGGGGCCGCCGAGCTCACATGCGTGCACACACCGGGGCACACGCCGGGCTCCCAATGTCTGCTGACGCGCAACGCGCTCGTCTCGGGCGACACCGTCTTCGTCAACGCGTGTGGGCGGTGCGATCTCTCGGGCGGCGATGCCGCGCAGATGTACGACTCGCTCCACCGGGTGCTCGGCGCCCTGCCGGGCGAGACGCTGCTGTACCCAGGGCACGACTACGGAGACGTGCGCGTCTCGTCGCTCGAGCGTGAGCGCCGGCACAACCCGTACTTCCAGCTCGCCCAGCTCGAGGCCTTCGTCGCGCACCGCAATCGCCCCCGCGGCTGACGCGTCTTCCCTGCTGGTGCGGAACAGCCAGACGTCGCAGGCTGTTCCACGGCGAGGCCTTCGACCCATGCGCGGCGAGCTCCACTTCGGGCGGTTGGCGGTGCTGGTGGGCATCGTGGTGGTCTCCGTGCTCGCGTGGGACAGCGCGGTGCTCACGCCCTTCAAGCTGCTCGCCGTGATGGGGCACGAGACCGGCCATGCGCTCGCCGCGAAGCTGGTGGGCGGCGAGGTGAACCAGGTCACCGTGCGCCTCAACCAGTCCGGCGAGTGCCTGTCGTCGATTCCGCAGGGGTTCTTCGCGCGGGTGCTCGTCTACTCGGGCGGGTACGTCGGCAGCGCGATCATCTCGGTGCTGCTGCTGGCGCTGACGTTCCGCTTCAACGCGCGGCGCTTCATGCTGGGCGCGGCCTCGGTATGGCTCGTGGTGATGGCGCTCTTCTACGGGCGCGATCTCTTCACGCTGGGCTTCTGCCTCGGCATGGCGGCGCTCTTCGCGGCCGGCGCGAAGCTGTTGCCGCTCGAGCTCGTGGGCGCGCTCAACCTCTTCCTCGCCACCTTCACGGCGCTCTACGCGGCGATGGATCTGAAGGACGATCTCTGGACGAGCCAGGTGCGGGCGATGAGCGACGCGCAGCTGCTGGCCGACGTCACCATCGTGCCGGCCATCGTCTGGGCCGCGCTGTGGACGCTCGTGTCGGTCGCGATCCTCGCGCTCGGAGGGTTCTTCGCCGTCAGCGAACGGAAGCTCCCGGCTCCCGCGCCGGCCGGGCTGGGGCTGCCGAAGCCGGGGTGAACCCGTGTCAGGGCGACCGGGCCAAAGGGCCTGAGCGGGCCGTCACAACCCGGGAACGCCGACGGTGCCGCAGAAGACGTTGCGGTCGAGCTGGTTGGCCCAGGCCGGCAGCCGCTGGGGCAGGGTGCGCAGCGCCGGGTAGTCGGTAAGGAGCTCGTTGAGATCCTTGTGGCTCAGCACCGACAAGGTCGCGAACTCGGGCGCGAAGATGCGCAGCCGCGACGGCGCCCCGGCCATGGCCGAGGTGATGGCGAGGAACTGCCCCGGCGTCACCTCGAAGGTGCGGGGCTGCTCGCCCGGGCGCGCGCGCTCCTCGAGCACCAGCGAGCCGTGCGTCACCACCGCGATGAGGTTCGACACCTCGCCCGGCATCATGAGCTGCTCGTTGGCCTCGACGGAGCGGTTGCCGAAGCGGCCGATGAGGCGCGCGCGGGCGATGGAGTCGATGTCGCCGAACAGCTTGCCGGCCATGAAGCTCTCGAGCAGCCGCTCGCGGTGCATCTGCAGCACACGGGCGTGGAGCACGTCGTCGCGGTCGAGCAGCTCCTGGAGCTTCGCGCCCGGCACCTCGATGACGACGCAGTCGCCGATGGCCCGGCCCGACGCCGCCCGCAGCTGCGCCGAGAAGAGGCCGAAGAGGCCAAGAGACTCGCCCCGGTTCGCGTGCCGCAGGGCCACCTCGCGCCCGTCCTTCTGGCGGAGCAGCTCGATGGTGCCCTCGACGACGACATAGAAGCTGTTCGCCTCGTCACCCTCGACGAAGAGGAACTCGCCGTCGGGGATCTCGAGCTGCCGCGCGCCTTCGACGAGGCGCTCCATCGACGGCACCGGCAGATCCTTGAACATGCGCACCTGCGAGAGGGCGAACATCGCCACCTCGGGGTCCGCCTCGACGTCGGTGAAGATGGGCAGGTCGTCCGGCATCGCCAGCGGCGAGGTGCTGGGCTCCTGTTCACCCGCGGTCTGCACGCGCTCCTCGCGCTCGACCTCCTGCATGACGTCGAGCGGAATGAGCGACGGCTTGAGCACCGGAGGCGCGACGGGAACGGCCACGCGGGTGCGGACTTCTCGAGGCGCGAGCGGCGGAAGCGGCTGGTCCATCGTCAAAGGGCCCCCTGGGTGTGCACGGAAGTGCGCGCGGGTGTACGGAAGTCGCGGCTTTGTCGTCAAGGTGGGGGCTGTCGATTTCGTGATTCCGGCCGTTTGCGACAGACTCTTCTCATGGTCGAGGGGCGCGACATCACGCTGGGGTTGGTGGCGGGTGGGCAGGGCCGGCGCCTGGGCGGCGTCGCCAAGGGGCTCCTCGAGGTCGGCGGGAGGGCCTCGCTCGAGTGGCTGCTCGACCTGGCGCCGGGCCTGGGGTGCGTGCTGCTCGGCGCTCCCGACGCGTCGCCCTACGCCGCGTTCGGGCTGGATCCGGTCGCCGATGTCGTGGCGGGGAAGGGGGCTCCTGGCGGCGTCGTCTCGCTGTTGCTCGCTGCGAAGACGCCGTGGGTGCTGTGCGTGGCCTGTGACATGCCGTTCGTTCGGCCCGCGCACGTCGAGGCGCTGCGGCTGCGGGCGGGGCCCGACGTGGACGCGGTGGTGGCCGCGCGGCGAGGCGCCCGAGTGATTCGTTCCGGGGAGACCCGTCGCGTCGATGGAGCGCCACTCCACGGCGACGGCTCGCCGGTCGACCCGACGCGACCCCGCGTCGTCGGCGCCGCCCAACAGGCTCGCACGGCGCCTGCCAATGACGAGACGGCGGGCGCGCACGGGTCCAGGCCGACCCGCGCGCGCACCGAGTCGCTCGACGCGTTCGAGCCGTTGCTGGGCCTGTACCGGTCATCGCTCGGCCGAGAGTGGCTCCCTCAGCTCGCCCAGAACCCGTCGCTGCGCAGCCTCGTCGCCTCGTCGCGGTGGGCCGCGGTCGAGCTCGACCCAGACGCGCTCGACAGCCTCAACACGCCGGACGATCTGGCGCGGGCCCGGGCGCGGGGCGGCTGAATCGGGCGGAAAGTTCTCGGACTTCTGGCGCTTCTGCTACCTTGCGTCGAGGTTCACCCCATGGCCAAGACGTTCGAGAAAGCCGTCACCGGCTTCAACCACAACATCAAGCACAAGGGGAAGGTGTACCACGTCCAGACGGAAGACTCGGGCGTGAACAACCCGCACATCATCACGCACCTCTTCGTGGGCGGGAACATTCTGGCGACGAAGAAGAACTCGTACGCCGACATCGTGAAGGCGCCGAACCTCTCCGAGCTCGTCCGCGAGCTGATGGAAGAGCAGCACAAAGAGATGCTGCGCAACCTCATCAACGGCGTGTACGACCGCGTCGGCAACTCGAACGCCACCGCGTACCAGCCCGGAGAGATCCACACCGAGGGCCCGAAGAAGCCGGTGGTGCCCGAGCTTCCGCTCATCGAGGCCGAGCTGACGCCGGCGGCGCTCCCGCCCGAAGTGCTGGCCGCGCGTGAGCTGAAGGAGGCGCCGCGCGAGAACAACGTCGGCGTCGAGACGTTGTTCGGTGAAGATCTCATCAGCGAGAAGAGTCTCGACGAGGTGATCTTGAGCTACCTCGCGGGCGAAGGCGGAAGCTGACCGTGTTCCTCTCTGGCGTCGTGCTGTGCGCCGCGCTCGCGGCGGTGGATGGATCCGTTCCCGACGCGGGCGCTCGGGCTGCCGGTGGTGGTGCGAGCCGTGACGCGGGCGCTCCGACATCGGTCGACGCGGGCGGCAGCCGTGACGCGGGCGTCGTGTGGGACGGTGGCTTCGAGCCCGCGGTCCCAGCGTCGTGGACGCTCGCGGCGAAGCTCGGCCCCCAGAGCCCGGCGCGGGCTGCCCTCGTGAAGGATCTCACCGCGAAGGGAGGCGGCGCCGGCGAGACCCCCCTGACGGCGGACGAAGCGCAGGCGCTCTTCGACGACCCGCGCGCGCAGCTCGTCTACGGCGACAAGACGGTGTCGATCGTCGCGCCCTCGATGGTGAGCCGGCACCGGCAGGAGCACCTCGACCTGATGAAGCTGTTCCTCAAGCCCGAGCGCGTCGACGCCGGCAAGGCCTTCGCGAAGCAGTACGCCGAGCGGCTCGCGGCCACCGAGCAGAAGACCGGCGTCGATCGCAACGTGATCATCGGCATCCTCATGTGGGAGTCGAAGCTGGGCACGATCACCGGCGACTATCGCGCGTTCAACGTCTTCACCTCGCAGGCCTTCTTCATCGACGAGGCGAGCGCGGTGGCGTTGTCACGGGCGGACGAGAAGCAGAAGGCGTCGCCCGCGGCCCAGGCCCGGCGCGTCGAGTCCATTCGCAACCGCGCTCGCGCAAACCTGCTGGCGCTCCTGCGACAGTGCAAGACGCGGGGCATCGACCCGCTCGAGGTGAAGGGGAGCTGGGCCGGCGCGCTGGGGTTCCCGCAGTTCATGCCCGCCTCGCTGCGCTGGGCCGACGATGGCAACGGCGACGGGGCGATCGATCTCTTCGACATGGACGACTCGATCGCCTCGATCGGAAAGTACCTGCAGGCGCACGGCTTCAAGGAGGACCGGACGAAGGCCGTGTGGGGCTACAACCACGAGGACGCGTACGTGCAGGGCGTGCTGGCCTTCGCCGATGCGCTCCGTGGTGGATTCCCCGACGCTGGTCCGTGACGGGGTCGCCTGTTTCAGTCTGCGCCCGAGTCGCGCACCTGCTGCCGCAGGTGAAGTTCGGGCGGGCGATGCGACGTTCGAGCCGTTGGCGAAACACCGGTGCCGCGTGTTCACCTCCGCGACACGGCGAGAGCCCTCCGCGTAGGTGGTCTCGTCGTCTCTGAAGGCCACGGTCTCTCGGACAGCGCTCACTCGTCCTGGAGGCGGGCTCGTCGGGCGCGGTGGTAGTGCGGGCCGCACAGTCCGCGCGCGAGCACGGGCCGATCGCAGCCCTCCTCCGAGCACGTCGAGCCCCGGCCCTGGCGCCGCCCTTCGGGCTCGAGACCGAACATGGCGTAGCCGACCGCGAGGAAGCGATCGACCTGCGAGCGGGTGAGCTGGGCCGTGCGGGCGAAGTCGAGCAGGCGCACGTGGGAGGGGTCGTCGGCCGGAGACCGTGCGCCGTCGCGGAAGAGCTCCGGCACCGGCACCTCGAGCGCCCGCGCGATGGCGATGAGGGTCTCGTAGGACGGGCTGCGCTCACCGCGCTCGAGGAGCGACGCGAAGCTGACCGAGATGCCGCAGCGCAACGCGAAGGACTCCTGGGTGAGGCGCAGCGTCTCGCGCAGCGCACGAACCCGCCGGCCCAGCGCCTCGAGGTGCGCCCTGGGCGTGTCATCCGGAGCGTCTTCGTGACCCGCTGTCATCGTCAGAAGCAGTAGCCGCCGAGGCCGGCGTTACAGCTCAGGCCGGAGTTGCAGGCGCTCCCCGTCGTGCAGCACTTGAAGCCCTGGTTTCCGCAGCAGTGCCCGCTCGGGTCGCAGCGACTTCCGGGCGGACACTGGCCGCTCGCTGCGGTGCAGCGGGGGAAGCACTGGCCCTGGAAGAAGTTGCCGCCGAGGCTTCGCTCGCAGAGGTAGCCGGTCCGGCAGCCGCTCTGGGTCGCGAAGTCGCAGTTGGCGAGACAGTGGTTGGCGCCGCCGTAGTTGATGGCGCACGAGCTGCCGCTCGGACAGGTGTCGTTCGAGCCGTCCATCGCGTTCGCCGAGCACCCTGAGATGGAGCAGTAGCCGCCCGGCCAGGGCGGGTCGTCGGCCCAGACGGGAGGGCATCGCGCCGCAGCGCCCCCGACGCAGACGCCGTTGAAGTTGATGAGTGAGGTGTTGCAAGGCGCGCCGACGGCGCCGAGGGTCGCGGCTCCGCCACCTCCAGTCCCCGAGCTGCCGCCCGCCGCGCCGCCGCCGGTCGCCGCGCCGCCGCCCGGGACGCTGATGCCGAAGAGCTGCGGCACGCTGCCGACGACAGAGGCGACGAAGGGCCGGAATAGAGATTGCGTC
>JANRKQ010000205.1:0-3628 GCA_033763395.1 Myxococcaceae bacterium
GCTGGCCGGCGGCCTTGCAGCTCTCCCCCGCGGGCGCGACGCCGGGAGCGGCAGCAGGTGTGTGGGCGAAGGCCGAGGCGGCGAGACCGAGGGAGAAGCTGGCGACGGCGGCGATGAGGACGTGTTTCATTGGGGCTCCGGGAGCGCCGCGAGGACAGCTCGCGTGCGTGCCGGCAGTCTGTTCGACGGTCCCCCCGGTGACGTTCGTGAGTTTCGGCCGTGGGTCCCATGCGGCGCGCGACGTCGTTGGAGTCGATGCGCTTCAGCGCGTCACCGAGGGGGACGTGGGGCGGTCGAACCCGTCGTGCTGTCGTGCGCGCTCGTCGAAGTGCACCTCCATCGGAGCTGGCGGGCCCTCCCCTCGCCGAGGTGCGGACCGTGGCGCGAGCCCAGCGCACGGGGTCGGCCCTCGCGCCCGAGACCTCTCGCGTCGAGGCCTCCGCGCTGGCGCGCAATTTCCCCCACATCCGCGTCTTCGGCCACGGCTCGTGGTCCACCTTCAGCGCGGACGCCCACCGCCTGACGGAACGCCGCGTCGACTCACCCAACCTGCCGGCGCCAGCCCCGGCGCATTCGGGCCCAGGTCGTAGAAGACGACGCGCGGAGGCGCCCACAGGTCGACGGCGCAGACCGGACACTCGACCGGCACGGTCCGCACCGCGAGCCACCGGCCGGTGAAGGCGGTCTCGGGCCCGAGCTGCAGCGGCTGCTCGGCACCGCCGGGCTCGAGGTCGACGTCGTCGACGAGCGGGCAGCTCATCACCTCGAGGCCGCGCGCGTGGACCTGACGCAGGCGCGTGTCGCGCATCGCCGCGCTCCGGGAGTCACTCTGCGTCGTCACCACGAGGGCGTCGCCCCTGGCGGTGAGGTGGAGCTCGCTGGCCACGTTCAGCGTCCACGTCGCCGCGAGCGTTCGGGTGCCGCGCTCGATGCGCGTCAGCCCGATGGTGGGCGCCCGGTCATCGAGCTGGTACTCGCCGAGCCGGAAGCGTGAGCCCGACGGCTCCGCGACCCCGCCCCAGCGCGCCGGCCACCAGGTGCCCGGGTTCGCTGCCTCGAGCTCGCGCCCATCGGCGGTGCTGCGCACCGAGTCGTCGTCGAACACGAGCCGGTCGCCCGTCACCACCGTCGGCGTCAGGCGGTCAGGCAAGGTGAGGCGGAGCGATTCGCGGCCGTCGGGCTCGAGCCGCAGCAGCTCGTTTCGTTCACGGCCCGTCATCGGGTCCCTCGAGCCGCGCGCACAGAAGAGCCGCCCTGCCGCGTCGAGGACGAAGCCCCGAAGCTGCGCGTCGTGCACCACGGCTCCACGCACCTGGCCCGTCCGCGCGTCGAGCCGCACGAGCGCTTCACGCCAGACGCGGCTCTCTTCCGCGCGCAGGTGGGCCCACACCTGGCCGCGACCATCTTCCAGCAGCGCGTCGATGCCACGGAAGCCGGGCGTGGGCAGGGTGGTGACCGTCGTGGTCCAGGCCGCCGCGCCGGTCGACGTCGTCACCGCGGCGAGCGTCGTCTCGTTGGTGACGAAGAGGAAGTGGCCGTCGGCGATGACCTGCGTGCCGCTCAGCGTGCCGTGCAGCACACCCGGGCCCCGCACCTCGGTGGCGAAGCGCTCGAGCCCCTCACGGGTGCGGCTGACGACGACGCAGCGGTGACCGGGCTGCGTGTTCCGCTGCGGGTCCACCCCGCACTCGACCCAGTACCAGTGGCCGTCGGCGTCGGTGACGCCGTCAAAGCGGAAGTCGCCGACGTACGAGGTGTAGCTCCAGCGTGGGCGCAGCGCGCGCTCCTCGGGCTGGACGCAGCGGCGCGCGCGGCACACGCCCTCGCCCCGGCATGGAGACTCGGGCGCGCAGGTGAACCCCTCGGGTGGCGTCACGGCCCGGCACGTGCCCGCGAGGCACACGTTCGCCAGCTCGCAGCTCACCGCCCCGCACGGCGTGCCGTCTTGAACCGGCGTGGTGGCACAGCCACGCGCGGGGTCGCACACCGGCGCAAGGCACGGGTTCACGGGGGCCTCGCACATCGTCGCGACGTGCTGGCACCCGACGCCCACGGCGCACGCGTCGTTGGTGCAGGCGTTGCCGTCGTCACACCGCGCCGCCTGGCCCCGGCACGCACCCGCCTGGCACACGCCGTTCTCGAGGCACTGGAGCCGGTCTTCGCACGCCGTCCCGTCGGCCTTCACCTCGCGCAGACAGGTGTTCGTCTCGGGGTCGAAGCGGCTCGTCTCGCAGACACTCGACGCCTCACAGGCGAGCGCGGCGACGCCCTCGCTCGACACCGCGACGGCCCAGCCATCGATGAGGACGGTGCCCTGCGCCGGGCCGAGGGCCGTGGGCGTGAACGTCACCTCGAGCTCGACGTCGCTCGCTGGAGGCAGCGTGAGGGCCGTGGGCGTCGAGAAGGGTGGTGCGCTCTGAACCTCGACGGCGACGGCCAGCCGGCTCCGGTTCGTCACGGTGAGCGCGGCCCGCCTCGAAAAACCGAGGGCGGTCGCTGGAACGCTGAGGGCTGTTGGCGCCTGGAGCTCCCCGGAACCAGCCGAAACGAGGGGCCGTTCGCCACACGCGGCGAGCACCAGCACGGCGAGGGCGAAACGCATGGGCGCCGGGTTCGCAAGGGCCGTGCCGGTTCGCGCGCCGACCCGCGGACCGAGTCGAACCACACGGGCCTCCCACGGGCCGCCGCGCTCGTTGACGGCCGGCCCCCTTCACCTTCACAGTCTCGGCCCGATGCGGTGGTGGCCGGGAGCGCTGATGCTGTGTGTATGGGGCTGCGCGACGTCGGCGCCTCGTCCGTCGTCGTCGGGCCCACCGGTGGCCTCGAAGCCCGCTGACGAGCTCGCCAGTGCGTTCGAGCCCGAGGCCACGGCGCCGCCCGCCGCCCTCGAAGCCCGTCCGCCGCCGCCGCTGCCCGACCTGCGCGCGCCCTTCCGCGAGGCGACCGACCGGCTCACCCGCGCGCTCGCCTCGAAGGACGTCGAAGCGGCCCGCGCGGCGCTCAGCGACGTGGAGCAACAGGCGCAGGCGCTCGGGCTCGTCGAACGCCAGAAGGCCGCGGAGCTCGCGTTCAAGGTGGCCTTCACGGCCGCAGACGCCCCCGGCGCCCAGGAGCAGGCGAGGGCCTGGCTTCGCGCCTGCGGTGGAGATGGCGTCGAGGCGTGCCGGGCCGCCGCCCTCAATGCGTTGGTGTCGACGAGCCGGCTCGACCCCGCCAGCGCGAAGGCGGTGCGCGACGACGTCAACCACGTGCAGCAGGCCGAGCGCTGCCTCAAGGCCGCCGAGCGCGCGAAGAAGCTCGAGAGGTGCGTGGGCGAGGCCGAGGCGCTGGCGCGCTCCACGAAGGACCGCTTCCTCGACGCGCGCGTCGACTACGTGCGGGCGCTCGCGGCGCCCGAGCCCAGGCAGGTGGCCCTGATGGCCAGGCTCGACACCTCATGTGACGCCGCGGCGTGTCTGTCGGTTCGACGCAAGGCGCTGGCCCAGCGCATCGCGGTGGCGCGCTCCGACAAGAAGGTGGACGAGGTGGCGCGGCTCGCGCTGGCCGACGCGCACCTCGTGAGCGCCACGCTCCCGGAGGCCGAGCGTCGTTGGGGCCGCCCGCCCGAGACCGACGCCGCCTGCGCCGC
>JANRKQ010000206.1:0-8389 GCA_033763395.1 Myxococcaceae bacterium
GCGCCCTCGCGGCAGAGCTACCTGGTGGCCGAGAACATTCTCGCGGCGGCGAAGCAGTCGGGCGCCGACGCCATTCACCCCGGCTACGGCTTCTTGTCCGAGAACGCGTCGTTCGTGCGCGCCTGTGACAAGGCCGGCGTCACCTTCGTGGGCCCCCCGGCCAGCGCGATGGACGCGATGGGCGAGAAGACCCGCGCGCGCGCCAACATGCAGAAGGCCGGCGTGCCCGTGGTGCCCGGCTCGACCACCCCCTTCGCCAGCGCCGACGAGGCCCGCGCGTACGCGAAGCAGATCGGCTTCCCGGTGATGTTGAAGGCGGCCGGCGGCGGTGGCGGCAAGGGCATGCGGCGCGTCGACCGCGAAGAAGACCTCGACTCGGCGTGGCGCACTGCGCGCAGCGAGGCGATGAGCGCGTTCGGCAACGACGCGGTGTACCTCGAGAAGTTCCTCGACCAGCCGCACCACGTCGAGATTCAGGTGTTCGCCGACACCCACGGCAACTGCATTCACCTCAACGAGCGCGAGTGCAGCGCGCAGCGGCGCAACCAGAAGGTCGTCGAAGAGACGCCCTCTCCCATTCTGACGCCGCAGATGCGCGCCGCGATGGGTGAGGTGGCCGTGAAGGCCGCGAAGGCGGTCGGCTACGTCGGGGCGGGCACCATCGAGTTCCTCGTCGACTCGTCGCGCAACTTCTACTTCCTCGAGATGAACACGCGCCTGCAGGTCGAGCACCCGGTGACCGAGTGGGTGACCGGCGTCGATCTGGTGGCGTGGCAGCTCCACGTGGCGCAGGGCGGCGTGCTGCCCTTCCTCGCGCCCGTCAAGCCGCGCGGCCACGCCATCGAGGTGCGCGTGTACGCCGAGGACCCCGCCACCAACTTCATGCCGTCGCCCGGCCGCATCGTCGAGCTGCGCACGCCGAGCGGGCCGTTCCTGCGCGACGACTCGGGCGTCTACGCCGGCTACACGGTGCCCAACACGTACGATCCGATGATCAGCAAGCTGTCGGTGTGGGCGCCGACCCGCGCCGAGGCGATTCGCCGCATGCAGCGCGCACTCGACGAGTACGTGGTCAAGGGCATCACCACCAACATCGCCTACCTCAAGGGCATTCTCGCCCACCCCGAGTTCCAGCGCGGCGACTACGACACGGGCTTCCTGCCGCGCGCGCACCAGCAGCTGCTCGGCGTCGAGGACCCGGAGCGCACCAGGCTCGCGCTCCTCGCGGCCGTGCTGCGCACCCACCACCGCGCGGAGCAGCAGGCGCGCCAGCTGCCCACCCAGGCCCCCACCGCCGCCACCTCGGGCTGGCGCACCTCGGGCCGCACCCTCGGCGGCTGGAAGAGGAGCTGACGACATGGCCCGCGCACACCGCTACCTCGCGACGGATCGCTCGAAGAAGGCCCCGGCCACCGAGGTCGACGTCGAGCCGCTGGGCGACGATCGGTATCTCGTCACGCTCGACGGCGAGCGCCTCGAGGTCGAGGCCCAGGCGCTCCCCGGCGGCGCGATGACGCTCCGGCTCGGCGCACGCACCGTCGTCGCCGAGTTCGAAGAGAAGGGCGACGAGCTCGGCGTACTGCTGAAGGGCCAGGTGAGCCGCTTCGACGTCGTCGACGAGCGCCAGGGCCGCCTGCGCGCCGCCACCGCCAGCTTCGAGGCCGAGGGCAAGCAGACGGTGCTGTCGCCCATGCCCGGCAAGGTGGTGAAGGTCTTCGTCAAGCCGGGCGACGCGGTGACCGAGGGCCAGGGCCTCGTGGTGGTCGAAGCCATGAAGATGGAGAACGAGCTCAAGTCGCCGAAGGCCGGCACGGTCGTCGAGGTGCTCGCGAAAGAGGGCAGCGCCGTCGAGAACGGCGCGAAGCTGGTGGTGGTGGAGTAGGCCTCAATCGGTGTCGGTCGAGGCGAGCAGCGCCATCGTCTCACCGTCGGCTCGCAGGCACGCGATCCCGAGATCCCACGCGACGTCGGCGAACCACGGCGTACCGAGAAAGAGCCACCAGCGCGAGGCGGCGGCCTCGTCGGCCAGACGGGCCCAGTCGTGTGCAGCCTCGGAGGCCGAGCAGCGCGCCCATCGTCGCAGCCGTCGACGCCCTGGCCTCGCCGCTCCCGTCGCCTCCACGGTAGGCCCCGCCCCATGCGGCCGCCACGAAGAGCCGGGCGGCGGCGACCTCGGCTGGCACCGGCTGGAGACGCAGCGACGCGCCCGAGAGGGGCTCGAATGGGAGCGCCGAGAAGGCCTGGGGGCCCGGCGCCCCACCCACCGGCTCGGTGAACGTCACCACGCTGGCCGAGGACTCGTTCCAGTGGCGCACCGCGCGGAACACGACGTCGGGGCGAGCCAGCCCCCCGCCATCGTCGAGCACCGCCCGGCATGAACGAACGGGAGGCAGCGGCCCCGTGTCGACGGTGTGGACGAGAGGCGCCACCGATGCGCCCATCACCGCGTCCTTCACGCCGCGGGGGAATGGGTATGCACGCTCGAGTGGTGATGGCGCAAGCGGCAGGCCGGCCAGCACGTGAGCGCGCTCGGCCAGCTCGTCCTGGAACACCGCGCACGGCGCCTCGTTCGAGAGGTCGCAGCCGCGGGCGACGAGGGCGTGCATCCACCTCGCGACCAGCTCGACGTGTTGCTCACGGTCTGGAAGAAGCGCTCTGAGCACGTCGACCCGTGGGCCCTGCGCCATCAACTCTGCGAGCTCGACCGCCCTGCCCCAACGGCCCTCCGACCGACCCGCGAGCGCGCGAACGAGCACCCGCGCTCCTTCCGCGTCGTCCGCGAGCGCCACGACGCACGCGAGGCGCCGCGAGGCCGCTCCAGCGACCCAGTCTGGTGAGGTCCACGCTTCGAGCGCCTCGAAGAGCTTCGCCACCTCGCGCCAGGCCCGGCCCTCGACGAGCGCATCGACGTGCGCCCACGCCTCGTCGAGCGGCTCTCCTTCACGGAGCGCTGCCAGCACCTTCGCCGCTGAGCTCACGGGCGCTTCTCGGCCGTCACCGCCACCACGCGCCCCAGCCGCCCCTCGACCAGCCCGTCCCGTGCGCTGGTGACGAAGCCGTGGCGCGAGAGGGTCGCCGCCACCTCGGGCCAGGTGAACGTCAGGTAGAACATGACGAACGGCGGGCGCACAAGGGCGTTGCGCACGTGCATGGCGGCGTTGAACCCCTTCGCGAGCCAGAAGCCGGGGCTGGCGGCGCTGGGGTACGGGGTGGTGAGGAAGACGAAGCGCCCCTTCGGCACCAGCGCCCGCCGCACCCCGTCGAGGAGCCGGTCCTCGTCCTCGCCCACGAAGTGGCCGAACGCGCCGGCGCTGGTGACGACGTCGAACTCGGCGTCGAAGGGGAGCGCGCGCGCGTCGGCCTTCAGCAGCTCGAGCCGTGGCACGTCAGCGAGGCGCCTTCGGGCCTCGTCGAGCATGCCCTGCGAGAAGTCGACGCCCACCAGGCGCTGGGTGACGTGCGGGGCCAGGTGGCGCAGCTGCGCGCCGGTACCGCAGGCCACGTCGAGCGCGCGCGTCACCGGCCCCGACGCGAAGACGTGCGCGAAGAAGGGAGCGAGCAGCTCGTCGGGCGTGCGGAACGGCGTCACGTCGAACTTCGTCGCCAGCAGGTCGTACCCCTCCTCGGTGGACGACAGGGCCTGCCGGGCGAGCTCGACGAGCGTGGGCCCTCGGGGGTGGAACATTCGGAGTCTCCTTCACCACCCGTCGAAGACGAGGCGGAACCACAGCGTGGCGCGATCGCGCGGCGTGAACGTCACCGTGCGCATCGCATCACGCACGCAGTCACGGAGCGCGAGGTACTCGGGGTGCCGCACGCCATGGTCGACGACGGTGGTGGCGCGCGCTCCCTTCACGCGGCCGCCGAGGCTCGGAAATTGGGTGGTGCCCTCCGAGAGGCGCACGTCTTCCACCACGCCGCCGCCGACGGTCATCGTCAGCTGAATCGACGCCCGGAAGTCGGGGGCGGTCTCGAGGCGGCGCTGGTAGCACTCCCGCGCAGGGCCCAGCTGGCTGCGCAGCGCGTCGGCGACGTCCGCCACGACCGCCACCCGCGACGGCCACGTCGTGCGCAGGTCCGCCAGGTGCACCTCGGCCATGCGCACCGATGGCGCGGGGGCCTCGTCTTCGCGTGGCGTGTCGGCCGCTGGCGCCGTCGGGACGGGCTCGGGCACTACGAGGGCTGGCATCGCCACCTCGGGCTGCGGCAGGGTGATGACCTCGGCGTCCTGCCCGCCGAGGCGACTGGCGAGGGAGCGACTGGCCGCGACGCCAAGCAGCCCGCCCACGAGGACGACGGCCAGCCCGACCCGCCAGCGCGGTGACGACGGCGCCACCGTTCCATGGCCGCAATCGACGCTCATCACCCGGCCGTCCCGCCGCGCGACGAGCCGCGTCAGCACCCGGCCCTCGGTCTCGAGCACCAGCCGTCGCACGTCTTCGTCCGACAGGCCGGCCACGTCGTAGGTGAAGGCCGCGCACCGGGGGCAGCGACCCACGCGCGCCTGGTGGCCTTCGACCCTCGCCGCGTGTTCCACCAACCGCTCCACGAGGCCATCTCAGCCCGAGACGGGTCCTCCGCGCCAGCGGCGTTGAACCGGCCGTCGGGCTGGGGCATCACGCGCCCGCCCATGCGTCTGGCCATCCTCGCGACGTTCGCGCTGTCCTACGTCGGCATCACCGCCAGGCGCCTGCGGTGGCTCCCCGTGGGCCGGCCGTCGATGGCCCTCATCGGCGCCACCGTCTGCGTCGCGCTCGGGGCGTGGGCGGGGCCTCCCTACCTCGGGCTCGACGAGGCCCTGCGCGCGGTCGAGCTGCACACCCTCTCGCTCCTCCTGGGCATGATGGTGGTGGCGGCCGGGCTCGGCGAGGCGGGCTTCTTCACCTGGGCCACGTCGGTGCTGTCGACGCGCGTGCGTTCCCGCGCGGGGCTGTTGTGGGCCGTCACCATCGGCTGCGGGCTCCTCTCGGCGGTGCTCGTCAACGACGCGGTCTGCCTGCTGGCGACGCCCATGGTGGTTCAGCTGGCGCAGCGGGCCCAGGCGCCGGTGCGGCCGTTTCTCTTCGCCGTCGCCATGGGCAGCAACGCGGGCTCGGCGCTCACGCTGGCGGGCAACCCGCAGAACATGCTCGTCGGCCGGCTCTCGGGGCTGTCGTACCGCGGCTACCTGGCCGACGTGGCGGTGCCGGTGCTGGCGGCCCTCCTCGTCACCGCGGCCCTGCTTCACCTCTTCTTCCGCGAGCGCCTGGCCCAGCCCGAGCCGGCGACGGTGGACGAGGACTCGACGCCCATCGATCGACCCCTGCTGGTGGTGAGCCTCGTCGGCCTCGGGGGCGCGGTCGCCGCCAACCTGCTCGGAGCGCCGCTCGCGCTGTCTGCGCTGGGGGCCGGCACCCTGACGCTCATCGCGGCGGGGCTGCGCGCCGAGAAGCTGCTCGCGCAGGTCGACTGGAGCGTGCTGCTCTTCTTCGCCGGGCTCTTCGTGCTGGTGGCCGCGCTGCAGAAGACGGGGTTCCCGCAGGCGTGGGTCGCCGACACCGAAGCGGTGCTGGGCCATGGCTCGCTCGTGCTCACCGCGGTGCTGGGGCTGGGCTCGCAGGTGGTGAGCAACGTGCCCCTCATTCTGCTGCTCGAGCCGTGGATTCGTTCGTTCCCCGACGCCAACGCCGCGTGGACGGTGACGGCGCTCGTCTCGACGCTCGCGGGGAACCTCACGCTCCTCGGCTCGGTCGCGAACATCATCGTGCTCGAGCGCGCGAAGGAGCGCATGGGCTTCGTCGAGTACGCGAGGGTGGGCGTGCCGGTGACGCTGGCCTCGACGCTGGTGGCGCTGCTGCTGCTCCGGCGCGGCTGACGGCCGGCGGTGCGTCGTGGGATGTGGCCCTCCCACGAGCGCCCGGGTGGTGACGCGGTCGCATAGGGTGAGCAGTGAGAATGACCCGCTTCGTCGTGCTCGGGTGCGCGCTCGCGCTCGGAGCTGGATGTCGCCAGAGCGCCGTGAAGACCGTCGAACCCCGGCTCGGCACGGGTGCACCCACGCTCGACCTCGGCGTCACCAAGGTGGGCCAGCCGGCGACGCGAACACTCGAGCTGTCGGCGCTCACCCAGGCCGACGTCGAGCTGACGCATTCGCTCGAGGGTGATTCGACGTTCTCTCTCGACGAGGTGCCTGTGCGCCTCGGCGGCCTGACGACCGCGCCGGTGTCGGTGCGCTTCCTGCCGACGGCCGCGGGCCCGGCGACCGCCACCCTCACGCTGCGCTCGAACGACGTCACCACGCCGACGCAGACGGTGACGCTCGAGGCGCAGGGCGCCTTCGCGGGCCTCGTGGTGGCGCCCGCCTGCGACGCGGCGTCAGGCTGCACCGGCACTACGACGTCCAGGCCGCCCTCCATCGACCACGGAGAAGAACCGCTGCTGCGACGGCTGCCGCTCGAAGAGGCCGCCTTGCCCGCGGTGGTGCTGCGCTCGACGGGCCTCGTCCCCGTGACGCTCACGGCCCGAATCGTGGGCCCCGATGCGGCGGCCTTCACCCTCACGCGCCCAGCGCCGCTCGAGCTGCCCGCCGGCGAGACGGTGCGGCTGCCGGTGCGCTTCGTGCCCACGGAGCAGCGCGCTGGCCCGTTCTCGGCGAGCCTCGTCATCGAGTCCGATGCGCCGGCCGCGGCGCGTGTCGACGTCGCCCTCTCGGGGCGCGCCCGGCCGAACCAGGCGCCCTCGGTGTGCCTCAACCTGAGCGAGGTCCAACCGCCGGGCGGCGCTCCGCCAGTCACCTTCGGCGCCGCGACCGACTGGGTGCGCCCCGCGCCAGCAGGCGGCTACGACTTCACGGCGAGCCGGGTGATTCCGCCGCGCGCCGTGGTGACCTTCAGCGCCCATGCGCCTGGCGGCCCGCGCGAGTGCACCGCGGACCCCGAGGACGGCCGACTCCTGCTGACGTACGCGTGGGCGCTCGAGGCGAGCCCTGCTGGCGCGCCCCCACCGGCGCTCGCGGGCGACCAGGGCCCGGTGCTGCGGCTCGCGCCGGTGGCGACGGGCGACTACGGCGTTCGCCTCACGGTGCGCGACGCGCAGGGCAACGCCTCGGAGGCGTCGGCGCGCTTCCGGGTCGAGGTGCGCAACGAGCTGGTGGTGCAGCTCTCGTGGAGCGGCCCTGACGGCGGCGGCGCGGGGGTCGATCTCGATCTCCACCTCGTGCGCCCGGGTGGCAGCCCGTTCGGCGTCACCGCGGCAGATGGCGGCGCGACGACCGATGACGTGAGCGGCGCGACCGTCGGGTCCGCCGTCACGGCGCTGGGGTTGACGAGTGACTGGGGCCAGCCCGGCCCGTCGGACGATCCCCGCCTCAACGTCGACGACTCGGGAGACGGGCCGCTGGTCGAGAACATCTCGCTCGACGGCCCCGCGCTGGGCTGCACCGCCACCTCGTGCCGATACGGCGTCTTCGTGCACGCCTTCCGCGACGCGCGACCCGTGGCCGGTGGACCGGCCTGCACCGTGAGCGGCTGCGTCGACGGAGAGCCGTGCGGGTGCCCCTCGGGTCTGCGGTGCGTGGCCGACGCCGCCCCACGCGACGGCGGTGCGACCGGCGCGGGGCGCTGCCGGAGCCCCGTGCAGGCCCAGGTCCGCGTGTTCGCCCGCGGCGCCGCCATCGCCACGCTGCCGCTGCCGTCCCTCATGCCTCCGGACGTGCTGGCGCTGAGCGCTCCCTGCCAGCTGCTGCACGTGGCCGACGTCGAGTGGCCGCGCGCGGGCGTCGACGCGGGCGTGACGGTTCGGGCCATCGGCGCCGACCCGAGCGGCCGAATCACCACGCCCTCGCTCTCCCGGTTCGGCTGGCGCCCGCCGGGGCCGACGCCCTCGCTGAGCTGCACCCCCAACACCCGCCTTCCCCTGCCCGCTGGCCAGGCCCCCTGGTTCGCCGAGGAGCCCCGATGAACCGCCCCCTCCTGCTCGGCCTCGCCGCCCTCTCGTTGTGGCTCGCGACGGGCTGCCCGACGCGCGCCGTGGCCAACCTCGAGCCGACCTGCCGCACCGCCGGCTGTCCCGAAGGCTCGACGTGCATCGCGGACGTCTGCGAGGTGGTGATGACACAGGCCGATGGCGGGAGCATCTGCGAACGCGACGAGGACTGCGGCGCGGGCCAGGCCTGCGTGCGCAGCACCGGCGCGTGCGTGACGACCGAAGGGCCCGACGCTGGAACGCCAGAGCTGGACGCCGGGGTCGACCCGGATCTCTGCCGCGAAGGCACCACCGAGCCCTGCGGCGAGTCGAAGCTGGGGGCGTGCCGCCTGGGGCTGCGGCGCTGCGCAGCCGACGACGCGGGGGTGTACCGGTTCTCGGCGTGTGAAGGCGCCGTCGGCCCGTCGGCTGAGGTGTGCAATGGGCT
>JANRKQ010000207.1:0-8625 GCA_033763395.1 Myxococcaceae bacterium
GAGGAGGGCTTGATCAACGGCCGCTCCGCCGTGCTGCCCTGGGCCACCAGCCACCCCTCGAGCACCCGGCCGAGCAGTCGCTTCGTGTCGACCGGGTTCGCGTCGACGGCCTCGAGCCCGATGCCCTCGCGGTACAGAAACGCCGTCGTCGCCAGCACGTAGCTGCCGTTGGGGTCAACCTTCGCGGGCAGCTCGAGCACGGCGTCGGGGTGCGAGACCAGCTTCGTGAGCACCTCTCCGGGGACGTCGACCAGCACCACGCGCTCGGAGCCGGGCACCGCGTCGATGACGTGCCCGCGGAGTACCGCTCCGGCAGGCAGGGGCGCCCGCACCGCCTTCTTCACGAACAGACCCGCGTCGACCTGCAGCGCCTCTTTCAGCGACTTCGCGACCAGCCGTGCGACGTCCGGCGCGGGGACCTCGGCCCGGGTGAAGCCCAGCGGCTCTTGCCGCTTCGCCTCGAGCTTCGTGCGTGCCTCATCGCGCACCTTCGCGAGCGCCGGGGCTTCGGGTGCCGTGGGCGTGTCGAGCCGCCGCGCAGAGAGCGACCGCACCGTGCCCAGCTCGGCCCGCAGATGCGCGACGCCAGGCTTCGAGCCATCGAGGTGAAGCACCGTGGTGGCGCCCACCCGGCCGTCGCTCGTGTCGGGGCACGCCTTCGCGACGACGAGGTCGACCTTCCAGGCCGGGTGCCGCGACAGCGCGTTGGTGACGGGCGTCGAACACCCCGCGACGAGCACCACCACCACCTGGGCGCCCTGTTGGTCGGCCATCGCCACCGTGCTGTCGAGCGCGCCCTCCAGCGGGAGCAGGTCGAACGCCCCCTCGCCCGGCCCCACGTCAGCGACGCCGATGACGCCCACCTTCACGCGCTGGCGCTCGAAGAGGGCGAAGGTGGACGACGGGCCCAGCGCGCCGCCCGGGTCCCTCACGGTGGAGAGCAGCAGCGTCGCGCCGCTCCCGGCGATGAGGCGCGTGAGCGTCGGCGCACCGAAGTCGAGGTCGGCGCTGCTCACGGTGAGGCCTGCCACGCCGAGCGCCTTCATCGCGTCGGCGGTGGGCGCTCCGTCGAAGGTGTCGGCGATGGGCGCGCCGCTGAAGGTCGAGCCGAGCGACAGCACCAGCGCGTCGGCGGGCCAGCCTGTTTCCCGGGCGAGCTGCGCCGCGAGGGCGGGCGCGCGGTCGACGAGGGCACCCCGCTCGTTCCCCAGCACCACGACGTGCGCCACCTTCGGCGCGGGCGGACCCGCATCGGGCCGCGCGGGCATCGACGACGAAGGGCAGGCGAACAGGGCAGGCAGCGTGAGGAGCGCGAGGGAGCGGTTCAGCATCGAGCCACTCTCTGCCGACATGACACCCATGTCAGCAATCGTCTCATGACGTCCCTGTCGCGGCGTGGCCGCGGCGCTCTGGTCGCTCCCAGCGATGGCGCGGGCTTCGAGTGGGAATGGGGCTTGCTCACGGCCCGCGCATGCGCGTGACCCTGCTTGCCCTCTTCATTCTCCTCACCGCCTGTGGGACGCGCGTCGGCGCGTGGTGCCTGTCCTCAGGCGACTGCGCCGCGCCGATGGTGTGCATGTTGGACCTGAACGACGACTACCAGTCGTGCCAGTACCCGTGCGGCGATGGCTATGGCGCCTGTCCGGTCGATCGACACTGCAGCTGTCCCGACTCGCCGCTGGGGAAGCGCTGCGTTCCGATTGGAGACACCTCGCGCGGTCCGACACCCGACGACGGCGGCACGTGGACGGGTTACTGCCAGGCCCCTTTTTAGCTGAGCCTCGCGCACGAGGGGGTGCCCGAAGTCCACTCCACGCGCGCGGGTGCGCGAGGACCATGGCAGGGTTACGAATTGATCGATGTCTCGCTTCATCACCGTCAGCTTTCTGACGCTCGCGTGTTGTGCTTCCTGGCCCGGCGCTGAGCGTGCCGGCACGGACGTGCTGGTGCTCGCGCCTCACCCCGACGACGAGGTGCTGATGGCAGGCGGCGTCATCGGCGACGCCGTGGCGCGCGGCCTCCACGTCGAGGTGGTGGTGGTGACGAACGGCGACCTCTCGTGTGCGCGCGATGGGCGAGTGCGGCAGGCCGAGTCCATCGCCGCGCTCGCCCGGCTCGGCGTCCCGGAGCACCGCGTGCGCTTCCTCGGGTACCCCGACGGGCACCTCGAACGCCTGCGCAAGGAGCCGCTGGAGCCCCTCGAGCGCCTCGGCCCCGATGGCACCTGCGCGCGGGGGAACGTCACCTGGGCCTCACGCGGGCTCGGCAGCGTCGATGAGCACACCCGCCGCACCGGGGCGCCCGCTCCGTACACCGCCACGGCCCTCACCGACGACCTCGCCGCCGTGCTCGAGGCGCTGAAGCCCCGGGACGTCTACCTGCCGCACGGCATCGATACGCACCCGGACCACGCGATGACGTATGTCTTCTTTCGCCGCGCGCTCGACCGCCTGGCGTGGACGCCCACGCGGGTGCACCGCAGCGTCGTGCACGCGAGCGATGCGTGCTGGCCGTCCAACTGCGTGACGACGCTGTCGCCAGACACCCCCACTCCTCCGCTGCCAGGCGGCCTGCGCGCCTACGTCGCCACCGAGCGGGTGCCCGTCGACGCCCAGAAGAAGCTCGCGGCCATCGGGGCCTACCAGTCGCAGCTCGAGGCGCCGCTGGAGCAGGACTGGCTGGCGAGCTTCGCCCGCGCGGACGAGGCGTTCTATGTCGAGCGCTACGTGCGCGAGGGCACGCGGTGGAAGGCCGTGCCCGAGGTCGCGCGCGCGGTGCCCTGCGAGCAGGGTGATGGGCGCGTCGAGTGCCGGGCCCGCCTGCCAGGTGACGTCGAAGAGGCCTCGACGTGGGACGCCGATGGCTTCCGCTCGGTGTCGGTGCGAACGCGACCCGCGTCAGTGCCGGCGCCCCGTCGAAGCCCCCCGTGAGCTGCCGCCGCCAGCCGGGCCGTCAGCGCCTCGACGGCTACTCGCCGCCGACGAGTGACTTCAGCTCGTCCTGCCCACCGCGGGGCAGCGACAGGGCCTGCGCGTAGTGGAGCAGCAGCGCGCGGTTGTCGCCCACCGACAGGTTCTGCAGCTCGAGCGCGCCGATGCGGTCTTCGGGCGTGAAGGCCCCCACCGTCTTCTCCATCGACAGCTTCTCGGGCGCGTAGGCCGCGTGCGCCGCCTGCGTGGAGAGAATCGTGTAGTCGTCCCCGCGCCGCAGCTCGACCTTCACCTCGCCGGTGATGGCCGTGGCCACCCAGCGCGAGAGCGACTCCTTCAAGAGCATCGCCTCGGGGTCGAACCACTTGCCCTCGTACAAGAGGCGCCCGAGCCGCCGGCCGAGCGTCATGTAGAGGTCCGTCGTGTTCTCGTTGTGCACCGCCGAGAGCAGCCGCTCGTACGAGAGGTGCAGCAGCGCCATGCCCGGCGCCTCGTAGATGCCACGGCTCTTCGCGTCGATGACGCGGTTCTCGATCTGATCCGACATGCCCAGCCCGTGCCGCCCGCCGATGGCGTTGGCCTCGAGGAAGAGCTGCACGAGGTCGCCGTACCGCTTGCCGTTGAGCGCGACGGGCAGGCCGGCCTCCCAGGTCACGGTGATGGTCTCGGGCTCGATGACGGTCTCACGCTTCCAGTGCGCGACGCCCATGATGGGGTTCACCACGTGCATCGAGGTGTCGAGGTGCTCGAGCGACTTCGCCTCGTGGGTGGCGCCCAGCATGTTCGAGTCGGTCGAGTACGCCTTCTCGGTGCTCATCGAGTGGGGCAGCCCGACGGACTCGAGGAACTTCGACATCTCGGTGCGGCCGCCGAGCTCCGAGACGAACTGCGCGTCGAGCCACGGCTTGTAGATGCGCAGCTCGGGGTCGACGAGGATGCCGTAGCGGTAGAAGCGCTGAATGTCGTTGCCGCGGTGGGTCGACCCGTCGCCGAAGACGTGCACGCCGTCGTGCTTCATCGCGCGCACGATGGCGGTGGCGGTGACGGCGCGGCCGAGCGGCGTGGTGTTGAAGTACTTGCGGCCGCCCACCGAGAGGTGGAACGCGCCGCACTGAATCGCCACCAGGCCCTCGTGCGCGAGCGAGGCGCGGGCGTCGATGAGCCGGGCCGCCTTCGCGCCGTGCTTCGTGGCGATGGGCGGAATGTCGGCCGCGTTCTTCTCGTCGGGCTGCGCGAGGTCGGCGGTGTAGGCGTAGACCTCCATGCCCTTGCGGGTCATCCACGCGACGGCGGCGCGGGTGTCGAGGCCACCGGAAAAGGCGAGGCCGACGCGCGTGCCGGCCGGAGGGAGCTGACGGTAGATGCGGCTCATGGTGGCGGGCGCTCTACTCCCACCGGGGGCTTTTCGTCACGCAACGTTCTGCGAGCCGCGCGGGCCCACCACACGAGGTGCGCGGGCTCCCCGTTGGCTCGCGACTGAGAGGGGGCTGGAGCCGACCTCATCGAGTTCGCCCGGTTGTCCCACTTCTGGCGCGCGGCATACCGGGCCCGCATGACCCTCCGCCTCGTCCTGTCGTGCGGGTTGCTCGCCGCGTGCAGCCCCGTCGCCGTCGACCCCGAGCCCGGGCCCGAGGTCCTCGCGGGAGGGGAGGCCGGAGCCGCCGGAAACGGTGCAAGTGGCGGTGGCGCTGCGGCAGGTGACGTCGCTGGCGGACGCGGCGGCGGGACGGCCGGTGGCGTTGCAGGCGGTGGGACGGGTGCCGCGGGCGGTGACGTCGACGGCGGAGCCGGGAGCGCTGGCGGCCGCGCTGGTGGGTCGACGGCCGGTGGAGTCGCTGGCGGTGGGCCAGACGACGCGGGCACGACGGTTGACGGCGGCGCGTGCGCTCCAGTCCCGGTGGCGCCGCTGTGTCCCGCGACGGGCTGGTGCTGGAAGAACCCGGCGCCGGTGGCGCTGCAGCTCAACGACGTCATCACGCACGGCTGTGACGCCTGGGCCGCGGGGACCGGCGGGCTGCTCCTCCAGCGGACGGCGCAGGGCTGGGTGCCGCGCCCGTCTGGCGTCACCGTTTCGCTCAACGGCTTCGCCTCCACCGGGCCGAGCGACATCTGGCTGGTCGGCGACGAAGGAACGGTGCTCCACTTCGACGGCCACGCGTGGGCGGTGCAGCGGGCGAACACCACCACCGAGCGGTACGCCGGCGCCTGGGCCCCGAGACCCGGCCTCGTCTTCATCGCAGGCGCCGCGGGCCTTCATCGGCTCGAGAACGGCGTGCTGACGACGCTCGTCGCGCCGGTGAACACCACCTTTCGCGGCATCACGGGCGAAGGCGAGTCGGTGCTCCGGGCCGTCGGAGACGAGCTCATTCCGAACGTCGACCGCCGCGCCGTCGTGTGGCGCTTTAGCGGCGGCTCGTGGACGAAGGAGACCTCGATGACGATGACGACCTTCAACCGCGTCACGCGCGTGGGGCAGAGCTGGTTCGCGGCGGGGAAGATGAACGGCCACGGGCCCGACTCCGGCTACATCGCGCGGCTGGCGCCCCCGAATCCGAACCTCCCCATCACGCAGCTCAGCACCGAGTTCACCGCGTTGGCGGCGCGCGCTCCGACCGACCTGCTCGCGGTGGGCCGCGGCTTCACGAGCTCCATCGTGCGTTTCAACGGCACCACCTATTCGCCGGTGACCGACGCGCCACGGGGCGCCTTGAATGGGGTCTCGGTCGGAGCGGCCGACGCCTTCGCTGCTGGTACCACCCTCGGTCGCATCAGCGGCTCGAGGTACTTCCCCGAGAGCGGCGGCGACCCGAGAGACGTGAGGACGCTGCTCGTCCTTCCGAACGACGAGGTGTGGTTGTCGGGAGCCCGACGCTCGGTCGCGCAAGGCCCCTTCACCGACACCTTCACCGGGGGAGCGCTCGTCGGCACGGAGCCGGTCCACGGCACGGCCCCGAACAACCTGTGGATGGTGGCGTTCGGGGTGTGGCGCTTCGATGGCACGGCCTGGACGCACGACGCGACGGCGCCGGCGCAGGTTCGCCGGCTGCGGGTGTCTGCGAGCCAGGTGTGGGGCTGGGGCTACCAGGGCCTGTGGATTCGCGACCAGGTCGGCCCGAGTGGCCAGTGGACCCAGGTGCAGGGCGCTCCCACCGAGGTCGACGACGTCTGGCTCGAGCCCTCGACGCCGGTGCTGATTGGGCGCGACGCGATGGGCCCGGCGCTGTGGTTCACGAACGGAGCCCGCTTCTCACGAAACGCCCCCCCGGCGCTCATGCCAGGAGAGCGCCTCGAGCTGGTGCGCGGCACCGGCCCCTATTGGGTCGTCACGAGCTTCGATCGCCTCTTCCGCTTCGACGCCCTGACGTGGACCGAGGTGCCGCTGCCGGCCTTCACCGACGTCACGGACCTGGTGGTGAAGCAGGGGCGGGTGGTGGTGACGACGAACGGCGCCTCGACGAGCGGCGCCATCTTCGAGTGGAACGGCAGCGCGATGGTGCGCTCGAACCTCGGGGTGTCCGTCGGGCTGTCGGCCGCTGACGTCGACGCGACGGGCCGGGTCTGGGTGGGAGGCAGTGGAGGCACCGTCGCCGTGAAGCGCTGACATGCGTCGTGCGCGGTGACGACGTCGGCGAGCGCGCCTCGATGGAGGCCCCTCGTCGTGTCGACGACCGGCTCGAGACTGGACGACAGGCCCGCCGCTGTGCTGCGAGGCGGCCGTGGCGAGGACTCGGCCGTGATGGGGGTGCTGCTGGGACTCGTGCTCGCGGGCGCGCCGACGATGCGCGTCGACCCGGCGTCCACCTGTTCTCCCGAGGGCGGGCTGCGTCGAGACCTGCGCCGCTCGCCGGTCGAGTTCGTCGGCGGTGACGCGGACTTCGTGGTGCAGCTGGCGCGCGCGACCGATGGGCTGCGCGTGGTGGTGACGCGGGCTGACGGCGCGCTCGCGCTGGAGCGAACGTTGCCCACCTCGACGTGCGCTGACGCGGTGGCGGCCGCGGCCGTCATCATCGACCGGTTCGTGCGGGAGGTGGCCGTGTCCGTCGCGGTGCGCGAGCCGACGCGCCGTCCGGGCGGTGGCAGTTCAGGGCCGCGGCGCGCCGAGCTGGACGGGCCGGTCGACGCCGGGGCCTCCTCGGTTCGAGCGGAAGCAACCGGGGGTGGGGACGCAGCCTCGGTGACGGGGGAGCGGCGCGCGATGGGCGATGGTGGCGTGGGTCGCGCTGAGGTCGCCGCGCGAGACTCGGGGCTGGCGAGCGCCGCGCGTGGAGAAGATGTCAAACCGGGTCCTTCCGGCTCGCCGCCGGCCGACCTCACGGCGCGCGCGTCGGCTGAGAATCCAGCAGGCAAGGACTCCTCGAGCGGGAGGTCTTCATCGAACGCGCCTGCACGTTCGCCGGGCGCGAGCGCGTCACCTGTCTCCCCTGAGCCGACGCGCAAGCCGCCGGATTCGCCGCGTGCGACGGGGGCAGCGCCGGGGCCGGCTCCGTCCGACGCTGCTCCTGGCACACCGCCCATCGCAGACTCGTTGCCCCCGGTGCGTGGCACCGGCTCTGCGCCGGTTCCAGCTGACTCCGCTCGGAGCAAACCTCCCGTCGCAGACTCGTCGCCCGCTGCACGCGACACCGCTTCCGGGGCGCCACCCGAGGGCGCGGCGATGGACTCCGGTCGCCGCCCAGCGCCTGGCTCACCCGTCAGCGCCCCGCCCGCTGCTCCCGCTCGTGTGGGACCGGGCGAATCGCCCTCAGGTGAGAACGCCTCAGCCGCACCGTCCACTACCGACAGCTCACGCGGCGGGAACCCCTCGTCCTCCGAGTCCGCTCGTCTCCGGCTGGGAGGAACCGCGTCGCCCGAGGCCAGCGCACCTGGCTCCAGCGCGGTGACGTCGCCCGCTCCAACCAACGCACTCCCAGGCAGCGACCGGCTCGCGTTCACCGTCTCCCTCGGCGGAGGGCTCGTCGCCCCGACCCCTGCCACCGTCAGCCCGCTCCTCGCGCTCGATGCCTCGTTCGTCCTCGCCGACCGCTGGCGGCTGGGCCTCGTGGCCCTCTTCTCGTTCGGCGGCGCCGTCGACGTGGCAGACGAAGCCGGCCGCACGCGCGGAGCCCTCTCGGCGCGCGACGTCACCTCGCTCGCGAGCGGCCTGTTCTGCACCTCGGGCCGGCTCTCGCTGTGTGGCGGGCTTCGCGGGGGCCTGCGCATCGGCATCGGCACCGCGGCGGGGCCCTTCATCTTCCAGACGCGCACCGCCTTTGCCGTCGCGCCCACCCTCGGCCCGGCCGCGCGGCTCACCTTCCGCTTCGGCCGCTTCTTCCTCGCCACCGACGTCACCGGCCTCGTCAACCTGCTGACGCCAGCGCTCGAAGTCGACGGGCTGAGCCCCTCCATCGGCACGCCCCGGTTCGAGGGGCTGGGCTGGCTCGGCGCCGGCCTCGAGGTGCCATGAACGCGCGCCGCGGCTCGGGACATTCATCCGTGGACTCCGCCGTGCTGCCCGCGCTCGCCACCCAGGTCGTTGATGTTCCTCAGGAAGCGGGCTCGCTCGTGGGCCGCTGCCGCGCGGGAGACGAGTCGGCCTGGCGCGCGCTCTACGACGGCCACTTCGACTTCGCCTGGCGGACCGCGCGCCGGCTCGGGCTGCCCGAAGCCGATGCCGACGACGCCGTGCAGGAGGCCTTCCAGGTGGCCTGGGCGCGCC
>JANRKQ010000208.1:0-7347 GCA_033763395.1 Myxococcaceae bacterium
TCGAAGCATGCTCGAGTTGTAGGGCGGGGCGGGGCGACACGACTCTCAGCGCGATCTCACTCCCCCGCTGCGGCGAACACGACGCGACACGAGGTCGCCACGCCCCCAGTCGATTCCGGGTGCGGCCTACCGCGTGCTCGCCTCGAGCCGTGAGAGGTCGAGGAAGCGCGCCGTTCCATCCCACGAGGCGGTGACGAGCCACGGCTCCGTCGGCGAGAAAGCCGCCGCCACCACCTTCCCGCGAAACGGCGTCACGCGCAGACGCACCCGGCCCGTCAGCCCCTCAACGACCTCGACCGACCCATCTCTCCGGCCGAGCGCCACCAGCCGACCGCCGGGGCCGACGGCCACCGAGTCGATGGGCGCGCCGTCGACCGTGGCGCGTAGCAGCGGCGTCGCTCCACCGAACGCTCCCGTCTGGAGCGAGGTGCCGTCGGTGATGGCCAGGTGCGCCCCGTCAGGAGACAGCGCCAGCCGGGTGTCCTTCGTGTGCCCCGTCGAGCGCGTCGTCAACGCGCCGCCCTCCAGCACGGACACCTGGCCATCGGCGTCGAGCACCACCGCGCGACGGGACGCCGCGTGGCTCGAGACCCGCACCGCCGCGCTCGTCAGGCCCCACGGCGCCTCTGGGTGGTACCCGTTCGACCAGTGCGAGGCGCTCCAGCCCACCGCGAACGCCGTGTCTCCGAGAACTCCCACCACGCGGCTGCGATAGTCGATGGGCGGGCCCTTCGCGCTCGCGTCGTGAGTGGACAGCCACTGCAGGCCCTCGGGCCCCGCGGCGCCGACGAGCAGCGACTGCCCATCGGCTGAGAACGCGAGCGCCTTCACCACCTGGGGGTGTGCCGGCGGAGGGTGCACGGCCTGCACTCCATGGCCCGGGCGCACCAACCACACGGAGCCGTCGGCCGCTCCCAGCGCCACCACGTCGCCGTCCGGCGCGAGCGCGAGGCTGGCGATGCCGTGGCCCAGCGCGACGTGGCCCGGGCCGCCGGCTCCCCGCTGCAGCACCAGGCGCTGGTCCTCCCGCTCGATGAGCGCCTCGTCACCATCGACCTCGAAGCGGTCGTCCGGCTGCACGGGCACCAGGCCGTCCCACGCGCCGCGCCTCCAGTCCCACACCCCCAGGCGCTCCGACGTCACCACGGCCACCCGCGACGCATCGAGCGGCCACACCTCGCGCACCGGCCCCGCGTGCCCATCGACGAAGGTGTGGAGCCGCGAAAAGTCCGCGGAGAGGACCGCCAGCTGACCGTGCACGGTGCCAACGAGCCACCCCATCGGCACCTTCAGCACTGCCGTCGGGCCCCGCAGGGGGCTCTGGTGCTCGCGCTCCGGGTGGCCCAGGTCGACGAACAGGCCACCACACACTGCCACGTCGCCTGCGTCATCGAGCCCCAACGCTCCCAGCGGCACGCCCTCGGCGCACGGCCTGGCGCTGCGAAGCGGCCCCTCCCTGGGCACCCACACCACGCCATCGGAGAAGACGACCGCGGCGCGGGCGGCGCCGTGCACCACGCGCGCGCTGCCACCGAACATCACCTCGAGCGCTCGCGGCGCGCCGCCTTCCACCGGCAGCACCGAGACGAGCCGGCGCGCGGGCCCCAGCTCGCCGACGCTCAGCCCTTCGCCCCAGGGCAGCGGCGCCGTCAACACCGCGTCGGAGCGCCGCGCCGTGAGCCGGCCCCCCGCGCGACAGAAGCTCACCTTCGTGCTCGGGTCGATGACGGCCTCACAGACGCCCCTGGCGCGAGGCTCGAGCCGCGCAGCCGTCACGCCCGCCGTCACCGCGCGCAGGCCCTCGAGCTCGGGCGTCGATGGGTCCGGCGCCAACGCCAACAGCTCGCCCGTCAGCCGCGCGGCGTCGGCGTCGAGCCCGTCTTGCAAGAGCGACGACGCCGTGGCGACCCGCAGCGACACCGAGGCCTCGAGCGTCTTCCGCGCGGCGAGCTCGGTGGAGCGCCGGGCGCGCGTCTCGGTCACGCCGAGGACGACGGAGAGCAGCACGGTGAGCCCCAGGCCGCCGAGGAGCGCTGCCACGAAGCGGGGGTTGCGGCGCGTCTGCCGGGCGAGCCACTCGAAGAGCCCTTCCCGACGCCAGGACACCGGGCGGTCCTGCACGCAGGCCTCGAGGTCGGCGGCGAGGGCCGCGGCGTCGGGGTAGCGGGCCGGGACGGCAGGCGCCAGGGCGCGCGCCACCACGTCGTGAACTGCCGGCGAGACGCGGCCGCTGCGCACCCGGTCGAGGCAGAAGGCCAACAGCGCCCCCAGCGACCAGACGTCGGAGGCAACGCTGGCGGCGCCTCCGGCCTCGACCTCGGGCGCGGTGAAACCGGGAGTGCCACACCGGCCGGTCGCGCTGGCATCGGCAGGCGCCGCGAGGCCCCAGTCGAGCAACGTCACCTCGTCGTTGGGCCCGACGCGCACGTTCCGCGGCGAGAGGTCCCGGTGGATGATGCCGCGCTGGTGGGCGTGGGCGAGCGCGTGCGCCACCCGCGTCACCAGCCGCAGCGCCTCGGACTTCGTGGGGGCCTGGCTGCCCTGTTGCTGGACCCAGTGGGCCAGGTCGAGGCCCGGCACCACGCGCATGGCGTAGAAGGTGCGCCCGTCAGCGAGCGTGCCGGCGTCGTAGAGCGGCACGATGGAGGGGTGCTCGAGGCGCGCGCACACCTTCGCCTCGTGGAGGAGCCGGGCGGCCTGCTCCGGCGTCTTCGGCACCTTCACCGCCACTTCGCGGCCCAGCACCGTGTCGAAGGCCAGGCGCACCTCGCCCATGCCGCCGCTGCCGAGGAGGCCGCCGATGACGTAGCGCTCGGTGCGGGCAGGCGGCGGGCCCGCGTCGTCGTCATCGGGGCCCGGCGCGGGGGTGACGCTGTAGGCGGCCCGGCTGTCCCAGGCGCCGCCGCTCATCCCGCGACCTCGACGCGGTCGCCCGGGTACATGAGGAGCTCGAGCTGGCCGGTGTTGTGGCTGGTGACGAGGTCGCGGCGAAAGCCCGCCTCGCCGAGGAGGCGTCGCACCTTCGCGGTGGTGACGTCGAGCCGGTGCCGCAGCACGTCTCGGTCTTCGGTGTCGGCCCACAGCTCGGCGGCCACGACGCTCCAGTGGGCCGGCCCGCCGAGGGCGATGAGCTCGGACACCAGGCGCGCGGCGAGGCCCCGCAGCACCAGCGGCGGCCGCTCGTCGTCCCACACGTGCACCGAGTCGTAGAAGGACTTGAGGTGCAGGCGGGCCGTCTGCGTCATGCGCGACAGCGTGTCGGGCACCGAGGCCGCGCTGGTGGGCACGTAGGCCGCGGTGACGCGCGCCGAGCCGACGGTGAGGGGCGCGCCGCCCTCGAGGAGCTGCGGCGGGCCCCCGGGCGCCTGGAGGAACCACGACGCGCCATCGGCCCAGAGAATCGCCGCCGCCTGCGACTCGATGCCGGCGCGCAGGTGGGGCCCGGGCTCGAGCATCAGCGACATGGTGCCGGTGGCCACCTGGGCGGCCCCGCCGTCGATGCTGACGGCGAGCAGCTCGTCGGGCAGCACCACCTCGACGACGGACAGAGCCAGGCCGGGCGCGAGCTCGATGCGCTGCCCCGCGGCGAGGTCGACGCGCTGCACGTCTCGCCCGTCGAGGCGCACCCGGCCGCGCAGCGGCAGCACCTGCAGGCCCGCCTCGCGCAGGCTGACCCACGCATGCGCCTCGGACACGCGGAAGTCTGACACCCGCACCTCGGCCGTCCACGCGCGGCCTACGAGGGCTCCGGGCCCCACCGAGGCCTGTTCCCCCGAGGGCAGCTCGAACGTGACGCGCGCACTCCGCATACGGACGACGCCGTTAAACCACACCCGGCCGCGCGGGGCCGGTGCTTCGACGTCACAGGCCGCTCACGTCGGCATCACGGCGCTCGCCCGCCCGCGCGCCCACGCCAGCGCCTCGTCGCGCGTCGCGCACACCACGTATGGAACCCCCAGGCCCGTCACGAGGAGGATGGTCATCGTCACGAAGCGCAAGAGCGGGCTCGCCAGCACGTACACCACGCCCAGGCAGCGCTCGTTGACGATGGCCCGGTGCTGGCGCTGCCACTCGGTGATGCGCGCGCGCATGTAGGCCGAGACGCTGCCGATGCGCGAGGCGTCCATGATGGCCACGTAGGACTCGGGCCGGTCCATGAGGGCCGTCGCCTCACGGAGGTAGTCGTCAATCTGCCGGTCATTCAGGCTCCCCTCGACGGAGTGAATGACGATGGGCCACTGCGAGGTGTCGATGGTCCAGGTACTCATTGGCGGTCGTCAGTTGCCGCCATCGGTAATCGGACGATGCACGTCGTGCCACGTCCACTGACGCTCTCGAATGACACCTCGCCCTGGTGTTGCTCCACCACCTTGCGGACGATGGCGAGGCCCAGGCCGTGGCCGCGCGCACGGGTGGTGACGAAGGGCTCGAAGAGGCGCTCGGTGAGGCCCTCGGGCAGGCCGGGCCCGCTGTCGCGAATCGTCACGGTGGCAAAGCGCCGGGGCCCGCGCGTCTCTTCGCCCACCTGCACCTCGAGGGTGCCTCGGCCCGCCATGGCCTGCACCGCGTTGCGGAAGAGGTTGGTGAAGGCGAGCTCGAGCTGGCTGGCGTCGATGGGGAGCGGCGGCGCGTGGCCCGTCACCCGAGCCTCGACCTTGCGCGTCGCGTCCTCGGCCCAGAGCGTCTGGTGCAGCGCCTTCTCGAGCAGCGGCTCGAGCGGCCGGGGGCTCACCTCGAGCGAGACGGGGCGCACGAAGTCGAGGAGGTTGGCCACCAGCAGGTCGAGCCGCCGCGTCTCGTCGGCGATGACCTTCCACAGCTCGCGCTCCTCGCCGCGCGAGAGCTGCCCCCGCTCGAGCAGGGCCACCACGTTGGCGATGCTGCCGAGGGGGTTGCGCACCTCGTGGGCGACGACGGCCGCCATCTCACCGAGCGCGACGAGCTGCTTGCGGCGCACCAGCGTCTCCTGCGCCGTCTGCAGCTCGGCCAACGACGCGCGCAGCCTCGCCTCGGACTGCTTGAGCGCGGTGATGTCGATGTCGACGCCCAGCACGCCCACCACGCCCGAGCCGTCGTGCAGCGGCGACAGCGCGCGCGCCACCGTGCGGGTGCCGTTCGTCTCTTCCAGCACCAGCTCTTCGCGCACGGCCTCTCCAGCGAGCGCGCGCGCGACGCCGGTGTCGAGCGAGCTGCGCTGCGACTCGGACACCGGCAGGTCGGCGGTGCCCTGCCCCAGCACGTGGCCGAGGCGCCTCACCGACGCGGGGTTCTGCAAGAGGAAGCGGCCCTCGCGGTCCTGAATCCAGAAGTCGAAGGGCAGCGTCTCACCCAGCGTCACCAGCCACGACTCGAGCTCGCGCCACTGCCTGGCGTCGAAGCGCGCGGCGGTGACGTCTTGCATCGCCAGCAGCGCGTGGGTGGGCACCTCGCTGCAGCGGGTGATGGTGGTGCGCATCCACAACGCGGCGCCGCTCGACAGCTTGAGCCGGTGCTCGCACGAGCGCGAGCCATGCCCGTCCACGACGGCCTGGACGAGGGCGCGCAGCTGGGTGGCGTCGTCGGGAACGAGCGCCTGGCGCCACCACTCCGACAGCTCGACGTCCGAGAGCCACACCGGCGGGCCGCCCTCGAGCCAGGCCACCTCGCCGCTCGGGTGCTCGACGCGCAGCAACGCGACGGACAGGCCATCGAACAGCGCGAGGAGGTCTCTGGCGGCAGGCACGGAGGACATCGAAGACTACTGGACGCGAGGGAGAACGACGAAGCCTCTCACAGCTTCGGGTCGACCGTCTCGTGCAGCGAGGGCGGAATGCGGAAGCGGGCCTGCTTCCCCTCGCGCGACACCGTCACCACCATCTTCATGAAGGCGAAGGTGGCGGTGTCGAAGAGGCGACTGGCGACGTCGTCTGGGTTGCCTGCGGTGAGGAACCGCTCGAGCTCGGCCATGATGGCCACCAGCTCGCCCGTGAAGTCGACGGGCGGGAGCCCCAGCAGGTCGGCGCAGTGGTCTCCCGCCAGGCGGCGAATGAGGGCCACTGGAAACCCATCGAAGGTGGTGCCGGGGAAGTACTCCTTCATCATGTCGACGAGGGGCCCGACGAGCGCCCGGCCGTCGGCGCTGGGAATCCACTGGCGGGTGCGAATGGCCTCCATCAGCTCGTGCGCGTCGTCGAGCGAGCGCGGAATGAGGTCGTCGTCGATGCCCATCAACACGCCCACCACCTGCCAGTGGTGGAGCCAGTCATTCTTCTCCTGCGTCGACAGCTGCACGCCGAGCGACTCGAGGCCGTCGAGCACCACGATGGAGAACGTCATCAGCGTGCCAGCGAGGTCTTCCTGGTTGAGGGGCTGGCCGAAGGACGACGCGTCCCACGTGGGTGAGGCGCGGGTGAGGAGGAAGTGGCGCATCGCTGCGTGCATGAGGCGCACCTTCTGAATGCTGCGCACGCCACGGCCGTTGGGGGCGAAGGCGCCTTCGCCGCACGCATCGAACAGGAACTGCGCCGTCTCGAAGATGCGCTGGCGCACGTGCTTCGTCATGGCCTGCGACTGCGTCAACACGTGCGCGCCGCGGCCGGCCGCGTAGGCCTGGGGCAGCGAGGTACAGAACAGACAGGTGGCCATCTGCCAGCCGCAGCGGGTGAAGAGCTGGCCGGCGCGGTTCATCGCGTCGCGGTCGGCCCACGCCGGGAGCGCGACGTCGGTGAAGTACGCCTCGGCGAGCGGCGGCAGGCCCGGCGGAATGGCCTCGTCGGTGCGGAAGATGCTCATCATCACCTGGTTGACGCCCGCGACGTCGTGGCGCGCGAAGATGTCGGCGATGACGGCGTCGGCGGGCCCATCCATCTCCTGGCGGGCGCGGCCCAGGCGCTCGTCGGTGAAGGGGCGCTTCGGCGCGAAGCCGGCGTTCTGGGCGCGGCGGAAGCCGAGGTACCGGGCGAGCGCTTCGGTCGGGTAGAAGCGCGCGGCCTCGGGGTACACGTAGAAGGTGTCGGGCGGCACGTTCGTGTGCAGGTACAGCCCGTTGCTCCAGGTGCCGTCGGGGGCCTGCGTCCGCAGCAACAGGTCGACCGCCTTCTCCACCGCGGGGCTGTCACCCTCACCGACATCGAGCAACGCCTGCACCACCAGCGCCGTCAGCGGCAGCATCGTGGGGCCCTTCCCGGCCTCGGTGATGCTCACGTACGACGCAGGCCCTTCACCCCAGCCGCCGTCGGCGTTCTGGTGCTGCAGCAGGAAGTCCACCGCGCGGCGCACCCAGGGCTGCTTCAGGTTCACCTTCACCGAGGCGAGCCCCATCAGCACGAAGGCCGTCGCCGAGAGGTAGTTCACCACCCAGCGGCCCCA
>JANRKQ010000209.1:0-36761 GCA_033763395.1 Myxococcaceae bacterium
CGAGCGCAAGGCCCACGACGACGCAGCTCAGCGCGGCCCCGACGAGCACCACCCGGCGTATGACCTTGACCGCCGTGAGCTCGTCGGCGACGGGCTCGAGGTGCTTGCTGGTGACGTTGTTCGCCGCTTCCGGGACCGAGGGGACCAGCTCGGTGCCCGGCTCGATGGCGGTGATCGTGCGGCTGGGGACACCCTCCTGGCTTCGCGGCGTCCTCCTCGCGGGCCGCATGGCGAGCAACTGGCGCTTCACCGCTGCGGCGTCCGTTGGGCGGCGAGCGGGTTCTTTCTCGAGCAGGCTCATGATCAGCCCGTCGAGGGCTGCCGGCATGCTCACGAACTGGCTCGGGTTCGGCGGCTGCTCCTCGAGCTGACGCACGATGACCGCGGCGGGGCTGTTTCCGCTGATGGGGCGATGGCCAACGAGCAGCTCCCAGGCGAGGACCCCGACCGCATACAGGTCGACGGCGGGAGTGATCGTCTGGCCCCGAATCTGCTCGGGCGCCATGTACTCGGGTGTCCCCAACAGCCCCTGGCCGCTCAAAGCCGTCTCGTGGGTGGAGCTCAGGTTCTTGGCAAGCCCGAAGTCGAGCACCGTGAGCCGAGTCCCCTCGGGGACCGTGCGGAGGAAGAGATTCGACGGCTTGAGGTCGCGGTGAACGATGTGAGCGCCATGCGCCGCTTCCAGTGCATCCATCAGCTGCACCAGCAGGTCGATGACCTCGGTCGCAGGCAATCGACCCTGGCGCTTGATGAAGGTCGACAAGGGCACGCCCTCGAGCAGCTCGAGGACGCAGAACGGCTCTTTGTTCGCGAAGGTCCCGACGTCGAGCACCCGCACGATGTTGGGGTGGTCGAGCTGTGCGACGAGCTCGATCTCGCGCTGGAACCGCTTCAGCAGCGCGGGCTCCTGCGCGAGGTGCGAGCGGACGAGCTTGAAGGCTGCAGGCTGGCCCGTCTGGAAATGCGTCGCGGCGTAGATGATGCCCATGCCCCCCGCGCCGAGCCTTGGCCCGATCTGCCACGCACCCACGCGTTGGCCGATGAGCGGGTCCGTCATCTCCGTCGTTTCGACGGCCCCAGGCGTTGCTCGGTCGGGGGTTGGGTCCTGTGCGGAGCTGTCGGAGCCCATGACGCGTCTGCAGTCGGCGCAGCTCTCGACGTGACCCGCGACCCTGGCGCGCGCGGGCCCGGCCAACTTCCCCTCGACGAACTCGAGCAAGCTGTTCTCGTCGGGGTGGGAATCCACCGTCTCACCCTACCAAATCGACGCACCCATGTGGCTCCGACGCGGCCCCTCCTCCGGCGGAGCGCAGAACTGACATGACCTGAAGCCGACGAGGCTCAACGCGGCGAGCGCCGTGCCCACGAGGGGCGCGGCTGCGAATGAACCCTCGCGACCTGGCCCGCTCCCGAGGCGCTCGGCCCTCCAAGAGCTCGTGGCGAACCCACTTTGGCGCCGGGGCGCGCTGGCGGAATCGGGTTGAGGCTCACGCACGCCACCAGCATCGAGGCGGCTGCGCTCGAGGTGAGAGCGCGTGCGCGCACGTTCAGCGCCTTCTCGTGAAGGTGACCGGGACCCCACCCTTCACCGACAGCGTCGCCCCAATCTTCGGCTCCAGCGGCCCTTCATCGAGCAGCGCCCACTCGAAGCGTTGGAGCAGCAGCGCGAGCACCACCGTCGCCTCGAGCAGCGCGAAGTGGTTGCCGATGCACACGTGTGGGCCCGCGCCGAACGGAAGGTACCGGTACTTCCACACGGCCGCGTCGATGGAGGCGTCTTCGAGGAACCGCTCCGGCTTGAAGGCGTCGGGCTCGGCCCAGTTCGAGGCGAGGTGGTGGGTGGCGTAGGGCGAGATGGTGACGGTGGTGCCTTTCGGCGAGGGTGATGGGCCCGAGGCCCACGCGGAAGTCCGCGCCCAGGCGCTGCGCGGTGTCGAGGAAGAAGCCCGGGCCATTGGCGCCCATCGCGCGCAGGTTGTGCAGGGTGAAGGTCTCTTTGCGGAGCGGGAGCGTCATCGCGCGACGAACGGTGCCACGTCGGCCCGGGCCGCGCACGCGCGTCGACCCCCATGAACGCCGCGTCGAAGTCGTCGTCGTCGTCGAGTGACGCGGCGGGCGATGCCGGCCTTCGACGTGCACCAGAGCCGCCCTTTCGTGCTCAACTTCAGGCGTGGCAGACGTGAGCGACGCCCCGGTCGTCTTCGGCACCTCGGTCGAGGCGCTGGTGCGGGTGTTGGGGGCGACGCTGACGCCCGAGGTGCACGCGCGCTTCGTCACGCTGGGCATCGACCTCGAGCGGCCGAACCCGGCCTACCCCTACGAGACGTGGCTCGAGGCCTTGCGGCTGGCGATGGCGCTCAAGTGGCCCGGCGCTCCGGAAGACGAGGCCACCTACCGCATGGGCCGCGCCATCTTCGAGTCGTACAGCCTGACGTTGATGGGCAGCGCGTTGCTCCAGCTGCTCAAGGTGCTCGGCCCGCGCCGGGGCCTCGAGCGCATGACGCGCAACCTGCGCACGACGAACAACTACTCCGAGACGCGGCTGACGGTGGTGGGCCCGCACCAGTACCAGCTGTGGGTGAACAAGGTGGCCTTCCCGCACTACTTCCGCGGGCTGCTCGAGGCCGGGCTCGAGTTCAGCGGCGCGAAGTCCCTCTCGGTGCGCATCGTGAGCGCGTCGGCGGCCGAGGGGGCCGTGTTCGACCTGGCCTGGGGCTGACGCCGCGAGGGCGCCTCAGCCCTTCGTGCCGTCGAAGGCGGCCTCGTCGTGGAGCGCCAGCACATCGACCTCGATGTCGCGGAGAATCGAGCCGTACTGCGCGGCCCACGCGAGCGCCGCCTCCTTCGAGGGCACCCGGATGAGGCTGAAGCCCGAGATGAGCTCCTTGGACTCGGTGAAGGGCCCATCGACCGTGGTGACGCGCGCGCCGGCCTTGAAGGTGAGCCGGGTGCCGAACCGGCTCGGCAGAATGCCCTCTGTCACCTGCAGCACCCCCGCCGACACCATCTCGCCGATGAACGCGCCCATTGCACGCTGCTCGGCCTCGGAGGGCGGCGTGCCCGCTTCGCTCTCGGCGTTCGCCATCATCAGGGCGAGGTAGCGCTCCGGGGCGTCGACGGGCTTCGGCCCAAACCCCAGGTCCCACACCTCGGTGACTCGTCCAAGCTCGAGCTCGCCGTCCTTGAGGAAGGGCGCGAACCGCTTCGCCCACTCGACCGCTTCGGCGCGGTGGGCCACCTTCAGCAGCGCGAAACCCGCGAGCGTGTTGTTCGAGCACCGCACGCCCTCCTGCACGTCACACTGCCCGTTGCGCACCACGATTCGGGTGCGCGGCACCTTCGGCAGCAGGCCCGCCCCGTTGATGAAAACGCCGTCGCCGATGGCCTTCTGAATGAAGGCCCCCATCTCGGAAATCTCCCGCCGGTCGACCTCACCGGTCTCGTAGCGAGGTGGCACCTTGTGCATGACGATGAAGCGCATCGGACTCTCTCCTGGTGGTGGTCACGAGAGCCGAATGGCTCTGGCTCTCGAGAAGACACGTCGAATGGGCCTTCCGGAATTCGACATCATTCAACGCCCTGATTTCAGGCGAATCGCACGGTCGAGGAAGGCGCCCTGGTCCCTCGCGTGGGTGGTGAGCGCGGCCGCGCGCTCGAAGGCGACGGCGGCATCGGCGACCTGGCCGGCGCGCTCGAGGAGCTGGCCTCGAACGGCGTGGAAGAGCGGGTACCCGGTGAGCGCTGGTTCGGCCGTGAGGCCTTCGAGCGCCGCCAGACCTGCATCGGGGCCAAACGCCATCGCGTGGGCGACGGCGCGGTTGAGCCCGACCACCGGCTGAGGCGCGATGGCGGCGAGCACGTCGTAGAGCGCGGCGATGCGGCCCCAGTCGGTCTCGTCGCTCGACGGGGCGGTGGCGTGACATGCCGCGATGGCCGCCTGAAGGGCGTAGGGGCCGAGGTCTCCACCGAGCGCCTGGACCCGCGCGAGGGCCTCGACGCCCCGGGCGATGGCGCTTCGATTCCAGGCCGACCGGTCCTGTTCCTCGAGCGGCACGGCGCTGCCATCGGCGCGCACCCGGCTCTCGAGCCGCGAGGTCTGGAACTCCATCAGCGCAACCAGCGCGTGCACCTCGGGCTCATGAGGGTCGACCCGCGCGAGCAACCGGCCGAGGCGGAGCGCTTCTTCACAGAGTCGGGGCCGCGTCACGTCATCTCCCGACGTCGCCGAGTAGCCCTCGTTGAACACGAGGTACACGACGCCGAGCACCGAGCCGAGGCGGTCTGCGACGTCATCGCGCGTGGGCAACTCGAAGGGCACGCGCGCCTGAGACAGCGTGCGCTTCGCCCGCACGAGGCGCTGCGCGATGGTGGCCTCGGGCACCAGGAAGGCGCGAGCGATTTCAGCCGTGGTGAGGCCTCCCAGCAGTCGCAGCGTGAGCGCGATGCGCGCCTCGGGAGACAACACCGGGTGGCAGGCGATGAACATGAGCCGCAACACGTCGTCGCCGACGACGTCGTCGATGGGTCCGTCGAGGTCGGGCGTGAAGACGGCCGACACGTCACCCGCGAGGAGTTCGTGCTTGCCGGCCACGAGGCTGCCGCGCCGAAGGAGGTCGATCGCGCGGTGCTTCGCCGCCCCCATGAGCCACGCTCCGGGGTTCGATGGCACGCCGTCGCGCGGCCACTGGTCGAGCGCCGCGACGAGCGCGTCGTGCGCGAGCTCCTCGGCGAGGGCGACGTCACGCACCAATCGGGTCAGCGCTCCGAGGAGTGTCGGCGCCTGGTCGCGCCAGACCTGCTCGATGGTGGCTGCGATGGAGCTCACGCGGCGGGGCTTTTCCCATCGTCGGTGGTGCACGCGCTACCTCCGAAGACCAGTCGCCACACCTGTCTGCGGGCGCTCAGCCCGAAGTGGCTGATGGTGCTCGGCTCGACCGGTCGCCCCGGCCGGGTTCGAGCCGCAGCACGACGCGTGACATGCCCTGAGGTCACCATGCTGCCCGCGGGACCGGGCCACCGATGGTCGGGCCGCCCACCATTCAGGCGGGGGACGTGGGCCACCTCGACGAAGACAAAACCGCTGGCGTCGCCGCAGCCCGCGTGGACAACTTGGGGTCAGCATGCGCGCGCCGGCGCTGGGCCTCATCTCGGTCAACGACGTCTACGTGCTGTCCAGCTTCCCGCGGCTCGCCTCGCTCATCGCGCACCACCGTCAGCACACACCGGCCGACCGCTGGTTGGTGGTGCTGGCCGGCGACTTCCTCGCGCCCAGCCTGTTGTCGAGCCTCGATGGCGGCCGGCGCATGGTGCAGGCGCTCAACACGCTCGGCGTCACGCACGTCATCTTCGGCAACCACGAAGACGACCTCGAGCCGAGCGAGCTGAAGGCGCGGGTGCGCGAGTTCCACGGCGTCTGGCTCGGCACCAACGTGCGCGGGTTCGAGCCGCCGCTGTCGCCGTCGGACGTGGTGGACGTCGCGGGCGTCAAGGTGGGCCTCGTGGGCGCGGTGATGACGGACCCGAACGTGTACCGCCGCCCACCCTTCGGAGGCGTCACCCTCGAGGACCCGAACGCCAGCGTCGCGGCAGAAGCGCGGAGGCTGCGGCAGGCCGGGTGTCACACCGTCATCGCCCTCACGCACCAGTGGCTCGCCGACGACCGCCGCCTCGCGGGAGCTGGCGTCGTCTCGCTCATCCTCGGCGGGCACGAGCACGACCCGCACCTCGAACGCCACGGAGACGCGGTGCTGTCCAAATCGGGCATGGACGCCACGCGCGCCGCGGTCGTCACGGTGACGTTGTCCGCTCCGCCAGCGGTCTCGGTGCACCACGAGCCCGTCGCGCACTTTCCCGAAGACCCGACGCTCGCCGCCCAGGTGGCCGAGGCCGACGCGTTCATCGAACGACTGTCGGGGGCGGTCCTGGTGCCGACCCTCGCGCAGCCGCTGTCGGCCGCTGGAGGCCGCGCCGCGCAGACCTCGATGGGCTCGTTCGTCTGCTCGCACCTGCGTGACGCGCTCGGCGCCGAGGTGGCGCTCTTCAATGGCGGAGGCATTCGTGGCATTGAGGTGCACACGGGAGCCTTCACGCTCGGTGACCTGAAGAACGAGCTGCCCTTCGACAACGAGGTAGTGGTGACACGCCTGCCCGGGGCGGTGGTGCGCGACGCGGTGGCGTACTCGCGGCGGCATGCTCCGCGCGGCGACGGCGGGTTCCTGCAGGTGGACGACGGCGTCCACGTGGCCGATGACGGCAAGACGCCCACCCACCTCGCTGGCGCGCCGCTCGAGCCTGAGCGACTGTACCGGGTGGCGCTGCCCCGGCCCCACCTCGTCGGCCTCGACCGCATCGAACCGCTCGAGCAGTACAGCCGCGCGCACCCCGAGGTGGTGCCGCCCTTCGGCACGGGCCGTGAGCCCAGGCTCATTCTCCTCGAGGTGCTGGCGCGTGAGCGCCTGTCTCGCCTGGGCGGCTTCGATGCGCTCGACCTCGACCACGACGGCCGCGTCGACCGGCAGGAGTTGAGCGTCGCCCTCACCCGCGAAGGCGCGGCGCCGAGCGAGGCCACCGTCTCGCTCGTGCTCGACACCCTCGACCAGGACCACGACGCGCACCTCACCCGCAAGGAGGTGACGGGCCGCGACGACGAGGAGCGCTGATCACCGCGCCTCGCGACCAGAACGACTCCGTTGTTGAGGTGGTGGCCGCTCCCCCAGGCGAGGCTGCCCTCGAGGAGACCGAGGACACGAGCGGCGCCGAGTCCAACTCGCAGTCGGCCGAGGCCCGGGACGAGCAGGGCACGTCGAGCCGGCGTGCTTCGACGAGGCTCGGCGCGTGTTCACGGCGGTGGTGAATCCTTCACTCACCGTGCTGCACGATTTGGAGCGCCTGCCCGGGCTTGATGGGGATGAGCTGTACGGCCGGGGGCTCGACGAAGACGGGTGCCAGAGCGCCGCATGCGCTCGAGGGGAACGAGGGGCTGAGGAGGGCGCTCCAAAGCCCCGGGTGTGCGAAGTCGCGAAGAACAGCGCAGCATCCCGTGCCCAACAACCGTCGGCAGAGAGGCACGACACCGGAATCGAGGTATTCGGCAGATCGCTCGACTCTCCGTCTGGCGAAGGGGCCGGAGGCGTGTGCCGCTCCCAGCCCGTGTCCACGTGTTGACGGTTTTGGTCAACAAGTTGACGTCAATCTGTTGACGGTTTCCGTCAACAGGTGGACACGCCCTGGGAGAGCGACCGGCTCCTCCGGGTTCCGTGCCGCAACCCGCCGCAGAAGGGCTCACGACACGACGAGCCCCCCTTCGTGCACCGCTGCAGCGAGGGTGAGGTCTTCTGGCTGCCGTTACGACATTCGACGTCAATTTCGACAGTCGAGGCTTCGGAGCGCGACGGCCACGCCCGCCACTCCCTCAGGCAGCTCGTTCGCCCACCGCAGGCGCCCTCGAAGAACACGTTGATCACCGCGCCTCGACGGGCCGTCACTTCACCAGGGCCGGCATCGGCACCCGCCCCGGGTAGTCCACCCCGAGCGCGCCGCACACCGCGTGGTACACGTCCACCTCCCCCATGACGGTGCCTGGCCGCGGAGCCCCCGTCGCGCGGTCGAAGCCGTAGGTGAGGCAGGTGTCCGGGTCGACGCCGCCGTACACCCGGTTGCCCTTCAGCAGCGGCGACACCAGCACCACGCCGTTGTTGAGGTGGTGGCCGCTCCCCCAGGCGAGGGTACCCGCTGACGGCCGGTGCTTCTCACGCCCGAAGTCGGTCGCCACGTACACGAGGCTGTTGGCCCAGAGCGAGGTGCCCGGCCGGCTCGTGTCCTCGGTCTCCTTGAGGAGCCGCACCAGCCCATCGGTCACTCTCAGCACCCGCGACCACATCGAGCTCTGCGTCACGCGATGGTTGGTGTGGGAGTAGTCGAACCCGAGCTGCGCGTTGGTGACGAGCTGCCGGCCGGCCTCCGTCACCGTGCGAACCGCGTTGCTCACGCCGAGCCCCACCGCCGCCGAGACGCGCGAGCTCACCAATAGAAACGCGAGCGCGGCCTGCGCCTCGAAGGGGTCGGTCTCGAGCGCCGGGAAGACGCTCCGCAGCCGCTGGAGCTGCGGCGATGGCGACAGGCCCACCGAGGTCAGGCTCGCGCCCGACAGCAGCATCAGCTTCGAGATGAGGTCCGCCGACTCCACCGTGAGGCCGCGCTTGCGCAGCTCGAGGTACTCGACGCGGTTGGGCGTGCGCTCGAACGTGCGCCCGAAGTCCGACACGGCCTCGAGGCGCTCACGAGCCGCGCGCGCCCGGTCCAGCGAGGCCTGCGGCACCTGGTGCGCCAGGCCCTTCTGCCCGTGCACGCCGAACGCGAACGTCAGCGGGTCGGTCACCACCACCTGCCGGCCCTCCATCGGGAGCGAGGGGTCTCTGCCACCGGCCGCATAGCCACCCGACAGCATGTTGACGCCGGGGAGCGGCAGCCCCTTTCCGTGCGTCAGCGCCGCCGCTTCGAGCACCGTGCGGCCCCGGTTCAACCCCGCGCCCGTCAGCGCGCGGCCCTGGGCGATGAGGTGGTTGACGCTCGAGCTCTCGACCGTCATCACCGCGGTGTCCGCGCCGTGGTTCATCAGGAACGTCGCCTGCGAGAAGTCGCCCTTGAACGCGGGAGGCCCGGCCAGCTCGGTAGCCAGCGGCACCACGCAGTCGAGGTTCGACCCGGCCGGCCGCGCGATGAGGCTGTCGGCGAAGGTGGCCAGGGTGGCGCCGTTGGCCGACGCCGACTCCCGCACCGGCAAGAAGCTGTCGATGATGCTCGCCCCACCCATCGCGCCCACCACGAAGAGGTACCGCGGCGGAGGCGAGTCGGCCCGGGCCCGGCCGGACAGCAGCGAGGCGGCACCGAGAGCGGCGCCAGAGCGCATCACCTGTCGTCTCGAGAGGGTCGTCATTGGAAGAGGAACTCCGTCGAGGTGCCGAGGGCAAAGCAGGACAGCTGGGCGAACTCGCGGCCCGTCATGCCGGGCCCCTCGAGCATGCTGACGACGGCGTCGACCTCGGCGGGCAGCGCGTCGCGCGCGAGCAGCCGCTGGAAGAGCCGCTCGACCTGCCGGCGCACCCCGGGCGAGGTGGGCGTCAGCGTGGCGGCGAGGTCGACCTCGGTGAAGACGACGGCGGGCCCGGCGGCGTCCTTCGCAGCCCGCGCGCCGCAGGCCGACAACACCATGCGGTCCGTCGACAGCGGCGTGGTGAGGAGCGGGCTCGCGAGCGGCGTGAACGTCTCTCCGAGGAAGGGCTCGTTGCCGCCCAGCGCGTTGACGTGCACGCCCTTGGGCGTCTGCAGCTCGAGCAGCGGCGCGTCGGCGCAGGTGCCCCGCCCCTGCACGGCCGCGCACACCGCCGTCGGGTTGGCGAAGCCGGCCGACTCGAGCACCTCGACGAGCATCACCGGGCCCGTCGTCGCGCACGGCCGCCCGCCGGCTTCCCGGCACACCTCGTCACTCGTCAGCTCGAGCGCCCGCGTCAGGTCGTTCTGCAGGGTTCGATGGCGCTTCCACCGGAGCGCGGCGCGGCTCGAGGTGGCGAAGCCGGCGTCGACCTCCGCGGGGCCCGCGTCTCCAGCGTCAGGCTCGGCGGGCGGCGCGGGAGGACACGCCGTCAACACGACCGTCACGAGCAGCAGCGCGCGCTTCATGGCGCCCCCAGGGCGTTCGTGTCGACGAGGGCGTGCAGCACGCGGTCGAGGGAGAAGCCCATGGCGGGCAGCCCCTTCCACAGCGCCTCGAACTCGGCCTGCTCCGCAGCGCCCGGCGGAGCTCCCACCGCGTGCACCCACACCATCTCCACCAGCGTGCGGGCGAAGGGCTCGGAGTCGGACATGCGCTTGCCGAGCTCCACCAGCGCCGACGACTGGGGCACCTCGCGGTCGAGCGGGAGCGGCTGGCCGAAGAGGTGCGCGCGCGGCGGGTTGCGGCTCCACTCGTCACGCGCGGCCATCGACAGGTCCGTCAGGTAGAGGTGCCGGTCCACCTGGAAGACGCCCGTGAACTCGGGCCGCTGGGAGCCGGTGCCGCCCCAGTACGACGAGAACGCGTACGCCAGCGGGTCGAGCGTCGAGTGGCACTGGTTGCACGGCGCCACCGCCACGTTCTTCGCGTCGAGGTCGCGCGGCTCGTTCGGCACCGGGTGAAGGCCCTCGTAGAGCGAGTACTCGGTGCCCAGCCACGACGAGGCGGCCAGCGCGGCGGTGCCTCGCGGCATCAGCGCGCCCATGGTGTTGCGCCAGAGGAACCACTGGGTGGTGAGCAGGCCCGCCCGCTTGTTCACCTGGAGCGGCTGCCCGCCCACCTTCGACGGCGTGTTGCCATAGCGGTCACGGCAGACGACGCCGGCGCGCGACACCGGCGGGAGAATCGGTCGGGTGACGTCGATGGGCGACAACGAGCCATCGGCGTTTCGCTGAACGTGATGCTGAGCGCGCAGCAGCTGGCGCGCGTCGCGGCCGTCGGTGAGAGCCCAGATGAAGAGGAAGTAGTCGGGCTCGAAGTTGCCGTAGAAGTTGAGGCACGTGCCAGCGCTGCCGAGCGGCTTGATGCGGGCGTCGGCGAGGCGGGGCAGCGCTTCGTCTCTCCAGTGCGTCGAGCGCAGACAGGCGTCGAGGGCCTGGTGCACGAAGGCCTTCGGGTCGGTCGCCGCGGCCAGCGCCTTTCGCTCCTCGTACGTCGGAGACACGCCACAGAAGGCCGCCTTCACGCGGGTGAACGCGAAGCGCGCGTCCCACTGGCCGGGCGAGAAGGACGGATTGGCCCCGGCTTGCGCCGACACGGGCGCCGCCACGCTGGCCGCGTCTCCGGGCAAGGTGCCGCGCCGAAGCTCGTCTCCGTTCGATTGGCCGTCTTCGTCCGAGTCGAGCGCCTCGACCGCCCGGAGCGCGCCCGGTAACGCGGTGTCGAACGACGCTCCGAGCCCCTGCCCCGCCACCGCGGCGCCGTAGAGGTTCAGCGCTGGCGGAGCGCTGTGGCAAAGCAGACAGGTCGGTTGTCCGCCGACACACGCGGGCGCGGTGGGATAGGTCTGACACAAGAGCGCGGGAGCAGACGGCCTCGCCAGCGCCACGGAAGGAAGCAGTGCGAACAGGAGGAGCCAGCGCATGCCTCTGAGGGACACGGCGCGTGGAGAAAAGACAAAGGCGCGCAGCGCGGGCGACACCGCGGCGGATCAGGACAAGGGCGACGACGCGCCGTGTGACAAATGTGTCAAGCGCAGTCGATTCGCAGTTGGTTGACCTGTGTAGAAGTGAGTAATTTCAGTGTTTTGACTTTTTGTCTCGCACATTGAGAGACATGTAAGGAAACTCCTCCGCCTCCCGGTCGATAAGAAACCACCTCGTCGGTTGGTTTTTCCCTGGAGCCCCCATGCACCCCACGCCGCCCCCGCCCGCGCTGCCGGTCATCCCCGGGTACACCCTCATCAAGCGGCTGGCGGTCGGCGGCATGGGGCAGGTCTTCCTGGCCCGCCGTGAAGGGGCGATGGGCTTCTCGAAGCTGGTGGCGCTCAAGCAGCTGCTCCCGGCGTACGCGCGCAACGACGACTTCCTCGCGATGTTCGGCAACGAGGCCCAGGTGGCGGGGCTGATGGCGCACAAGAACCTGCTCACCACGTGGGACTGCGGCGTGTCGGACGGGCTGCCCTGGCTGGCGATGGAGTTCATCCACGGGCTGTCGCTGCGCGAGGTGATGAAGCGCTCGGTGGCGAACCGGCAGGCGATTCCACCGGTGACGATGGCGCACATCGCGGTGCAGGTGCTCGAGGGGCTCGACGCGGCGCACGAGACCCGCGACTCGAGCGGCGCGCTGGTGGGGCTGGTGCACCGTGACCTCTCGCCGCCGAACATCCTCGTGGGCTTCGACGGGCTGGTGAAGGTGCTCGACTTCGGCATCGCCAAGTGCACCGAGGGCGAGCCGCTCACCACCACCCCCACGGTGAAGGGCCGCTTCGCCTACATGCCGCCCGAGCAGATCCGCGGAGAGCCCGTCGACCGCCGCGCCGACCTCTTCGCGGTGGGCGCGATTCTGTACGAGGTGCTGTCGGGGCAGCGCGCGTTCCCGGGCCCGACGATGGCCGACGTGGTGCGGCAGGTCGCCGCGTGCGAGGTGCGGCCGTTGAGCGAGGTGGCGCCGCAGCTGCCGGTGGCGCTCGCCGACGTGGTGATGAAGAGCCTCTCGGCCGACCGGCAGTGGCGCTTCTCGTCGGCGCGCGAGATGGCGGCGGCGCTGCGGGCCTCGGTGGACGGGATGTTGGGCCTGTCGGTGGTGCGGCTGCTCGAGAGCCTCTCGACGAAGGAGGAGCGCGCGCTGCACCTGGTGGCGCAGCCCGTGGCGGCTCCGGCGCCACATCGCCCAAGCCCGCCCGTGCCGAAGGTGACGGTGCCTGCGCTGCCGCCGCCGGGCTTCGACCCGATGGCCGAGACCAGGCCGGTGCGACTGACGCCGCCGCCGCTGCCCGGCCACGAGCCCCAGGGAGCGACGACTTCGCTGCCGGCCGCGCGCTTCACCCCTCCGTCCGCCTCATCGCTGCGGGCCGAACCGAAGCCTGCGCGCCTCACGCCGCCGTCTGCCTCGTCGCTGCGCGGCGAGCTTTCACCAGAGCCTGCGCGCCTCACGCCGCCAACCGCCCCCTCTCCACGTGCCGAGCTGTCCCCTGCCCGCTTCACGCCACCGTCTGCCCCGTCGCCGCGCGGTGAGCCCTCGCGCATCACCCCGCCGTCCGCTGCACTCGGCGGTGGCATGGTGGCGGTACCGCGGGTCGACCCGACGGCCGAGACGGCGCCGCTGCGCTTCGACCCCGCCGAAGTGCCGACCTCCGAGACGGCGCTCCCTGCGGAGCCCGCCACAATCATCGGCGCACCCTTTGGCCCCGTAGCGCCGCCCCCGCTGCCACCCCGACTGACGGGCCGTCGCGCCGGCGGCGTCACCGGCTTCTTCCGCGCCATGTTCCGCACCGCGACCGCCTGAGGGTGAGTCTGACGTCCACGGCCACGCCCGAACGAAACGCCAGCCCCGTCGAGAATCGTCGTACACTCGGCTCCATTTCGTGAGGAGGCGTGCGTGGCGAAGGCGAAGACCCTCGAAGAGCGGCTGTGGGGCGCGGCGGTGTTGAAGATGAGCTTCCGCCTGCGCGGCGCCGAAGACTCGCCAGCCTTCCGCGGCATCTACCCGGGCGTGCTGCGGGACCTCGAGGTCGAGGACGACGCCGTCGAGCAGTTCATCGGGCAGAACCAGGAGAAGGTGGAGAAGGCGGCGCGCGGCTCGGGCGCGTGACGACGCGGCCCCCGAAAGCTCCGGCCGGCCGCTCATGGAGCGTACGCGACGACGGTGCGCGCTGACAGACTCCGTGACAAGAGCGGCGCCATGCGACGTCTCCCCCTGCTCTTCGCGCTCGGTCTCGCCAGCTGCCAGCCGCGGCGGCAGCCCCTCACGGCGACCGGCAGGCTCGGCATCGCACCCATCTTGCCCACGCTCGACTGCGTCTGAGCCTTGCTGTGATGGTCGAGCTGCTCGCCCCATCACACCTCGAGGTGGCGTGACTTGGAAGGGTTTCAGAGCGGGGCTACGGTGAAGACGTGGCACTCATCAGACGACTCAACGTTCAGCACTTCCGTTCGATTCGACAGCTGCAGTTGACGTTGGAGCCGCTCACGGCGCTCGTCGGTCCAAACGGGTGTGGCAAGTCGACGATCCTCGCTGCGCTCGATCCAACGACGGGCTTGTATCCAGCCTGGCGTCACCAGGACCTTCCGATCCAGATTGAGCGACTCGCCGAGGGAGGGAAGGGGGCCATCTCGGTCCGCACCCAGAGAGACCCGATGACTCGGCAACAAGGGCATCTCCGTCTCGTCGTACAACCGCTCCGGCTCGAGCTCTCAGCAATGCGTGCGGGAGGGCTGGTGGAGCGCGCTGAGCTGCTCTCACCGACCGGTTCGACCCTCACGAATCTCGTCGGCACGTTGTCGCGGGTGCAGCAGGCAGCGCTGGCCACCGAACTCGCGCGGCGCGTCCCCGGCATCAAGGACGTCGACCTCGTCCCAACTTCAGCCGGATTCCAGCGGCTGCGCTTTCACGACGCATGGTCGGCGACCGAGTACACGCCAGACGAAGTCTCCGATGGAACGATGCTGATGCTCGCCTACCTGGCGCTGAGGTTTCAGAAACATCGCCCCGACGTCATCACCGTCGAAGAGCCGGAGCGCGGCTTGCACCCCTATTTGCTGGGAGAACTGGTCAAGTTCCTCCGAGAGCTGGCAACGGGCCCAGAGCCCATGCAGGTCGTGCTCGCCACCCACAGCCCCGAGCTCCTCGAACACCTGAAACCAGAAGAGGTGCGCTTCCTGTCGCGGGACCCCCAGGACGGGAACGTCACCGTCCGAGCCATCGACACCTCGGAGAGCGACTGGCCGCGGTACTTTCGCGAGTATGAGGACCAGCTCGGGAGCGCCTGGCTCTCCGGGAGTCTGGGCGGAACGCCGCAAACGAACTGATGAGCCTCTCGGTCGTACTCCTTGCTGAAGGGACTGGTGACCTCGGAGAGAACCTTCTTCGAGGGCCGCGCTCGCGCATCGATGACGAGGACCTGGGCCCAGCCCACGTCCTGCTCTCCCGCGCGCTCGCGGAGGTGAGAGGCGTTCCTCGCGCCGCCATTCAATTCTTCGAGCCCAACCGCACGGCTCGCGGGACGCTGGCGCGCGGCAGCGTCCTCAAGCACCGCCGGAGTCTGCGGCAGCTGATCAACTATCTGCCCGCGCAGCGGCCAGACCTCATCATCGTGCTCGTCGACGCCGATGGCGACTCGTCGACCGAGGCCACGCTCGAGGGCTTCCTCTCAGACATGCCAGGCTCGAGGGTCATCGCGGTGGCTGTCCAGGAGTTCGAGACCTGGCTGCTGGATGAACCCTCTGGAGAACGCCTCCAACCACGAGAAGCCAAAGCAAAGCTCGCCGCCGTCGCGCCGAGCCGAGCCGCGCGCAAGTCGCTGGCCGAGACGGTCGACCTCGACGCCCTCAAGAAACGGGCCGCCTCGTTCGACAGGTGTCTGCGCAAGCTGCGATGAGTGGGCGGTGAGCGCGACCGACCGCCAGTGACGTGCGCTGCGAGGCGCCGCGCTCGCTGCTTGGGTTCAGCGCCTCCGCCAACGGCTCGTCGCCCGCGAGCCCGGCGGTGAGGCGAGGGCCTTGCCCGCGGCCGCTCGCACCGCCTCGCGAAACCAACAGACGGCCGGGTCACGGTCGAAGGCCGCGCCCCAGAAGAGCGACAGCGCGATGGGAGCGAGCGCCACCGGGCACGGCAGGGCCACCAGGTCGAACGGGACCGCGACGCTGGCCAGCACCGCGCGGGGCACCGTCATCAAGAGGTCGGTCTGCGCGAGCAGCGGCGGGGCGAGCAGGAAGTGGGGCAACGCCGGCCCCAGGCGCCGGGTCAGCCCCCGGGTGCGCGCCGCGGCGTCGACGGGGCTCTCGCCGGCGGAGGACGTGCGCACGCGCAGGTGCGGGTACCGGGCCCACGCGCGCAGCCCCCACGCCGCGATGGCCGGGTGGCCCCGTCGCGCGAAGACGACCCAGTCGAGCGACGCGAGCGGCTCACCGATGACGCCGTCGGCTCGCGCCGTCCCCGGAGCGATGGCCACGTCGACTCGCCCATCGGCGACGTCGCGCAGCATGCCTGGGCTCGGCGGCACCAGCTCGACGCTCGCGCCCGGGGCCTCTCCAGCGAGGTGCGCCAGCAGTCCGGGCAGCGCGGTCGCGGCGAAGTCCGGACCGGCGAGCCGGAAAACGCGGTCGGTCGAGCGGAGGTCGAACACGGGCTCGTCGGCCAGCACCCGGCCGAGGGTCTGCAGGAGCCTCGCGACGTCTCCGGCCAGGCGCTCCGCGCGCGGGGTCGGGCGCATCTCGCCACCCACGCGCACGAGGAGCGGGTCGCCGAGCTGCTCGCGGAGCCGCCCCAGGGCATGGCTCGTGGCCGACTGCGTGCGGTGCAGGCGCCGGGCGGCCCGCGAGACGTTGCGCTCCTGCAGCAGCACGTCGAGCACGACGAGGAGGTTGAGGTCCAGGGTTGCGATATCGATGGGGCGCATACCCTGTGCAGTCTATTCACTTCCTGCATATCGCGGGTGACTGCATGGTGTCGCTCCCCGTCGCGCCGGAGCGCCGCATGCGAGCCCACGTCCTCACGAAGTACGGCAGCAGCAACGCAGTCCTGTCCTGGTCCGAGGTGCCGACGGCTCCGCTCCGACCGGGTGAGGTGCGCGTCGAGGTCGAGGCGGTGGCCTTGAACCCGGTCGACCTCAAGACGCGCGTCGGTGAGCCGAAGCTGCTGCTGCCCATGGCGCCGCCCTTCGTGCTCGGCAGCGACCTCGCGGGGAAGGTGGTCGAGGTCGGAGACGGGGTGACGACGACGAAGGTCGGCGACCTCGTCTTTGCGTACGCGGGAATGGACCGCATGGGGGCGTTCGCCGAGTGGGTGACGCTGCCCGCGGCGCGGGTCGCCCGCCGCCCGGCCCAGCTGAGCGCCGCGCAGGCCGCCTGCCTTCCACTCCCGGGCCTCTGCGCGCTCCAGGCCCTCGACCTGGGCAAGGTCGGCCGCGGCAGCCGCGTGCTCATCCATGGTGGCGTGGGAGGCGTCGGCAGCCTGGCCGTGCAGCTCGCCCACCAACGGGGCGCCGAGGTGTTCGCGACCGTCGGGCCCGGCGACCTCGAGCGCGCGCGCGGCCTCGGCGTCTCGCACCCCATCGACTACCGCGCCCAGCGCTTCGAAGACGTCGCCACAGACCTCGACTTCGTCTTCGACACGGTGGGCGGCGAGACGCTGGCCCGCTCGTGGGCGTGCGTGAAGCGCGGCGGAACGGTGGCGAGCCTGCACGTGCCGCCTCCCGCCGAGGCGCTCAGGGCGGCCGGGCTGCGCGCGCCCTGGTTCCTGCGCCTGCTGCTCCCCCTCATCACCCGCGGGCCACGCACGGCCGCCTCGAAGGCCAGCGCCCACCTCGTCCCCATTCTCAGCGTGCCGAGCGCCGAGGGCCTCGCGCGCCTCTGCCAGGCCGTCGAGAGCGCCGGCCTCGCCGTCACCATCGACACGACCCTGCCGCTTGACGCGCTCGGCGCCGCCTTCGAGCGCCTCGAGAGCGGGAAGGCGAGGGGCCGCGTGGTGCTCACCCGCTGAGCGGCCTGTGCCCCTGGCCGTTGCATCGGCCCTTCGCTCCAGGAGCCACCCCATGCGCATCCTTCGATGAGTTGACGGTGAGCGCGACCGACCGCCAGTCGTGCGCTGGGAGGGGCCGAGGCATGTCCGGGCCAGGGCTCGAGCGTCTCGGACTTCGGGTGGCCGGTGACTGCCAGAGACCGTCGCGAGCCCGCGAAGCCCCTACCGCCGTGACCGAGGCGAGTCGAGCGGCTTCGGAGTGGGATGCAACTCGCGCACGTGCGCGAGGTGTTTGGCGTCGGCTGCCGCATGGAGGGGTGTGCCGATGGACGCCATCGCGTGCACGTCTGCGCCCAGCTCGAGCAGCACCGTGATGGAGCCAAGCCGGCTCCGCGCCCGCGTATGGAGTGGCGTGTTCCCCCAGGTGTCCGCCGCGCTGAGCGAGGCACCCCTCGAGACGAGCCAGCGCACGAGCTCGTCGGGGCAGGCGTCGAAGGCGAGCGCGGTCTGATGGCCGAAGCCGCCCCGTGCGTCAGGCTCACAGTCCTCGAGGAGCGCCTGGAGCGACTCGAGCGAGCTTCGCGTGAGACGGGCCTCGAAGTCCTTCGGCAGGGTCTTGCGCTTCTTCGCCATGGCCCTTCAGCTTCGGGCCAACCACCATCGACGACAAGCCAACGGGAGAACCTCCTCCTCCCGGCGTCCGCCGTCGTCGATTGCACGCGGCGCTCCGTGACCCGCCCTTGCGCCAGTGCTCCTCCGAGGGCTCGGCGGTCGGGCTTCCGTCGTGACATGAGCCGGTGGCAGGCCACCGCCGACGCCTTCGCCAGCGCGCGGAGCGCCCTGCGGGCCTCGCCCAGCTCGGCGCGCTCCTTCGTGAGGTCAGCCACCTGCGCCCCGCCGGGGAGCTTCGGGAAGGTGAAGGTCAAGCTCCCACCAGCGCTGCGCTCCCACACGCGTATCAAGAGAGCCATCGAGCGCCGGTGACCCATTCCACGGTGCTCCCCGCCACCCCAGCGTGGCAGGCTGTGGGGTATGTCTTCGATTGAAGTCGTTCACCAGCCACTCGTTGCACCAAGCCTGCTGCTGGTTGCTGCGGCCTGCGCGGGTGCGAGCGAGCCGACGCTGGAACTGAGGTCGAGCGAGCGGGTCGTTCAACCAGGGGTGCTCGTTCGAGTGCAGGTGATCGCGACTGAGCCCGACCGCAGACCCGGCGCGGGAACGGTGAGCGTCTCGAGCAACTGTGGGTCGCTCGTCGAACCGAGCATGGCTGCCCTCGATCAGTTCGGAACGGCCTCGGTGTCATTCACGTTCGACCAACCCGGCGACGCCTGCACAGACACCATCACCGTGACTGCACAGTGGGAGACGCGGGGCAAATCAGTGAGCGCTCAACTCTCTCTCAAGACGGACACCGGAGCGCCCTCGTCGGGACAAGACGGAGGCAGGGCAGTGGTCACCTGGCGGCGGCTGTTGTATCTGAAAGCGCCCACGTCGATGGCGGGCGACCTTGGAACGGCTGCCGCGATCTCACGCGACGGCCGCACCATCGCACTTGGGTCTCAGTTCAACTTTGTCACGCTCTACGACCGAGCGGCCAACTCCTGGATGGTCCGTGGCGTACTCACCGTGGAGCGTCCCGCGTTGTCTGGGTTTGGAACCGCGGTCGCACTGAGTGGGGACGGCGAGGTCGTCGTCGTCGGCGCCCCCGTGGAGATGAGCGATGCGACGGGCATCGGGGGAAGCGGTGCCAACACTCGGGCTCCGAGCAGTGGCGCAGCCTTCGTGTTCCGCCGCACAGGGACGACCTGGCGCGAGGAGGCCTACCTCAAGGCATCAAACAGTCGCGGTGGGAACCAGTTCGGAACATCGGTTGGTGTCTCTGAGAGTGGAGACACGGTGGTCGTCGGGTCCCCTGGCGAACCCAGCAGGTCCGGAGGAGTGAACGGAGATCAGACAGACGTCTCGATGATGTCCGCTGGGGCGGCCTATGTGTTTGAAAGACAGGCAGGTGCGTGGGTTCAGACGAACTATCTCAAGAAGACCCAGCCAGAGTCGTCAGAGCGCTTCGGGGCGACCGTCGCGGTGTCAGACGACGGCTCTCACATCGCGGTTGCAGCGACGAAGGCCTGGCTCCTCTCGACGACCGGCACACGGGTTCAAGCCGGAAATGTGACACTCTTTGCGCGAAGAGGTACCACCTGGGTGAGTGAGGGCGAGGTTGCGCCGCCGACTCCAGGGCCGTCGATCGAGTTCGGGAGCGGACTTGCGCTGGACGGGTCTGGCACGACCGTGGTGGTTGGAACACCTCACCTGGGTCCCCTCGTCGGGGGCTTCCCCGAAGGCGCAGTGAGTGCCTTCCGGCGCACTGGGAGCGCCTGGCTCCCCGACACTCCCTTCCCGAGTCGAACCTCCCGCGCGAAGGGCCTTGGCAGCTCCGTCGCGATCTCGTCCGATGGGACACGAGTCTTCGCGGGCGCGCCAAGTGGGCCGGAGCAGATGGGTGCCGTGTCTGGCTTCTTCCGTGAGGGCACCGAGTGGCGTGAGCGCGTGACGCTCTCCGAGGACCAGGCGCCTCGAAACCACGCGTTCTTCGGCTGGTCGGTGGCCGTCTCCGGAGACGGTCGAAGTCTCGTCATCGGAGCGCCGAGCGACAGCAGTGATGCCGTGGGCATCAACGGTAGCGGGCAGTGGAGGTCAGGCCGCAGCGGTGCGGGATACCTGTACAGTGACCCCTGATGTGCCCAGAGCCGGGCTCATGAAGCGCCCAGAGTTGCGGCGCGGTGTGGTGGTTCGTCAGGCACTCCAGTCGTCCCTGACTGGCGTGAGGACCAGCTCGAGCCAGCACACGGGAACATGACTGTCGGCGTGACCCTGCTTGACGAAGTCGTCAGCACGCGACCGGAGCCTTTCCTTGTCACCTCGGCCGGCCATTGCAAGGGCCCCCGCGCCATCACCGCCTGCGCCAGTGCTTCTTCGAGGGCTCGGCGGTCGGGCTTCCGTCGTGACATGTGCCGGCGTCAGGCCACCGCCGACGCCTTCGCCAGCGCGCGATGCACGGCCTCGAGCGCCTTGCGGGCCTCGAGCAGCTCGGCCCGCTCCTTCGTGAGGTCAGCCACCTGCCGGGCCAGGGTGTCGCGCTCGCCCTTCAGCGCATCGGCGCCGCGGCGAAGGCCCGTCATCGCCTCGTGGGCCGCCTCGAGCTCACTGGCCAGGCGCTCCTCTTCCTGGAGCGACGACTCGAGCTCGCGGTCCTTCGTCACCACTGCCTCGCGCAGCTCGAGCTTCTCGCGCTCGGACGCTTCGATGGAGGCGCGCGCCTCCTGCAGGGCAAGCAGCGCCTCGTTGCGCTCTCCCTCGAGCGCCGAGAGCTCCTTCTCGAGGTCCGAGAGGAGCTGTGCGCGGCCCTCCATCTCGGCCGACAGGCGCCGCGCCTCGTCCATGCGCAGGCGGGCCTCTTCGGTCGCGCGCTCGGCCTGACGCCGCGCGGCCTCGAGGTCCTGCGACAGCGCCAGGTTCATCGCGCGCGTCTTCGCCAGCTCGGTCTGCAGCGCGGCGATGCGCTCGACCGCCAGCACGCCGGCTTCGGCGACCGTCTCGGGCAACGGCTCCGGCCGCGGGTTCTCACGCACGGCCTTGAGGCGCTCGCGCAGCCGCTCCCGCCGGTCGGTCGCATCGGGCCCGGGCAGCTCGACGGGCGCCGTCTGCACCTCACGCACTTCGGCCGGGGCTTCGACCGCTGACCTCACCGTGGGCCTCGCCTGCGCCATGACGACCTCCTCGACGGAATGAACCTGCGCGCTCGAGAGCGCGAATGATGGGGCCCGCTCGGGCGAAGACAGCGGCGGCGGGCCGTTGAGCAACCCGAACCGCGCTTCCTCGACCCGGAGGGTCGCGACCGACGCTGCCGGGTCGACGGGCCCGCGGCTCGCGACCGGAGCCGACTGCTCGCCGTGCGCGACGCGGCGAACAGAGTCCTCCATGGGCTGGCTCACGACCGACGCGCTCGGCTCGGTCTCGGTGACGCGTTGAACTGCGCCGTCCTCGCGGCTGCTCACCGGAGCTGGCTGATCAACATGCGCGAGGCCGCGAACCGAGTCCTCCACTCGCTGGCTCACCACCGGTGCCTTCGGCGCGACCTCCGTGACACGGTGAACGGCGTCGCCTGCGCGGCTGCCGACGGGAGCTGGCTGCTCAACCTGCGCGTCGCGCCGAGCAACCTCTTCGGTCCGAAGCGCCGACGGCTCGACGGCCCCCGGGGCCACCCTCGCCTCGGCGGCGTGAACGTGCGCCCGTTCGCGACGCGTCTCGGTGTGCGAGAGCTCCGCCGCCGACTCGGCCTTGACGGGCGTCTGCAGCGCCGTCGACAGCGCCTCGGCCGCGCTCGGCCGCACCGTGCGCGCCGTCAGCCGCGCCTTCACCGCCGACGACAGGTCCGCGGGCGGCTCCCGCGACGGAATCACCGGCTCCTGGGCCACGGCCTGCGCGAGCGACTCGACCTGCTCGGCCGTCACCTGCGGCGCCTCGGAGGCCAGCATCGCTCCCAGCCGCAGCTTCGGCCGGGCGCGCGAGACGTTGGCGTCGAATGCCTTCTTCATCGTTCGTTCTCCTTCGCGTTCCTCACGCCGACTTCGCCTCCACCTGCGGAGCCACCTTCGCGCTCGCCTGCAGGCGCCGAATCACCTCGTCGATGAGCACCTGCACGTCGCCAGCGCCCTTCGAGTCACGGTCGAACGCGAAGATGGGCTGCCCCTCGCTCGAGGCCTGGGCGAAACGCGTGCACTGCCGCACCACCTGCGGCATCAAGTACTCGGGGTAGTGTTCCTTCAGCGCCTCGAGCGCTTCCTTCGCGAGCTTGAAGGTGGCGTTGAAGGCGTTCACCACGATGAAGACGTGGTCGAGCACGTGGCCGAGGTCCTCCTCGAGGCTCTGCACCGTCTCGAACAACAGCTTGAGGCCGTGGAACGAGAGGAAGTCGGCCAGCACCGGCACGATGAGGTCGTCGGCGGCCATCAGCGCGTTCAGGTTGAGCAGCCCGAACGACGGCGGCGCGTCGAAGATGATGAAGTCGTAGTGCGCCTCGACCTCCTTGAGCGCGTTCTTCAGCTTGAACTCGCGGCCGGCCATCGGCATCAGCGCGAGGTCGACCGTCGACATCGAGAGGTTCGACGGAATGAACTCGAGGTTCGGCAGCTGCGACTTCTGGATGGCCTGGGTGATGGGCGCCTTCTTCACCAGCACGTTGAGGAGCGTGTGCTGAAAGTCCTCGCCCTCGAAGCCGAGGCACTTGGTGGCGTGGCCCTGGCTGTCGAGGTCGACGAGCAGCACGCCGTAGCCCATCTCGGCGAGCCGCCACGCGTACGACGTCGACAGCGACGTCTTGCCGGTGCCGCCCTTGAAGTTGAGGAAGAGCTGCTTCCGGGTGCCGACGGACGGTGGGTAGAGGTTCAACTTCGCGCGCAGGTCCCACACGTCTTCGGGCGTGTAGGCGTCCTTCTCGAGCGAGGCCTTGAGCGACTTCGGCGTGATGCCCAGCAGCTCGGCAGCGAGGCGGGGCGGGTAGGAAGGCGTTTCCATGTCGGTCCCTTCAGGCGACGAAGTACTTGAGGCCGCGGCGCACGACCTGGCCCTGTGACATCAGCTCGCCACACGCCGCGCGCACGGCCTCGAGTGACGAGTGAAGTGAAGCGGCCAGCGCATCGGCGCTCTGGCCCCGAATGGCGGCGCGCAGCTCGATGAGGACGCCGTCGAGCAGCGCGGCGTCGGTGGGTGCGGGCACCTCGAGCACGGCCACCCGAGAGGCGGCGTGGAGCGCCGCAGGTCCAACGACGGCTCCGCTCGCGGACGGCGCGTGTGAGCGGGCGAATGCGGGCTTGACGGCAACGTCGTCTACGGCTGTGTGCTGGACTGCTCGGGCGCTCACGCCGGCGACGACCGTCTCGACCAGCTCCGCGCCCGACGACGTGGCGAAGGACTCGACCGCACCAGCACCTCGAGGGGCGCCGACGATGGCGTTCGCCGGAGCGGCGTGCGCTTCGACCGCGCCAGCACCCCGAGCGGCGCCGACCATGACGTTCGCCGAACCCGTGTGAGCCTCGACCGCGCCAGCACCGCGAGCGGCGCCCACCATGACGTTCGCCGGAGCGGTGTGCGCTTCGACAGTGCCGGCACGGCGAGCGGCGCCGACCATGGCCGGTGCGTTGTGCGCTTCGACCGCGCCAGCACCGCGAGCGGCGCCCACCATGACGTTCGCCGGAGCGGCGTGCGCTTCGACCGCGCCAGCACCGCGGGCGGCGCCGACCATGACGTTCGCCGAACCGGTGTGCGCTTCGACCGCGCCGGAACCGGCCGACGTGACGACCGGGCTCGCCCGATGCCCCTGAGGTGCGAGGGCACTCCCGGCCCCTGGCCGCCCGGGGAGCGCAGCCACCAGCTTCGCCTTCACCGGGTTCGACGGCACCTGCGCGAGCCGGCGCACTTCGCGTCGTCGCTGCGCCTCATCGAGGTCGACGAGCTGGCTGACGTCCTGGCCGAGGAGCCGCGACAACGCCTGGCTCGCCGAACGTCGCACGCGCACCTCGGGGTCGCGCATGGCCGTCATCAACCATGGCCGCGCCGACTCGAGCCCGCTCGCGCCCAGCACCAGCGCAGCGAGGGAGCGCACGTCGGGGTGCGCGTCACGAATCGCCGTCTCTCCGAGCTCGAGCGCGGCCTGTCCCGTCAGGCTGAGCGCGAGGAGCGACGCGCGGCGGCGCACCGCCGAGTCCGGGTCTTTCACGGCCGCGGCGAGGTGCGGTCCGGCCTGCGTGGCGTCGAGCTTGAGCAGCGCCTTGAGCGCCGTCATGCGCACCTCGGGCGCCGGCGCGCTGAGCTGCGGCACCACCACCGGCACCGCCTCGGCCTTGGCGAGGTGCGACAGCGCTTCGAGGAGCGCGACCTTCACGCGCCCTTCCGTCTCGGCGTGCAGCGCCGTGGCGAGGGCCGGCGCCGCCGCCGGGTGACCGAGGGCCGTGAGGCGCTCCGCGGCCCGCACACGCGCCGAGGCGTCAGGCGCCGAGAGCTCTCGCACCGAGAACCCGAAGAGCGTCTCTTCCGTCCGGCCCGCGAAGGGGCTCGCGCGCTCGAGCGAGGCGAGCTCGGCGGATGAGACGGTCAACCGTCCCTGGGCCTCGAGGGCCTGCGCCTGCGCGGTGATGTACGAGGGCTTCGGCTCCGAAGGTCCAGGCACGACCTCGGCGGCGGGCGGCGGCATGATCAGCACCGGCGCGCTCCTGTCCGACGGGCCGCGGCGCAGAATCACCTCGCTGCGCAGCTCGGCGATGAAGGACGCGAGGTCGAAGTCGCTCGTCTCACCATTGAGCCGCGAGGCGTCGAGGATTTTCCCGAGCAGCTCCGCGCGCTCCCGACGAAGGGCCTCGGCCACGGTCGCGGCCTCTTCACGCTCCGAGTGGGCCCGCTGGGTGCGCACCTCGAGCTCGGCGATGACCCGCCGCAGCTCGATCTCCCGCTGCGAGGCCTGCGCGAGCTCGCCCTTCACCCGGTCGCGCTCGGCCTGCGCCTGCGCCAGGTCATTGGTGAGCTGCGCCGCGCGCGCCTCGAAATAGACGATCTTCTCCAGCGCGCTCTTCAGCAACGCATCGGGGCGCTCATGGCTCACGTCGATGGCCTTTCGTGCCGGTTGATCGCAGCGACTGCTCCGTCAAGAATTCGAGCGTAGCGGCCTGTAGCGGCTTGTCTCTTTTTTGACCGGAGGCACCCTATGTGGCAGCCGAAGCCTTGTAAACCCCTGATTCTGCTACGCTTTTGCCGCACCACGGCGAATCACCGCCGAGGCCGATTTACCGGCCTGCGCGCGATTGGGAGTGCTCGGAACGAAACGAGTCTGGGAGGCGGCTCAGCGGCACCCGACGGTCGTCGGATCCGTTCGGGGCGGTGCCCACACGCCATTGTCGTGCGCGCGACGCTCGTGCGTTCGACGCGGCGGCGCCCACTCATCCATGCGCCAGGGGCACGGCTGAACCTGGCCGCGTGACGACCTGCGAGCGCGCGGGTCATGACCTGAAGCGTGACCCTCGCGGTCACACGCGTGACCCGTTCGTTCACGGGCTCCGACGCCTGCCGTTGCAGTCGCACGGAACTCCACGCCTGGCGCGGTGGCACCCGGCTTGCGCTGCGCGTCGTGGCGTTTCCCCTTTCCCAGGAGGTCCCGATGCGACCCGTGAGTCGATGGCTGTCGTCCGTTCTCGTCGTGCTCGTTGTTGGCTGTGACACCAGGCCGCCCGAAGTCCCCACACCGCCCCCGCCGGGGTGGACACTGAAGGCGCCCGAGCGCGTGGTGGCTGCCCTCGGTGCGCCAGCGCGCTTCTCGGCTGACGTCTCGAGCGGCGGGCCGAGCGTCATCTTCTCCGTCGAGGGCCTGCCGGCGGGCGTGTCGTCGTCGGTCGAGCCGGCCGGGCCCTCCGCGCGGGCCGTGGTGACGCTCACCGCAGCCGAGGGCACCGCGCCCACGTCGGGTTCATTCACGCTGCGCGCGAGCGCTGACGGCGCTGAGCAGAAGGTGACGATTCGCCTCGACGTGCTGGGCGCTCCGAAGCCGCCGACCCGCGCGCCCGAGGTCACCGTCACGATGGACTCGCTCTTCTACGCCGCGGGGACCCCCGTCGGCGCCGTCGTCGACTTCGGCGCGCTGCCGGCGCCGCCCGCGGTGGCGCTCTTCTTCAGCTCGACCGACTCCCTCGACGTCGAGCGCGTCGTGCTCGAGCGTGGCGCGGGGAACACGTTTCGGCTGACGACCGGCCTGCCCACCCGCGCGCTCACCCCGGGAGCCCCCGCGACGCCGAACGACGGCACGCTCGAGCTGCACCCGGGCGACAGCTTCTACGCGCTGTACTTCGTCGACGCCGCGCAGCTCCCCGGCCTCGAGGTGGGCCTCGTGTCCGACGTGGCCTTCCTCGACGGCCCCGCCCGGCCCGAGACCCCCACGCGGGTGGACGCGGCCCTCGCGCTCACGCCCGACGAGGCGTCGGCTCGCCGGCCCATCGCGACGCTCTTGCGGAAGAACGAGCTGCCGCTGCAGTTCGCAGCGAAGGAGCTCATCGCCACGCCCGTCGACCAGCGAGAGCTCGACCGCGTGCTCTCGCTCACCCAGGGCCGCATCGTGGACCAGCAGCCGGTGGGGCTCGAGGGCACGCAGACGGCGTACCTCCTCGAGGTGCCGACCGACCGGGTGACGCCCGAGCGCCTCAGCCGCATGCGCCACTTTCTTGGAGAACCCGGCGAGCTGGCCGTCAGCCGCGCCGAGGGGCTGGGGCTCTACGGGCTCGTGCTGCTCGCGCGCCTCGAAGGCCTGCACGTCACCATCAACCCGCGCCTCCAGGGCCAGGCCGCGCCCACCACCGTCGAGGGCGGGCCGCTCAACGACAACATGAAGGCGCTCGGCCGGGCCGGAGACACCACGCCGTGTCTGCCGGGCGCCGACGCGGGCAACCCCTGCATCCGCAACGTGCCCGCGCTGTGGACGTACCTCGCGCTGATGGACCGGGACACCCAGCGCGTGCGCGTCGGCGTGCTCGACTACGGCTTCGCGCCGAACGCCGACTTCCGCCGCGACGCCGACGGTGGCTTCCGCGAGTGCGACATGACGAGCGCGCCGATGCGGTGCGGGCCGGGCGCTGCGACGGCTGCTCCCAACGCGGGCGCGTTCGGTGGTGAGCGCGTGTGGCACGGCACCGGGAGCGTCACCGCCATCGGCGGCGTGGTGAATGACGGCTTCGGCGGCGCGGGCACCGGCGGCCAGGTGGCCGTGCCGATGATGTACCGGTACGACAACCTGGGCTTCGTCTTCGGCATTGGCCGCGGCGTCCGCCAGGCTGTCGACGACGGCGCGTCGGTCATCAACATCAGCGCCGGCTACCCGTGCAACGTGGCCGTCAACGTCGGGCCCGACCTCGACCTCTGCACGCCGCTGGGCCGCGCCACCATCTGCGGTGTGGTGAGCGCCGGCGCCCTGGGCGCGGCTGCGCTGGTGTGCAGCCTGCCCCTTCCCGACTTCGGCATCTCGTGCGCGGTGGCGACGGGTGGGGCCGCCACGGCGGTGAGCGCGTGCGTGGGGGCGCTGCAGACGAACTTCGCGCTGGGAGACCCGCGCGACGCCATGCGCTCGGGCATCGTCTACGCGCAGAGCCGCGGCGTGCCCGTCGTCGTGTCGGCGGGCAACGCGTACTCGAGCAGCGTGCTGCCCGAGGTGATTCGTGACTACGTCAACCTGAGCGACCGCACGACGAACCGCTGGGGCGTGGTGCCGGCGATGTTCCCCGAGGTCATCGCCGTGGGCGCGGTCGACCCGTCGCTCGACAACGACCAGTTCTACGGGCCGCGCGTCGACGTCTGGGCGCCCAACCGCACGCGCTACCTGCGGCCCATGGGCGACGTGGACCCCGCTGCCCCGACGGTGTTCGACGACTTCAGCGGCACCTCCGACGCCTCGCCCTACACGGCGGGCGTGGTGGCGGCGATGCAGGCGGTGAACCCGGCGCTCAACCCCCAGACGCCAGGGCTCTCGGCGGCCGAGCGGCGCGTCTTGACCGAGCGCGTGCGCGCGATTCTGCGTGAGACGTCGTGGACGAACGCGCAGCTCGTGCGCTTCGGCTACCGCGACCAGCCCGTCGAGCGTCCCCGGCTCATCAACCCGCTCGCGGCGGTGAAGCTGGCCGGCCGTGGGGTGCGGCCCGACCTGCTCGCGCTCGGCTACGACGACCAGCTCAACTTCGACGAGGCGCTCTTGCTCGACGACACGCCAGCCCAGGCGCGGGAGCTGCGCGCGGCCGACGGGTGGAAGACGGGCTCCATCGTCGGCATCGGGCCGACGCCGGTCGACGTCGACTTCTTCCGCGTGCCGGGCGTCTCGACGGGTGGCCTGGTGACGCAGGACGTCCGCGTTCGGGTGCTGGGCGACGCCTCGGAGCAGCCCAGCCTCGTCACCGACCGGGCCCAGGTGCAGGTGCAGCGCGTCTCCATCACCCGCATCGGCGACGAGTGGGAGGCCGTCTTCCGCCTCTTCACCCGTGAGCGCGACCTCGTCTTCGGCGTGACGGCCGCGCCCGGGCAGGACTTCGTCTACCGCCTGCGCCTGGAGATGCTGACGCCCGGGGCTCCGACGGTCAGCATCACCGACCCGGTCGCCGGCACCAGCCCCCGCGTGTGTCTGAACCAGTCGCTGCGGCTCGCCGGCACCATCACCTACCCGCCCACCACCTTCACCGAGACGGCGGGCCGGTGGAGCATCGACGGCCTGGTGGTGCGCACCGGCTCGCTGACGGCCACGCCCGCCTTCCAGACGCTCGGCCTGCGCCGGGTGACGTTCGACTTCGGTGGCGTGTCCGACAGCGTGATGGTCGAGGTCGTCTCGTGCGCGGTGGTGGTGCGCCTGGTGACACCCGCGATGAACGTGTCGGAGTACCCCCCCGGCTCCAGCGGCTTCCTGTCGGTGCCGCTGGTGGGCGAGGTGCGTGACGGCGCGGGCATGCTGCTGCCGTCGTCGAGCTACACCTTCGAGTGGGTGACCGACCGGGCCGACGTGCAGCCGGGCGGCCCGACGAGCGGCACCCAGGTGGTGGCCACGGGCGCGTCGGTCACCGGCGCCTTCTACGCGCAGCCCGGGCAGGTCTCGACCGAGCACCGCCTGGTGCTGGTGGTGAAGCAGGGCGGCGTCGAGGTGGGGCGGTCGAACGTACGCCTCATCACCGTGCTGCAGCTCATCTGATCCACCGCGCGAGATGCCCTCGCGCACCGCCCCAAGGACTTCCGGGGAGTTGGTGGGGCCTCTGGCGTGAACGACGCGCCGGCCGCTGTCTCACCCACTCCCCGGAGTCACCCATGAAGCTGCTGCGCCTCGCCGTCGTGTCCGCCCTCGTCCTCCAGACCGCCTGCGCCGTGTCCCTCAAGCCGCCCACGAGCGCGCCGACGGCGCGGAAGGTCGAGGCCACCTACGGGAGCTCCATCATGAAGCTCGACGAGTTCTCGGTGGTGGGCGCGGCCGAGCAGAACCTGAAGGTCGGCCTCTCCATCAACGGCCTGGGCGGGGTGAGCGACTCGACCAGCAGCACGCGCTTCACGGTGCTGCGCGCGAACCAGCCCTTCGTGCGGGTGTCGTGCACCGCGGGCTCGGAGAAGGCGGTGATGCGCCTAGGCTCGATGAAGCTGAACCACCCCCCGTACTTCGTGAAGTGCGAAGGTGATGGCGGCTTCACGCTCAAGGTGTCGGGCAACCCCGAGAAGCCGCTGGCCGGCGTGGTGACGTGGCGGGGCGAGGAGTTCCGCGTGAAGACGGTGTTCGACACGGCCGAGCAGGGCCAGAGCGCGCACCTCGGCTTCGTCGTCGAGGCGCGGGATGGCTGGGTCTCGACGGCAGACATCCAGGGCACCACGTGGGTGGCGCAGCCGGTGCGGGAAGAGGCGCGCGAGGCGATGGTGCTGGCGAACTTCGCGTGGGCCTCGCGGCGCAACGTCATCACCGCCGAGGCCTCGGGCTTCGTCATCAACAAGATTTGAAGAACGTCAGCTCTCGAGCTTGTCGACGATGAGCTCGACGAACTCGCGCGCCCGGAGCGCCGTGTACGAGTGCTCCTCTTCGAACCAGGCCACCACCGGGTCGGCCTGGCCCTCCTTCATCAGCTTGCTGACGAGCGGGTCGCGGTCGACGACGGCGACGAGGCGGCCGATGACGGCGTCGGCGTTGGGGTGGCCGGCGTAGCGGCGGCGCAGCCACGTGAAGAGGAGGTACACGAGGGCCGGGTCAGCCTCTTCGACGAGCGCGAACGAGTCGGCTGCGCTCATGGTGCCGTTCTCGATGCCTTCGAGGATTCGCAACGCCGCCGCCTGCTGTCGCTCGAAACTCATGCCGTCAGTGTACTCGGTCCGTCGCCGGGACGGCGGGATTGGCGCTCGCTTCAACTCATCGTTCCCGCGGAGGACGGGCAACGGCCGGCGGAAGGCGGAGGTCGAGGCGCCACGCCCCGCTTCGGTCTCTCCGTTGATGAGGTCAGATGCGGGTGACCTCGTCTTCCGCGTCCCCTCCGGGTCACCTCGTGGTGCGGCCCGAGGCGAAGCGCGTTTCCGAGCGTCGAGGCGAACCACCAGCTCACGGTCGAAAGCGCGCCGGACGGTCCGAGAACTTCTCGACGCCAGCGCCAGCGCACCACGCGCGCCACCTGTCTGCCGGAGCGCCCTGCCAGCGCAGCTCGTCAAGCGACTCCTTCAGCGGCACGTCGAGGCGCAGCGTCGCCAGCGTGCGGTAGAGCCTCACCTCGGCGCGGTGGGCGGCCAGCGTTCCGGCCAGCTTCTCGGCCCCGCGCACCTTCACCGTCCAGGCCTTCGCGTCGTCGGGAATGGCTTCGAGATGCGGGTAGGTCGACAGGACGGCCTGCGCGCCCTTCTCGCCCCAGCCGTCAAGGCCGGGAATGCCGTCGGCGGTGTCTCCGACGAGCGCGAGGAAGTCAGGCACACTCTGCGGACCGAAGCCGCGCTCGGCGCGCAAGGTGGCCTCGGTGAAGACGCGCCGGCGCATGCGGTCGACCTGCACCACGCGCTCGCCCGACAGCACCTGGCCGAGGTCCTTGTCGGGCGTCATCACCCGCACCTGCGTGACGGCGGGGTCCTTCGCGAAGCGCACTGCCGCGGTGGCGAGCGCGTCGTCGCACTCGAAGTCCTTCATCGACCAGACGACGACCCCCAGCGCGGCGACGGCGGCCTCGACGTCGTCGAACTGCGCGGCGAGCGCGGGGTCGATGCCGGCCTCGGTCTTGTAGCCGTCGAACAAGTCGTTTCGGAACGACCGAATCGGGTTGTCGAACGCGACGGCGAGGTGCGTGACGGCCTCCTCCGCATCCGCCAGGAGCGCGAGCAGCGAGCCGATGACGCCGACGGTGGCCTTCAGGTCCTTGCCGGAAGGAGCGGTGTGCGAGGGGCGCGGCGCGTAGTGCGCGCGGAAGAGCTCGAACGTGCCGTCGACGAGGTGGACTCGCATGGGCGTGTTGTCGACTGGCCCGCGGGGCCTGTCCACCAGAGTCGATGGTGCGCGAACTCGTGGTGAGTGTTCGTACCACCTTGCAGCCAGGGGCTCGAACGCTGGGAACCAGGCGGCAACGATGGGTCGACAGGCAACCAAAGGAGCACGTGGCCGGCCAACACGACGGACCCGGCCCACGTGCTGGACGTGGCGATGAAGGCGTACTGACACGAGGACGTCTTGAGCGAGTCGGTCAACTCCATCTGCCGGCGTGAAGGCCCAACAGGGGTCGCGCGACGGTGGGGCTCTCCCGCTCAAGGGAGGAGGAGCCCCGGCACCGCGCCCGTGACCTCGCCCAGCCGGTTCGTCGTCGAGCCGACCGCGGTGAGCCCGGCGATCTGCACCTGCGCCGGGTGGGCCCCGTTCGTGCTCAGGTGCACGCCGTTGCGAATCCGCGAGGGAAACCCGGCGACGACGAAGGTGAGGCTCGTCTTGTTGTGCGCGTTGGTGCCCTCGGCGAAGACGAGCGAGAGGAACGTGCGGTCGAGCAGGGAGCCCGGCCCCTCGGCGCGCGTTCGCAGGTTGTCGACGAGCCGGCCGAAGAGCGCCGCGCCCCAGTTCGCGTTCCTCGCGCGAATGTCTGCCGGCGCGAAGTGTGAGTCGTTGTGGATGTCGGGCGGCCCACCCTGGCCGGGCACGGTGCTCCCGGCGGTGTGGGCGCTCCCAATCCAACACTGGTCGTGGGTGAGCATCCACGACACGGCGCGCGTCATGTCGCACGCGAGGGCATAGGCAATCATGTCTGCCATCACGGTGCCGCGCTGGGTCTCGTTCGACCACGAGCCAAAGCCGTAGGTGACGGCCGGGTCGGCGCCGGGGTTCTGCAGTCCGACGCACGCCCCGCCGCCCATCGTCGAGCCGCCGCCGCTCCCCGCGGTGCCGCCACCGGTGCCCGCGCCGCCGCCCATGCCCATGGTTCCACCGCCCGCGGCGCCCGTGCCGCCGCCCATGCCCATGGCACCGCCGCCCGCGCCGGCCGGGCCTCCGCCCACGCCCATGGTTCCGCCGCCGGCACCCGAGGGGCCGCCGCCGAGGCTCTGCTCGAGCTCACGAATGTGGGTGAAGTGCTGGTCGAGCCGCTGGCGGTCCTCGGCGCCCACCTTGTTCGACAGGCGATTGGCATCGGCGAGCACCACGTCGAGCACGCTCTTTCGCCGCGCGAGCAGGGTCGGTGCAGGCATCGCGCCGGCATCGGCCCCGGCCCCCACGCCCGCGTCGGCGCGGCCTCCGCCGGTGCCGTTCGGGCCGCCTCCCGCGCCGGCGTCGCGGGGGCCATCGAAGGGCGCGACTCCGAAGAGCTGGTTGTACAGCCGCAGCGGAGACTCGTTCACCGGCAGCTCGCTGAGCGCCGTGCCCGTTCGTCGAACGCTGATGCCACGGCCCTGCGCCGCCGCGCCGGTGGTGTTGTTGTAGGCCGCGGCCTGCACCCGCAGCGTCAGCGACGGGATTCGCGTCGGCCCGAGCAGGTCGGCGGCGACCTGATCAGCCGAGTGCCCCCGCACCCGCGGCGCCACCGCGTCGACGGCCGTGGTGCCCGAGACGGCAGGCGACATCGTACCGCCGTGCTGGGCCACCAGCGCCGAGCCCGGCGCGCTCGCCGACTGCCCGATGCCCGGGTTGTAGGTGGGGAACGAGAGGCCCGACAGAATCGACACGTGCTGCGCGAGGGGCTGCAGCGCCTGGAACGACATCGGCAGCGGGGCGACGAAGGGGCCGACGGCCGCGGGGTTGGTGAGCGCCGGCGAGCCGGTGCAGGTGCCCAGGTACGAGAGGACGAAGCGCGCCGGCAGGCCCGTCTGCGCCATCGCCTTCGTCACCATCGCGTCGAGCAGAGGCAGGCCAACGACGACACCAGCACCACCGCGCAGCAGCATTCGTCGAGACAGTCGCTTGGGAGTCATGGGAGTCCGTTCCAGGGGGTGGGCCCGCGTCAGCGGGTCGTCTTGAAGGTGATGGCCGGGCTTCGCGCGAGGCTGAGCACCAGCGAGCCGTAGCTCCGCGTCTGGCGGTACTGCGCGTAGAGCGCGTCGAGCGTGGGGCCGTCGGCTGGGTCCGCCTTGCGGCCGTTCAACGACTCGAACAGGTGCTGGCCGGCGCAGCGGGCGACGAGGGGCTCCTTCGCGAGCAGGCGACCGAGCGCTGCCGGGCCGACGAAGGGCTGCCCCTGCAGCGCGCCCTCACCCGAGATGGTGCAGCCGGGCTTGTTCGGCTCCGTCATGCGCCACTCGCCGTACGAGCCGAGCTGCTCGAGGCCCAGGCCGATGGGGTCCATGCGCTCGTGGCAGCCCTGGCAGCCGGGCGTGGTGCGCATGGCGTAGCGCTGCGGCTTGCAGGCGCTCGGGTCGCCCGGCGGCGCGGTGACGTCGACCCCGTCGGGGATGTCGCCCGGCAGGCTCCCGCACAGGAGCCGCTTGATGGCTTCGTAGCCACGGAGCGTCGGGCTGGTGTCACCGAACTTCGCGCCGAGCGCCGCGAAGGTGGCGTGGGAGAGCACTCCGGCGGCGCGCTCCGGGGGCGCCTTCACCCACCGCGCGGCGACGCCGGGCGAGGGCAGCCCGTAGTGCGCCGCGAGGGAGGGCGTGACGAACGTCTCGTCGGCCGTGAACAGCGACATCCAGTCTCGCTGCGGGTCGGTGACCAGCTGCTCGACGAGGGCGTTCGTCTCGAGGCGGGCGTCGGCGGCGAGGTTGGCGGGGAAGAGGCGGTCGGCGAAGCCGAGCCAACGCGAGTGCAGGTACTGGCCGTGCGCGACCGCGTCGGGCGTGGCGAGGAGCCGCTGCACCTGGAGCGCCCGGCCCTGGGGCGACGCCAGCGCGCCCGTCTCGGCGGCGTCGAGCAGGAGCGCGTCGGGCGGCAGGCCCGTGGCGAGGAACGCGAGGCGCACGGCGATCTCCTGCTGAGAGAGCGCTACGGGCGCGCCCGGCGTCGGTGAGCCCGCCTCGATGCGGTAGAGGAACTCGGGGTGCTGCAGCCACGTCGCCACCACCAGCTCGACGGCCGACATGAAGTTCCCGTCGGCGATGGCGATGGGCAGGAAGGCCCGCGCGAGCGCCCGCTGCTCGGCGTCGTCGACGGTGCGGCGCAGCACCAGCCGCCCGACGTTGGCCACGTAGCGCTTGAAGCAGAGCTCGTCAGAGGGCCCCATCGGCGTGCAGCCCGCGCGCGCGACGAACGCGGGCACGTTCGACTTCACCTGGCCGGCGAAGGCCCACGCGAAGGCCTCGTAGTCGGTGATGAGCTGCAGCGAGAACGTCAGCGCCTCGACGTCGTTGTCGAAGGCGGTGCTGCTCGGCGAATCGGCCGGAGCGAGCTGCAGCGTGGCGACGTCGGGGGTGACCCCGAAGAGGACCGCGCTTGCCCGCGTCAGCTGCCGCTGGGTGAGCCGCTGCAGGCCAGTCGGGCCCAGGGCTTCGGGCGTCGAGAGCGCAGCCGTCGACCAGACACCGGCATCGACCTCGTCACCGGCGTCGAGCCCGGTCCCAGACAGAATCATCGTGCCGTCGCAGCCAACGAGGAGAAGCCCGAGCCCGAGGAGCGTTCGCATGAGGCTCCGCTTCAGCAAAGTCGTGGCCAGGCTGTTTTTTGCTGATAAATCATAAACTTAAGCAAGTACCTCAGAGGTCGCTCGACGACGGGCTCCGCCGGCCGATCGCGGCCCTTTTGAAGTGTCCCTCACCTGGGACAGGTGTCGTTGATGACGACACGCCAGCGCGCTCCATCGCCTCGGCTCGCCTGCGCGGGCGCTGCAATTTCAAGTGGTTTCCTCCCAAGGCGTCGGCTCGAACCTTGAGATGGGCGAGGGCATGCGATGGGTGGCGCTCTTCCTGGTCGGCAGTGCGTGTGGTGGGCCTTCTGACCCGAGCGTGCTCCGCCAGCGCATCCTCGGCGGGACACCGGGGGGGCCGACCTGGGCCGTGGCCCTGTTGCGCGGCGGAACCAACGAGGTGCACTGCTCGGCCGCACGGCTGTCGCCGAGGACGCTGCTGACCGCGGCGCACTGCGCCGACGCGAACGAGGCCCTCGTCGCGCGCACCGCTGGCTCGACACACGTCATTTCCGCCACGCTGCACCCACACCCGCGCGCGCGTGACGCGGCGTTCGACGTCGCCGTCGTCGAGCTCGCCGAGCCGAGCGAGTCACCTGGCGCGCTCCACCTGGCCGAGGGCCAGACCGCCGAGCCCCGCCAGCCGGTCCTCATCGCGGGGTTCGGCACGTCGTCAACCGGCGTCGGCGACCTGCGCATGCTCGAGGCCACGGTGGAGACGGTGACGGCAACGACCCTCACCATCGTGAGTGACGCCGGCGCCCCGTGCCGCGGCGACTCGGGGGCCGTGGCCGCCCGCCTCGAGCCCGACGGCACGGCGACGGCGCTGGCGGTGGTCAGCTTTGGCGACCCGCAGTGCGTTCAGGCCACCACCTTCGCCCGGGTCGACACCGTCGCGCATTGGGTTCGCCAGACGATGGCGACCTGGGAAGGGCCGAGCTGCAGCGCCGACTCACGCTGCGTGATGGCCTGCACGACGCCCGACCCCGACTGCGGCTGCGAGGCCGACGGCGTGTGTGGCGACCGCTGCATCGACGCTCGACTCGACCCCGACTGCGCGAGCGACTGCTCCAGCGACGGAGTGTGCAGCGCTGGCCCCTGCCCGGGGCCCGACGCCGACTGCGTGGCGCCCGGAGTGACGTGTCACTCGCTGGTGCAGTGTGCGTCGCGGCGCTGCGCGGTCGTCGAGGCGGCTGGCTCGCCGGTGTGCACGAGCGCCTGCGAGACGGACGCCGACTGCGCCCCCACGTTCGAGTGCGGCGCACGCCAGCTGTGTCGCCAGCGGCCGGAGCGCGTCCCCGACGTGCCGGCCGGCTGCGGCTCGGTGCCGGGGACTGGCCTGCTCGCCGGGCTCTGGGTGTCGCGACGTCGTCAGCCGCACCCGCCGTCGGGCGAGAGCGCGATGACGACGTCGTCGAGCAGGAAGGTGGCGGGGTCGGTTCCCGCGCGCGCTTCGAGGTGAATCGAGATGGCGCCTGGAAGGCCTCCGTCGGGCGACTGGCCGGCGAGCTCGGCGGTCAGGAGCCGGGTCGCCAGTCCTCCATCGAAGATGAGGACCGAGGCCGGCAGCGGCGCCGAGGTGGAAAGGACGGTGCGTGAGGCGCCGCCGGAGCGGCCCTTCAGCACGAGCCTCACCTCGACGGGCACGCGCGTCGGCTGCACGCCCATCGTCCCAATCCACGCCGTTGCGCAGTACAGCCCGTTGACGACGGGAATGTTCGGCGCCGGCAGATCGGGGTCGGTCGCCAGTCCGAACGACGCACCCGGGTTCTCGGTCGACAGCCGGCAGGCCCGCCCGCCGTCCCGGCCGAAGCCGGGAACCGTGAGCACCGGCGCTGGTGCTCCAACGGGCACGAAGTTCGAGAAGCCGCCATCGGGTTCGCAGTCGAGCAGGGCGATGATTCCGCCGTCGCCACGAACCACCGGAGCGCTTCCGCCGCCAGCGCCACCTCCCGTGACTCCACCAGCAGCGCCCCCACCGGTCG
>JANRKQ010000210.1:0-12761 GCA_033763395.1 Myxococcaceae bacterium
GGGTTCTGCCGAGAAGGAGCCGAGCCTGGTGACGCGGGCGCGGGCGGCGGGGGGGCCATGGGCGGAGGGGGGGCCATGGGCGGCGGGGGGGCCATGGGCGGCGGCGGGGCCATGGGCGGCGGCGGGGCCATGGGCGGTGGCGGGGCCATGGGCGGTGGCGGCGCCGTGGGTGGCGGCGGCGGCGCAACCGGCGGCGGTGGTGGCGCCACTGGGGACGGAGGCAGTGATGGGGGCGCATGCGTGCCTGCTGCGCTTCCAGTCGCCTGCCCGACAGGTGTGTGCGGCTACGTCGACGCTGGCTGCGGGAAAGAAATCCTCTGCGAGTACTGTCTGGAGCGGGAAGAATGCGGCGTTCAGACGCCAAACCGATGTGGCTTCCCGAGGCTCTGCACCGTCGAGGGCTGGTGCTGGGAAGCGCCGTTGCCGCAGGGCAACGACCTTCGGGCTATCTGGGGGACCGGGCCTCGAAACCTGTGGCTGGCCGCCATCAACGGCGGGGTCCTGCGGTGGAACGGTGAACGAACACTCGCCACCGACGCTCCCACCCTCTCGCGCTACGACTGGCAGGCCATTCACGGGCTCAACGACGAGGCCCTCGCTCTCGCGGGCGACCACGGCGCCGTCCTGTTGCGGCTCGATGGAGGCTGGCTGCTCGAGCAGGCTTCAACCCTGACGGACACACTCACGAGCGTGCTGATGGTGGGGGGAACTCCTTCGATACGAATCTTCACGGGCTCCCGCTTTGGGGGGCCGGGCGTGCTCGAGCGGACGAGCCCGGGTGCGTGGACCCTGCGGGCAGCCAGCGGCTCTGGGGAGGCGAATCTCTTCCTGCACCAGAACGAGGTGTGGGTCCTTCGAGGGAACGGCCGACTCTTCCGGCAGAGCGCCTCGGGCTTCGAAGACGTCTTCGTGAAGGAGACCCTGAGTAATGCCACCGACCCCGTATCGTTCGGCCGTTTCGTCGCAGCCCGGTCGGTGCAGTCGCTGAGTGATGGCGGCCAGACGCTCCGGGTCCACCTCATCGAGCCGGGCCCGGACGCCGGTTGGGCCGACATCGCCGCGCTCGATATCGCTTCGAACAACTCTTCCGGAGCCCTGGTCGTACGCGACGGAGGGCTCTTGCTGGTGGCCCCCCGAGACACGATTCGGGAAATCGACGCGTTGGCCGATGGTGGGTGGCAGCTTGGCCCGCAGCTCCTGCCACCAGTGATACCAGGGGAGCGCTCCCGAACCTTCACGACCGCGGCCGTCTTCGACGGGACAGCCTTCGTCGCCGGCGGAGAAGGCGTGTATGCCTTTCGTCAGCCGAAGACCGGTCTCTGGGTTTCGACGGCGACCCAAGCAAACCGCAATCGGCCCATCAACGCCATCTGCGAGGGGCCGCTCCCCGAACGCCCAATCGCCATTTCCGAGGGTAGCGTGTTGCTCGAGCGCCAGACAGACGCGACATGGCGTCGCTACGACACGACCGGAACAGCCCTGCCGAGCACCTTCCTGTACCGGCAGTGTGTCGGGGCCCCGGGAGGCAGGAGCATCGTCGTCGGCGACCTCGCCAGCGTCTTCGAGTACCGGAGTCCGAACCTCTTCACGAGAATGGACGGCGGCTTCAACGCCACCTTGAGCGATGGTGGCCAGCTGAGCTGGACGGGGGTGGCCATCACGCCCACCAACGAGCTGTTTGCGGTCGGCCTCGTCGGGGATGGCAGCAGCCGCGTGCTTAACTGGCGGTTGGGTCAAACGCCGCGCGTGGTGTCCGTGCTGGGGGATGAGCTGACCTCGGCGACCTCGTTGCCTTCAGGCGGAGGAGCCATCACCTGGTTCGCTGGACCCAGCGGTATTGCTTTCGCCAACGACGACGGCGGCTTCGGACCAGCCTCGATCGTACCTCAGCCGAATCCTGGGGCGGTCGTTGCGACGTCCTCGGCGCGACTTCTCTTCTCCGATGGGGGCACCATCGGCTACGCCGTCGGCCCCCGTGGCGCCATTTGGCGACGACCGACACCCGGCGGCTTTCGTGGGCTCCGCCAGGCCGTCTTCTCGGAGGACTTCTCGTCGGTGTGGGCTTCGCCTCTGGGAGAAGCGTTCATCGGAGGGACTCGCGATTCGGGCGTGCCCACACCTGAGCCAGCGGTCTTCCTTTTCCGTGAAGACGCGGGCGTCTTTCGGGTCGACCCGCTTCCCCTCAGCTCGCTGGGCCCTGCTGGCGTGACCGGGTTCCACTCCTCAGGCGGAACGATCGAGGTCTTCATCGGCGGCGCGCAAGGGGCCATTCTCCGCAAATCCTTCCCGGCCGACGGGGGCTGACGGGCCGTCTCGCCATGGGAGGCCCCGGGCGATCGCTTTCTTCGCCTGTAGCAACCTGGTGAATACGATGGGCACCTTGCCGTCTGCGGCGCACCTCTTCTCCCGGGAGCAGTCATGACGATGTCGCGTTGCGTGTCGGCCGCGGTGTTCTGCGCGGCGTCGCTGGCCTTCGCGCAGGCCGACGCGCCTCCCCCGTTGCCGGTGCGCGACGCGCCAGTCGCCGCCGTGCCCCCGCCGGTCGCCCCCGAGGAGCCCGTCTACAAGCCCGGCTTCCGCGCCGGCGGGAGCGCTGGCCTGGGCGCCTTCCTGCCCTCGCCGGCGATGATCAGCTTTCACCTCTTCGACCTGCACGCGGGGGCGCAGATCACCCCGATGTTCGGAGCCTATGCACGGCTGGGGTACTCGGCCTCCCTCGGGTTGAGCGTGTCGACGAACATGGGAATGGTGTCGGGCGGCGTCTCTGGAGCGGGCTTCTGGCTGATTGGTGCGAACGCCGAGCTCGGGCTGGGAGACCACTTCTTCGTGGCGGCGGGCCCGCAGGTGGGTCTCGGCGGCTGGCTGCGGGTCGGCGGAACGGTGAGCACGACCGGCGGCGGCGTGACGGCGCTCAGCGCGTCGGGGGCGATGCCGGGCCTCAACCTCAAGGTGGGCGTTGGCCTCGGTCAACCCAACCGCCTCACGAAGCGGCGCGGGCAGTTCACCATCGCCCTCGACGTGTCGATGCTCTACGCGACGAGGGTGGTCGACGGGAGCCTGATGGCGATGGGCGGCGAGAATCCGGGCGCGGCCATCGCGGTGAACTTCTCCGAGGCCCTCGCCATCGCGCCCACCCTGCACCTCGGCTACGAGTTTCGCTGAGCGAGCGGTGTTCAGGTTCCGCGTCACCACAGGCGTCAGAGCCCGACGAGTCGGCGCCACCACTTCGTCTTTTTACCGTCCTGGACACCCGGTGGCGGCGGCGCAGCGCACCGTCAGTCACGGCCCGGCGGCCGTGCGCGAGGCTTCCATCGCTTCGACCGAGCTGTGCGAGCCGACCATCGGCGACCGTGCGTCTCAGACAGCGCCGTCAGGCGAGCAGCTCGCGCACCAGCTCGCTGCGCTCGACGAAGGGCGTGCGGTCGGGCCGGCCGTCGGCCCACCACAGACGGCTCTGGGCGAAGTCCCTCGCCTGAAACAGCACCATCGACGAGCGCGTGCCGTAGTTGAAGGCGGGGGCCTCGACGCAGACGCCGCCGAGCGGGTCGTCGGGCTTCGTCGCCGCCAGCAGGCCCTGCAGCGCCTCGGGCGTGGGCACCGCGCCGTGAGGGCTCAGCTGGGGCCACCGCTCGTGGATGAGCGAGGTGCGCGCGTGGTCGTCTCCGCCCAGGCTGCGCTCGGTGATGATGTGCAGCCCCGGCGCGAGCGTCTCGTGCCGAACCACTTCACCATCACTCCACGTCACATACGCACCGGTGTCATCCGTATACACGAGATGGAATGCATTGAACCGCGAGGCTGACAGCGTTCTCAGCGACGTGTGCAGCGTAGTCGCGTCGGGCGCCTGGAGCGCCTCGACGACCAGCTGGCCCCGCGACTCGCGGCCCTCGTGCTTCGGGGCGAGGAAGCGGTTCGTCACCCCGACGAACAGGCCCGAGCGCGTCAGCCCCAACCAGGTCCCGAAAGCCAGCTCGTCCCGCGGGGCAACAAATGGCAAATCCAACCACTTGCGAGGACCCGTGGCCGGGCGCGAGAGGTTCTCGTCGCGGTTGGCGGCGACGATGAGAGGAAACGCACCATACTGACGAATGCAGACAACCAGCGTGCACATGGGACCGGGTAGGGTCTCTCCCATGAGAGAGAAGCAGAGGGAAGAGACGCGGCGCCGACTGTACCTCGCCGCGCTCGAGGTGTTCCGCCAGGACGGCCTCGCGGGCTGCCGCATCGACGACATCGCCCAGAAGGCCGAAGTGAGCCGGGCCGCGTTCTACTTTCACTTCCCCACCAAGGAGCACGTGCTCATCGACTTCCTCGCCGAGTCCGAGGCGCCCGCGCTCAAGCGGCTGGACGCCCTCCCCGACGGCGCGACCTTCGAGCAGCTCCTGACGACGTGCGCCGAAGGGCTGGCCGAGTTCTGGCAGAAGGAGCCAAAGCTCCTCGTCGATGCGCTCACCACGTACATCAAGGTGACGGCGGTGCTCGAGGACCGGGACTCGGGCGCGGTGCGGGGCTTCATGGCGAAGCGGTTTCGCGAGCTGGCGGGCCGGGGCGAGCTGGTGACGACGGTGCCGCCCGAGGTGCTCTCGGACTTCTTCATCTCGTACATGCTGGTGGCGCTCATCTCGTGGGCGGGCACGCCGAACCTGCCGCTCGACGCCACGCTGAAGGCCTCGATGCAGCTCTTCCTCCAGGGCGCGCGGCCGTCGACGCCGATGGCGGGCGGGCCGAAGAAGAAGTAGCTCGTCGGGCCCATGGCCCTGCACTTTCGTGAAGGACAGTTCTCGGGTCGCCACGTCTTCGTGACGGGTGGCTCCAGCGGCATCAACCTGCGCCTCGCCGAGGCCTTTGGGCAGGCCGGCGCGAAGGTCGGCATTCTGGGCCGCAAGCAGGAGAAGCTCGACGCGGCGCTCGCGCTGCTGAAGTCCCAGGGCACCACCGCGCTGGCCTTCTCGGCCGACGTGCGCGACTACGCCGCCGTCGACGGGGCGCTCACGAAGGCCGTCGAGGCCTTTGGCGCGCTCGACGTGCTCATCTGCGGCGCCGCCGGCAACTTCCCGGCGCCGGCGATGGCGATGTCGTCGAACGGCTTCAAGGCGGTGCTCGACATCGACGTGCTGGGCACCTTCAACGCCTGCCGCGCGGCCTTCGAGAAGTTCAAGACGCCGGGCGCCTCGGTCATCAACATCTCGGCGCCGCAGGCGTCGGTGCCCTACCCGATGCAGAGCCACGTCTGCGCGGCGAAGGCGGGCGTCGACATGCTGACGCGCACGCTGGCGACGGAGTGGGGCGGCGCGGGCATTCGGGTGAACTCCATCTCGCCCGGCCCCATCGACGAGACGGAGGGCATGAGCCGGCTCGCGGGCGACGCCGACGCACGCAAGAAGGTCGAGTCGACGGTGCCGCTGCAGCGCCTGGGCACGAAGGACGACATCGCGAACCTCGCTCTCTTCCTCGCCTCGGACGCGGCGAGCTACGTGACGGGCTCGGTGTACGCGTGCGACGGCGGCATGCAGTTGATGGGCGGCACCTTCATGCAGCTCTGACGGCGCGGCGCTTGAGCTGGAGCGCCTCGGCGGCCCACGTCTTGCGCTCCTTCTCGAGCTGCTTCGAGAGCGAGCCGACCTGCTTCTGGAAGTAGACGGTCTGCACCTTGACGGCCATGCGCTGGGCGAGCTCGACGGCCGCCGACAGCCGCCGCACCGCCGCGAGCCGCGCGGCCGATGAGACCTCTCGCTCACGCAGCGTGGCGAGGAGGCGGGCGAGCTGGCCCTTGCGCTCGAGCTCCCGCTTCACCATGGCGGCGATGCGCGCGCGCAGGTCCTCACGCACGTGGGCGAGCTTCTCGACCTCGACCTTGAGCCAGGTGAGGTCGGACAGCAGGGCCTCCTTCGCGCGCTGCTCGGCGGCGAGGGCGTCGGTGGCCTCTTTCGTGAGCTGGGCTTGCGCGGCCGTCAGCGCATCGACGGCCGACAGCGGGGCCTCGACCGTCGCCCGCACCTCGGCGTCGTCGACGAGCAGCTCATCAGCGGGCTCGGCAGCGCCTCCGGCGGCGGTCAGCGCGCGCGTCAGCTCGGCCCGCAGCGCAGCGAGCTCCTTCTGGCTGTCGAAGAGGCGGTCGAGCGCCTCGCCCGCGTCACCGTCGGACGCGCCCAGCCGGGCCTTGAGGTCCTTGATGCGCGCGAGGGCCAGCTCGAGGTCGTCCTGGGCTTTGGCGAGCGAGCGCTCGGAGGCGTCGGCGAAGCGGCGCAGGGCCGCGCTGGTCGCCCGTTCGCGCTCGAGCAGCTTCTCGAGGGTGAGCGCGCGCACTTCGGCGGCGGCGTCGGCCTCGGGCGCGGTGTCCTTCGGCGGGGGCGGCGGTGAGACCTCGCCCGCGGGCGGTGGCGCGGCGGCGAGGGCCTTCTCGACTTTGAGCGCCTCGAGCTTCGCGCGGAGCTGCTCGGCTTCGACCTCGGCGGACTTCTGCCAGGCCTCGGCCTCGGTGGCCGTGCGCTCGAGCTCGGCGATGCGCGCGTCCTTCGTGGCCTCGCGGGCCTCGGTCGTCTCGAGGGCGCGCTTGACCTCGAAGACGGACGCCTCGGCGGCGGCCGCGCGCTTGCGCAGCTCGTCCACCTGCGCCTGGAGCTCGGCGTCGCGGCGCTCCCAGGCCGAGATGCGCTGCCGGAAGCCGGCGAGATCTTCTTCGGTGCCCAGCCGCTCGGCCTCGAGCTCACCGAGGCGCCGGTCTTTCTCGGCGAGCTGCGCCTTGAGGGCGTCGACGGCGCGCTGCTGGCCCTGGTCATCGGCGGCGACGAAGCGGCGGACCTGGTCGATGGCGGCCTGACGCTCCGAGGTGAGGGTGGCGATGGCCTCTTGCGCGTCGCGGACGGCGGCCTCGAGCGCGTTGACGCGGTCGGCCTGGCCGCTGGCGCGGGCGGTCGAGAGCTCCTGCTGCAGCCGCTCGACGTCGCGGCGGGTCGACGCCTCGACCTGCTCGGCGAAGCGCTGGTTGAGGCCCTTCATCGCGTGCAGCGCGGCCTCGACCTCGGCCAGGCGCTCGCGGAGGTACTCGGTCTCGGCGCCCCCGGTGCCCACGACGTCGGGCCTGGCCTTCGCCAGCTCGTCCCTCAGGCGGGCGTTCTCGGCCTCGGCGGCGTCGAGCCAGTCCTGCAGCTCCTTCGTCTTCGCGTCGGACGCTGGGACCGGAGAGGGGCGCACGGCAGTGACGGTCGTGGTGCTCTCGGCCGCGGCGACGATGCACTGCAGCTCGGCGACCTCGCGGCGCAGCGCCTCGGCCCGCTCGGTGGCGGCGTCGAGCGCGTGCTGGTGCGAGGCAGTCGCCTCGGCGAGCCGGGCCTCGAGCTGCTCGTTCCGGGCGAGTGATTCGTCGAGACGCTGTTGGAGCTCGCTCGCAGCGCCGCTGGTGGCGAGTGGAGCCTTCTCGAGCTCCGCGACGCGCGCCTTCAGCTGCTCGTTCTCCGCCTCCGCCGCGTCGAGCCACTGCTGCAGTTCGGTCGCGGCCCCGCTGGTGGCTGGTGGAGCCTTCTCGAGCTCCGCGACGCGCGCCTTCAGCTGCTCGTTCTCGGCCTCCGCCGCGTCGAGCCACTGTTGCAGTTCGGTCGCGGCCCCGCTGGTGGCTGGTGGAGCCTTCTCGAGCTCCGCGACGCGCGCCTTCAGCTGCTCGTTCTCGGCCTCCGCCGCGTCGAGCCACTGCTGGAGCTCCGCCATCGCCTGGGCAGACATCGCCCTTGGGCTTCGGCACGCGCGAGGGCCTTTGATCAGCGAGTCATCATCGACCCGGCTGGGCGAGGAGCGCACGAATCTGCTCCACCTCGGGGTCGCTCACGGGCGCGGTCGCAAGGTAGGCCTCGAACGCGCGGCGCATGGCGCTCACGTTTCCCAGCCGGCCCTCGGCGATGCCCAGGTTCTTCCACGTCGCCGCCGAGGGCGCCGGGTCGCCTGCCACCGCCTCGCGCAGCACGACGGCCGAGCGCTCGAGCCACTCCCGGTCACCGCCCCGGGCAATGGCCCGCTCGAGCGCGAACAGGCCTCGGCGCGACCGCGCATCCCACGCCTCACGCTGAGCCAGCCGTTCCCATGAGCCCGCAGGAAAGTCGCCGGCCACCAGAGCCGGCACGCGCGCTGACGCCCACCACGCCTCGTCGTCGAACGGCGCTCCGACGGGCACGTACCGTTCGCACAGCCCCTCTGGCACGAAGGCCCCCTGAACCGGGTCCCCCGGCTTGAGCCCGCCGCACACCACGAGCGGACGGTTGGCGTTCGCCTCGAGGAACGCCTGGAGCGTGAAAGCGCCCGCGTCGCGGGGGTGCCACCGGGCTCCGGGAAAGACGACCTCGGGCATCACCCGCTTGAGCCGGTCGACGTACCACCCGTAGGTCAACTGCTGCTGGTCGATGACGCGCAGCCCGCTCGGCCTGGAGCCGCAGGCCAGCACCGCGCGGGACACGCCGCTGAGGAGGTCTCCCTGGACGAGGACGAGCGCGCCCACGGGCTGGTCGAGCAGCGCTTCGCCCAGACCCTCGAGCGTGCCCGGCGTCACGCCTGGACGGCGCGCCACGCCCGCCATCACCAGGGCGAGCGCCGCCACGGCCAGGACCCGGGGCCGGCGCGTGACCAGCGCTGACGCGCTCCATGCCGCGACGGCCGCCAGCACGAGGTGCGGGAGCAGGAAGAAGCGGCTCACCACTTCGCGAAAGAGCGCATCATCGAGCGGCAGGTTCGTCAGCGCGCCGAAGACGCCGAGCGCTCCGACCAGGCCAGCCGCCACCGCCACCGTCAGCGCCCGCGCCCGCCTCCACCCGTACCACGCCGCGGGGACCCCGAAGCCGAACGGCACCAACCCCACCTGCTCCCACTCGAACCGAACGAACGCTTCGAAGAACGCGAGCGCACCAGCTCCGCCCTCGTCCCGCGAGGCCAGCCGAAACGTGCCGTACTCCCGCCGCAGCAGGTGCGTGAAGAACCCGTCGATGCTGCGCGCGTCACCCCAGGAGTACGGTGTGTCGGTCAGGCTGAACACCGGCAGCAGCAGCAGCGGCGCGAAGCCCACGACGACGCCTGGCAGCCACCACCGCCAGCGGCGCGCCTCGAGCAAGAGGAGCGGCACCACGACGAAGAGCGCCGTCTGGTGGTGCGTCACCGCCAGCCCCGCCGAGAGACCGAACGCGCGGCCCCTCCAGGCCGTCGGCGTGTGCGACAGCCGCACGAGCGTCCAGCCGGTGAGCGCGACCAGCAGGAGGTGCAGCGCGAACACCTCGACCGTCGTCGCGTACTGCCACACCAGCGGCGCCGCGAAGACGAGCGCTGCTGCGAGCAGCGCCGGCTCGACGCGCCTGGTCCAGCGCCGCACGAGGTCGGCCACCAGCCCCAGCGCGCCGGCCGTGCAGACCGCCGAGGTGAGGTTGAGCCGGACGAACACGTCACCCATCGGCACCGCGACTGCGAGGCGCAGCAGCACGCCGTGGAGGGGGTACCCGGGGGGGTGCGCCAGCCCCTGTGCGCAGGCTGCCGAGGCCAGCTCTCCAGCGTCCCCCCCCGGCAGCCCCGGGTGCACGCAGAGCCCGAACGCCACCAGCGCCACGCCTGCAACCAGCCAGCCGACCGACGATGCCACGTTCACGCGCTCCGGGTTCCACCACCATGAAAGAAACGGGCGGAAATGAACCGCCGTCCTGTCACACTGCCAACACCCATGCTGCGCACTGCTCTCGTCCTTTCACTCCTCGCCGCTTCGACCAGCGTTGCTCAGGAAACGGTCTGCTCCACGAACGTGTGTGGCCTGTTCCTCCCGGCAGGCACGCCGGCCGCGCCGTGCCAGTGCTTCGGCGGCTCAACCGGCTGTTGCCGCACCAGCTTCGGCTGCTCGTGCGAAGCGAACTGCTCCGTCTACCGGGACTGCTGCCCGCAGTTCGAGCCGGTCTGCAACGGGCCGCTCTTGACCGACCTGAGCCCGACCAGCGTGCCCACCGCCGGAGGGACCAGCCTCACCTTGACCGGTGTTCGGCTGGGGATGACCACGGGCTCGGTGACGGTGGGCGGCGTCGCGTGTTCCATCAGTCTCTGGTCGAACACCAGCATCATCTGCACGGCCCCGCCCGGCCTCGGAACGAACCAGCCGGTCATTGCGACGACCTCGGGTGGCCTGGTGTCGAACACGCTCCTGCTCGCGCGCCTGCCTCCGGCGGTGACGAGCTTCTTCCCGGCGGCCATCTCGACGTCGAGCCAGAGCCTCACCCTCGTCGGGACGAACTTCGGGACGGCGGCCACGGTCTCGACCGACGGCGGCGTAGCGGTGCCCGTCACGTCGGTCACCCAGACCCAGGTCGTCGTCACCGCCCCCGAGGGCAACGACGCGCTCGCCGTACGGGTGAGCGCCGGCGGCCAGCAGAGCCCGGTCGCCACCATTCCACGGGCGCCGCCGACCATCACCAGCATCACCCCCAGCTCGGTCCCCGCAGGCGGCGCCGCCATCACCCTCATGGGCTCGAACTTCGGCACCTCGGGCGCCGCCAGCGTCACCGTCGGGGGCGCGGCCTGCCCCGTGACCCAGTCGACGCCGCACACGGTCCTCGTCTGCACGGCGCCGGCCGGCACCGGCAACGCCGCCGTGCGGGTCTCGGTGGGAGGCCGGACGAGCGCGGCCGGCCCGTCGGTGCAGTACCCGGGGCCCCGCGTGTCGAGCGTCGCCCCCAGCACGATTCCCACCACGGGCGCGCGCCTCGTCTTCACGGGCACCGGGCTCGACACGCCGAACCTCGCCCTCATCATCGGTGGCAGCCCGTGCCTCATCGCCGGAACGCCGACCGCGACGTCGCTGCAGTGTGACGCGCCCGCGGGCGCTGGCGCAAACCTGCCCGTGTCGCTCACCGTCGGAGGCATCGCTTCGGGCACACAGCTGCTCGTCTCGTACACGGCCCCCAGCATCACCGGCATCAGCCCTACGACGGGGCCGACCGCCGGTGGCATCGCCCTCACCGTCTCGGGGTCGAACTTCGGTGTGTCGGGGCAGACGGTGACGGTCGGTGGTTCTCCGTGCACGGTGGGCCCGGGAGGGTCGACGAGCCAGACCCAGATCGTGTGCACGCTCCCACCGGGCGCAGGCCGGAACGTCGACACGCAGCTCGTCGTCGCAGGCCAGGCAGCCACCAGCACCGCCTTCTCGTACGGCGCCCCGGCCATCACGGGCCTCTCGCCCACGAGCCCGCCCACCGCGGCCGGGCCCATCACCCTGAGCGGGACGAACTTCGGGGCCGCTGCGGCCTCGGTGACGGTCGACGGCACAGCCTGCCCGGTGGTGATGGCAACCCACACCTCGCTCGTGTGCGGGAGCCCTCCCGGCCAGGGAGGGACGGCCACGGTTCGGCTGACCGCAGCAGGTCAGTCGGCGACCACGGTGCTCACCTGGGGCGCGCCGACGCTCATGCAGGTGGCGCCCCCGAGCGCTCCCACCCGTGGTGGCGTGGTGCTGACGCTCACTGGCGCCAACTTCGGCACGGGCCCACGCACCACCGTCACCGTCGGCGGGAACCCATGCCCCGTGCGCTCCTCGGGGCACACCACGCTCACCTGTGCACTCCCAGAGGGCACCTCATCGGGACCAGCGCCAGTCACCGTCACCGTGGCTGGGTTGGCCTCGACCTCGAACGCGTTCACGTACGCAGCGCCCTCCGTGACGAACGTCACGCCGACACGGGCGCCGACGGTGGGTGGCGTCGTGCTCACCATCGTCGGCAGCAGCTTCGGCACCGCCCCGGCGACGGTCACCATCGGAGGGCAGAGCTGCCCGGTGGAACAGCAGTCTCACACGTCGGTCCTCTGCCGTGCGCCGGCAGGTCAGGGCACGGGGCTGCCGCTCATCGTCACAGCTGGGGCGCAGGCCAGCGCCTCGTTTCCCTTCAGCTACGAAGCGCCGCTCATCGAGGGTACGTGGCCGCCGAAGCTGCCCACGGCTCCTTCGACGCTGTGGATTCGTGGGCGCAACTTCGGAACCAGCCCGCTCGTCACGCTGGGGGGCGTGGTGTGTCCCGTCGTGCGCTCGACGGACCGGGAGGTGGTGTGCACGGCGCCAGCAGGGACTCCAGGAACCCCCATGCTGCTGGTGACGACGGCGGCGCAGGCCAGCAACGCAGTGAACGTCACGCGCATCGCGACGTGCGGCCGAGAGCTGGCGAACGGTGCTTCGTGTGAAGACCCGCGGGAGTGTCGGGGCACGGGGACCTGTTCCGGCGCCGACTGTGTGGGCGCTCCGGCGGCTGGTGAAGGCCTCGCCTGCGATGACGGCGACCCCTGCTCGACGCCCGGAATGTGCCGCTCCGGCGTGTGCAGCGCGCCCGTCGGGCTCGACGGTGGTGAGGCGTGCGCCACGGCGTCGACGTGCACCGGACTGGGAGCGTGCCTGGCCGGGCGCTGCAACGCCGTTCCAGCGAACGAAGATGCAGGCTGTACGGACTTCGACGGCGCCACGAGCGGAGATGTCTGCCAGATGGGGGTGTGCATCGGTACACCTGCGGCCGATGCGGGGGTTCCTGATGGAGGCGCAGGCGGTGGCGCGGCTGGTGGAACGGCCGGTGGCGCGGCTGGTGGAATGGCCGGCGGCGCGGCTGGTGGAACGGCCGGTGGCGCGGCTGGTGGAATGGCCGGCGGCGCGGCTGGCGGAACGGCAGGCGGCGCGGCTGGTGGAACGGCAGGCGGCGCGGCTGGTGGAACGGCCGGCGGCGCGGCTGGTGGAATGGCCGGCGGCGCGGCTGGTGGAACGGCCGGCGGCG
>JANRKQ010000211.1:0-97993 GCA_033763395.1 Myxococcaceae bacterium
TCCGCAGGTGGCGCGGCGGGCGGCTCCGCGGGCGGAACGGCGGGCGGCTCCGCGGGCGGAACGGCGGGCGGCTCCGCAGGTGGTACGGCTGGCGGCTCCGCGGGTGGTACGGCTGGCGGTGGAGCGGTGATGCAAGACACCTACGTCTGCGTCACCTGCCCCGGATCCCTCGACACCAACCCGGGCACGCAGGCGAGCCCACTGCGCACGATCGCGCGCGGCGTCCAGCAGGCCGCCATGCTCGGGAGGCCGACTGTCTTCGTCGGCGGCGCCTCGGGCCAACAGACCTCGTACGCGGAAGACCTCACCATTCCGGCCGGCGTGACGGTGCAGGGCCGCTGGATCGTCAACAACGGCACCTGGGCCCGGAGTGGCACCCGCACGATTCTTATCAACACCACGGTGACCGGGGTGAAGTTCGCTCCCGGCGCCACACGCTCCAGCGGCCTCGACGGAGTGCGCGTGCAGAGCTCGGGAGCCGTCGGCGGCGCGATGAACGTCGCCGCCATCACCGTCTTCGATGCCTCTCCGACGCTGCGAGACGTCGAGGTCGACCCACCGGGCGGCAACCTGCCCCAGCCGACCCTCGCTGCTGGCGTCGTCATCGTCGGCTCGGCTGGCGGACTCGTGCGCCCCAGCCCGCTCATCACCGGGAGCACCTCTGGCACGCGCTCGAACATCCAGGCCGGGCCAGCGGCGTCGTCGTCAATCGGCATCAGCGTCACCAACGCGGCGGCCGAGATCGAGTTCACCGACACGCTCGGCGGCACCTCGCTGAACGCGGGCAGCAGCAGCGTCGGCATCTCCCTCAACGCGGCCGTGGGCACCGCCATTCGTTCGAGCTCCGCGAGCGCCGGGCAGTCGCTTCAGTGCGGCGGCGTCGTGTCTCGCGGAGACGCCAGCGGCGTGCTCCTGCAGGGCGTCGAAGCCAACGGCTGCCGCCAGGGCCCGGGCACCGGCGCGTCGAACCCGAACCAGACCGTCGGTATCGCCTTCTCGGGCTGCACCTCGGGGCCGGGGCTCACCAGCCCCCGCGTCACCGGCAGCACCGCGCGCGGCGGCGTCGCGCAGGGCACGAACAGCTTCGCGGTCGGCATCCTCGCGAGCGATGGCTGCGCGCTGCAGATCGACTCGAACGCGAGCATCGTGGGCAGCAACGCCGTCAACATCGTGCCCAACCTCGCGGCTGGCGTGCTGTGCACGCACGAAACGGCGCCCACCGTCGCTGGCGCCAACGCCGCGTGCCGCATCACCAACAACGCGCGCTCGTCGGGCGGAGCGGCCGGCATCTCGTCAGGGCGCGGCCTCACCAACTCGTTCGGCATCGCCTGCATCGGCAACTGCGGCACGGGGAACGCGCAGTGCACCGGCTCGTGCGCCGAGGTGTCGGGCAACCTCGCCGAGGGCGGTGAGGGTGCGAACACCGCGCATCTGTGGGTGTCGCAGTCGTCGCCCCGCATCGCCCGGAACGTGCTGGGTGGCGACGGCGCGTCGTGCGGGTTCGCCTCGGGCATCGGCGCGTCGCAGCTCGTGGGCCTGCACCTCGACGGCTCGGCCTCGCGCGTCGAGAACAACCTCATTCAGGGCGGCCAGTGCTCGCGCACCATCGGGCTCGAGCAGGTCAACGTGCGGAGAACCGGCGACAACTCGTTCCCGGCGCCTGACATTCACAGCAACACCATCGTGCCGGTGGCGCCCGGCTTCACCTCAGCGGGCATCGCCATCTATGGCGTCCTGCTGCGCACGCCGACCTCTGGCCCCGGGCCGGTGCCCATGCCGCTCGCCACCGCGATCGGCGTCTACCGAAACAACATCATCACCGCCTTCGGCACCGCGCAGGCGCGCGCCGCCTTCCGTGAAGACGACGCCCTCAGCGACCCCGCCGTACTCGAGAACAACAACTTCTGGGCGGGGTCTTCGCCCGTCATCCAGCCCCCGCTCTACGTCAACGAGGGTGCGACTCCACCGCTCACCGGAGCCGGGCAGATCAACAACCTCGGCACCGCGCTGCCGCTCGTCATCACCGTCAACAACCTGTCGCAGGATCCCGGCTTCAGCACGGGGTACCGGCTCAGTCCCACCTCACCCATGCGCGGTGCTGGAACGGTCACCGGCGCGCCGACCGACGACATCGACGGTCAACGTCGGCCGAACCCGCTCACCACCCCGCCCGATGTCGGCTGCGACGAGGTGCAGTAGAGGCTGGCGAACCAGGCGTGACGGGGCTCCCCCCATGAGCGGCGTGGGGTCGATCGGCCGACGAGGCGCTTCCCCATCCAGCTCAGGTCGATGACGAAGACCCAGCAGTCATCGTCAGCAGCGCGGGGTTGAACGAGACAGGCGACCTGCCCGCCCCCTCACAGCAACTCGATGACGAGCACCGCCCCGGCGCCGTCGAGGCCCACCGTTCCCGGCGACGTGAGCGCGCCGTCGCCGACCGACAGTCGCTGTCCCTCGACCTGGACCTCTCCGGTGAGGCCAACGAGGTACCCCTTCGCGCGCACCGGGAGCCGCTGTGCGCCGCGTACGTCGACCCACCACACCTTCGCCGCGCACCGCAGTGGCATGGCGTCGTCACCGGCCACGAGGTGCACTCCCGGCGTCGCGGGGAGCTGACGCGCAAAGGCGGCGGCCGGCCCCCCGTGCGTCGTGGGCTCGAACCAGATCTGGAGCATGTGCGTCTGCGCGTCGGTGTCGTTGCCCTCGGCGTGGCGCATGCCGTCGCGCGACGAGATGAGCTGCGCGCCGCGCGCCTTCACCACCGAGCCGTTGGCCTGATCTCCGTGATGGCTCAGCTCACCGTCGATGACGACGCTCAGGATCTCCATCTCGCGGTGCCCATGAATGGGGAAGCGCGACCGCGGGGCGAAGGTGGCGTCGGCGAGCACGAGCAGCGGGCCGAGCGGCTGGCCCTGACCGGCGCTGGGACCGACGGTGGCCACGAAGTGATCCTTGAGCGACAGCCACGGCAGCGTCGTCGTGGGCAGCGAGGACACGGGTCGAATGGTCGTCACGGCAGGCACCTCTCTCTTCGAGCAGGCCACGCACGCAGCCAGGGGGAGCAGCACGACGAGACCGATCGCTGCGATGCGCCTCACCTGATTCACCTACCCGGCCCGCGGTCAGAGAGCCACTCAGGCGCGCGAGGACACTGCGTCCCGCCGGCCGGCCAGCAGGCGGCCGCGTCACCACGGCGTCGAAAGGACGGGGTGGGTCCAACGACAGGTGTGGCCCGGCTGTCGTGTCACCGCTCGGTCCGCTTCCGCGCGCGCTCGCGGGCGGCAGCGAGGGGGTCTTTCGGCTCCGAAGGCCTGGGAGCAGGAGGAGGCTCGACCGGGGGAGCGCCCGGTGCCGCGGGCTCGGGCCCCGGCCCCGTCGCTGACGCCACGGTCTCGGGCGAGGGGGACGACGGCTGCGCCGGTTGGGCGATCACCCGTCGCAGCCTCGGTCCAGACAGGAAGCGACGAACGAAGACCTCGGCGACGAGGAGCACGAGCGCGAGCCCCATCAACCCGGGCGCGAGCGGCACGCGAGCCACCGACTCTCGCCCCTCGGCGAACAGGCCCGTCATCGCCAGCCGCTCGACGCCCGCGCCGGCCTTCGCGAGGGCGACCAGGAAGGCGCGACCCTCCTTCGCGGGCGCTGGCTCGAACTCTGGCACCCACGGCAGCGTGACGGGCGGCGCGCGGAAGACGCGGCTCCCGAGCTTCACCACCGGGTGCCACGTGCCGGTGCCAGGCAACACGAAGTGAGCGCCCTGACGGTCTTCGTCTTCCCAGCGCATGGGCAGCTCGATCGGCTTCACCCGGGCGTCACCCGACAACAGCACCAGCGTCGCCTGGCCGGCAGGCGGCGGCGCGGCGGGGTCGAAGTCGAGCGTGACGTGCAGATCGTCTCCGGTGAGGCGCGCGCGCGCGACGGCGTCGACCGAGGTGGCCAGCGGTGGCATCACCCACCGCACCGACTGCTCCAGGGCCCCGCGCAGCCCGCTCCAGCTCGAGAGCGAGCCGGTGTACCTGCCGTCGACCTCGGCGGTGATGGCGACCGCGCGACCGAGGCCGTGCGGCCAGAAGGCGATGAGCGGAGCCTGGTTCTCGTCGCTGGTGCGAACGCCAATGCTGGCGTTGGGCTTGAGGTACGTGAGGCTGTAGCCGCCGCAGCTCGAGAGCCCCGCCGTGGGCACCCGGCCCAGCATCGCGAGGTCCGCGCCGGGGCTCAGCGGCGTCTCGGTGTCGACGAAGCTGGCGCGCGCGACGGCGATGGTCTCTTGCGAGAAGATGCGGGGCAGGCTGGTGGCGTCTTCGGCGAAGTAGATGCGCCCGTTGCCGAGGGCAGCGATCTCTTCGAGGAGCTTCGCGTCCGGGTCGGCGCGGGTGCCCAGGCCGATGACCGACACCGTCACGCCCTGCCCGGTGAGCTCCGAGAGCGTCTTGCGGTAGTCGTCGGGCTCTTCGGAGTCGGCGGCGTCGGAGAAGAGCAGCACGTGCCGCGTGGCCTTCGACGACCGGAGGATCTCCTCGCGCGCGACCCGCAGGCCCTCGCCGACGTAGATGCCGCCGCCGCCCGAGAAGCCGCGCGCGACGAGGTCGAGGGGCAGGCCCCTGCTCACCGGCGTCAAGGGAAACAGCTCATGGTCGCTCGTGTCGACCATGTGCACGGCCGCCTCGTCCTTCTCGTTGAGGAGCTGGAGCGCGCCGACGACGCCCTCGGCCGCGAGCTCCATCTTCGTGCGGCCATCGGGCACCGTGGCGCCCATGGAGCAGCTGCAGTCCATGATGATGCTGATGGCCACCGACGCGCGCCGCTGCTCCTCGCGCACCTCGAGCGAGACGGGCAGCACCGGCTCGAGCGCCGACTTCCGGTAGCCGCCTTCGGCGAAGGCGTTGCGGCCACCCGTCATCACCAGGCCGCCGCCCGCTTCGCGCACGTACTGCGCCAGCACACCGAGCCCGGCCTCGGTGAGCCGTGACGCCTCGACGTCCTCGAGCACGACGGCGCCGACGTTCTCGAGCTGCTCCATGCCGAGGGCGCCCGGCGCGCGCGCGTTCACCTTGAGCCCAGCGGACGACAGCGTCTGCGCCAGCACGCCGCCAGGCTTGTCCGTCAGCAGCAGCACCGACGGCGGCCCCTCGACGCGCACCACGGCGCGGCCCACGTCGTTCTCGGCGAGGCCATCGCCCACCGCGCGCACCTGGAGCTGGTACGCCACCAGCCCGGGCGCTTCGACGAGGTCCTTCAGCGTCACCACGGTGGGCCCCGCGGCGAGCTCGCGCGGCATCGAGACGATGGCCTTGCCATTGCGGAAGAGAGTGAGGGTCGCCGGCGTGGGCGCGTTCGCGCGGAGCGTGGCCGTGAGGAGGAAGGGCTCGCGCTCGGCCACCGCGGGCGGTGCCTCGAGGCTGGTGACCGCCACGTCGAGCTCGGCGTCTTCGCGCACCAGCGACCGCACGTCGACGGGAAGCCCACGCGCCGACAGCCGCCGCGCCGCCGCGCGGGCGTCGAGGCCGGTGGCGCGCCCGTCAGACACCACCAGCACCCGGCCCGCCCGGTCGAGCGGAATGAGATCGGCCGCGACGTCGAGCGCCACCGACAGGTTCGAGGCCTCGCCGTCAATGCCTTGAGAGAACCCGCCGAACCGTGACTCGGCGCTCAGGGGGGCCTCGACGCGCGCGTCACGTCCAAACGACACCACGCCGAGCCGGTCGCCCGGGCCGCGCTCCCGCTCGAGCAGGCGAACGAGCTCGGTGGCCTGCTCCACGCTGCCCGGCGGCATCGAGCGTGAGCGGTCGACGACGACGACGAGGTCGCGCCCGGCGCTTCGCAGGCGCCACTCGGGCTGGGCGAGCGCCACGACGAGCGTCACCACCAGGCCCGCCCGCAGCCACATCGGAGGCCCCGGGAGCCGGCCCGTGCGCCAGAGCAGCAGGCCCAGCGGCAACAGCAGCAGCAGGGCCTGGGGCGCGACGAAGCTCATGCGCGCCTCCGAGCCGTCAGCCAGCCGTGGCGGCGCCGTGGCTCGTGCGGGCCGACGACGACCTTCAGGCGCGCCTCCGACCGGAGCGCCTGCCGTCGCGGCGCCACGACGCGAGCCGCTCGGGCTGGCCGAAGACGACCTTCACGCCGAGCGAGCACCACGTGGTGGCCACGAGCGACGCTCATGCGCGCCTCCGAGCCGTCAACCAGAAGTCGACGAGCAGCAGGGCCAGCGCAGCGGCGATGAAGCCCCACGCTCGCGGCCGGGCCGAGGCCAGCGTGGCCAGCGCGCTCGCCTTCGGAGCGTCGAGCGACCACGGCCCGCGCGTGCGCAGGTCGGACTCGGACGCATCGAGCGCCAGCACCTCGAGCCGGTCGACCTTCGTCCCGTCGGCCATGAGCGTCCAGGTGCCGGGCGGCGACAAGGCAGGCACCGACAGCGCGCCGACCCCCAGCACCGGCCGCGACTCCCCGCCCGGCCCTTCGAGCACCCAGCGCTTGCCAGCCGACGTCACCACCGCCACGTCTTCGCCGACGTGCACGAGCCGCCGCGGAAAACCCTCGTGCAGCGCACGGGCCCGACGCGCCAGGTTGCCCCACAGCACCGGCCACGCCACCGAGCGCTGCACGTTGCTGCGCGAGAGGTCGAGGTTGAGGTGCACCACGCCGTCGTCGCCCTCGCTCGCCAGCACCACCGGGCCCGCGCTCAAGAGCGGCTCTCCCGGAACCGACGTCGCCCCCGCCGTCCACACCACGCCACCCAGCTGCACGTCGTCGAGCAGCGGACTCGACTTCTGCGCGAAGAAGGGCCCCACGAAGGACTTGAGCTCGCCCGTCGCACCCAGCCGCACGGCGGCCTGAGAGGCGGGTGGGCCCACGGTGAGCTCGGCTGGCGACTCGAAGGTGACGTTCTCGAGAATCGAGAGGGCCCGCTTCACCGCGGCCTGGCTCGTGGCGTCGAGGCCGTCGCTCAGCCCGGCGCGCAGCGTCGTCACGGGCGCCGGCTCGAGGTGGAGCGTTCCGTCGTCGACCAGCGCGTCCTCGGGCAATGACACGTCGATGGCGCCCGACGTTCGCAGGCCCACCCGAACGACGCCCGTCGCGCCCGGCGCGAGCACCACCGACTCCTCCCGCGGCGGCAGCCCCTTCGCCTCGAACCGAACGGGCACCGTTCGTTCACCGTCTCCGAAGTGGGCGACGCGCACCGTCACCGTGGCGGTCTCGGCTTCGTCGCGCCGCTGCGCCGAGAGGAAGGCGACGTTCGTGAGCCGCTGCCCCACCGAGCGGCCCTGCACCTCTGGGGGGAAGGACACGGCTCCTGGCGGCCCGTCGGTGAAGAAGAAGAGCCGTTGCTTCGGCCCGCTCGACAGCTCACGGGCGAGCGTGAACGCGGCCGTCACGTCGTGGGCTGGCTGCGACGGCGTCCACGACTCGAGCGCGGCGAGGGCGCGCGCCACGTCGAACTGCGGCCCGGCGAGGAGCCTGGGTTTGACGCCCGTCTCGATGAGGGTGATGGCCGAGGCGTCTTCGTCACGGGCCAGCCGCGCCACCGCGTCGCGCACGCGGTCGGCCACGCTGGCGCCCTCGACGACGGCCCGCATCGAGAGGCTGCCATCGACGACGACGACGACGTGGGACTGGGGCCGCGCCTCACCGCACCGCGCATCGGCGAGGAACAAGGCCCCCGCGACGATGGCGAGGGTCTCGAGCAGCAGCGACGCCTCTCGGGAGAACCGCTGGAACTTCGGCCCCGCCTCCGCGCGCTGGTCGGGCGAGCGCCACAAGAAGAGCGCGCTCACGACGCGGGGCGGCTGCTTGCGGCGCAGAAAGTACGCCGCCACCACCGGCAGCACGGCGAGCAGGGCCAGCAGGCCGAGAGGCGCGCCCAGGCTCACGCCGCCTCCACGAGGAGCGCGAGCTCACGCCGCACCAGGACGTCGAGCGACGCCGAGGCGACGAGCGGCAGCCAGCGCGCAGACACCCGGCGCGCCGCGCCTTCCCACCCGGCCACGTGGGCCCTCAGGCGCTCGCGGTAGGCCTTCACCACGTCGTCATCGACCAGCCGCTCGAGCACCTCGCCCGTCTCGGCGTCGGTGAGCCGCGCCCCGGCGCCCCCGGGTGGATCGACGTCGTCTGCGTCGAGCACCTGGAGCAGCACGCAGCCGGCGGCCTCGCGCGCGAGCCGTTCCGCCAGCGGGCCCGCGCTCGTCTCGACGAGGAAGTCGCTCACCACCACCCGCAGCCCACAGGCCCTGAGTGGCGGCAGCCGGCCGAGCGCGACGTCGAAGGGCTCCTGGCCATCGGCCTTCGTCGTCGCCAGCGCCACCCTGGCCTGGGAGCCGGGCACCCGCTGACCGTCTCGACCGACCAGCAGCAGCACCGGCTCGCACCCGCCGTTGCGGGCGAGCTCGCACACCCACAGCGCGAGCTCCTTCGACCGCGCGGCCTTCTCGCGCGACACGGCCATCGACGCCGAGGTGTCGAGCAGCACTTCGACGCGCGGCGACACCTCGTCCTGGCGCACCCGCACCACCAGCTCGCCCGTACGCGCGACGGCGTTCCAGTCGACGTGGCGCAGATCGTCACCGGGGTGGTACCCGCGGAAGTCGTGCAGCTCCATCGAGCTGCCGACCGACGCCGCGCGCACGTCACCCAGGCGCCCCCGGTGGGGCACGCGCGGGAGCCGCAGCGAGCGACCGGCCGCGGCGCGCTCGACGACCGCGAGATCGGGCGGCGCATCGAGGCTCACGCCTCGGCCTCCCGACACTCGGACGCCAGCTGCATGAGGGCGATGAGGCCCGCCAGCCCGGCGGCGCCTGCCAGCACCAGCACCTCTTCTTCGAGGCCGCGCTTGTCGAGGAAGCGGATCATTCCGAAGAAGGGGTTGAACATCCACCCCAGGCCGCGGTCGACCCGGTCTCCCGTCACCAGCGCGACGGACGCAGGCACCGCGATGCCGAGCGCCGTGGCGATGGCGAAGCCCAGCCGCGCACCGACGGCCGGCCCGAGCTGCGAGAGCGGCGTGTACCGCCCGAGCAACAGCCCCAGCGAGAGGTAGAGGACGACGAAGGCAGGCCCCGCGATGGCCGCCGCGCCATGCCGGCCGTCGCGCATCGACGAGGCCAGGAAGAAGGCGAGCGCCGAGAAGGCCAGCAGCACGAAGGCGATGGTGGTGCTGCGAAAGGGCCCCGGCTGGTCGAACCACGCCTCCCGAACGGGCCGCCCGGCCGGGTGCCGCTCCGACACGCTGAAGAAGCCAACCACGAGCAGGGCCAGCGCGTTGGGCACCGAGACGAGCGCCGCCACGTCGCCCTTCGCCTCGAGCACGATGATGAGGAAGGCCGCGGTCAGCACGCCGAGCGCGAACGTGCCCGCGACGGCGCGCCGGGCCGGGCCAGACCGCGGCTCCGACGGCAAGGACAGCGCGGCCGCGGCGGCTGGTGGAATGCACCTGGCGACCAGCCCCATCGCGACGGGCAACAGCGACAGGAGCCCCCACACCTCGCCGTCGCGCAGCATGCGCTCTCCTTCGTGGCTGAGCGCCCCCGTCAGCGCGAGCGAGGGCCCACCGAGCACCACGCTGAGACCCAACATGACGAAGTGCCCCGCCGTGCGCTCGCGCGGCCCGTTCGCCTGCGCCCCAAGCCCCACCCCCACCGTCACCAGCAGGAACGACAAGCCGACCTGCCACCACAACGCCAGCAGCAGGCTGGGCAGCCCCACCCCAGACAGGAGGTAGCTGAACAGCATGAACGGCGCGGTGGCCGCGGCCCCGAGGCCCAATTGAAGGAGCGCCGTCAGGTGCTTGCCGCGCACGATGCCGTCGGCCCCCAGGCCCGTCAGCACCAGCAGCACCCACGTCTCGTCTTCGCGCTCGCGCACCATCGCCCGGTACGCGAGGAACGGAATGAAGAGCTGCCCGTAGACCGCGAAGGCCGAGCACGAGAGCCAGAACGCGCGCGCACCCAGGGGGGCTCCGCCGCGCTCCGTCATCGCACCCGAGACGAAGGTGACGCCGAAGCCCGCCAGCAGCATGAGGCCGAAGGCCACCGCGAAGGCCCTCGACTTGAGCCCCTGGCGCACCTCCTTCACCACGAGGGGGCCGGCCCACTCGGCGAACCGCTCTCCGAGGGAGCGCCCCCCGTCGCCGACACCCGACGCTGGCGCGCTCACGCCCACTTCACGTCCCTCTTGAGCAGCATGAGGAAGGCCGCGACGGTGGCGAGCGCGCCCAGGGCCGCCACCACCAGCACGTGGGTGAAGGCGAGGTCGCCGTCACGGCCGACGTTGACGAGCCCCACGATGGGGTTGAGCAGGTTGAGCGCGCGATCGTCTCCCTCGCTCACCACCGCCCCCACCAGCGGAGGCACACCCGCGCCGATGGTGAAGAGCCCCAGCGCCACGAGGCGCACCATCGCGGGCGTCTGCCATGGCGGGTGCGGAATCCACCGGGCGATGACGATGGCCGCGCCGAGGTAGAGCAACAGGTACGACGGCGCCGTGAGCATCACGTTGAGCAGGCCGGGCTCGCGAGGGTCCTCCTGGCCGAAGCAGCCGACGAGCGCCGAGATGCCCACCAGCAGCACGAGCAGCACGACGACGAAGCCGCGCAGGCCCCCGGGCGCCAGCAACGAAAAGCGCGCGTGCCGGGCCCAGTGGTTCTTCGCCATCGAGTCGCGGTCCGACGCGATGAAGAGGCCGACGAAGGCGACGTACAGCGAGAAGGCGAGGAGGCCGGCCATGAGAATGTCGTCGTCTCCGTCGAGCACCCACGCCATCACGAAGACGGCGAGCCCCCCGAGTGCCTGGATGACGAAGAGCACGCGCGGCCCGGCGGCGTACGGCTCGGTGGGCATCGACAGGCGCGAGGCCGCCGACTCGAACAGCAACAGCGCCGTGGTGAGGAACGCGAAGCCGCCGCCCCCGATCGCGAGCCAGAACTCGGGGTCTGCGAACTTCCGCGGCGCCTCTTCGGCGAGCGCCACCGCGATGCCGATGCCCGTGCTCGACGCGATGCCGAGGAGCCCCAGCACCACGAAGTGCAGCAGGCCGCGCACCAGGCGCGACTCGGCCAGCGTCGCGAGGCTGACCGACACCGACACGAGGAAGACCTGGAACACCGCCCCGAGCGTCAGCGCGATGGCGATGGTCGGCAGGTCGATGCCGTTGAGGTAGTAGCTGAACAGCATGAAGGGCGCGGCGGCCGACGCGTACAGCGCGCCCTGCAACACGAAGCTCGTCAGCTTGCCGAACAAGATGCGGCGGGGCCCCAGCCCGGTGAGCGACAGGAGCACCCACGTCTCGTCCTCCTGCTCGCGCGCCATCGACCGGTACGCGGTGTAGGGAATGACGAAGTGCTGCACGCCCGAGAGCGCGACGAAGAAGGCGTAGAAGCTGCCGAGGCCTGCCTTGTCAGACTCGTCGGCGGCGAGCGACGCCACCATGGCGATGACGAGGCAGCCCAGGAGCATCAGGCTGAAGAAGACCCAGAACACCTTCGTGCGCAGGTGCTGCCGCAGCTCCTTCACCACGATGGGGTTGACCCGGTCGGCGAGGCGCGCCCCAAGACGGTCGAGCCAGTCGGGCACGTGCGGCGCCGGCAGCCCGGGCGCCTCGAGCGCGGCCTCGGGCGTGCTCACTGCACCCTCCCCTTCGTCACGTGGAGGAACGCGTCTTCGAGATCGAGCTGTCGGGTCTGGAAGCTGCAGACCGGCACCCCCTCGCGCACCAGCGCCGCGATGAGCCGGGCGCACGCCTCGTCGACCCACTGGGGCTTCGCCTCGGCGCCGGCGTCGAGCTCGAGCCGCAGGCGAATGAGATCTTGCGCGAACGACACGTTCTTCACCTGCGGTTGCACGAGGAGCACCCGCTCGGCGTGCGTGAGCGCCTCGGACAGGCTGCCGCCCGCGACGAAGAGCCTCAGCTGCACCTCGGTCGAGGGCGCCGCGCCGGCCGAGCGGTGCAGAATCTCGGACACGGGGCCCGTCGCCAGCAGCCGGCCCTGCTCGATGATGGCGCAGCTGTCACAGATCTCACTCAACTCGGTGAGGATGTGGCTCGAGATGAGCACCGCCTTCCCCTGCGAGGCGAGCGCGCGCAGCAGCTCCCGCAGCTCGATGCGCGCCCGGGGATCGAGCCCGTCGGCCGGCTCGTCGAGGATGAGCAGCTTCGGGTCGTGCAGCAGCGTTCGGCCCAGGGCCACGCGCTGCTTCATGCCCTTCGACAGCTCGCTGGTGAGCTTGTCTTTCAGCGGCAACAGGCCCGTGAAGTCCATCACCGAGTCGACGCGGTCGACGCGCGCCTGCCCCTTCTGCCCGTAGGCCCGGGCGAAGAAGTCGAGGAACTCGAACACCGTCATGTCGTCGTACGTGCCGTAGCGGTCGGGCATGTACCCGATGAGGGGCCGGGCCTGGTCGGGGCGCTCCACCAGCGAGCGGCCATCGAGCAGCACCTCGCCACCGGTGGGCACGTCGAGCGTCGCCAGGATGCGCATCGTCGTCGACTTGCCGGCGCCGTTGGGCCCGATGAACCCCAGAATGGTGCCGGCCTCGAGCGTGAAGGTGACGTCGTCGACCGCCTTGAGGGCGCCGAAGTGCCGCGAGAGGCTCTTCACCTCGAGCAAACTCATGGCTCCACCTCCCCGCGCACGACGTGCTGCGCGGCGTGGAGATCGGCCGACAGCCCTCCCATCGGCACGAAGGCAGTGCCCTGTACCCGCGCGAGGAACTGCCCGTCTTCGAGCGGCGCCATCACCAGGGGGCGGGCGTAGGCCGTGACGAAGCGGCGCGCGGCCTCGAGCGACAAGCCGGTCTCGTCGACCCGATCGTCCGGCTCCATCGTCACCTCGCCGCCGTCGCGCACGTCACGCGCCACGTAGAGCGAGCCGTCGAGGCGCACCCACACCGCGTCGATGCGCTCGCCCAGCGCGTTCTGCAGCACCACCCGGCTCCCTTCGCGCCGGGCCACCAGCCGGGCCCGCGACGGCGCCACCGAAGCGAAGCCCCACTCGCGGTAGGTGCGCGACGGCACGAAGCCGGCGCCGAAGCGCGCCCCGTCCCGCCACTCGAGGGACACGGGCGTGGGCTCACCGTTGCGCCGGGGCGCGATGACGCCCGTGGTGCCGTCGAAGGCCGCCGTGCGCGGCGCGAGGTTGGCGTACCAGCCCGAGAGGCCCAGGGTGACGGCGCGGTGCTGTTCGCGGTCGAGGAGCGTGTAGCCGTACGTCGCGGCGTGCACCCGGAAGCCGTCGAGCAGCACCGACGAGCCGAGAATGAGCACGCACGTCGCGAAGGCGGTGATGGGAATGGTGGCCAGCAGCACCGCGGGCCCACGCTTGCGCGCGATGAAGACGCTGCCGGGGCCGATGAGCAGGGTGAACAGCGTGATGATGACGAGGAAGCGCGCGACGGGGACGATGGCCTGCGGCAACAGCGCCTCGAACGTCGACGTGCGCTCGAGGCCATAGCGCCGGGTCCCGCGGGACTCGAGCTGCCCGAGCGGCTCCACCGGCAGCTGCGCCAGCGGCACGCTCGAGAACGACGCGTCTTCGTCGAGCACCGTGACGGCGCCGAAGCCATACCGGTGCATCGGCCCGTCGCCCTCGAGCAGCGGCAGCACGGCGGGCGTCGTGGGCCGCGACTGGAGCACCAGGCTCCCGCCCGTCGCCACCCAGCCCTCGAGCGCACCGCGCTGCGCGTCCGAGAGGCCCTCGAACCCACGGGGGTCGACGAGGGCGACGGCGTGGAACCCCAGGTAGGCCGAGAGCTCGGTGGGCGCCTCGTCGAGCGACATCGTGAGCACCTGGTCCTCACCGTTGGTGTTGTCGGGCTTCTTGCGGGCGAACGCCTCGAAGGCCTCGGGCGTGCCGAAGGCCAGCACCAGGCGCGCCGGCTCGTAGATGGCGGTGAAGCCAAGCGACTGCGACTGCCGGCCGATGACGGGGCTCGACGCCTCGAACTGGCCCCAGTGCAGCTCCGCAGGCACCGAGAGGGTGACGTTGCGCCGCTCGCCCGCCGCCACCTCGACGACGCGCTTCACCTCGCTGCTCGAGCCGCCGCCCACGCTGCGAAAGGCGAGCGTCATCGTCTGCTTCGGCCCGCCGGTGTTGTCGATGGACACGCGCATGGGGAACCAGCCCATGGCCGGCGTGTGGTGACGGCTCGACACCGAGACGATGGTGGGCGCTGACGACACCTCGACGCGCTCGGTCTGCGAGAACTGGTAGTGCAGCACCGACTGCTCGCCGAACGTCTGGAGCCTGGGGAGCTGTGACGACGACGGCGCCACGGTGCGCGGGCGCCGCGCCCACGCCGGCGAGGCGACGACGAGCCCCAGCAGGGCGAACGCGACGGCCCTCACCGCGCCACCTCAGGCACGTGGGCGATCAACCCATCGACGACGGCCTGCGCGCCCACCTTCTCGAGCCCCGCGTCGTACGAGAGCACGAGGCGATGGTTCAGCACCGCGCTGGCGAGCTCTCGCACCTCGTCGAAGCCGACGTTGGGTTTGCCCTTGCTGAGCGCCCAGGCCCGGCTGGCGGCGGCGAGCGCGAGGGCTGCGCGCGGAGATCCTCCGTACTTGACGAAGCGCTTCACGGTGGGCGCCGCGGCCGCAGACGCCGGGTGCGACGCCTCCACGAGACGGCCGATGTAGTCGGCCACCGGGTGCGGCAGGTGCACGCGATCGACGGTCGCGAACAGCGCGTCGAGGGACGCGGGCGTCACCACGGCGTCGAGGGCCGGCGGCGTGCCGCGCACCCGCTGGGTGAGAATGGTGGCGAGCGTCTTCGCGCCGACGGTGGGCACCAGCACCCGGAAGAGGAACCGGTCGAGCTGCGCCTCGGGCAGCGGGTAGGTGCCCTCGAGCTCGATGGGGTTCTGCGTCGCGAGCACGAAGAAGGGCGACGGGAGCGGGTGCGTGGTGCCGAGCACGGTGACGCTGCGCTCCTGCATGGCCTCGAGCAGCGCCGACTGCGTCTTGGGTGACGAGCGGTTGATCTCGTCAGCCAGCACGATGGAGGCGAACAGCGGCCCCGGCCGGAAGGTGAAGGCGCGCGTCTCGCCGTCGATGACGTAGGTGCCGGTGATGTCGCCGGGCAGCAGGTCGGGCGTGAACTGGACACGCTTGAAGGGAAGCCCGAGCAGCTTCGCGAGCCCCTTGCAGAGCTCGGTCTTGCCGAGCCCCGGGAGCCCCTCGAGGAGCACGTGGCCGCGCGCGAGCACCGCCGTGACGACGCGGTCGATGACCGTGTCTTGATCGAGGAGCACCTTCGACAGGCCTCCACGCAGCATCGCGATGGCCTCGACCGCCGCCTGCACCTCGTTCGGACTCAGGACCTCGGCCACGTGTCGACCCTCCAGACGGCGTGTGTCAGCGCTTCGAATCGAAGTACCGCTCGATGAGGGCGCGGTTCTTCGGGAGCATCGGCCCGCCGCCCGGTCCCGGCGCCTGGTCTCCCGCGGCAGCGCCCGTTCCCGTCCCGGGGGCGATGGGGTGCTGTTTCACCCGTGGGTTGGCGGCGCGCAGCCCGTACAGCTCCTCGGCCTCGCCGCCCTGCCCTTTGGGGAGCGGCTCGAACTGCAGGCGCTCGGGATCCATCTCGGCCTCGTTGCCGAACTTGAGCGCCGACGGGCCGCCGCCGCGCGAGGGCCCACCGCGGTTTCCATCGGGGTCGACCTGCTGCGAGAGGTGCCCGGGCTTCGAGGGGTCGAGGCCCTGCTGGCCGGAGCCGCTGCCGAAGGTGGGAATGCGCAGCGACAGGCGCTTCGAACGCGGCCCTCCGCCACCGTTGCCCTGCCCGAACGACTTCGCCAGCTGCTGTCGCCGCTGCTCGAGCGCACGACGGAGCTGGTCCGCCTGCTGCCCGCTCATCGATCGCGCCTGACCCGAGCGCGGCTCGCCCTGCTGTCCGTTCTGGCCCTGCTGTCCGTTCTGGCCCTGCTGTCCGTTCTGGCCCTGCTGTCCGTTCTGGCCCTGCTGTCCGTTCTGGCCCTGCTGTCCGTTCTGGCCCTGCTGCCCGTTCTGGCCCTGCTGCCCGTTCTGGCCCTGCTGCCCGTTCTGCCCCTGTTGCCCGTTCTGCCCCTGCTGCCCGTTCTGGCCCTGCTGCCCGTTCTCGCCCTGCTGCCCGTTCTGGCCCTGCTGCCCGTTCTGGGCCTGCTGTCCGTCTTTGCCGCTCTGCGGCGCTGGTTCACCGTCGGGCGGGGCGTCGTTCGCCCCCGCGGAGGCTTCGAGCTCCATCAAGGCGCGCTCGAGCTCGTCACGTTCCCGGCTCGCGGACTCGTTGGACTGCGCACGGGCCACAGCGTCTGACAGCGCCGCGGCGGCGGCTTCCGCGCGAGCCAGCTCCGAGGCGGCCTGCTGCGCTTTCTCGTCGAGGGCCTTGTCGAGCGAGTCGGCGGCCTCCCAGTCGGCGGAGTCGAAGGCCCCCTTCGCCACCTCGTCCTGCAGGCGCTGCAGCTCCTCCTTCGCGGCCTGGTCCGACGGCTCCTCCTTCGCGAGCGCTTCGAGCTTCTCGGCGAGCGCGTCGACGCGGGTGGCGGCCGCGGCGTTCTCGGCCCGCACCGGCTGCTCCGCTCGAGGCACGAAGAACCCGACGATGAGAAAGGCCAGGGCCGCGCTCGTGGCGGCGAGTGGGCGGCGAACGTCGACGTCGGGCAGCCGGAGCGACTTGAGGCGGGTGTTGACGTCGAGCTCCCACCCACCAACGGGCACCTCGAGCCGCGTGAGGAGGAGCCCGCCGAGCTGCGCCTGGCGATCGGCGACGACGGCGGCGGCCTCCATCGAGACACGACCCCGGCGCGCGCGCAGCACGGTGACGAGGACGACGAGGGCGAGCGCGACCAGCCCCACCACCGGCACCGCACGCTGCACGAAGACGCGCCACATGACGAAGCCGGTGACGGCGACCCACAGCGGCGCGACGGCGGCCTCGAGCCACACCGGCAGGTTGAGACGTCGGCGCACCCGCGCGATCCGCGAGCGGACGGCCTGCTGACGTGCGAGCTCTCCGGCGGCCATGGCGTAGCGGAGACAGGGAAGCTCCGCCTCGTGCACTGTAACCGGACGAGGGGCCGCGGCCTTCCCCTATCGGGCGAAAGGCCGGCCGAGGAACCGAGCGGTCACTGCCGGTGTCTCACCGGTTCTCACACGGGGCCTCATCGCCGCCGTGACGACGCCAGCGCCGACGTCGAGCCCGACGTGTCAGCGCTCCTCGAGGAGCACCTTGAGCTCGCGGATGCGCCGGGTCACCTCGTCGCGCTCGAGCTTCTGGAACACCTCGGGCAACAGCTCGCGGCTCGTGCACTCCTGCACCGCGACGAGGTTCTGCAGCTCGATCTCCAGCGGGTAGCTCGGCGGCACGAAGTCCTTCACCACCGCCTCGACGTCGGTCGGCACCACCGCGTCGCGCCCGTCGGTGGCGGCCTTGAACTTCGAGCGAATGAGGATCGCCTCGATGTCGGCGCCCGAGAAGGGGTGCCCGTTGGTGAGCTTCGAGAAGTCCTTCACCTCGACGTTCACCTTCGTCTTCTTCTGCATCGCCTTGAACAGCTCGTCCCGCTCCGCATCGGTCTGCGGGTAGAACAGCGCGAGGTGCTCTTCCGCGCGGCCCTGGCGCTTCAAGTCGATGGGCAAGAGGTCGGGCCGGCAGGTGAGCAGGAACCAGACGATCTTCCCGCGGTACTCGGTGTTGCCCATGAACGACGCGATGGACCCGAACACCCGGCTCGAGGTGCCCGAGTCACCGCCCGCGTCACGATCGCCCAGGAACGCGTCGGCCTCGTCGATCATCACCGCCACCGGCCACAGCGCCTTGAGCAGGTTGAAGATCTTCTCGAGGTTCGACTCGGTCACGCCCTGCCACTGCGAGCGGAAGTTGAGGAACTTCACGCAGGGAATGCCGATCTCTCCCGCGAAGCACGTCACCAGAAAGGTCTTGCCCGTGCCGACCGGCCCCGAGACGAGGTAGCCCATCGGCATCACCTCGATGCGGCCCTTCTTCAGCATCGTCGAGGCGTCGCGCAGCATCTTCTTCGCCTTCGCGTGCCCCGCCACCACGTCGAGCGTCCACGCAGGCTCGATGAACTCGAGCAGCCCGTGACACTCGGCCTGAATGATCTCCTTCTTCTTCTCCTTCAGCGTGTCGGCGGTGATCTTCTGCCCCGACTCCATCGCCTCGGTGAGCAAGCGATCGAGGTTGATGCGCGACAGGCCGGCCGTCATCTTCGCCAGCGCCGCCACGCCCACCTCCGACACGCTCGCGAGCTTCTTGCCCTCGAGCTTCCACTTCACGAAGTCGAGCCGGTCGTCTTCCTTCGGCAGCGTGATCTCGATGTTCGCCACGTACGGGTTGCGCGACAGCCGGGGCGAGATGTCGGCGAGGTTCTCGACCACCAGTACGATCGACAGATCGCCCTGGAGAAACTGCGGGTCCTGCGACCACTTGATGAGCGTGGCGAGCGTGAAGCGGTCTTCGGCCGACAACGAGCCCATGTCGCCCGCCGGCGCGATGGTCTCGGCGAAGTCGATGACGAGCGCGAGCGACCGCCCGTCCGACACGCGCAGCCGCAGGTAGTTCTCGATGATCTGCAGCGCGCGGCCCGGGTCTCTCGGCATCACCCGCGCGAAGTCGGTGCCGTACATCGCGTCGTACGCCGACATCGCCCGCGTGAAGTCCTGCTGCGTCTCGGGCGCCTGCGAGCGGATGCCCGACGAGCGGTCGTAGTACAGCACGTGGTCCCGGCCGCCGAAGAGCTCCTGCCCGAAGAACGTCTTCAGGTTCTGGAAGTCCTTCGAGCCGTCGTCACGGGTGACGGGCTGCAGATCTCGCACGGCGCCGTACACGACGAAGGTCGAGACCGTGCGGGTGTAGTACCGCTTCGCGAGCGTCTGCGCCCACTCGGGCAGCCCGGCGAGCGGGTCGTCGTTCTTGCGATTCCTGGCCATGGCGTCTCGTTCTGGGGAGTCCCCAACGCGGGAGGCGCGGTCGGGGCCGGGGCGGGTCTACTCAGCGCTCTTCTTCTTCAGCTTCTTGGTGAGCGGCGTGTACTCGTTGCCTTCCTTCACGTCGACGGTGTCGGTCAACGGCTCGTAGCCGGGAACGAGGATGAGCACCGTGTTCTTCCCCGCGGGCACCTCGAGGATCTGCGGCCAGTCCTTCAGCGGTCCGCCGGCGGGGTCGAGCAGCTCCTTGCCGTTGAGGTTCACGCGCGCCTTGCCTGCGGCGGCCTCGGGCAGCTCGATGATGAGCAGGCCCTTGGCGGGCGGCTTGAGCGCGACGCCCAGCCCCACGAGCGACAGCACCAGCACCAGGCCGACGCCCACGATGGCGAAGAGCGTCTTGTTCGAGCCCGACGCCACTGGCTGGAGCTGCGCGTTCGTCGTGCCGCTGGGCGAGTAGGCCTGCAGCTGCGGAGACGTGTCCCCCGTGGGCTGCAACGACGGAGACGACAGCCCGGCGTCGGTCACCATGTTGGGGGGCGCCATGCGCGGCGGCAGCGGCACCTGGCCCTGGGTGGGTCGCCGGCCGTCCATCGTCGCCAGCACGGGCGGGCCTGGCCGCATCGTCCCCATCTCGGCCTGGGTCATCGCGTCGGGGCCCATCATCGTCGGCACCATGCCGCGGTTGAGCGCCGGAACGCCCGGGTCGGTGCTCGGGTCAAACTCGGGCCGGTTGCGCACGTTGAGCGCGCGGGTCGAGTCCTGCCCCGGGTTCGTCTGGTCGTCGGCGGCGCCGTCGGCGAGCACCGTGGCCTCGTGCTCGTCCTTGCCGACGGTGTGCACGGCCTGCTGCGCCGTCAGCCGCGGAAGGCTGGGCGAGCGCATCGGCGCGGGCGGCTGGGGCGCCGAGGGGCGCGCGGGCGCGAGCGTCGGCGGCGGCGGGCGCACGATCGGCGGCAGCCCCTGCTGCGACATCGACGGGGCGATCGACGGCGGCGCCATCGTCGGGAGCGCGGTGACGGCGCTCGCGTTGAGCGGCACCTGGGGCGCCTGGGGCACCTGCCCGAGCCCGAACCCGGCTTCCGCCGCGGCCATCATGCCCTCGGGCGCCTTGACGTCGTTGTACTCCTGGAGGCGCTGCTTCTCCTTCTCGACGTCCTCGGCGAAGGTGGCCTTCATGAAGGCCGCCAGGTCCTTGCGGCCAAACGAGTAGCCCGAGGTGTAGAGGAACTTGCGCAGGTCTTCGCCGAGCTCGCTCGCGTACGAGTAGCGCTCGTCGACGTCCTTCGCGAGCGACTTCATGACGATCTTCTCGAGCGCGTCGGGGATCTTCCGGTTGAAGTGCGAGGGCGGCAGCACCTCGACCTTGCGCACCTTCTCGAGCACCGAGAAGTCCGAGTCGCCGACGAAGAGCCGCTCACCGGTGAGCATCTCGTAGAGACACACGCCGATGGCGAACACGTCGCTGCGGCGATCGAGCGGCAGCCCGCGGATCTGCTCGGGGCTCATGTACCCGAACTTGCCTTTCAAGATGCCGGCCTGCGTCTTGGTGGCCTTGCCCGCGGCCTTCGCGATGCCGAAGTCGATGACCTTGACCTCGCCCTCGTAGCTGATGAGCGCGTTCTGCGGCGAGACGTCGCGGTGCACGATGTTCATCGGCCGCCCCATCTTGTCGTTGGCGCGGTGGGCGTAGTCGAGGCCTTCGCAGCACTGCGCGATGAGGTACGAGATGAGCGGAATCGGCGCCGGCTCACCGCGCTTGCGGCAGCGATCGAACACCGCCCGCATGTCCTTGCCCGACACGTACTCCATCGCGATGAAGTACGAGTTGGCGATCGACGAGAGCTCGTAGATCTGCGCGATGTTCGCGTGGTTCAGCTGAACCGTGATCTTCGCCTCGTCGATGAACATCGTGATGAACTCTTCGTCCTCCGCGATGTTCGGCAGGATGCGCTTGATGGCGACCAGGCGCTCGAAGCCACCGGCGCCGAACGTCTTGGCGCGCCACACCTCGGCCATGCCGCCGATGTTGATGCGATCGAGGAGCAGGTACTTGCCGAAGGGGATCGGCTGACGCTTGGGAGCGGTCGTCACGAGAAAGCGAAGCGTACCCGACGCCTCCACAAAACCAGACAGAGAACGCAGCCCCTCCTTCGGTCATGTGGGAGTGGGTGGGTTAGCCGGCGAGCACCCGCGCCGGGTCGGTCGCCGCCGCGCGCCGGGCTGGCAGGAAGGCACCCGCCGCGGCGGCCAGGACGCCCAGGCCTACGCCGCCCGCGAGCAACCACGCCGGGCGCTGGAACCACGACTCGGGCTTGAACGGGAACGGCGGGAGCAGGCTCGTCGACCCGGCGTCGAGCGCGAGGCCCGCCCCGAGGGCCACCAGCGTGCCCAGCAGCCCGCCCACGAGCCCGAGCAGCAGCGCCTCGGTGAGCACGAGCCGGAAGAGCGCCGCGCGCGTGGCCCCGACGGCCCGCATCACGCCGAGCTCCTTCTCACGCGCGCGCACCGACGCCGAGAAGGCGTGCGCGATGTTGAACGCCGCCAGCACGCAGATGAGCACCGACAACAGCGCGAGCGACGAGGTCGAGATGGCGACCGCCGCGCCCGCGTTCTCGGCCATGCGTCGCTCCTGATCGTCCACCGACAGGCCCATGGCCTTCACCGCCTCGACCACCCCGGGCACCGCCGACGGGTCGGCCGTCTGCACCGTCACCGCCGTGAAGGTGACGTCGTCGAGGTTCGCCGTGCGGTTCAGCCGGCGCGCAACGTCGAGGGGAATGGTGACGCCGGCCAGCAACGCGCGGTCCGACACCCCGACGAGCTGGCCCTGCGCGGGAATCGAGGAGGCGTTGGACGGCGTGGCCGTGACGAAGCTGCGGTTGAAGTCGATGGGGAAGACGAAGCCCGTCAACATCTGGCCCGAGAGCTGCGGGAGCGACCGCTGGGGCGCGAAGCTCTTGTTGTAGATCTCGAGCAGCCGCGTCGACGCCAGCGCGGGGATCGGCTTGTCGGGCCCCGGGTCGACGAAGTCGCCCATCAGCACGTCGCGCTTCACGAAGTCGGGCTCGACGCCGACGGCCAGCACCTCGAGGCCCATGTGGAGCGGCCGCCCGAAGAAGTCGCCGCGGTAGATGGTCACCGCCGGGGCCCGCACGTTCATCTTCTTGAAGACGCGGGAAACGCCCGGCAGCGCTTCGAGGCGCCCGACCGCCACCTCGTCGAGCTTCCCGCCGCCGAGCAGCCCGAGTGAGAACGACGCGGGCACCACCTCGACCAGGCTCGAGTCGACGGGAAAGACCTTCTCGCGCACCACCCGGCCCACCCCCAGCCCGAGCGAGACGAAGAACACGAGCGAGGCCACGCCGACCGCGAGGCCGAACGTCGACGACAGGGCGCTGCGGCGGTCGCGCGAGAGCGACAGGCGCACGAGCGGCCACACCGAGGCGCTCACGCGAGCCTCCCGGCTTGGGACGTCAGCGCCCGTGAGGCCACGCCCCTCATCCGCCCGCCGAAGGCGACTGCGGTCGCGAACGGAGCGCCGCGCTCCGAGGCCCTCGTCCGCAGCGCGCCCCACCGCCTCACGACAGCCTCCCGCCCGGCGGGGTCAGCGCCCGCGACCTTCATCCATCCGCCGGAGTCGACGGCGCTCGCGAAGGGAACGAAGCGCTTCGAGGCGCTCGTCCACAGCGCGCCCCAACGCCTCACGACAGCCTCCCACCCGAGAGCGTCAGCACCCGCGACCTTCATCGGCCCACCGGAGTCGACGGCGCTCGCGAACGGAACGCAGCGCCCCGCTTCCCACGGCCTCAGGGCCGCCACGCGGTTCACGACAGCCTCCCGCCCGAGAGCGTCAACACCCGCGACGCCGCCACGCGCAGCCGATCTTCATGCGTCACCGCCACGATGGTGAGCCCGCTCGCGTTGAGCTGCTTGAAGAGCGCGACGATGTCGTCCGCGGTCGCCGCGTCGAGGTTGCCGGTCGGCTCGTCGCACAACAGCAGCCGGGGCGAGGCGAAGAGCGCCCGCGCGATGGCGACGCGCTGCCGCTCGCCGCCCGAGAGCTGCCCTGGAGAGCGCGCCGCGTGCGAGGGAAGGCCCACCCGTTCGAGCGCCGCCCGCGCGCGGGCCTCGAGGTTGGCCGGCGGTGACGCCGCAAAGCGCGCGGGCAACATCACGTTCTCGAGCGCGCTCACGCCCGACACGAGGTGGAACGACTGGAAGACGAAGCCCACCGTCTCGTTGCGGAACCGGCTCGACGCCGCATCCGATAGCCCGTCGAGGCGCACCCCCGCCACCGTCACCTCGCCGCGGTAGCCGGTGTCGAGGCCGCCCAGCACGTGCAGCAGCGTCGACTTCCCGCTGCCGCTGCGCCCCACGACCGCGACGAACTCACCGTCGGCCACCTGGAGCGTCGCCCCGTCGAGCACCGTGAGCCGCCCACGCTCGCCGTCGTCGAAGACACGACAGACGCCCTTCGCGTCGATCACGGCGCCTTCGCTCCCGCCGCCGGGAGGCCCAACGAGAGCACCAGCGCCACCGACGCCACGCCGTCTTTCGCGCCCGCGCGCAGTGTCACGGCCTTGAGATCGTCCGTCGCGTCGAGCCACCGCACGGTGGTGGGCTTGAGCGCGAAGCCGCCGAGGCCCCACGCCGATTCGGGCAGCGCCCGCACCGAGCCCGCCAGCTTGCCGAGGTCGACCTTCACCTCGAGCGCGTGCGCCGCCGTCGTCTCGGCGCCCGCCGCCGCCTGGCTCGCGAGCACCGCGTCGAGCCGCTGCACCGGCGACGCGAACGCCACCGCGCTGCCCTTTGGCGCGAAGTGCACGCCCTGCCCCTGCGACCAGGTGGTGAAGTAGACGTCTTTCCCCTCGCGCTGCTGCTTCTCGAGCTTCGCCCCGAAGCGCGGCGCCACCTCGGCCACCTTGCCCAGCGTCGGCATCACCGTATCGGCCTGCTTCACCGGCGCCAGTCCCGTGAGGTGCGCGTAGGCAAACGGGTTCGTCTGCCGCAAGTCGAGGGTGGGCACGCCGCGGTCCATCGGCGGACGGTCGGCCAGCGAGAGCGCGAAGACGGCGCCCGGCGTCACCTGGTCGAGCACCTCGGCCTTGAGGTCGAACCCGCCCTGCTCGAACGCGCGCGCGAGGAAGGGCCCGACCAGCGCCTTCGAGACGAGCCCCAGCCCCGCGGCGTCGCCCGTATAGCGCCCGGTGAGGAACGCGTCGGCCGGCAGCGCCACCGAGTAGTCCTTCGCTGGCTGGGGCGTCAGCGCCGCGAGCAGCTCGGGCTTGCCCTTCCACTGGCCGGTGACGTCGAGCGTGAAGGCCTGGGGCGTCAGCGTGGCGGTGACGAAGCCGTTGAGCAGCGGCGTGGCCTGCAGCGCCACGCTGCCTGAGGGCAACCAGGCGTAGATGTCGACTGCGCCGGCCTTCTCCTTCGCCTTCGCCAGCTGCACGTCGGCCGACAGCCGGTCGACGTCGGTGAGCGAGGCCGCCTGTGGCAGCTTCGAGATGGCGGCGTCGGTGGCGACGAAGGCCCAGCCATCGGCCAGGACGTAGCCCAGCCGCGGCGGCTGGCCCTGCTGCCGCGAGAACGTCTTCACGGTGACGAGCCCCACCTTCTGCTCGCCGCCCGCGCCCGCGCCGAGCCGGTTGTACGAGAGCCCCTCGAGCCGCGCGTGGAGCGCCGACGCGTCCTTCACCGGCAGCACGAGGTAGACGTCGCCCGTCAAGAGCACCGCCGCGCCGAGCCCCCGCGAGGGGTCGAGCCCGGCCTTCGACAGCTCCGCCGGGCTGCGCACGTCGACGCCCAGCTGGCCCACCAACGCGTCGGCGAAGGCCTTCGCCGACGCGAAGCCCTGGAGCGGCGCGACGAAGCCCGCCACCTTCACCTGCTCGAGCAGCGTCAGCTTCGCGCCCGCGCGCTCGAGCGAGGGCACCACCACCACCGCCACCGCGTTGCGCGGCAACACGCGCTCGATGCCCGCCTCGGGCTCGCTCGTCTTCCCGCACTTCGAGCAGCCCGCCACGAGGACGAGCGCCACCAGGGCGCCGAGGCGCGACGCCCTCACGAGCGCACCTTCACGGCCTGCGCCCCGGGCGTCGACGAGAGCTCCTCGGTCACCAGCATGAAGGACTCCATGTCGCGCACCGTCTCTTCCGTGGCCGCCACCTCGGCGGACAGCGCGTCGAGCTGCCGGGTGACGACCTGTGGGTCTCTGATGGCGATGGACTGCTCGTGGGTCAGGCGCAAGAGGTCCTCGATGCTCGCGAGTTGATGGCTCACCACTTCCCGGCTCTCGTCGGCTTGTACGAAGCGGGCCAGCCGTTTCTTCAGGATGTCGACGCGCCTCGCCTTCACCTCCTTCAGCCGCTCGTTCGTCTCCTGCTCGACCTCGGCCGAGAGGGCCGACAGCTCCTCTTCGATGGCGCGCTTGTCGGCGGCCGAGAGGAACTTGCGGTAGCTGTTCAAGGTGGCCACCAGCCGCAGGAACGAGGTGAGGAGCGCGTCGAGCCGCAGCTCGCTCGAGGCCTGCAGCACCCCGCCGCCCGGCAGCTTGCCGTACTCGTCGAGGATGCGGGCCTTGAGCGCCTGGAGCTGCGCGTAGTGCTCCTTCTGGCTGGGCGCGAGCTCCTGGAGCAGCGCCTCTTCTTCCTCGGGGCTCGCCACGTCTGGCGACGTCTGCGCCTCGGAGTTGGCGCGCACCGCCCGGCGAAACGACGGCACCGTGGAGAGGAAGGTGAGGTAGGCCGCCGACGCGCCCGCGGCCGCGGCGAGCGGCACCCAGTCCCCCACCACCAGCGAGGCCACCCCGCCCGCGACCAGGGCGAAGAGGTTCGCTGGCATCAGGAGCGCGGCCTTGAGGTAGTTGGGCTTCTTCTTCGTCGTCACGGCGGCTTTTCTCGGCCTCGTCGTCAGGGGCGCTGCGTCGCCGAAACGTACTTGAGGGCCCCCAGGTCCGCAGTCTCTTCCGCGCTGGGCGCGCTGCCGGTGCCGGTCAGCTTCACCGAGAGCGCCACCGCCGACTGGTAGAGCTCGGCGTACGTCACCGGCGCCTCGCCCGTCAGCCCGAAGAAGGCGAGGTTCTCTCTCGTGGTGGCGGGCGGCGCCGCGAGAATGGCCTCGGTCGGGTCGCCCAGCGCGGGCGCTACCGCCGTCAACGCGCGCGCCGCCTCTTCCGGTGCCTTGACGACCTGCGCGTTCGCGTCGAGCACCCCGCGCAACAGCCGCCGCACCGCGTCCGGGAAGCGGGCCGCGAAGTCGCCGCGGGCCACCAGCACGGTGGCGACGAGGTGCGGCGCGTCGGCCGTCGTCGACACCAGGCTTCCACCGAGCTCTCGGACGGCCGGGTGCACGTCGCCCTCGAACCCCGCGGCCACGTCGGCCTTCCCGTCGCGCAGCGCCTGGCCCGCCTGAAAGGCCGACTCGAGGGGCACCCAGGTGACGTCGCGCATCGACAGGCCGGCCCGCGACAGCACCCAGAGCGCGAAGTAGTGCGAGGGGCTGCGCGGCTCGGTGGCGAGGCGCTTGCCGGCCAGCTGGGCGGGCGCGAGGGCTCCGGCCCGGGCGCCCAGCACGTCCTGCCCGCGGCTGCGGCCCAGGAGCAGCACCGTGCGGGGCGCGGCGTCACGCAGCGGCCCGGCCGACATGCCCAGCGTGGACACCGAGAGCGCGGCCAGGTCGACGCCTCCGTTCTCGGCGCCCTTCACCAGCGCGCGCCGCAGGGCGTCTTCGGAGTCGTACGTCACCACCTTCACGTCGAGGGCGTAGGCCGTGCGCAGCAGGCCCGGCTTGTCGTCCCTGAGTGAGGCCCACACCAGCGGCGCCACGGTGCCGCGCGGCACCACCCCCACCAGCACCGGCCGGGTGGGAATCGACGCGACGTCGTCGACGGGCGCGGTCACGCCCGCCGGAAAGTCTCCGGCCGCGAGCCGAACGGCGCGGCCCTGCACCCGCTCCGTGAGGCGATCGACGTAGCCCAGGCGGAGCGCGAGCAGCGACCCGACGCCCAGGCCCACGAAGAGCACGGTGGCGATGACGCGACGGCCGCGCATCGGCCCGTCACTTCACCTCGATCTTCTTGCCGATGGTCTTCTCGCCCGTCTGCGAGACCTCCGACACGGGCGCCGGGCTGTCGAGGCCCATCTCCATCTTGAACTGCTTTACCAGCTCGCGGGCCTGGAGCTGCTCGGCCTCTTCTTCGATCTTGATGCGCTCGTGGTCGACCGACTCGAGCGCCATCTGCATGCGCGCCTCGTTGACGGCGGTCTGCTCTTCCACCTTGCGCAGCATCTCGTCGTGGGTGGCGTCGATGCCGGCCACCTCGAAGGACTCCATGGCGTCGGCCACCTTGGCCTGCCACTTGGCGCGGCGCGCGTCACGAATGGCCGCCATCGCCTCGGCGGTCTTCTTGTCCTTCTCGCGCATGAACGCCTTCTTCACGTTCAGCGCCTTGTCGTAGGCCGCGCGCGCCGTCTGGAGCTGCGCGTCGTTGCGGGCCAGCGCGCCCTTCTCCATCTGCAGGCGGGTTGCGTACTGGGCGGCGAGGTCGTCGCGCCCGCCCTGAATGGCCGCCTTCACCTTGGCGGTGAGGTCGTTCACCTCGGTCTTGTACCTGGCGTTCTCTTTCTCGAGCAGGGTGACGTTCGCCCGCACCATGGCGATCGACTCGTTCATCTTGGGCACCTGATCGTTCAGGTCCCTGATGTTCTGCTCGAGGATCAGCTCGGGGTCTTCGATGGTGCTGACGAAGAAGCCGACGAAGCTGCGCATTGCCCGCTTGAAGCGTTGCCACATGATGGCTCGATCTCCCTGATCCGCCGGGCATGGGCGCCCGACCCGTTACCCAACACTGTACCGCCGTTCGAACGACACGTCCTCACCCGACGCGCCATTGCATCGGTGACACACGAAGGGCGAACAACCTGGGGCGCAGGTCCGTTCCCGTGAGGCCAAGCGCTTGAAACGAGGTGGGTTACTGACCGGTGAGCGAAGGCCCGATGATCGAGCCGGCCTGGAGCCGCCCACCCATCTCGGCCTCGCCCCACGCCACCCCATCGATGGCGCCGCGCTCGATGACGAAGCGCAGGTCCTTGTACTCGCCGGGCGGGAGCCGCATGCGGTAGTTGGGCCCGCCGCCGAAGAAGCCCCAGCTGTAGGTGCGCCCGTCGAAGCGCTCGAGCTCGAGCCCCACCTCCTGCCGGCCGAGGGTGTCTCGCACCACCTGGCCGCCGACGCGGAGCGGGCCCGTCACCAGCACGGTGTCGTAGCGGATGTCGTCGTTCACCGCGGCGTTGGGGTCGATGAGGATCTGCGCCGCCACCTGCCTGAAGCCCCGCGCGTACTCGGGGAAGAGGTCGGTATCGATGACGAAGAAGACGTCGTAGCTGCCCCGGGGGAGCCGCACGCGGAACTGGCCGTCTTCGGCCGTCACCGCGCGCTTGAGGAAGAAGCTGTTGCGGTACTCGGGCGACCGGTTGGCGAAGTAGAACGTGCCCACCGGGACCGCGGGCGGCGGCGGCTTGCCGTCGATGGTGAGCCGGCCCTGGTAGTACCCGGTGTCGATGTTGATGGGCAGCTGCGCGGGGCCCATGATCGGCTTGAGCCGGTCGACGACGAACCACCCGTCGACGAGCTCTTCGGCCAGCTCATCGCTCATCTGCAGCACGATGAAGTAGTTGTTGGTGAAGGTCCGCAGCGAGAAGGACGACGACTCGAGCGGCACCTGGAACTCGACGAAGACGTCGGAATTCGCGGCGCTCGAGAACCCGTACATGAACATGTTCCAGGCGTAGGTCGGCTTGGGCACCACGGGCACGCCGTCGATGCTGAGGCTCCCTTCGACGGGCACGGTGTTGATGGTGGCGTTGAGGCGGCGGTCGGTGCGCAGGTCGATGGCGCCCACCAGCGGCACGTTCGACACCTCGGCCGGGTAGGAGCGGTCGGGAGCGCCGATGAAGCTCAGGCCGATGCCGTACTCCCCCTTCGGCACCATGCCGGTGATGGTCTCGTAGCCGCCCTCGTGGTGCGTGCGCACGCTGGCGGTGCGCTCACCTGGCACCGTGTAGCTCAAGGTGAAGTCGGAGCCCGGGCGCCGGTCGGGGAGCGGCATGCCGTCCATCAGCACCTCGCCCTCGAGCGTCGCGGTGGCGATGTCGATGTCGAAGGCCTGGTCGCGGTCGAAGACGAGCTGGGAGGGTGACACCAGGTAGCGGCGCAGCTCGGTGCCGTAGAGCGCCCGCGGGGGCGCGTTGAGGAACAGCGCGAACTGGCCCGACAGGAGCTTCAGCTCGTACGAGCCGGCCTGGCTCTGGGTGGACACGCGCTGGTTGGCGGCGCTGTTGAGGCGCGACGCGCCGGTCGTCTCGAGCCCGATGTCGTCGGGGGCGCGGGTGGGCACGAAGGGCAGGCCTCCGAAGAGGGCCGACCCGGCGAGCGTGTGCGAGGTGGCCTCGAGGCGGCGCACCTGGTCGTTGCGCAGGTCGATGGGCCCGGTGTCGATGAGGCCCTCGTGCGTGAGGAACACCCCGGCCGGCTGGTAGTAGAAGATGTCGTAGTTCGCGCGCATCACCTTCACGTCGTACTGACCGGTGGTGGTCGGCAGCGCCCCTTCCCACTCGGACAGCCCGCGGCTGCCGCGGAACTCGAACTTCACGCCCGAGGCGGGCCGCTGGTTGAGGAGCACCTGGCCGGTCGCCGAGCGCAGCGCCACGCAGAGGCCAAACACCACCGCGCCATCGGGCGTGTCCTCGACCCCGCCATCGTCGAGGGTGACGCGGCCGAACGACTCGGGCGGGCAGTTCTCTCCAGCGGCGGTCCACACCATCGGGCCGGGCCCCGCGTCAGGCGTCACCACCACGGGCCTTCCGGCGTCGCGGGCGAAGGGCGCCTGCACCTCGGTGTCCGGGTCGACGTCGAGGTTCGGCGCCAGGTTCGGGCACCCGGCGAAGAGCAGCCCCGCCAGCCCCCACACTCCAACCGTCTGCGATGGACGCGTCACCACGTGCTCCCGGCCAGAGGGTACCGACACGGCCCTCCAATGTGCGACCGATCAAGCAAACGCAACGCCATGATGCAACCCCCCGGGGTTTCTTGACAAAAGTGACGTCGTGCGTCGAAGACCGGGGCAGGCCGACACCGGGCAGGCAGCGGGTGCCAGCCTGCTGGCGGTCGGCCTGCTGCTTCACGCCACCACTGAAGTCACTCGAAGCCGGCCACGACGCTGTGCGGTCCGCGCATGTCCCGACGGGCCCTCCGTGCCCGCGACTCGTACAGCCCGCGGTAGAGCCCGAGGAACACGGTCGCGCCGAGCTCGAGGCCCTGCTGCACCTGGTAACGAAAGGTCTCGTCGGCGGAGAAGCGCTCGCGCAGCGGCGCGTAGAAGCCCTCGGCGTGCAGCTCGTCGAGCTCCTCGTGCGTCTTGTAGTGCACGAGGTCGTCCGCGCTGAGGAACCCCCGGTCGACGACGGCGCGGCCGATGGCCGCCGAGATGCCGGCGAAGAGGTCTTCGATGATGCCCAGCGTCGCCATCGCCGTGGGCACGTCATCGAGCGTGCACACGCCCGCCAGCACCGTGTTGAAGGCCCGCACCTCGGGCCAGAGGGGCCGCTTCCACGGCGCGTCGCGCTCCACGCCCAGCCGCTCGAGGAAGCGCGTGAAGGTGGCCTCGTGCGACATCGAGAGATCGCCCTCGCCGTGCTCGTCGGTGACGTTGGCGAGCAGCGGCAGCCGCACCGACGGGTTCGACACCCGCGCGGCGAGCACCATCATCGGCCGCGAGAAGAAGAACACCGCGTGCGCGAACTGCACCTGCGTCTCGACGAAGTCCTCGCGGGTGAACGAGCCATCGCGCAGCGCCGTGAAGTACGCCCCCTCGAGCGGAGCCAGCCGCGCCTTGAGCGCCGTGACGAAGACGTCGAGCCGGTGGCTCATGGGAGCGGCCGCTCCACAAGCCCCTTCGAGGCCAGGAACTCGGCGTTGAACACCTTCGAGGCGTAGCGGCTGCCGTGGTCGCAGAGGAACGTGACGATGCGCTTGCCCGAGCCGCGGTACTTCTTCGCCACCTCATAGGCGCCGCGCGCGTTGAGCGCCGCGCTGGTGCCCACCACGAGGGCGTCGGTGCGCGCCAGGTGGTACAGCATCTCGATCATCTCCTGGTCGCTCACCCGCAGCGCGGCGTCGATGCGCGCGCGCTTGAAGTTCTCGGTGAGCCGCATGATGCCGATGCCCTCGGTGATGGAGCTGCCGGAGCCTTCGATCTTCCCCTCGGTGAAGTGACAGAACAGCCCGGAGCCGTGTGGGTCGAGCAGCACCACCTCGAGCGCAGGGTTCTTCTCCTTGAGGTACCGCGACACCCCACCCAGCGTGCCGCCCGTGCCCGTCGAGGCCACCAGCACGTCGACGCGGCCGTCCATCTGCTCCCAGATTTCTCTGCCGGTCGTCTCGAAGTGGAAGTCGCCGTTCGAGGGGTTCTCGAACTGGTTCGCCCACCACCAGCCGTTCGCCTCGGCGAGCGCCCTGGCCTGATGGAAGAAGTGCGCCGGGTTCACGAAGGGCACCACCGGCACCTTGCGCACGTCGACCCCCATCGACTCGAGGTACTCGTACTTCTCGCGCGCCTGGTTGTCGGGCATCGTCACCACCACCCGGTAGCCGCGCTCGATGCCCAGCACCGCGAGCCCGATGCCGGTGTTGCCGGCCGTGCCCTCGACGATGGTGGCCTGGGGCTTGAGCAGGCCCTTCGCCTCGGCGTCGCGGATCATGCCCTTGGCCGCGCGGTCCTTGATGCTCCCGCCCGGGTTCATGAACTCGGCCTTGCCGAAGAGCTCACAGCCCGTGCGCTGCGAGAGCGAAGCGAGGCGGAGGAGCGGCGTGTCGCCGACGGCGTCCCACAGGGTGTTGCGCATGACGCGCCTCTAGCCGCGCCGAGGCGGCGAATCGAGCCCGGCGGCGGCGTCGAGCCCATGGGAGAAAATGGTGCTGCGCAGTTGAGCCAGTCGCGGTGTCGTGACAAGACCGACACTCAATTGTCATTCAACCCATCGGGGGAAGCATGCCCAGCATCACGGTGAAGCGCGGCGTTCAGTTCCGGCCTGACCTGTTCAACAAGTCCGATCGTTCGGCCTGGTTCGACGCCGTCGGCAAGGAGCTCGAGACGAAGGGCGTGAGCCTGAAGATCGGCGACGGCGCCGGCGCGAAGGTGGTGAAGGACGGCGCGAGCCTGAAGGCCGCCATGAAAGAGCTCCAGGCCCAGGCCACGGCTGCCAACCAGCCCGTACGCGCGTACGTGGCCGACCTCGTCCAGGCGATGGACGACGTGGTCAACGGCGGCAAGGTGAAGCCCGGCGACTTGTTCGACTTCTCGAAGGGCTCGTCGCTCGCCAAAGCGCTCGGCATGGATGACGGCAACCGCTTCAACTACGCCGCCAGCACCACCGAGTTCGGCAAGGCCGCGCGGCTCAAGCCCGAGGCCACCATGGCCATCGACGGCGTGACGCTGCAGATCATCGAGCCGAAGGTGGTCGACCTCGCGGGCATTCCGCACATGAGCGCCGAGACGCTCAAGAACGCGCCCGTCACCTACGGCCGCGACGGCGAAGAGGTCGAAGACACCCGCGTCATCACCGGGCTGTCGACGGCCGAGACGGTCGCGCTGGCGACGAACTCGCTGAACGATCTGCAGCGCTCGCGCGCGGTGGCCGGGCTCACCGTCGGCACCGTGCCGCTCGAAGAGATGAGCTGGGAGAGCGACGCCCACGCGCTGCGCCGCGCGAACCCCTACGTGTCCTTCACGCTCGACAGCCGCAGCTACGAGGTGAACCCCAGCAACGGGCAACCCCGCGTCGCCATCGGCCGCGACTTCTTCTTCGACACCTTCATGGCGAAGAAGGACCTGTCGACGGGCAAGCTGACGAAGGACCTGCAGAAGGCCGACCTCATGTACCGGGCGCGCATCCGGTACGGCTCCGACCGCGACCCGTTCGAGGGCACCCGCGTGCTCATCGGCATGAAGGAAGGCACGGCCATCGACGCCGCCGGCACCAAGCACGCGCGGAAGATCGACAGCCGCACCGACAGCGCGAACCAGCAGATCTTCGACACGCTGCTCGAGTCCGCCGCGACGGGGAAGCTGAACGCCGCCTGGGGGTGGAACGGCTCGAACAGCGTCGCGCCCGCCGCGGCCAGCATGTACCGGGTGGCCGTGCAGAAGGGCATCACCGACAACGTCGGCGGTGAGACGAACGTGCTGGCCATGGAGGCCGGCGCCGTGGCCCGGCAGATCCGCGGGCGGTTCCACCTCGACGAGACCGACCAGTCGGCGCTCGTGTCGGCCTTCCGTGACTCGGGCGAGCCGCGCATCAAGGAGCTCGTCGAGCTCATCACCGCCGCGCCCGACTTCGCCGCCAATAATGGCCAGCCCTCGAAGGCCGAGCTGCTCGCGAAAGCGAATGGCCTGCTCGACCGCTCGGCCATCGTCGCCGCCGCGACGGAGGGCCTCAAGCAGGTCGACCCGAACCTCACCGTCGACAAGGCGCTCGTCGACCGCCTGTGGCCGGGGCAGCCCATCTCGGGCAAGCAGGACGCGAAGCTCCAGCGCGTGGTGGCCGACGCCATTCGTGGCCAGTACGACGGCTTCGCCGAGAACGTCGATCAGCTCCAGCGCGCCATCGGCGGCAACACCGACCGCGCGGTGCGTGACGCGGGCAGCGCCACCGACGTGCGCGACTTCATGCGAACCAAGGCCGCCACGGCGCGCTTCATGTCGTGGGCCGAGCGCAACGGCGCGACCGCGGGCCAGCCCGCCACCTACGTCGCCGCCGCGAAGAAGATCGTCGACATGGCCGATGGGCGCGACAAGACGAACCTGCTCCAGAACATCGGCGTGGGCGTGAACCAGCTTCGTGAGCTCACCGAGGCCCAGTTCGCCTCGCCGGTGAAGCTGAACCCCGAGCTGACGAAGCAGCAGACGTTCGGCGGCTTCTTGAAGGAGTTCGACGCGCAGCTCGCCGGCCCCAACACAGACGCCTTCCTCGCCGAGCTCGGCGCCAGCCTGCGCAACAGCCCGCTGGGCCAGGCGACCGACAAGACGAAGGTGGCCCAGGACCTCCGCAAGAACCTGGTGGCGGCGCACGCCGAGGTGCTGCACCGCATGGTCGAGGGCTCCGGCGGTTGGGGCCAGGCCATCTGGTTCAACAACTACCGGCAGCAGGCGCTCGGCATCAACCCGCAGTCGTGGAACTTCATCATCGGCTCGATGGACTACACCGAGTTCTACGACGCGAAGGTGGGCCAGGGCCTCTCGTTCCAGGAGCGCACCAGCCGCCGCCCGCTCGACGCCTCGAAGATGACGGGCGCGATGATCAGCAACGACATTCAGATCGAGCTCGAGGCCGAGGCCGGGTACACCAGCGCCATTCGCAAGGCGCAGTACGCGCTCAACGGCGCGGCCGCCGGCGTGATGATGGACTACGCGCTGTCGAAGAACCTGCCCGGGCTGTCGGCAGGTGACGCGGCGGCCTTCGAGAAGTGGTTCGCCACCGAGAACGCGAAGACCGGCGCGCCCAAGCAGGCCTTCATCGACGAGCTCAACGCGTTCGCGCGCTCGAAGGGCAGCCCCATCGACTTCAACCGGGTGCTGCGGCCGCTCGGCGAGCAGGAAGATGCCATTCGCACGCTGGCGGGCTTCGCGGTGAAGAAGAACCCGGCGCTCCAGCCCAACGACCGGGCCGGCATCGAGGCCTGGTACCGGCAGCAGGCGCGCCTGCCCGAGAGCGAGCGCAACGCCTTCCTCACCGAGGTGGCCCAGTTCGCCGCGGACACGAAGAGCGAGATTCCGCTGTCGCCCGAGCTGCTCGAGACGCTCGACTTCAAGCCGTTCGCCGGCACCAACGTGGGCCAGCCCGTCACCGGCCACGCCGCCCTCGTCGACGACCTCAACACCGCGCAGGAAGTGTGGACGATGGTGAAGAAGGCGACGCAGGACCTCTCGGCCGCGCGCGGCAACGAGGTGCAGCGCATTCTTCGGGACAACGACCTGCAGGGGAAGGGCTGGGAGCCCCCCACCAAGGCGAAGGGTGACTACGCGATCGACCTTGCCGTGCGGTGAGGGACTCGGCCGAGGCTTGGGAGACGTGGGGGGCTTGGGTAGCATCGCCGCCCCGTGAATCTGCTCGCCTGTCCATCGTGTGGCCGGTCGTTTCGTTCCAGTGAGGTCGACCATTCGCTCGGCATCGCCACCTGTGGCGACTGCGGCGCGGTGATGGACCTGCGCACGCGCTCGGCGGCGACCGACGATCGGCTCGAGGCGCTGACGCGTCCGCCTCCGCCGCGCCCTGCGATTCCATTGCCCGAGCCGTTTCAGGTGAACGACAGCGGCGGCCGCTTCTCGGTGTCCTGGCGCTGGCGTTCGCTCGGCGTCGCCTTCCTCGCCTTCTTCGCCGTCTTCTGGAACGGCTTCATGGTGGTGTGGTTCTCCATCGCCCTGGCGACGGGCGAGTGGGTGATGGCCGCCTTCGGCTCGCTCCACGCCGGCGTGGGCCTCTTCCTCGCGTACACCGTCGTCTCGCAGCTGTTGAACAGCACCCACATCACCCTCGAGCAGGGCGTGCTGCAGGTGAAGCACGGGCCCGTTCCGGCGCCCGGCGGCGGCCAGTGGACCCGCGCCGATCTCGCGCAGCTGTACGGAGAAGAGGTCGTTCGCAACACGAAGAACGGGGGGCGCGTCTTCTCCTACGACTTGAGCGCGATGCTCCGCGACGGTCGGCGCGTGAAGCTCGTCAAGGGCCTCAAGGACAAGGGCCAGGTGCTGTGGCTCGAGCGCGCCCTCGAGAGCCGCCTCGACATCGTCGACGTGCCCGTCGCGGGCGAGCTGCCCAAAGCCTGACGTTCGCCGTTCAGCCACCGGCCGTTTGGGCTTAAGGGGGCGTCATGGCTCGTTCGTCGCGCGCGCTCTTCACCTGCCTCGTCTCGCTGCTGCCCCTGGTGGCCCTGGCCCAGGACGGCGCGACGCTCACCGGCGTGGTGACCGACGTCGTCAGTGGCGCCCCCGTGCCCGAGGTCGTGGTGACGGTGAGCAGCGCCGCGCTCGACCAGCCGCGCACCACGAAGACCGACGCCGACGGCTTCTACCGCCTCACCCAGCTGCCCCCCGGCGCGTACCGTTTGAACTTTCAGAAGCCCTCGTTCCGGCCGCTCACGCGTGGAGAGGCCGTGCTGCGCCTCGACACCACGCTGCGCCTCTCCGTGCAGCTCCACCCGGACGGCAAGCTGGCCGAAGAGGTGCTGCCGGTCGGTCCACCACCGGGCGTCGACGTGGCCTCGCCCCAGCAGGGCCTGAGCGTCACCGGGGGCTTCCTCGAGCGCGTGCCGCTGCTGACGCCGTCGGTCACCGGCCTGCGCACCTTCGAAGATCTCGCCCGCGCCGCGCCCCAGGCGTCCGTCGACCGCTTCGGCTCCGGCTTCAATGGCAGTCAGGCCACCGAGAACCTGTACCTCGTCGACGGCCTCCAGGTGAACGACCCCCTCACGGGCGCGCTGCGCTCTGGCGTCGGCCTCGGCGGGGTGCAGCTGCCGCTCGAGTTCCTCGAAGAGGTGAACGTCGCGACGGGCGGCCTGTCACCCGCGTTCGGCCGCGGCACCGGAGGCCTCGTCAACGTGGTGACGAAGTCGGGCTCCAACACCACCCGCGGCTCGGTGTGGGGCTCGTGGTGGCCCGGCGTCTTCACCGCTGCCGGGCAGCCGCTGCGCACCCAGGGCTCGTCGCTCGCGTTCGACGCCCGCCGCCACAACACCGGTGACTTCGGCGCCGATCTCGGAGGCGCCATCATCAAGGACAGGCTCTGGTTATACGGCGGCGTCGCGCAGGGCGTCGATCGCCAGCGCGTCACCCGCACCGTCAACCGCTTCCTCCTCACCGACGATGGGCAGGACTTTCTGTACGACGACTCGGGGAACATCCGCTCCGAGCGCCTCGCGCAGGCCTCGCGCTTCGACGATCGGCGTGCGTTCACCTGGCTCGGCAAGCTGACGCTGCGCATGGCGCCCACGCAGACGCTGTCGCTCTCGGTGTTCGGGAGCGATCAGCAGCGCACCGCGCCGGCCTTCGAGGCGCTCAGCCCCTCGGGCGCGTTGACGACGACCGACACCACGTCGGCGGTGCTGCGGTACGCCGGCCGCTTCCTCGACGAGCGGATTCTGGTGGACGCTACGGTGGGCTGGAACCGCACCGAGCAGGCCCGCCTGCCGGCCGATGGCTCGAGGCTGGGCAGCACCACCGGCGCGGCCGGCGCTCCGCAGACGACGTTCCGCTCCGAGCGCCCGTTGTCGCTGCGGGAGTTCGAGACGCTCCCGCCCGAGGTGGCCGACCTCTGCGAGCCAGCCGGCTTCGTCGCCACCCGCCGCGTGACGTTCCGCGACACCAGCCGCTTCGTCATGGCGTGCCCGGTGACGGGCAGCGGCGCCGCGTACACCTTCGGAGGCCCCGGCCTCCTCGAGTCCTCGCAGGCCGACCGGCTGCAGGGGCGGGGCTCCGTGGCGTTCCTCTTCCGCGCGCTCGGTCACCACGTCGCGCGCGCTGGCGTCGACGTGGACTGGACCCAGGCGCGCTCCACCCGCGCGCTGTCTGGTGGAGTGGCGCTGACGGGCACCGGGCCGGTCGACAGCCCCCTCGACGCCGAGTCCAACGCGCGCCTCATCGGGCCGGACGCGCTGGTGCCGCTGGTGGCCGCGCGCTCGTCGGCGAGCCAGCTGTCGACCGGCGCCTTCCTGCAGGACTCGTGGAGCCTGTTGGACGCGGTGACGGTGAACGCGGGCCTCCGCTACGACTCGCAGCAGCTGTTCGACGCCGCCGGCCGCCTGGGCCTCGCGCTCAACCACGTGCTCTCGCCGCGCGTCGGCTTCGTCTACGACTTCACCAACCAGGGCCGCTCGCGGCTCTTCGGCAACTACGCGGTGTACCAGCAGGCGCTGCCCCTCGCGCTCGCCGACCGCGCGCTCAACGGAGCGCCGACCGTGCGCACCCGCACCTCGTGCGACCCCGTCGGAGACCCGGCCAACGCCCGAGTGGCCTGCACGGACGAGGCGAACGCGCTGCCGCTCTCCAGCGACCCGCTCGCGCCCTCGCCCGACACGGTGCGGCTCGCCGCGGGCCGCTCGGTGGTGGACCCCTCGCTGCGCCCGATGACGAAGGGCGAGCTGACCGCGGGGCTCGAGTACGAGGTCTTCGCCAACCTGCGCGTGGGCCTCATCGGCACGCACAGCTGGCTCTTCAACGCCGTCGAAGACACCTCGGCCGACGAGGGCGCCACCCGCTTCCTGGGCAACCCCGGCTCGGGCCTCGCGTCGGGCCTGCCCCGCGCCGACCGCCGCTTCTTCGCGGGCACCCTCTTCGTCAGCCGCGCCTTCTCCGACGGCTGGCTCGTGCAGTCGAGCTACACGCTGTCGAGCCTGTCAGGGAACTACGCCGGCTTCATTCGGCCAGAGACCGGCCAGGTCGCGCCGGGCTTCACCCAGGCCTTCGACACGCAGTCGGTGACGGCCAACCAGGCAGGCGCGCTGCCAGCCGATCAGACACACCTCATTCGTGCGTACGTGGCAAAGGACTTCGAGGTCACGAGCGACGTCACCGTGCTGGCAGGCCTCGGGTACGAGGGCTCGTCGGGGCGGCCCATCAGCTATCTGGCGCAGCACCCGCTGGTGGGGCTCGACGCGACGTCGGTGCTGCCGCGCGGCTCCGGCGGCCGCACGCCGTGGCTCCACACCGTCCACGCGCGCGCCGGGGTGCTGTGGAAGCTGGGCAGCTCGCAGTCGATGCAGGTCACCCTCGACGTCTTCAACCTCTTCAACGTGCAAGAGGCCGTCGAGGTGTCGGAGCGGTTCTCCACCGCCGCCGTCACACCGGCCAACCTGCCCCCGGGCGCCGACCCGCAGGAAGCGGCCTGCCTCTCGGGCAACAACCCCACCTGCGTGACGGCGCTGCAGAAGCAGACGGGGCAGGGGCTCTCGCCCGTCTCGGCGGCCGACCTCAACCCCAACTTCAAGCAGCCCACGCTGTACCAACAGCCGCTCTCGGTGCGGCTCGGCGTGAAGCTGTCCTTCTGACGTTTCGCTCGAGGCTCTTCCCGATGCGCCACCTCGTCACCGCGTCCGCCTTCCTCGTCTTCGCCGGGTGCGCCACCCAGCCGCCGCCCTGTCAGGTGGTGGCGACCCAGGGCTCCACGCCGGCGTACCTCGCGCGCCTCACGACGAGAGAGACGTCGGGCACCTGCACGGGCGTCGAGCCTCTGGCCGTCATGCGTCTCGGCGTGCAGGCCTTCTCGGGGCTCGGCGACGGCGGGCCCTCGCTCGGCCTGCGGGCGCAGCGCTTCGACGATCTCGCCGAGGGGCGCGTCTTCACGGCGAACACCGACGCCCGCAATGACTGCCAGGCCGCGCTCGAGGGCGACCCCCAGCCCCGCTGCGAGACGTGCAGCGCCGATGGCGGAAATGCCTGCGTGCCGGTGGCTGATCCCGTGAAGCGGGTGGACCCGGGCGATCCCACCGGAGCGCACCGCACCGCCGTGGGCCCCTTCGCGGCAGAGCCCACCGCCGGCCGCTGCCCTGCGACGGGCTCGCTGGTGGCGGAGCAGTCGTTTCGTGCGGAGTCGCTTCGTCTCGTCGATGGCGGCTCGGCGGTGCTGCCCGCGCTCGACGTTCGGCTCAGTTTCAGCGACGTGAGCGTCATCACCACGCCAGACGTCCCGGGCAGCGCGTTCACGGCGACCCTCACCCGCGTCGAGGGCGCGTGCACCACCGTGTCCGACGTGGTGGCGTTCTTTCCCGCCGTGGCGTGTGCGCGGGACACCCAGTGCGCGACGGCCATCGACCTCGACGCGGGCGTGTCCACCGTGTCGGGCCTCAACCCGGCGTTCAAGCCCGTCTGCGACACCACCATCGGCTTCTGCGTGCCCACCGTCGACGTGACGAAGCCTGGCCTGCCAGCCCTGCCCTGACGGGGCCGCGATTTCCGTTCCCGGGCCCTTGTGGGGTAAGGGCCGCCGCCCGTGGCGACGCGACAGGCGCTCATCGACCAGCTCTCCCAGCGGACCGCCGCCGAGGTGGGCTCGCTGCACAAGGACGCGCCGCTGCGCGTGGCGATGACGTACCCGAGCCCCTACCACGTGGGCATGTCGAGCCTGGGCTTCCAGGCCATCGCCCGCGAGGTGTTCCTCCACGAGGGCGCCGCACCCGAGCGCGTCTTCCTGCCTGACGACGTCGAGGCGTGGACGCGCGCCAGGCTGCCGCCGGTGTCCGAAGAGACGCATCGGCCGCTCCACGCGTTCGACGTCATCGCCTTCTCCGTCGCGTACGAGCTCGAGCTGCCCGGCCTCTTCACCCTGCTCGAGCTGGCGGGCCTGCCGGTGCTTCGGGAAGCCCGCACCGCCGAGCACCCGCTCGTCATCGCCGGAGGCCCCCTCACCTTCTCGAACCCCGACCCGCTCGAGCCCTTCGTCGACGTGCTGCTTCAGGGCGAGGCGGAAGACACGATTCACCAGCTCCTGCACGAGCTCGAGGGCGCGACGTCGAGGGACTCGCTGTTGGGCCGGCTCGCGCTGATGCCGGGCTTCCGCGTGCCGGGGCGCTCGCCCGAGTCGACGCGCTTCGCGGTGGCGAAGGCTGGCGACGAGCGGCTGCCCGCGCGCAGCGTCATCGTCACGCCGAACACCGAGCTGACGAACATGTTCCTCATCGAGCCCGAGCGCGGCTGCTCGCGTGGGTGCCACTACTGCGTGATGCGCCGCACGACGAACGGCGGCATGCGCACGGTGCCGCCGGAGCGCGTGCTCGAGCTGATTCCAGACTCGGCCAGACGGGTGGGCCTGGTGGGGGCGGCGGTGACCGACCACCCGCGCATCGTCGAGCTGCTCGACACCATCGTCGGGGCGGGCCGCCAGGTGGGGGTGTCGTCGCTGCGGGCTGACCGGCTCACGCTGCCGCTCGTCTCAGCCCTCAAGCGTGGCGGCGCCCAGGTGCTCACCGTGGCCTCCGATGGCGCCAGCCAGCGCATGAGAGACCTCGTCGACCGGAAACACTCCGAGACGCAACTGCTCAACGCGGCACGGCTGGCGAAGGAGGCGGGCCTGCGTCGGCTCAAGGTGTACAACGTCGTCGGCCTGCCCCACGAGACGGACGACGACGTGGACGAGCTGGTGCGCTTCACGCTCGAGCTGGCGAAGGTGCTGCCCGTGGCGCTCGGGGTGGCGCCCTTCGCGGCCAAGCGCAACACGCCGCTCGATGGCGCGCCGTTCGCCGGCATCGACGTCATCGAGTCGCGGCTCGCGCGCATTCGCAAGGGCCTCAAGGGGCGCGCGGAGCTGAGGCCGACGAGCGCCCGGTGGGCCTGGGTCGAGTACCTGCTCGCGCAGAGCGGGCCCGAGGGTGGGCTCGCGGCGCTCGCGGCGCATCGCGCTGGAGGCACCTTCGCGGCGTGGAAGCGCGCCTTCGCCGAGGTGGGCGTCAAGCCGTACGAGGCGCGGCGCACGGTCGACGGGCGACGCCGCGCGACCGAGTGGCCGAGCGTCGGGCCGAAGGGCGTGGCGCCCGCGATGCCTGCAGCCGAGGTGGCCGAAGCGCTGCAGCCGGGCGTGGTGAAGGACTGGGGCGCGCTGCTCCCGGGGCGGTAAGCCGAACCCGAGGCTCGAGCCGGAGCCCGGCGTCGACGCCTACTCGACGACGTCGTCGTAGTACTCGGCCTCGTCCCTCGCTGTGCGGTCCTCGCTCGTTCGGCCCGCGCCGCGCGCGCTCTGGCCTGCTTCTCCACCGTCGCCTCGTCGGGTCCCTCGGCGTCGAGGCCGAGGGCAGTCAACGCCCGGGCCAACGCGGCGCTCTCGGGCGCGTGGATTCGGGCGCCCTTGAGGGACGGCACCAGAGAGCGCAGGCGGCCCACCTCCGTCGCGGGGGTGCCGATCAAGACCAGGTTCCGGAGCACCTTGACCCGCTCGCCCAGCGCCTCCAGCACTTCGGCGCCGCTCCGAATGCGCCTCAGCTCGAGGGTGGTGATGCCGGGGTGCGCGAGGAACCGACTGATGGCCGCCGCCCAGGCCTCGACCGACACGCCCGTCAGCTGCTGCGGCGTGAAGAACAACCTCGAGGCCGGGCTGTTGAGCGCCGTCTCCAGCACCTCCGAGATCGGCACCGAGTACGGCCCGGCCCAGAGCTTCACCGCGCGCGCGTAGCCGAAGGCCCACTCGACCGAGGCTTGTTTGTGAAACGCCGCGAGGTGCTCGCCGACCAGCTCGTCGTAGTGCTCGCGGATGAAGGCCTTCACCTTGCCAATGCTGCCGCGTTTGCGCCGGGCCGCCTCGACCTGGAGCCCGATCAACGCCCCCCGCACACCATCTCCGAGCTCGATGAGCTGGTCGGCGAAGACGAGCCACCGGGTGGGATCGTCGGCGAGCAGCTCGCGCTCCTGCGCGTGGGTCAGCACCTGGCCGCCCCGAGCCGCGGCCGCCTCTTCGACGAAGCCATCGCGGAGCCGCTGGGCGACGAGCGCCTCGAGGGTCTTCTCGGCGGCCTCGCGGCTCTTGCACGGAATCCGGCTCTGCGTTCCCGGGGTGCCGGTTGGCCCGCTGCGAATGACTATCAGGTCGCCTTCGAGGGTCGCGCGCCAGAACCGCGCCGTGGGGGTCTGAGCCACCAGCCGTCGCTCCATGTCCTGGAGGACACCAGCCGGGCGCGCCCGGTGCAAACTCGATGGAATCGCCTCGTCGTCTCGAAGCTCATCGTGCGCCCGTGCACACGTCATTGCAGCAGCGCACGCCCGACGAGGGTGCGCGCAGGCTGGTGGAACGCAGCCTCACGGTGAGCCAGAGGCCGGCGGAGGCCATCACGTGCCGCTCGGCTTCACCCGCCGCGCGCGAGCCCAGCCTCTCCGGGCGGTGGCGCCACGGGGAGCGACGGCGGCGGGTTCGGCGTCGCTCCGAACCGGCGCACGCGGGTTCCCAGGTCGAGCGCCGGCTCGAAGCGCTCCGGGAGACGCGCGACGGGCGCTTCCCTGAAGCCCGCGTCCGACGTCTCGAGGCTGTCGGCGACGCGCTCGAGTCCCAGCACACGGAAGGCTCACGTGTTCGGGGACGCGCCTCGCGACTGTGGCCGCCTCGTCACGACGCGTCCGCTTCTTCGATGGAGCGCCGTTCGGCTCCAGTCAGCGCGAAGCTGAGCCCCGGCGGCGGCGGCCGAGCACAGCGAGGGCCCCGAGGCACGCGACGAGCGGCCCCGAAGTGCCCGAGCAGCCACAGCCGCGCGGAGGCTCCATCGTGCCGCCGCCTGCGCCACCTTCTCCGCCGCCCGTACCCGTCGCGCCGCCTCCCGTTGCCGCGGCGCCACCACCCGTCGCGGCCCCACCTGCAGCGCCACCACCAGTCCCCATGACGCACTGCTCGTCCACCTGCCCATCGCAGTCGTCGTCGAGGCCGTTGCACAGCTCCTGCGAGGGCTTCACCTCACCCACGCAGCGCGTGTAGCGGCCCATCGTGCAGGTCCGTGTACCCACCTTGCAGACGCCTGCGTCACGCGTCTCGGACGGCCCCGTGTAACAGGAGCGCGGCTCGTCTTCGCGGCAGGTGCAGTTGTCGTCGATGGTGCCGTTGCAGTCGTCGTCGAGCCCGTTGCACACCTCGGCGCCGGCGGCGCCTGGAGAACACGTGCGCGTCTGGCCAGCGATGCACGTGGTGAGGCTCTTCACCGTGCAGGTGCCCTCTCCGCAGCGGTCCACACCCAGCAGCGCCTGCGTCTCGCGCGCCTGCTCCTGCAGGCCGTCACAATCGTCGTCCTGGTTGTTGCAGACCTCGGGCGTCGGAATCTTGCCCGCGAAGGCGACGAACCAGCCGCCGTCGTTCACGTTGCACGACACGGTGCCCTCCTGACACGGCCGCGTCGGCAGCGCGCCGGGGCCCAGGTACACCGAGCGGGAGGGCTTGGGCCGCACCCCACCATCGGGGAGGAAGTTCCGGCAGTCGAAGTCTTCGTCGATGCGGCCGTCGCAGTCGTTGTCCCGGCCGTCGTCGACCTCGGGCTGCGGCGTGCCGGCGTCGCACGTCTGGCGCACGCCGTTCACGCAGTTGGTCACCAGGCGGTAGCAGAGGCCCTCTCCACAGGTGGACTGGCCCAGGCCGTCGTCGATGACGCCGTCGCAGTCGTCGTCCTGCCCGTTGCACGTCTCGGTCGCCGGCCGGGTGGTCGAGACGCACGACAGGCGGCCCGCGAGGCAGCGCCGCTCTCCGGCCTGGCACGCGCCGAACTCACCGAACACCGAGCAGCTCGCGCCACCACCGGGGTTGCCCTCGTCGATCTGCCCATCGCAGTCGTTGTCGAGGCCGTCGCACACCTCGGGGAAGGGGCTGATCTGATCGCGGCACGCGCCCCAGAAGCCGTTGCGGCAGATCTGCGTCCCCTGTCGGCACTCACCCGCGCGCAGGGTGTTGGTGTCGGCCGTGTAGCAGGCGCGGCGCTCACCCTCGGGGCACTGCGGCTCGTTCGTCTCGCAGTCGGCCGGCGTCTGGGGACCCGGGTCGTACGGCCCGGGACAGTTCTGGTCGACGCCGACGGCCACCTGCAGGCTCCCCACGCTCGGGTACGTGTGCCGCGTGCCGTCGCCGTCGGTGAACAGGAAGTAGTACGGGTGACATCCGTTCGGCAGCACGTCTGGGTCGGGGAAGCGCGTCTCCCAGGTGCCGTTGAAGTCGGTGCCCCACGCGCGGTCCATGTCGAAGCAGTGGCCGGCCACCACGACGGCGGCGCGCTGGGGGCGCTTGCGGCTCGCGTCGTAGTAATTCGCCGCGAACCAGAGCTGGCTCGTGTTGCCGGGGTTCGGCGGCGGGTGCATCGCGCTCGCGGCGGGAATGCGCGGCACCGTCACCTGGCCACGGCCGAACGCGAGCGCCCAGTACGGCATGGTGCACATGGTGCCCGTCGACTGGAACTGCCCCGCGGCGAACTGGGTGCCGGCGTCGGCGTAGATGAGCGCGCGCTGCTGGCCGGAGCGCATCAAGTCGCACCACAGGTCGAACGCCGCCGCCTGCCCGCGCGACACGCTGCTGGCCGAGAGCGAAGTGAACCCGAACAGCGCGTAGCGCGCCTGGGCCGTCTGGCCGACGCCGGCGTCGCACGTCTGCCCGCACATCGTGCCCGTGCAGCTCGCCGGCCCGATGCAGCCCACGCCAGAGCCCGCATCACCCACCTCGCAGCAGCTCTCGTTCTGGAAGCAGCCGAACTCGGACATGTTGCGCGCCGAGAAGCGGGCGCCGGTGTTCGCCTCTGGCGAGTACACGAGGGGAATGCGGCTGACGTCGGCGCCGAGCTCGGCGGTGTAGTTGCCGCACATGTCGTTGTTCGGCGTGCGCGCCGAGACGCGCGCCTGGTTCATGAGGACGTGGAGCATGCGCTCCTGGTCTGCCGGAAGGCCGCCGACCGTTTCCCCGAGCGCCTGCTGCGTCGACGCCACGGACGGCTCTGACGGCTCGGTCGCCGACGTTCCGCCGCTGCAGCCCGTCAAGAGCGCCGTCATCACCACCGCAACGCCCAGCACCGCTGCCGCACTGCGCTCGCGCCAGGGACCGGACGCGCGTGGGCCGCTCGACGCGGGTGAGTCAGCGGTAAAACAGCATGATGCCCCGGCGCAGTCGTTTCCCCCGCGCGACGTCACCTCGCGGCTCGAGCGCCTTTCCCGCCTCCGGCGCAGGAGCCACACCGCCAGCGCTGGCACGAGCGCCGCACCCTCGGAGCCCGAGCAGCCGCAGCCCTTCGGAGGCTCCATGGTGCCGCCGCCGCCAGCCCCACCGCCGCCCTGCCCACCACCCGCGCCCGACGCCTGCACGGTGACGGCCGCGGTGGCTTCGAACAGCCCACACGTCGCCGTCACCGTCGCCGAGCCCGCTTCAGCCGGCGCGGTGAAGGCGCCGCTTCCGTCGATGGAGCCTGCGCTCGCCGCCCAGGTGCAGCTGCCGACCGGCGCGTCTGCTCCAGCGAAGTCCTTGCCGGACACCGAGAACGTCTGCGTGCCCGAGGGGGCCAGCGTGACGGCGCCGGGCGTCACCGCGATGGAGGCCAGCCCCGGCCGCACCGTCACCGTCACGAAGCCCGTCACGGTGAGGTCGCGCTCGTCCTTGACGTCGACCCGCAGCGTGTACTGCCCCGGCGCCGCGAAGGTGATGCGCGTCGACTTCGCCTCGTTCGTGCCGTTGGGCGAGAACGTCACCAGTGCCGGCGGGTTCGCCGCGCCCCAGGTGTACGTGAGCTTCGACTCGGCCTCGTCGTCCGTCGCGGTGACAGTGCCGGTCGCCCTGGCGCCGTCGACGGGGCTCGGCGTGACGGTCGGGCCCATCGTGATGCGCGGCACCGGGCCGACCTCGGTGCGAATCATCTGGGTCGCGGCCCGCCCGCCCACGCTCGCCGTCAGCGTGCACATGCCCGCCCCCGTCGCGGTGAAGCGTCCCGTGGGGCTCACCGCGCCGCACATGCCGTCGACCGACCACTCGATGTCTTCACCCGTGTCGAGCGGCTGGCCGAACTGGTCGGTGGCCGAGGCGAAGTACTGGCGTGAGTCTCCGACGTTCACCGGCGTGGTGGGCGCGCCGAAGATGCTGACGCTGGTGGGCGTGGCGACGACGACCACCGACAGGTCGGCGGTGACGGAGAGGTTCCCCAGGTCCGTCGCGGTCACCCGGAAGCCGTACGCGCCGGCGCGGGTGAAGGTGACGGTGACGTTCTTGGCGCCGTTGTTCGCGTTGTTCGGGAACGTCACCGGGGCGGGGCCGAACGGGCGCGTCCACGTGTAGGTGAGGTCGGCTTCACTGCCGGGCGCGGGGTCGTCCGCCAGCACGAAGAGGTCCGCGGTGGTGCCGACGATGGGAATGGGCGTGGCCGACGGAGGCACCACGATGAAGGGCCGCGCGTTGGCCCCCAGGACGCCGAAGTCCTGACCCGTCACGTTCCCGCCGTCGATCTCCACCAGCCGGCTCATCGGCGCGAAGGTGAAGCCCGGCTTGAACGGCGCCACCGTGAACTGGCCGGGTGGGACGTTCGCCAGCGCGTACGCTCCGCGCCCGTCGGTCAGCCCGCTCGACACCAGGCCACCGTCGGCGTCCGTCGCGCGCACCTCGGTCTGCGTCAGCGGCGCCCCTGCCTCGTCGACGAGGCCCGTCACCGAGAAGAGCGGCGTGGGCGACGCGGTAGCGTTGAAGACGAGGCCCGTCACCGGGTTGCTGCCCACCGTCACCGGGTTCATGAACATCGGCACGATGCGCTGGTTCGGCGCCGAGGCGACGAAGTTGTACGAGCCGGCCGGCACACGCGGGAAGCTGAAGGCCCAGCTGTTACCCATCATCGTCGTGGTGACCGAACGCACGCCGTCAGTCACCGTGTGCGGCCCCATCGCGCCGTTGACGACGCCCGTCACGGGGACGACCTCTTCGATGAAGTTGCAGCCCGTCACCGCGCCGCCGTTCACCACGATGGGGTTGGTGCAGTTGGTGAGGCGGAAGCTCTGCCCGGGCGCGCCGCGCGCCGACAGCACGTACTGGCCGTTGGGGAGGTTGGTGAGCTGCCACGTCCCCGCCGGGTTCGACACCGTCGTGTACGCCCCCGCCGACACCGTGACGCCGCCGATCGGCTGGCCCACCGAGGTGACGTTACCGAAGACGCCGAAGCCGGCCCGAATCGCGTTGAAGTTGATGTTGGTCGCGCCCGCCTGCGGCACCGTGACGGGGTTGGTGAACGAAGCCGAGATGGCCCAGCCCGGCTTCGACGCCGTCACCGTGGCCGAGGTCGCCGGAACGCCGACGAGGGTGTAGTCGCCGTTCGAGTCCGTCAGCGCCGTGCGCATGCCCGAGACGACGCGCACGGCGTCGACGCCCGCCATGGTGTTGGCGTCGACGACGCGGCCCGAGATGCGGCTCGTCGTCACGGTGCCCACGCGCACGATGACGTTGGCCGACGCGAGCCCACCCTTCATGTCGCTCACCGTCACCCGCAGCACGCCGTCGCGCTGGCTGGTGAAGCGGTGCTGCACCGAGGCGGTGTTGGTCGAGATGAACGACTCTCCTGAGGGCGGCTGCACGACTTCCCAGAAGTAGGCGAGCGCGTCGCCGTCGGGGTCCATCGCCGTCGCGGTGAAGGTGAGCTGCTGGTTGACGGTGGCCGTCATCGCCGAGGCCGTCAGCGTCACCGTCGGCGCGCGGTTGCTGGTGAAGGGCCCGCGGTTGACGACGACGTTCATCGACGAGGGCGTGGTGTTGGCGACGCCGGTCGGGGTGATGTGAATGCCGGCGGCCGGGTCGGAGAACGTGCGGCCGACGTGCAGGGGTGCATCGTTCGCCGAGGTGGTGGACGGGGTCATGTCGAGCAGGTTCGACTCGTCCGAGCTCGGGTAGCCCCAGAAGATGACGACGCTGCGGCCCAGGAGCCCGCCGCCCACCGGCCGGTACTCGACCCAGTAGTCCCGCGCGCCGCTGATGGGCACGCGCAGCCCGTGAATGCCACCCAGGCTGGGCTGCTCGAGGTCGTACACCTGGAAGGTGCCCGACTGCGCCGGCTGCGAGACGACCTGAATCTGCGCGGGCGACAGCCAGTCGAGGTCCCACTTGTACCAGGCGTTGAAGTGCCCCTCGAGGCCAGTGGCCCGGTCGATGTCGCCGCCGCCCATGGTGTCGAAGGGGTTGCCGTACTCCTGGCTCGAGCCGCCGCCGATGATGGTCTCGTTGGACGCCTGCCAGAAGTTCGCGTGCCGCAGCCCGAAGTTGTGGCCCAGCTCGTGTGAGATGACGCCGAGGCCGAAGCTGCCGTTGAGCCAGGTTCCCCGCGCGCCCACGAAGCCCAGGCCGGCCCACCCCCAGGCCGAGACGCGCCGGAAGGCCACCACCTCGAACTCGAAGTTCGACTGGGGGAACCCGGCCGACGCCGCCGCGGCGCGCGCATCATTGAGCAGCTGCGAGGTGGCGTTCATCTGCCCGTACGACGCCTTCGTGCGGGGCATGCGCAGCACGGTGGGCGTCACGGTGCCCACGAAGCTCGTCTGGTTGAAGCTGGCGGCGCGGTAGTACCGGTCCAGGTCGACGATGGAGGCCTGGGCGTTGGCGACGCTGATGGGCTCTCCCGGGTCGTCGGAGAAGTCGACGCGGATGTAGAGGATCCGCTTGTTGCCGACGGTGAAGGGCGAGGCCTCGGTGTCCGGCGTGCCCGAGCGCTGGGCGACGGCGTCATCCAGCACGAGCTGGTCTTCGATGGAGAAGCCCTTGAGGCGCAGCGCCTCGCGCGTCTTGAGCTTTCGCAGCTCGCCCCACGGCACGACGTCGAAGCGCCGCTCGCCGATGAGGGCCTGCACGTATGGCGCCCGGCCGAACGCGCACAGCACCTCGTACCGGCCGATGGTGTCGACGGGCAGCTCGAGGAGGGTCGCCACCGCCGGCGGCAGGCCCAGCCGGCTCTCGAAGCGGCGCAGGGCCTCCCGGGGGTCGGTCCGGGCGAGCGAGACGAGCGCCTCATGGCGGGCGCGGGCGAGCGGCAGACCTTCCTTCTCGAGGCGCAGCTTCTCGGCGGCGGCGTCGGCCTCACGGTAGCGCCGCGCCCAGTCGGAGAAGCGCTCGAACACCGGGTCGACCGCGGCGAAGACAGGGGCTGCGCCAAGCAGCGTGAGGGCAGCGAGGAAGGCGCGCATGCGAGGCACTCCAGGAGGCAGCGAGGCGTGAGCTGCACGGGCCGGCCACCCGGGCGTCACGAAAGCGCCTCTTTAGCGCCGAACGGCCGCGAAGGGGCACTCCGCCGTCAGCGGCAGGTACCGGCCATGCAGGCCATATTCGCTGGGCAGGGCGCGCAGGCGCGACCGTCTCCCCCGCACGCCGAAGCAGCCAGGCCGTTGAGGCACTGGCCCGTGTCCGAGCAACAGCCGGCGCAGTTCGACCGCGAGCAACTGGGCGCTGGAGCGGAACGCATGCCCGCCGACCCACACACCTGCCCCGAAGGACACGCCACACACAACGTGCCCCCGGTTCCGCAGGCCTGGGCTTCGCTGCCCGCAAGGCACGTGTCCGTCTGCTGGTCGCAGCAGCCCCCAAAGCGCATCACCGCGCAGCGCGGAGACGGCGTTCCACACGAACTGACGGCCAACCCCAGGACGAGCACGAGCACCAGGCGCGTGCGTGGAGAGAGCGCCCCCCGCGCTGGGCGTGCACCCTCACGCGTCGACGGAGCGCGGCTCCAGCACCCGCTGCAGCGTGGCCACGGCTTCCTCGAGCCGCCAGGGCTTCATCAGCACCGCCGCCACCCCGAGGCGCTCGAGCTCCTTCGGGTCGACGAGGCTCGCGAGGCCGCTCGAAACGATGACCGGCAGGTTCGGCCGCAGGGTGTGGAGCGAGCGGGTGAAGTCTTCTCCACTCATCTGCGGCATCGACAAGTCCGTCAGCACCGCGTCGAAGCCGTGGGGCCTCTGCCGGAACGCCTCGAGCGCCTGCCGTGGGTCGTCGAACACCGTGGTGCGGTAGCCCAGCGTCTCGAGCAGCTTGGCGCTGACGCGGGCCATGCCGGGGTGGTCGTCGACGAGCATGAGGTGCTGGCCCTGGCCGGGCTTGTCGTCGGCCGCGTCGAGCGCTGGCAGGTACACGTCGAAGCGCGTCCCCGCGCCGGGCACGCTGTCGACGAAGACGACGCCCTCGTGGCCCGTCACCACCGACTGCACCACCGGCAACCCCAGCCCCGTGCGCGCGTCGCTGGTGGAGAAGTACGGCTCGAAGATGCGCTGCCGTGTCACCTCGTCCATGCCGCGCCCCGTGTCGGCCACCGACAAGACGGCCCAGGTGCCGGCCTTGAGCGGTGGGTGCGCGGCGGCCCAGGCCATCGACACCGGCTTGAGCTCGAGGCGCACCGTGAGGCGGCCTCCGTCGGGCATGGCCTGGAGCGCGTTGGCGACGAGGTTGAGCAGCACCTGGTGCAGCTGCGCGGCGTCGCCCTGCACGCGCACGGGCCGGCTCACCACCTCGGGCATCACCGTCACCGCGGGCGCCGTCGCCGACAGCTGGCGCACCACCTCGTGCACGAGGGGCTCGAGATCGACCGGCTTCTTCTCTTCGGGCCGGCGCCGGCCGTAGGTGGCGATGCGCTGCGCCAGCTCGTTGCCGCGCGCGGTGGCCTCGAGGATGGCGCGGGTCGTGTCGGCGGCGCCGGCCTGGCCGGTCTGGAGCTGCCGCGCGTGCGCCTCGATGGCCGACAACAGGCTCGCCACGTCGTGGGCGAGGTGCGTCGCGAGCCGGGCGAGGGCGTCGCCCTTCTGGGACTCGGCGAGCTGGGCCTCGAGGCGACGCGACAGCTGCTCCGAGGTGCGCTGCGCGCTGACATCACGGGCGATGGAGGCGAGCCGATGCACCCGGCCGGTGTCGTCGAGGAGCGGGACGATGGCGGTGTTGTACACGCGCGTGCCCGTGGGCAGCGGCAGCTCGTGCTCGTACGAGATGGGGCGCCTGGCGCGAATGGCCTGCTCGTAGCGCTCCTCGAGGCGGGCGGCGGCGACCGCCGGCAGCGCCTCGCGCGCCTCTTTCCCGATGACCTGGTCGCGCGTCATGCCCGAGGAGCGCTCGCCCGCCGGGTTCAAGTCTTCACAGAACACCCGGCCATCGATGGCGACGCGGTACAGCACGATGGTGTCGGACGAGTAGCGGAACAGGTCGCGGAAGCGGCGCTCGGACTCGGCCAGGGCCAGCTCGACGCGGCGGCGCTCGACGCTCTCGAGGGCGAGCGAGGCGACGTCGGCCAGCGCGGTACCGAACACCTCTTCGGCGGCGGTCCACCGGCGGGGCGGGCCGCGGTGCTCGATGCACACCGCGCCGGCCAGCTCGCCGCGGCTCCGCAGCCCGACGTCGAGGGTCGACGAGATGCCCGCCGCCTCGAAGTTGTTCACGAACTCGGCCGTGCGGGGGTCGGTGCGCGCGTGCATCACCGGCAAGAGGCGCGTCGCCGCGAGGGACTCGAAGTACCGGGGGTGCTCGCGCCGCTCGAGCACCGTGCCGTGCGCGTGCAGCCCCACGGACGCGTCGTAGCGGTCGACGAGCCGCAGCGACTGCCGGTCGTCCGAGTAGACCCACACGCCGCAGCGGTCGACCGACAGGGCTCGGCTGCCGGCCACGGTGAGCTCGCGCGCCATGGCCGCCAGGTCGTCGCCCCGGAAGGTCGGGCTGCGGGCGAGGTCGAGGAGCGCGGCGGTGGCCTCGCGCAGCTGGCGCTCCCGGGCCTCGGCGGCGGCCTCTTCCCTCGCCTCGCGCAACAGCCGGGCCAGCACCGCCGACAGGCCGAGGAAACCGGGGCGGAACACCCAGTCAGAGGCGCCGGTCGACAGCCACGTCACCACGTCGGGCTCCTGCCGCGCGTCGGCCAGCACCACCAGCGGCGCGCGCTGCCCCACCTCGTCGAACAGCGCCAGCCACCCCGGCGCGTCGAGCCGCGAGGTGAGCAGGTCGACGAGCACCGCGTCGAAGCGCATCGCGGTGAGGAGCGGCCGGGGGTCCTCGGTGGGGCCGAGCCGCTCGAGGCGCACGGTGAGGCCATCGGCAGCCAGGGCGCGATGCACCCACCCGGCGTCATCGTCGGAGCCGCCAATGAGCAGCAGCTGTGGCGTCGCGCGCGTCACGTCGAAGGTCCGCCCCGCGCGCACCTTGCCCGAGTCGGGCGCTGCACGAAAGGGCGCGCGCTCACGGCGTGGGGCGCAGCTGCTGCAGCCGGGCGAGCTCGGGCGACTTCTGGAGCAGCCGGCTCGCGGCGTCGACGAGGGCGCCCTGGGCCGCAGACGGCTGCGCGCGCACGAGGTCGAGCAGCCCCGCCACGCCGTTGGGCCCGGTGGTGGCGGCGGCCAGCCGATAGGCCGCTCCCAATGCCCCCTGCACGGGCGTGACGCGCACGCGGCGCACGCCATCGACGCAGGGCTCGAGCGCGATGACGTCGGGCGCGCCCTTCACCACGCGCGGCGCGGGCGGCGGCGGTGCGGGGCGTGTGGGAGACGACTGCGCCTTCTTGAGCCGCCACGCCTCGAGCAGGGACTCGTCGATGACGGCCAGCGCGCCCTCGTCGGGTGGCACCACGGCCACCACCACCTGCTCCGACAGCGGCACCTCGATGACCTTGAAGGTGTCGATGGTCGAGAACGGGGCGTCGGGGCGCAGGGCGATGAAGCGCTCGACGTCGTCGAGGCGGGCGCCGCTCCACGCGGTGACGGCGCGGGTGAGCGGCAGCGGCTGCGCGGTGAGCGGCGAGTCATTGGGCTCGGCCTCGAGGCCCTGCACGTCGGAGGGGATGGCCTCGAGCGACAGCGTGTACTGCACCAGGCTCTTCTCGCGCGGCGGGCGGGGCGACTCGGTGGCGAAGGCCTGCTCCTCGACGCGCAGGTAGACCGAGCCGGGCGCGAGCTCGAGGCCGTCGACGCGCTCCCCATCGCCGACGCCCTGGTCGTCGAGGAAGAGCCGGCGCACGAGCCGCTCGGTGGGTGCACTCTTCTCGGCCGTGCTGCCGGGCGGTGCGTCGTAGACCTTCTCGAGCTGCAGCACCTCGAGCGTGAGGTTCAGGTCGCTGACGCCGCTCAGGCTCACGCGGAACCGGCCGGCCTCGGGCAGCTGGGCGACGAAGAGGTCTCGGTCTCCCTCACCCTCGCCGGCGGCGCCCATCGCGCCCTTCACCGGGCTGCCGAGGGCGATGAGGGTGGCCTGGGGCACCTGGTTGTTGGGCTCCCGCTCGACGGACGCGGCGACGGTGGCGCGGGTCGACTGGTAACCGCGGAACGCGAGCACGCTGCCGGCCACCAGCACCGCCACCACCGCGAGCGGCCACAGCACGCGCTGGGCGCGCAGCCTTCGCTCGAAGTGGTCGAAGTCTTCACGCGAGAGCATGCGCCCGGCGAGCTCGTCGGGCATCGGCGTGTAGTCGCGCGTGGGCACCTTGACGGCGCCGCGCAGGGCCTCGAGCGCCTTCTTCATCGCGTCGGCGTCGGGGTAGCGGCGGGCCGGGTCCTTCTCGAGGGCGGTGCGAACGACGGCCTCGAAGGCCGGCGAGACGGGCACCTGCGGCGCGAACTCCGCCAGCTTCGGCACGGGCGTCTCAAGGTGCTGCTTGATGATGCTGACGGCGGTGGGGCCCGTGTAGAGCTGCTGGCCGGTGACGAGCTCGAACAGCAGCGTGCCCAGCGCGTAGAGGTCGCTGCGGGCGTCGACGGCGTCACCGCGCACCTGCTCGGGCGACATGTACGCGGGCGTGCCGACGAAGTCGCCGGTGGTGGAGTGGCGGCCTTCGCCCTCGGCGAGCTTGGCGATGCCGAAGTCGAGGAGCTTCACCTGGTCGTCTCCGCCCTTGCGGCGGCGCACGAGCATGACGTTCGCGGGCTTGATGTCGCGGTGAATGATGCCGGCCTCGTGGGCCTCGGCGAGCGACGAGAGAATCTGCACGCCGATGCTGGCGCACTTCTCTTCGCTCATGGGCCCGTGGGCCTTGAGGTGCCAGGCGAGGTCCTTGCCGGGCACGTACTCCATGGCCATGAAGAGGGCGCCGTCGTCGAGCTCGCCGGCGTCGAAGACCTGCACGGTGTTGGGGTGCGAGAGCTTCGCGACGACGCGCGACTCCTGGAGGAAGCGCGCCTTCATGGCCTTGTCGAGCGCGACATCGGGGCGCAGTACCTTCAGCGCGGCGATCTTCCCCATGCGCACGTGCTCGACCTTGAAGACGGCGCCCATGCCGCCCTCGCCGAGCTTCTCGAGCACGCGGTAGCGGCCGTCGATGGTCTGGTTCTTGTCGAGGCCCGAGAGGGTGTCGGAGTGCGCGCCGATGCCGCGCAGGTCGGAGCCGCACGAGACGCAGAAGTTGGGCTCGCCCTCGAGCACCTTGGCGCAGACGGGGCAGATGACGGGGCCGTCGGGGGTGGCGTTCTCGACGTCGCGCGGGCGGGAGCGCGCGGTGGTGTTGTTCCCCGACATGGAAGGCCTGTCAGGGTAGCACGGGGCGCGGGCCGGTCAGGCCTTTGGCGGCAGGGGCACGAAGCGCGAGGTGCGGGCGGCATAGTCGGCGTAGCCCTTGCGGCGCTCGAGGCTGCGCTTCTCGGCCATGGGAATGCTCGCCCCGAGGAAGAGGCCGGCCATGCCGAGCCAGCCGAAGGCCGACCACCACGGCGCGCCGGCCGCCAGGCCACACAGCCAGAGGCCGAACCAGAAGGACACCTCGCCGAAGTAGTTCGGGTGCCGCGACAGGCGCCAGAGGCCGCGGGTGCAGAAGCCGCCCTTGCCTTCCGGAGAGCGGCGGAAACTCCGCAGTTGCTCGTCGGCCACCCACTCGATGAGAATGGCTCCGGTGGTGAAGAGCGCCGCGAGCCCATCGAGGGCGCCGAAGGGTCGTGACGACTCCACCAGCGCGGCGTGGAGCGGCAGGCAGCCGGCGAAAACGAGGAGCATGGGGAAGAGGTGGAAGGCGAGGAAGCTCACCGGCCAGAAGCCCTTGCCGGTCTTCGCGCGGAAGTCGGTGTACTGCCAGTCTTCGTGTTTGAGGCCGGCCCAGCTGCGCACCCAGTTGAAGGTGAGGCGCAGGCCGTAGAAGCAGACGACGGCGAGCACGAGGGCCTGGCGGGCGTCGAGGCCGCGGGCGGCGCCGGGGCCGATGATGAAGAAGACCGCGACGGCGATGGGCGCGAGCGACCAGTGGGCGTTGAAGAAGGCCGTGTTGTCGAAGAGCACGGCGAAGACGAAGAGGACGACGGTCGCGGCGACCTCGGCGGCGAAGACGTGCGCGAGGGGGTGCCAGTCGGCGGGAACCTGTCGCACGGTGACGACGGCCGCGGCGAGGGCGGTTGCGTAGGCGAGAACGAGGGCGGCGTACCCGCTCCACGGGCGCTGTTCGACGAAGGGGACGGACACGAAGGAGGACTCCTGGTGAAGGCGGGCGGTGCGTAACAGCCGCGCTCCGGCTCGCAAGGGCAGAACTCGTTCCTCGACGGCGGGCGGCGCTCGTGCGAGTTCCCGGGGGCGTGAATGCCGAGAACCTGCCGCTGAAGCAGCGCCCGTTCGACGTCTTCCTGGCCGTCGTGTTCGCGGTGTTCGCGGTGACGACGGCGATGGCGGACTTCATGCCGAGCCTCGGGGTGGAGCTCACGCCGGACTCGCCGAGCTTCCTCGTGCGCATGAACTACGCGTACGCGGCCGACACGGACCCGCTGTTCCTGCGCCACCCGTTCTGGATGCGGCTGGTGACGGGGTTGTCGGCCTTCGTGTACGCGCCGTTCTACGTGGTGTTGGTGTGGGCGCTGGTGAAGGGGAAGAACGGCATTCAGCTGCCGGCGGTGGTGTACGCGTCGGCGTGCGCGACCATCACCGGGGTGCTGGTGTTCGGGGTGGCGCTGTTCGGAGAGCCCGAATGGCGCACGCCGAATCCGGTGAAGTTCCTGCTGCTGAACGGGCCGTATGCGGTGATGCCGTTGGTGCTGCTGGCGCGCATGCGCAAGCCGATGCCGTTCACGCGCAAGTTCTGAGCCGGCCGCATCGGCGACGTTTGGGAACATCGTCTGGCCCGTGACGCGACAGGTTCGAGCTGCGACGCCGGCCGCGCCGCTCCGGGTACGGGAGCACGCGACGGGTTCCGTGGGACAAGGAGCTGAAATCATCGGCGGTACCTTCCGTGAAGCTCCCCTTGAGCACGGTGCTGCGGCGCGCGCGCTCCTGACGAGCCGCTTCACGGGAACGTCGCAAAGCGCGCCTGGATTTCAGGGTCACCAACGACGCGCTCACGGAGAGCGTCGAAACCCCGGATACACGAACGCTCCCTGGAGCAACGCCGCCTCGGCCGCCTTGACGCCGGCAGCGCGGAAGGTCGGATACCAGCGCGTTCGAACGATCGTCTCGAGTTCGTCGACGAGCTGCTGGGCGCGCTCCGCGCTCAACAAGAACCGCTGCGCCTCAGACACGAGGTTCTTCGCGTTGGCCCAGCGGCCGAGTGAACCAGCCGTGAGCGCAAGGTCACGACGGTCGAGGCTGACGGCAGGCTGTGGCACGAGGTCGTACGCGGGCGAAAGTCGCCAGGTCTCGTCCCACGCGATGGCTGCGTGGTTGCGAGGGTGGTCGTCGGTGTTGGAAGTGAGTGCGTTGAAGACCATTCTCCGGAACAGCTGCTCGGAGTCCTTGCTCGGGTCAGCGCTGAGGCGACGAAGCACTTCAGCGAGTTCGAGATACGACCATCGGTCGCGGCGCGTGACGTCTTCATCGGCGCCCAGGAGCGTCAGGCCGCTCAACATCCGGGCGCGTCGATATCCGGCCGAAGTGCTTTCACGGTCGAACCGACGCACCAGGAGCACATCGCGACCGCCAACCCCACGGACCTGGCTGTCGGGGGTCGTGATTCCGCAGGCGCGGGCGAGTCGGAGCATCGCCGCCTCCACGCGCGCCATGTTCCAGCGGTCGCTCGGAAGGTTGAACTTCGCGAGCCACAACGCCCCCTCGTGCTCGACGACGGCCTTCGGCCGAGCCCCACCCATCGAGGTCCCGATGAGGAGAAACGCTCGCGCCTGACTCTGGGCCGAGTCATCACGAACGCTCGTTGGCTCAGCCAGCACCGCGTCGGCAGCGCGCTGAATGCGCTCCAGCGAGATGGTCCGGTTGAAGCGCCGCAACGGCGGTGGAGGCTCGGGTCCGAGTCCGAAGGAGAGCGCGCCCGCACGGTCGTCGGGCGCGTGAAGCAACAGATCGAGTTCATCCAGGGGAGCAGGAACGTGACGCTCGATGACGCGGCGCCCCCAGAAGTCAGGGCTCGAGTCGCGCAGACAGCCGAAGAAGCCGCCGAGGCGAACCGTCTCGAACCGGCACGGCCGAGGTTTGCCCCGGAAGGGTCATGAAGATGTAGCAGCCTCTGGCGACGTCAGAAATCACGGTCGCCGGCCCCCCTCGAACCGCGTGCGCGGAGCGGTGCCTTCACGCGCGCGAGCCGCTCACCTTCGACGTCGACCGCTGGCTCCGCGAGAGCTGCGTAGTGCTCGAGCAATCCGAGCGCCCAGAGCATCGCGACGGTGACGGCGATGGCCGTCGAGGGCTTGCCCTTCTCGGCATCGGCGACTGCTCGCAAGCCGGTGCCGATGCGCTCGGCTAACTGGGCCTGGGTCCAGCCCCGGCGGATCCGGGCCAGGCGCAAGGCGGAGCCGACCTCGACGAGGGTTCGTCCGACCGCTGCCGGAGGCTGCTGGAGGAGAAGATTGGAGCGAGCCATGGATGCTCTCAAAAGCATTTTATGGCTCTTGAGATGCTTTGAAAAGCGGCCTTCAGGAGCCTTCCAGCGACCCTGCCTATCTTCTTCCGAGCGGCGCGAAGGTGCTCAGCCGGCGCGCCCATGGCGGCGAGCTGTAGGGGCGCCTCGGAGTGAAGGCCGAGCTGCGTAGCCACGAGCCACGCGACCGCCTCGGCCTCGAGCTCACACTCGAGGACGTCCAGTCGGTTGCGGACGTGGAAGTGGCCCAGGAGAATGTGCGCGAGCTCGTGTATGAGCGTGGTGGCCTGGTCGACTTCGCTGACGTCACGCCGCAGCCGGACACGTTTCCCACGCAGCGAGAGTCCGAGTGTTCCTTCCGGGAGTGGGCCTTCTTCGAGCGTCACGCGGAGGCGGGCGGCGACCCGTTCGAAACGCGCGAGCCATGGCGTTCGTCTCCGACGTTTCGTGGGCGACGCGGGCCGCGCAGGAACGAAGGCGCGATCGTCGATGACCGGAACCAGGACCACCACCCGTCCTGCGTGGAGTGCGAGGACCGGAGCGAACGGGAGCGTGAGTCGTTGGAGTCGACCGATCTCCTCAGCAAGCTGATCGAGCTGAACCCCGAGTGTTGAAGTGCCTGTCATCGGCACTGGCAGCGCAGGTTCCGTTCCTCTGGAACCCTCTGTAAGCCGATGTAGGACGACTCTCGAGGTCCGGCTTCTCGTACCGCGCCGGTACTGCGGGACGGCTCCGACCCAGATTCCATGCCGGGCACTGCGCCGGTACTGCGGCTTCTGGAGGGCTGTTCGCCGCTCTTGACGGTGGGAGGAGCCAGCGACGTCCTGCGGGTCAGCCGCGGGACGGTGTCGACCGGGGCGAGGTGTGTCACGTCCGGGCGCTGGGGTCGATCCGCATCCTGAAGGACTCGCTGGTCCACACTGTCGCGAACGGGCCGGGCAGTCTTCCTCGTGACTCAGTGGCCGGGACCGTCCACCACCGGGCACTTCGCCCTCCTCGTCTCCTGTGGTTTCAACACCCTGGATTGGGGCGCGGCGTGAACTTGCCGTCTCGCATGCGACCGACCCTTCCCCTGGCCATCCTCGTCCTTCTGTCTGCCTGCCAGCCCCCTCCGATGAGCCGCCCCGAGTGCCGCGTGGACTCGGACTGTGGCCTCAATGTTCGCTGCGAGAGCAATCGCTGCGTGTTGGGAGCGCCTTCCGGACAGCCGGTCCCGTCGGGCCCGATGCCGACCTCGGTGACCAACGACACCTGTGAGACGGCCCCCCGCATTGGCGCGGGCACGACGATTCGGGGCTCGACCCGCGGGGCGCGCAAGGACTACGACCCAACGAGGTGTGGCGCAGGAGCCCCTCGTGGCGCCGAGGTCGCTTACTTCGCCTCCTTCCCTGGCAACTCCGAGATTCGCGTCAGGGTCACCTCACTCACCCCGGGGTTTGTCCCGGTCGTGTACGGAGCCAGCAGCGCCCCGAACTGTGCGAGTTCCGTCAGTAACGCTGCCTGCAACCTGATGGTGTCGGGCGTCTCGAGCAGCCCCACTGAAGGCTTTCTCATCGTCGCCTCGGCCGTCGAGGGCGTCGACGGCGACTTCGAGTTGGTCATCGAGGCCTCTCCGTTGCGCCCGAACGGCAGCGCTGGTGGCACAGCCGGAGGCAGCGCCGCGGGAGGGTCCGCTGGAGGCTCGGCGGGTGGCACTGCGACCGGTGGAGGCACGTCGACGCCGCGCTCGACCGTCGTTGCACTCGACGACGTCGCCTCCGCATCCCAAATCACGCGGCCGAGCTTCGTCGTCGACAACGCGGGCGTTCGACACGTGGCCTTCATGCGAAGCGGCTCCATTCGGTACGGGCGCTGCGCGAACGCCTGCGAGCAGCGGACGAACTGGAGATTCGTGAGCGTGCCCAACGCCCCCGGCCGCGAGGTCACCATGGCGGTCTCGTCATCGGGGAAGGTCGCCCTCATGTGGGCCAACTTCACCCCTGAACAGCTCGGCTATTCGGAGTGCACCGCATCCGACTGCTCCATGGCTTCAGGCTGGCGCAGCTTCACGCTCCCCGCCGACATCCCGACGATTCGGTCGAATGCGGTGTTCGACCAGAACGGCGTCTTTCACGTCGTCATCGACCAGGCATTCACCGATGACACGCTTCTCACTTGCCCCGGAAACTGCACGGGCTCCAACGCATCGTGGTTCGCGGTCCCCACGGGGATGAGCGGCGTGTACAGCTCGATCGCGGTCGACCGCGGCGGCTCGCTCGGAATCGCCTCCGTCGATGTCTCGGCCAACGTGCGATTCCGCACCGTGACCGTCGCCAACACGAACGGCCAATTGACGAACGCCTTCAGTCCGACGACGGCGGTCATCGCGAACGATGCATGGATCGGCGCCGGCGTCGACCTCGTGTACGCCAACGGCCGGCCCCGGCTCAGCTTCATCAGCTCCACGCGAGCGACCCGGCTCGCCTGGTGCTCGGCGAACTGCGCGACCTCGACGAACTGGGACTCGATTCAGTTCAACAACGCCCGACCCTCTCCCTCGCCCTCGAGCACGCTCACGGTGAACGCGAGCGATGTCCCAACGGTGGTGCGTGTCGTGGGGGACGAGCTGCTGGCGATTCGCTGTACCTCGGGGAGCTGCTACTCGCTGTCCGGCCTCTATTCGAACATGACCGCTGACACCCACGCGCAGGCGTACTCGTCGCAGCGCTTCCCGCTGCCGACCAACTGCAAGCCGAACGAGGTCCCGTTCGCGAGCTCGTTCACGGGCGACTTCAGCCGCGCCGTCACCGTCGGTGGGCGGACGGAGATCATCACCGTGGCCTTCGACGTGGGCGGGTGCAACGTGAACGAAGGCGTTCAGGCGAACTGGCACCTCCGCTACGCCGTGGTGCCGTAGGCGCACCATTCAGCACCTCGCGCGGCGCCGGCACTGCGGACCTCGGCCGGATCGAAAGACGAAGGCCCTGACCCGCTCGGAATTCCCGAAACGAATCAGGGCCTTCAATCAGTCGGGGAGACAGGATTTGAACCTGCGACCCCTTGGTCCCGAACCAAGTGCTCTACCAGGCTGAGCCACTCCCCGTTGCTTCCGGGCATCCCGACGCGCGCGCTTCTGCCCGCCTGACGGCACGCTGTCAAGCACCTCACTGGCACGTCAGGCGACTCGCGTAGCTCCCGGCCGGCGTGGCTCCGCTCCCTGCGAAATAGAGCCGCCCGAACGGCGCCCACGACGCCACGCCCACCTTGTTCCCCGGCCGGCAATCCACGTCCGCGCCACACGCGCCGCTCGTCACCGCTACCTCCACCGCGCTCCCGCTCGGCGTCCGCGTCAGCGCCAGATCCGTCGTCCGCGTCATCACCTGCCGCTTGAACGTCGTCGCGTCAGCCACCCACCGGTTCGCCGTGAACCACACCTGCCCCGCCGACGCCGTCACCCGCGGCCGCGTGATGCTGTCCACGCCGTTCTCCCGCGCGTAGTCGAGCCACGCGAAGCTCCATGACCACGTGCCCGTCGACGTCCGGTGCACCCACGTCAGGTCCGCCGTCGGCATCGTCGCGCCGGGGTCCTTCGTCACGTACGCCACCACCCACTGCCCACGGCCCACGTTCGGCGGCAAGTACGCCACCTCGGGCTCCGCCATCGAGCGCGGCATCGACACCGTGTACGCCACCTGCTCCGTCGTCTTCCCCGTGCCGTCCTCGAGCACCTCGAAGAAGTTCAGGCTCTGCCCCGTCGTCAGGTAGCTCACGCCCACCGTCCGCAGCGCGCTCGAGCACGTCTGGCTCGGCACCCAATCGTCCATCGCCACGTCCGCGCCCACACCGGGCAGCGGCGCCGTCGTGCTCAGCGTGCACGCGCTGCCACATGCGTTCGTGTTCACGAGGCTCCACGGAGCCCCGGTGCTCCCATCTCCATCGACCCGGAACCGCGCCAGCCGCAGGCCGTTGTTCGCCGCCCCACCCGACTGCCGCCACACCAGCACCACCTGCCGCCCGCTCGCCCGCACGAGCCGCAACGAGTCGATGACGCCACCCGAGCCCGCGTTGAACTGCGAGTAGCGGAACGTGCGCTGCGCCCCCGTCACCGCGTCGACGTAGAAGAGATCGATCTCCGGGCTGACGCTCCAGATGCCCGCCACCACGAAGCCGTCGCCCGCCTGCGCCACCGCGAGGTCCGTGTACGTCAGCGAGGTGAAGCTCGTCGGCGTTCCCACCGGCCCCCCGTCGACGTCGAGCCGCTGGAACTGCATGCCGCTCGTGCCCACGCCCATCACCATCGCGCCACCCGCCAGCACGTCAGAGCCCGTGCCCGCGCCGCCCTGACAGCCCGCCGCCGAGAAGTAGTACGGCTGCACCTCGACGTCTTGCCACGCCGTCGTCGACACGTTCACCGTCGACACCAGCACCGGCTCGTCCGTCACGCCGTCACAGTCGTTGTCGAGCCCATCGCACGCCGCCGCCGTCGGAGCCCCCGCCACCGCGCTGCACTCCACCGCCGTCTGCGCCCCGTTGCACACCCGCGTCCCCGAGCGCTGGCACACCCCCACGCCCGCCGTGCACGACGTGCCCAGCCCGGTGAACGGCTCGTCGACCCCTCCAGAGCAGTCGTCATCGAGCCCGTTGCACCGCTCGGGTGACGGATTCGTGTTGCGCACGCACGCCAGCGCGCCCGACACGCACGTCTGCGTGCCCGCGTTGCACACGCCCTGCTGCCCCGTCGTGCACGCCGCGCCGCCGCCCGGGTTCCCCTCGTCCACCACGCCCGAGCAGTTGTCGTCGACGTTGTTGCAGACCTCGGTCGCGCCCGGGCGAATCGCCGCGCTCCCATCGTTGCAGTCGAGGTTGTTCGTCACCCGCCCCGCCACCGTGCCGCAGGACGCAATCGCCTGGGCCGTTGCCTGGCCGAACGTGTCGCCATCGGCATCGGGCCACCAGTTCTGCGTCGGCAGGCCCTCGTCCACCACGCCGGAGCAGTTGTCGTCGACGCCGTTGCACGTCTCGGTCGCGCCCGGGCGAATCGCCGCGCTCCCGTCGTTGCAGTCCTGGTCGTTCGTCACCCGCCCAGCGACCGGCGAGCAGCTCGACTGCCCCGCCGAGTTCCGCGCGCCGAAGCCGTCGCTGTCCATGTCGACGTAGTACGTGAGGAACGTCAGGCCCTCGTCCGTCGCGCCGTTGCAGTTGTCGTCGACCCCGTTGCACGCCTCGCTCGCCGTCGGCCGAACCGCCGCGCTCGAGTCGTTGCAGTCCGAAGCGTTCGTCACCCACCCGGAGATCGGCGTGCACGAGTTCTGCGCCGTCGAGCCCTGCTGGCCGAAGCCGTCTCCGTCTCCGTCGACCCAGTAGTTCTGCGCCATCGCGCCGTTGTCGATTTGCCCGTCGCAGTTGTCGTCCACCCCGTTGCACACCTCGACCGCGCCCGGGCGGATCGCCGCGTTCAGGTCGTTGCAGTCGTCGTTCGACGCCACGTGCCCCGTCGGCGCGCTGCACCGCACCACCGCCGCCGCGCCCTGCCGCCCGCGCCCGTCTCCATCACCGTCAGGGTACCAGCTCGCCGTCGCCAGGCCCTCGTCCACCTGGGCGTTGCAGTTGTCATCGACCTGGTTGCACGTCTCCGCCGCGCCCGGGCGAATCGCAGACACCCCGTCATTGCAGTCGCTCGAGTTCGTCACCCGCCCCGCCACCGGCTGACACGCCCGCTGCGCCGCGGAGCCCTGCGCCCCGAAGCCATCTCCATCGCCGTCCACGAAGTAGTCGGTGAACGTCAGCCCGTCGTCGACCTGCCCGTTGCAGTTGTCGTCCACCCCGTTGCAGCGCTCCGGCGCGCCCGGCTTCACCATCGGATCCGCGTCGTTGCAGTCACTCGCGTTCGTCACCCGCCCCGCCACCGGCTGACACGCCATCACGCCCGGCCCCGCGCCGAAGCCGTCGCCGTCGGTGTCGACGTGGTAGCTGCTGAACGTCAGCCCCTCGTCGACCTGGGTGTCGCAGTCGTCGTCGACGCCGTTGCAGCGCTCCGGCGCGAGCGGCTTCACCGTCGGGTCTGCGTCGTTGCAGTCACTCGCGTTCGTCACCCGCCCCGCCATCGCCACGCAGGCGCTCACGCCGGTGCCCATCGCCCCGAAGCCGTCTCCATCGACGTCGGCGAAGTACGTGGTGAAGGGCAGGTTCTCGTCCACCTGGCCGTCGCAGTTGTCGTCCGTCGTGTTGCACGTCTCGGGCGCGCCCGGCTTCACCGACGGGTTGTTGTCGTTGCAGTCCGAGTCGTTCGTCACCTTGCCCGGCACCGGCGAGCAGGACGACTCCGCGCCCATGCCGTGCGCGCCGAAGCCGTCACCGTCGACGTCGACGAAGTAGTTCTGAAACGTGATGCCGTTGTCGACCTGCCCGTCGCAGTTGTCGTCGACCCGGTTGCACAGCTCGGCCGCGCCCGGCTTCACGGTCGGGTTCGCGTCGTCACAGTCGCTCCGGTTCGGCACCCGCCCCGCCACCATCGCCTGGCACGAGTTCACCGGCATCGCCGTGGCGTTGCCGAAGCCGTCACCGTCGGCGTCCGGGTAGAAGTCTTGAAACGGGAGCCCGTTGTCCACCGTGCCGTCGCAGTCGTCGTCCACCGCGTTGCAGGCCTCGGCCACGCCCGGCCGCCGGTTCGGGTTCGCGTCGTCGCAGTCACCCATCGACGTCACCGCGCCCGCCGGAGGCGCCCTGCACCCCTCGCCCACGCGCATCGAGCCGACGCCGTCTCCATCACCGTCGCGGTAGTACGTCGTGCGCGGCAGCCCCTCGTCCGCCTCGCCGTCGCAGTCGTCGTCGCGGTCGTTGCAGAGCTCGTTCGCGCCCGGGTACGCCAGCGGATCATCGTCGCGGCAGTCCACCTGCGCCTCGCCGCCACACGCCCCCGTGCCCGGAATGCCGTCACCGTCGCTGTCGAGGCAGTTCACCACCGGCAACGGAGGCCCCGCGTCGATGGCCTTCATCACGCGGTCTTCCCGGCCGCAGGCGAGCGCGGTGAGGGCGAGGGAAAGGATGAGACGGCGCTGCATGGGGCTCCCGACGGCCAGTGTCGGATTCGGCCTTACAGCAGGGCCTCGGGCGGGGGCAAATCGGGGGTCCCTCACGCCGGGCGCGGCCCGCGTCTCGCGGTCACGGCTGCGGCGGGTGAGCCGCACGGGAACGGACTCGGCCCCGCGGGCCGTCAGCCGAAGTGCACCATGACACCAACCGCGAGCTGGCCGACGAACGACCACCGCAGGTCCGTCGTCGCGGCCGTCCAGCCCTCCACCGAGCGGTCGTTGCCCCACCACGCCACCGCCTTCGCGTCGGCAAAGAGCGAGAGCCGGTCATGCAAGGCGGCTTCGACGCCGCCACCGACGTGCGCGCCCACCAGAATCGTGTCGGCCCGCGGCGCCATCGGTGACTCGGGGTGGAGGAGGCTCGCCGTGACGCACATGCCCAGCAACGCTCGCAGCCGCACCGCCTGGCTCACCCGGAAGGGCACGAAGAGGTTGAACCCGATGGGGTGGTCGTGCCGGAACCCGCGCGGCACCGCCACCGCCACCGCCTCTCCGAAGAGGTCGAGCCCCAGCCGCGGGAAGACCTCGAGCCGAATCCGCCCGCCGACGCCGCCCGCGCCATAGGAGCCCGCCCATCCCATGGCGTAGCCCGCCAGACCGACGCGGTGCGCGAAGGGATCCGGCTTCGATGGCTGCGCCACCAGCGTCGGCTCCGCCATCGCCACCAACGCCGCCAACAGCGCTCCGCTCCCGAGAAGTCGTGTCATGCGCCTCTCGTCACGCGAACGGCGTCCCGCATTCATGACGAATGCGGTGGATCGCCTCGCGCGCCTCCGGCAACGCGCCCCCGGCGGTGGACCTCCCACGCCACAGGACACCGACGTGCCGGCCCGTCGTTCTCTGGCAGACTCGAAGTCCATGCGTTGGCTCGCCCTCGCCTTCGTCGCCGCCGCCTGCTCGATGCCGGTGCGCCCCTGCGACGAGGGCCTCACCACCTGCGGCGGCCAGTGCGTCGACACGCGCACCTCGGCCGCGCACTGCGGCACCTGCAACACCGCCTGCGGCGACGCCAGGAGCTGTCTCGCCGGGGCCTGCTATTCCAACCAGTGCAGCGCCGTGGAGTGCACGCCGGCGGCCGTCTGCCGCAGCGACCGCTGCATCGAGCGCAGCTGCATCGGCGTCACCTGTGAGAGCGGCTTTCTGTGCGCCTCGGGGCAGTGCGAGCCCCAGGTGTGCGACGGCACCCGGTGCCCGTCCGGGAGTGTCTGCCGCGCCGGCGCCTGCGTCGACGTCGCCTGCCTCGGCGTGCGCTGCCCCGATGGCCTCGAGTGCGTGCAGGGCCTCTGCGAGGTGCGCAACTGCCCCGAGTTCGACTGCACCTCGCTCTACTTCTGTCGCGACTCGCGCTGCGCCGAGCGCGCGTGCGTGGGTGTCGTGTGCCCACAGAACACCGAGTGCCTCGAGGGCGCCTGCGTGCCTCGCCTGTGCGGCAACACCACCTGCGAGCCCGGCTCCGTCTGCAGAGATGGCGTGTGCGAAGACATCACCTGCCTCGGCGTGCGCTGCCCCAACGGTGCCCAGTGCCGCGAGGGCCGCTGCATCACGTCCTGCGTGGCGGGCACGTCGTGCTCCACCGGCAACCCATGCGAGGTGGGACGCCAGGAGTGCGCTGGCGGAGAGCGCTGTGTCTCCGCTGGCCTCGTCGACGCCGGCACGCCGTGCGGCCTCGCCGGCACCTGTCTCAACGGCGTCTGCGAGGGCTGCACGCCCGGGACACCCTGCGTGACCCCCAACCCGTGCGAAGCCGGCCAGGTGTCGTGCACCGCCGGACAGTCCTCGTGCATGGCGGTGGGGGCCGTCGATGCGGGAACGCCGTGCGCCGCGGGCGCGACGTGCCAGGGCTCCGTCTGCACCACCTGCGTGCCTGGAACGCCGTGCATGCCCTCGAACCCCTGCGCAGTCGGCCGCACGAGCTGTCCCAACGGTGTCGAGGAGTGTGACGTGGTGGGCGCCGTCGACGCCGGCACGCGCTGCCAGGGCTCGGGCTTCTGCGTCGGCACCTCGTGCCAGGGCTGCACCGCGGGAGCGCCCTGCGCGCTGTCGAATCCGTGTCAGGTGGGCCAGGTGAGCTGCTCCGGCGCGGCGCCCTCGTGCGCGACCACGGGCGCCGTCGACGCCGGAGTTCCGTGCGATGGCGGCGTCTGCTCTGGCGCGGGGAATTGCGTCGCCTGCACGGCCGGCCAGCCGTGCGCGCGCCCCAACCCGTGCGAGCGCGGCGTCACTGACTGCTCGACCGGCGCTCTCCGCTGTCTCGCGGCGGGGCCGACGCCCGGTGGGAGTCCGTGTGATGGCGGCGTCTGCTCCGGGAGCGGGACCTGCTCCCCCTGCATGTCGGGCGCCGCCTGCCAGCCGAGCGCCTGCCAGCGGGGCAGCTTCACCTGCTCTTCAGGCACGGCCGTGTGCACCCCCACCGGCCCGCTCGACGCCGGCACTACCTGCGCCCCGGGGAGCGTGTGCAACCCCAGCGCCCAGTGCGTCGCCTGCGCCGCTGGCCAGGCGTGCAGCGCGGGCACCTGCCGCGTGGGGACCATCGGGTGCTCGACCGGCGCGCCTGTCTGCCAGAACGCCGTCAACGCCACACCCGGCACCTCGTGTGGAGCGGACCAGGTCTGCAACGCCTCGGGCCAGTGCGTGGCCTGTGTCGAGAATGCACCGTGCACGCCGTCGGGGAACGCCTGCCGCGTGGGACGAACGAGCTGCGCCTCGGGCGCGCCGGTGTGCATGGACACGGGCACGAACGTCACCGATGGGACGAGCTGCGGGGCGAGCGCCACCTGCGTGGGGGGCACGTGCACGACCTGCACGGCCGGCAGTCAAACCTTCACGACCAGCGGCGCGGCCACCACCTTCACCATGCCGGCGGGCTGTCGCACCCTCACCATCAAGGCGTGGGGCGCGGGCGGGGCGAGCGGCTGCAACGGCAATGCGGGCGGCGGCGGCGGCTTCGCCACCGGCACCATCACCACGTCTTTCTCGGAACAGTTCCTCGTCACCGTGGGCGGCGCGGGCCGCGCGGGCACGACCAACCGCGTCGGCGGAGGCGGTGGAGGGGCCTCGTCCTTGAGACGGGGGACGACGCGACTCCTCGTCGCTGGAGGAGGTGGCGGCGGCGGTGGTGCCGGGAGCCTGCAACCCAATGTGGGCGGGGTCGGCGGTGGCACCACCGGCGGGACAGGTGGAAACGCGGGTGGCTCGCAGAGCGCCTCCGGGGGCCGAGGCGGCAGTCAAACGGCGCCCGGGGCCGGCGGCTTCGGAAACAATGACAGCGGCTCCTCGGGCACTGGCGGAAACGGCGGGCGCGGCGGCGGCGGCACGGGCTCGCTCGGCCCTGGCGGCTCTGGCGACGGCAGCGGGGGCACGGGTTACGCGAATGGCAGCGACGGAGGTGGGGGCGGTGGGGGCGGCGGCTACTTCGGCGGCGGCGGGGGCGGAAGTTGGGGCCAGGGCGGCGGCGGCGGTGGCGGCTCGTCGTTCTTCCCCACGGGAGGCATGTCCGTCGCTGGCAGTGGCGTTACCGCAGCCAACACCATCGACCCGGACTGGCTGACGCCAGCAGGCCGCGGCGCGACGTCGGCGTGCAACAACGGCAACAACGGGCGAGTGGTGCTGCGCTGGAGCCTTTGACTCCGAGCTCGAGGACCGGCGGCCGAGCGCAGCCCGGGGGTGTAAACAAGGTGACGAAAAGCGTCACCCAGGTGACGTCAACCCAGGTGACGCTTTTCGTCACCTTGTGGACACCCCTCGAAATTCGGAGGCAGAGCTCGCCTGCGAGTCGAGCGGCTTTCGGCGTCGAGGTCGGCGCCAGCGCGCGCGGCGCGACTTCACGCACCTTTGACGGCTGGCATCAGTCTGGCCGGGGCGCTGCCTCACACGTCTCGAGGCTTCCTCCGGCACTGACAACGGCTGGCTTCAGTCTGGGTTGGCGCGGCGGCGCTTCGTCGACCAACGGCTCGACGCGCCCCACGGGCCGCAGCGTCGCCATCGAGAAGTCGCGCGTGCCTTCGTGCCTCAAAACGCGTCGACCGGAGTAAGGCAGGGCCATGGCGGTGCTGTTCGTCGAGAACGACGACTCCTTCAGCTTCAACGTGGTCGACCTGCTCCCGCCAGGGACGCACGTCGTTCGCACCGCCGAGGCAGCGGCTGCGCTCGACCGCGCGTCCATCGTCGTCATCGGGCCCGGCCCCACCGACCCGCACCGTGCAGGGCTCGTGTCGCTCGTCTCGCGCGCCCTCGAGCGTGGCCTGCCGCTGCTCGGCATCTGTCTGGGGCACCAGGCGCTGGGGCTGGCGTTCGGCGCGCAGCTCGTTCGGTCGACACCCGCGCACGGCAAGGTGGCCACCGTCACGGCGCAGGGCTCACGCTTTCTGGACGATGGACGGCACGAGGTGATGCGGTACCACTCGCTCTCGCTCGCCGACGTGGCGTCACCCCTGCACGTCACCGCGCGCCTCGACGATGGCACCGTGATGGCGGTGGAGCACCCGACGCGTCCGGTGCTGGGCCTGCAGTTCCACCCGGACTCGTTCGGCACGCCGCGGGGCCGAGGCTACGTCGACGCCTTCTTCCGGAGCCTGGCGTGACGCTCGACGAGCTCGACGTGAAGACCGCCTTCGCGCTGCTGGGGCCCGGCTTCTTCGACGACGGTGCGTGGCGGCTGGTGACGCCTGCTGCCGACGGAGACACCACCCTGTGGCTCGGGCCCTACGACGCCAGACCGCTCGCCGCGACCGGCCGGGCCGAGCGCGTCGACGTCACGCTCGCGCCAGCGGGCCCGGTGCCCGTGACGCTGGACGAGACGGGCTTTCTCGCGGGCGTCGAGACGATTCGAGCGCGCATCGCCGCCGGAGACGTCTACCAGGTCAACCTCACCGTGCGCGCCCAGGTCGCCGACGTCGCCGGGAGCGTGCTCCTCTCGCGACTCTGCGCGCGCGGCGTGCCCCGCTTCGCCGCGTGGGTCCGGTGGCCCGGCGTGCCCGAGTTCGTGTCGGCCAGCCCGGAGCTGCTCGTCGAGACGAAGGGCCGGTGGATTCACGCCGAGCCGATGAAGGGCACCGCCAGGCCCGGCGAGTCGCAGCGACTGCTGGCGAGCGAGAAGGACGCCGCCGAGCTGGCGATGATCACCGACCTCACCCGGAACGATCTGCACCAGCTCTGTGAGCCGCGCTCGGTCCGCGTGACGGCGCCGCGCCGGCTGCTCGAGCTGCCCTACGTGCTGCAGGCGGTGAGCGACGTCGAAGGCACGCTGCGGCCGGGCCTCGCCATCGCCGAGGTGCTGCGCGTGATGCACCCCGGCGGCTCGGTCACCGGAGCGCCCCGCCCTGCCGCGATGGCCGTCATCGCCGAGCTCGAACGTGCGCCCCGGCAGCTCTACTGCGGAACGCTGGGCGTCGAGACGAACGACCGGTTCCGCGCGGCGCTCCTCATTCGCACCGCGACGAAGTCGGCCGACGGCTGGGTCTACGGCGTGGGCAGCGGCATCACCTGGGACTCCGAAGCCCACGCCGAGCTCGCCGAAGTCCGCCTCAAGCTGGGCGCGCTGGGCTGACGCTCCTGAGCGCGCAATTCCTGCGCGCCCGCTCGGAAGAATCATCGGGAAATTCGCCGGAATCTCCGCGGGGGTGGCCCGCATCCTCGCCTTCGAACGCGTCGCACTTCCGCGAACCGCGAATCACCCGAAGGAGAACGCCATGCTCGCCAAGATCCTCCCGTCCAACGAAGGCACTGTTGACCGTATCCTCCGCGTCGTCGTCGGCCTCGGTGCGCTGAGCACCGTGTTCGTCGGCCCGCAGTCGAGCTGGGGCCTGCTGGGCCTCATTCCGCTGGTGACGGGCCTCGTCGGCAGCTGCCCCATCTACACGATGTTCGGCTTCAACACCGGCGCGAAGAAGTAAGACGAACGCACGGCCGGGAGGCTTCGAGGCTCCCGGTCGTGGCCAGTGGGTTGCAGACGTTCAGGCGTCATGACGGCGCCTGGCTCAGGAGAGACGACGATGGCCGAAGACCTCCAGCTCGTTCGGCAGGCCCGCGACGGAGACGCGCGCGCCTTCGGCGAGCTGGTGGTGGCGCATCGGGGGCCCGTCTTCCGCTTCGCGCGCAGGCTCCTCAAGGACGACGCCGCGGCGGAGGACGTGCTGCAAGAGACGTTTCTCACCGCGCACCGCCGGCTCGGCACCTGGCGAGGCGAGGGCAGCTTCAAGAGCTGGCTGTTCGCCATCGCGCGCAGCGAGGTGCTGATGCAGCGCCGGCGCCGCGTCGGTGAGCCGAAGGACTGGGAGCCGATGGAGTCGTTGCCCGAGCTGGGCGCCGAGGCCGGCTGGGGCCAGGCGATGGACCCGCAGGCCCTCTCGGAGAAGCTCGAAGCCCGCGCCCACCTCGAGGCGGCGCTCAGCACGCTCGACGACGCTGAACGCGAGGTCGTGCTGCTGCGCGACGTCGAGGGCTTGTCGGGAGAAGACACCGCGGCCGCGCTGGGCTTGTCGCTGGCCGCCATGAAGAGCCGCCTCCACCGCGCCCGCTTGCGCCTGGTGGCCGCCGTGAAGAAAGGTGGCACCCCATGAGCGTCGAAAAGCTCGTCGCCGGGCTCAAGTGCTTCGAAGTGCTCGCGCGACTGTCCGACTACCTCGACGGCGACCTGCCCGCGGCGGACAAGGCGCAGGTGGAAGCGCACCTCGCCGGCTGTGACGAGTGCACCCGCTTCGGCGGAGAGTTCGGGCAGGTCGTCACGTCACTGCGCCAGACGCTCGGCGTCGAGGCCGACGCGCCGTCGACGGTCGCCCGGAAGCTCGACGAGGCCCTGAGCCGCTGACCTGACGGCCCGGCCTCTGATGCCGCTCACCCGCGCAGGATGCGGACGTAGAGGCGGCGCAGGTCTTCGTTGATCTTCACGAAGTCCGTCTTGCCCTTCTCGTCCTTCAGCTGCTTGTCGAGGTCGGCGGCGATGCCCTGGGCGGCCTTCATCGCCTCGGGGTTGTCGTTGATGAGCCAGTTGGTGGCCTGGATGATGGACAGGCGCGCGTCGAGGTTCTGCTCCTTGAGGCGCTTGAAGAGCTCCGGGGCCAGCGCGGCGTTGTTCGAGCGGCCCACCTCGGCCGCGGCGCGCTCACGCACGGTGTCGGACTTGTCGTCGAGCTTCTTGGCCCAGCAGGCCGAGTCGGCCTTGCACTCGGCGGCGGCCTCGAGGCGGGCGCGGTGCTCCTTCACGCGGGCCACGTGGCGCTTGGCCGCTTCGTCAGGGCCGTTCTTGCAGTCCGGGTGGCCCTCTTCCTCGCCCTTGCAGCCCTCGGCCGTCTTCTTCGCCTCGTCGGCGGTGGCCTTGTCGAACGCCGCCATGTCCTTCTCGGTGCCGAGCAGCGTGATGCCGCGCATGATCTCGTCGCGGGCGTCCCAGTACGGCGACTTGCCGAGGAAGGTGATGAGCGCAGGCACGCCCTCGGGGTTACCGATGCGCACGAGCGCGAAGATGGCCTCGCGCACCACGCCGGCGTCGGTCTTCGCGTCGGTGACGAGCGCCGACAGGGGCTTCACGGCGTTCTTCGAGCGCATGCGGCCGAGCGCGTCGGCGGCGCGGCCCTGGAGGATCGCCTTGATGTCGTCGAAGTCGGTCTTCGGGTTCAGCATCGAGATGAGGGTCTTCTCGGCGCGCAGGTCGGCGAGGTCGCCGAGCACCTGGGCCGACTTGGCCTGCAGGGCGACGTCCTTCACGTTGTTCTTCTCGGCCCAGGCGTAGAGCTCCTTGTCGGTGCGGTCGAGCACCGGCACCAGCGCGTCGGCGGCCGGCTTGCCCAGCTGGTACAGGGCGAAGGACGACTCGAGGTAGAAGCTGACGCCCTTGCGCTCCTTGAACATGGCCTTCACCAGCGTGGGCACGGCGCGCGGGTCACCCAGGTTGCCGAGCGCGATGATGGCCTTCTTGGTGATGAAGGTCTCGATGGTGTCGTCCGAGGCGATGCCGTTGAGGGCCTCGAAGCCCTCCTTGGCCTTGAGGTCGCCGAGCGCGTCGATGGCCGCGATGACGGTGTAGTTGTCCTTCACGCTCAAGAGCTTCACCAGCGTCTGGGCGGCCTTCGCGCTGCCGATGTTGCCCAGGGCGTTGGCGATCTCCTTGTCGAGGTTCTTCTCGTCGGTGTCGGCCGGCGAGAGGACGATGGCGTCGGTGAGGGCGTCGATGCTCGACTCGCTCTTCGCTTCGCCCAGCACGCGGGCGATGTCGGCCTTCACCTCGGCGGACTTCTCGGCGGAAAGGCGCGCGTGCAGCATCGGCAGCATGGCCGGGCCCATGTTCTTGCTCGAGCGCAGGGCCTCGACGGCGGCCTTCTTCTCCTTCTTGCTCTTGGCGCCCTCGATGCGCTTCTCCCAGTACTCGGGCGTCGACGGGTCTGACTTGCAGCCCGAGACGCTCAGCACCAGCACCAGGCCAACCGGCATCAACCAACGCATGTGAACCCCCTCGCGGGTGAGCCGGCTCCCCGGAACCGGCGGTGAAACGTGCGGCCTCGTAGACCTGCGATTGGTGGGGGTCAACGCCGACCTGTCGACGCGCGGCGTTGTGCGCGACGTGCGTGGTAGAGGGCACGGCATGCCGCGCATCGTGTTCATGGGGACGCCGCAGTTCGCCGTGAAGTCGCTCGAGGCCTGCCTCGAGCTGGGCGAGGTGGTGGCCGTCGTCACCCAGCCGGACAAGCCGCGCGGCCGCGGGCACGAGGTGTCGTTCTCTCCGGTGAAGCAGCTCGCGGTCGAGAAGGGGCTCACCGTGCTGCAGCCGGTGAAGCTTCGGGGAACGAGCTTCGCGAGCGAGCTGGCCGCGCTGAAGCCAGACGTGGCCGTGGTGACGGCCTACGGCAAGATTCTCCCCAGAGACGTGCTCGAGGTGCCGGCGCGTGGGTGCGTCAACGTGCACGCGTCGTTGTTGCCGCGGTTCCGGGGTGCGGCGCCGATTCAGTGGGCCATCGCCGAGGGTGACGAGAAGACGGGCGTGTGCCTGATGCAGATGGACGAGGGCATGGACACGGGCGGCGTCATCGACCGCGCCGAGCGGCCCATCGGCCCGAAGGACACGTCGGCGAGCCTGCACGACGTGCTGTCGGTGCTGGGCGGCGAGGTGCTGAAGCGCGCGCTCCCGCGCTACCTCGCGGGCGAGCTGAAGCCGGAGCCGCAGCCCACCGAGGGCGTGGTGATGGCGCCGATGATTCGCAAAGAAGACGGCGCGCTCGACTTCTCGAAGCCGGCGGTGGCGCTGGAGCGGCGGCTGCGCGCGTTCACCCCCTGGCCCGGAGCGTTCACGACGCTCGACGGCGCGCTCTTCAAGGTGCACGCCGCGACGGTGGGCACCGGCCATGGAGCGCCCGGCACGGTGCTGTCGGCAGGGCCCCACGGCCTCGAGGTGGCGTGCGGCGAAGGCTCGCTGGTGATGACGGCGGTGCAGCTCGAGGGGAAGCGGGTGATGACGGCGCAGGAGTTCCTGGCTGGAAAGAAGCTGACCGTCGGCTCGACGCCGTTTCGCTGAAGGTCGATTCGGGCGGCGTCTGGCGCTACACGCGGCTTTCATGACGCACCGAGTGCTCGTTCTCCACGGCCCGCTCCTCGACCTCGAGGCGGTCCTCGGCCAGCCGCTCTCCAGCCTCGACGAGGCGCTCGTCGCGAAGGGCGAGGAGCTCGGGCTCGAGGTCGACACCATTCAGGCCATCGGCGAGGCCGAGCTGGTCAAGGCGCTCCTCGAGCGGCGGGAAGGCCTCACCGGCGTCGTCGTCAACCCGTCGTCACTCGCGCCCACCGCGTACACGCTGGCGGACGCCCTCACGGCGCTGGGGGTGCCCTCGGTCGAGGTGCAGCTTCAGCACGACGCCAGGTCCCGCGGGCGGAGCGCCCTCAAGCGCGTCGTCGACAAGCAGTTCCACGGGCACGGCGTCGACGGGTACTTCAAGGCCCTCGCCTCGCTCGCGAAGGGCGCCGCGCACGCGTCTGACGCCGTGAAGCCCCCGGCCGCTCCCGAGTCCGCGAAGCAGGCGGACGCCGACGAGCCCGGTGAAGCGACCCCACCCGCGCGCGGAAAGACGATCGGCCGCAAGCCCCCTCCTCCAGCCCAGCCCGCCACCGCCGAGCGCTCCGGGAAGACCATCGGACGCAGGCCCTCGACCGCCGTGACAGCGGCTCCATCGTCGGCGACGCCGCCCGCACCGGCGGGCGCCATCACCCGCGCGATGGTGAAGGCCCAGCTCTCGGCCCGGCTCTCGAAGACCGTCTCGCCTGAAGACTTCGCCGCGTGGGCCCGCACCCAGTGGCTCGCGCTGCAGCGTGGTGCGCCCGCCGAGCCCGGCCACAAAGACGCGCTCGAAGAGCTGCTCCTCATGCTCTCGACCACCGCGAAGGCGTCTGACCACGTCATCCTCTCGTACGCGGCGAAGCTCCCATGAGCGCCCCGCGCAGACCCGCCCGCAAGCCGCTCTCGGCCCGCGCGCTCGCCATTCAAGTCATGGCCCGCGTGGCCGCCACCGACGCGTACCTGAACGTCGTGCTCGACTCGGTGCTCGACGAGTTCCAGCCGAAGGACCCACGCGACGCCGGCCTCATCACCGAGCTCTGCTACGGCGCCACCCGGCGGCTGCTCGTGCTCGACTACGCCCTCACCACCGTCGCCGACCGCAAGCTCGAGTCCATCGAGGACAAGGTGCTCGCCGCCCTTCGCCTCGGCGCGTACCAGCTCTTCTTCATGCGCGTGCCGAAGCACGCCGCCGTCGGAGAGACCGTCGACGCGCTGAAGTCCGTCGGGCTCGAGCGCGCCAGCGGCTTCGTCAACGCCATCTTGCGCAAGCTCTCGGCGCTCGAGGCGCCGCCGCTTCCGTCGGCCGACCCCGTCGAGACCCTCGCCATCCAGACCTCGCACCCCGCGTGGCTCGTGCGTCGCTGGCAACGGCAGTTCGGCCCGGACCGCGCGCGCGCGATGCTCGACGCCGACAACGAGCCGCCGAAGGTCGTCATTCGCGCCAACACCTCGAAGGTGACGCGCGATGGGCTCCTCGCGCAGCTCACCGAAGCGGGCGTCGAGGCCACCGCCACCACCACCTCGCCGGTCGGCATCGTGCTCGCGAGCCCCGGCCGCGTGGAAGACCTGCTCGGCTACGACGAGGGCCTCTGGCAGGTACAGGACGAGGCCGCGCAGCTCGTCGGCGTCTACGCCCAGGTGCCGCCCACCGCGAAGGTGCTCGACGCCTGCGCCGCGCCCGGCGGCAAGGCCTGCCACCTGGCCGAGACGAACGAGGTGCTCGCCGTCGACGTGCACGAGAACAAGCTGCCCAAAATCGAGGGCGAAGCGCGCCGCCTCGGCCTCAAGGAGCGCCTTTCCTCCCGCGCCCTCGACGCCGCGCACCTGCCCGAGGACCTCGGTGAGTTCGACGTGGTGATGGTCGACGCGCCCTGCTCGGGCCTGGGCACGCTGCGCCGCCACCCGGAGCTGCGCTACCGCCGCCAGGAGAAGGACTTCGCGGGCCTCGCGACGCTCCAGCGGGAGATTCTGGAGTCCTGCCAGCGCCACGTCGCGCCCGGCGGCCTGCTCGTCTACGCGGTGTGCACGACGGATACGACCGAGGGGCCTGACCAGGTCGAGCTGTTCCTCCGCAGCCACCCGGACTTCACCGCCGAGCCCCCGCGTGGGCTGACGCTGCCGATGGTGCAGGCGTACCTGCGCACCCTGCCCGGCCCCGAGGGCTTCGACGGCTTCTTCGCGGCCCGCCTGCGGCGCATGTACTGAAGCCCCTGGCCGCCCGGCAGCCGGCCCGCTGGGCGTCGCTGGACTTGAAGTCGTTCACGAACTCTTCGACGCGCACGAAAGCGGGGCGGGTGCCCCCGCGAGCTTCAGACCGCGGCACCGTCGTCGGGGCGCCACGACCCCCCAAATGCCAGCGACGGCTGGCTCGCTTGACTGAGCACGGCCAAATCGCCGTGCCGCGTGTAAGGTGCCCGCTCATGCGAACTGCACTCTGTGCCGTGTTGCTCTCCAGCGCCGTGCTGGCCGCGCCCCGCGCGCCGGTGGTGGCGCTGCTGCCTCCCCAGGCCGCCGACGACGACCTGCGCGGCTTCGGCCTCATGCTCGAAGCCCGCGCCTCGGAGCTCATCGAAGAGACGGGGCGCTTCTCCGAACTCCACATCAAGCAGGTGCTCTCGATGGCCGACGCCGAGGGCCTCGACCCGCTCGCCCTCTCCCAGGAGGCCAACGCGAAGAAGGCCCGCGCCTTCCTTGGCGCCGACCTCGCCGTGACGGTGAGCCTTGCCGCCGACCCGAAGGCCATGACGCTCACCGGCGCCGTCATCGATGGAAAGAAGACGACGCCCTTCACCGCGAAGCTGCCCATCACCTGGCCCGAGGCCCTGCGCGCCGGCAGCGAGGCCATCGCGAAGGCCGTGCTCGCGACCGAGAAGGTGGCGTTGCCGAAGAAGCCGAAGACCCAGCCCGACTCGAGCTCACCCGAGGCCGTGCGCCTGTTGGCCCAGTGCTACGCCACCGTCATTCGCCAGCCCCTCGGCGTCGACAACCCGGCCGTCATCGACGGGCCGCAGCTCGAGGCCGCCGCCGCACAGTGCGAGAAGGCGCTCGAGAACGACAAGCAGCTCACCTTCGCGCACGCCGTGCTCGCGCTGGCCCGCGCCATCATCGGAGACCACGCGAGGGCGGCGGCCGCGCTCGCCGCGGTGGGCGACGGCAACGACGTCATCGAGCCCTACACCCTCGCCCGCTTCTGGATGGTGACGCGCTTCCAGTCGAACGAGGCGGGCCTCGCGTCGCTGCGAGACGTGCTCAAGAAGCACCCGACCGAGCTCATCGCGCTCAACTACCTCGCCGACACGCAGAGCGTGTTGAACGACCACTCCGGCGCGGGCATCTCGTGGACCGAGTACCTCTCGCTCGTGCCCGCGTCTCCCTACGCGCAGGCCCGGCTCAGCAAGGCGCTCGCGCGGCAGAACCGCCACGACGAGGCCATTGCGGCTGCGAGGAAGGCCCTCGAGCTCGCGCCCGACAGCCGCGCCGCGCGCCTCGAGCTCGGCAGCCGCTTCATCGACGCGAACAAGCCCGACGACGCCATCACCACGCTGGCGGCCGTCGCCAACCCGAGCGCCGAGGGCGTGCTCCGGCTGGGCTGGGCGTACTGGCTCAAGGGTGAAGTCGGCCCGGCCGAGGGCCACTTCCAGAAGGCGCTCGAGCTGGCCCAGGGCCCCGGCGCGTGGCGCACCCGCGGCCGCGCCCACTACAACCTCGCGCTCGTCGCGATGAAGAAGAACGCTCCCGCCGCCGCGAAGGCCGCGCTCAAGGCGTCGCTGCAGACGGGCTTCAAGCTGCGCACCGTCGACGCGGCGCTGACGAAGGTGGCGCAGGAGGTCGAGCGTGAAGGCTTCGGCCCCACCCCCGACGCCGGCAGCCCGAAGCTCACGCTGGGCCCGAAAGAGTCGAGCCTGTTCCCCTTCGACGCCTCTGGGGACGCGCTGCCGGCGGCGAAGAAGGAGCCCGCGCCCCAGGGCTTCATCATCTACAAGTTCTGAAGCGCTCCATGCCCCTGCCGACCGCGTTCTCCGCCGCCCTCGCCGCCCAGTTCCCCGGGGATTTCGTCTCGACCGACCCGGGCGAGCTCGCCACGTACGGAAAAGACTGGACGAAGGTCTTCACGCCGGCGCCGTCGCTGCTCGTGCGCCCGCGCAGCACCGGTGAGGTGTCGCGCTTCCTCGCCCTCGCCAGCGCGCACGGCGTGCAGGTCGTGCCCAGCGGCGGCCGCACCGGGCTCTCTGGCGGCGCGGTGGCCCAGCACGGCGAGGTCGTGCTGTCGCTCGAGCGCATGCGCGCGATGGGCCCGGTCGACCCGCTCGCCCTCACCGTACGCGTCGAGGCCGGCGCCATCACCGAGGCCGTGCACCACCACTGCGCGAAAGAAGGGCTCTTCTGGCCCGTCGACTTCGCCTCGAAGGGCTCGAGCCAGGTGGGCGGCAACATCGCCACCAACGCCGGAGGCGTGCGCGTCATCCGCTATGGCCTCACGCGCCAGTGGGTGCTGGGCCTCACCGTCGTCACCATGGCGGGTGAGGTGCTCGAGCTCAACGGCGCGCTCGAGAAGAACAACACCGGCGTCGACCTGCGCCAGCTCTTCATCGGCAGCGAGGGCATTCTCGGCGTCATCACCGAGGCGACGCTGAAGCTGACGCGGCTGCCCGAGAAGGTCGACGTCTTCCTCTTCGCGGTGGCCGACCTGCAGGCCGTGCTGACGCTCTTCGAAGAGGCGCGCAAGGGCCCCTTCACGGTGATGGCCTATGAGTTCTTCACCGACAAGTGCAGCCGGCGCCTCGAGTCGCACCGGAAGATCCGCCCGCCCTTCGAGCAGCCGTCGTCGCACTACGTGCTGCTCGAGGTCGAAGCGGCGAAGCCGGGCGCGCTCGACGGGTGGCTCGGCTCGCTGTTCGAGCGCGGGCTGGTGACCGACGGCACGCTGGCCGCCGACTCGGACCAGGCGAAGTTCCTCTGGAGCCTGCGCGAGGGCATCTCGGAGTCGCTCTCGGCCACCGGCCTGCCCCACAAGAACGACATCTCGCTGCCGGTCTCGGCCTTGAAGCCCTTCTGTGACGCGCTCGAGGCGCTGCTGGCGAAGGACTACGCCGGTTGGGAGCTCTGCCTCTTCGGCCACATCGGCGACGGCAACCTGCACGTGAACATCATGAAGCCCGACGGGCTCGACCGCGCGGCGTTCCTCGAGCGTACGCACGCCTGCGACGCCGCGGTGTTCACGTTGGTGAAGGCCCACCAGGGCAGCATCAGCGCCGAGCACGGCATCGGGCTGCTCAAGAAGGACTTCCTGGGCTACTCGCGCACGCCGCTCGAGGTGGCGATGATGCGGCAGCTCAAGGCCTCGCTCGACCCGAAGGGGCTGCTGAACCCAGGCAAGGTGCTGTAGCCGCCCTCACGGGTAGCTGAACGTCATCACCGGCCGCCCTGCGCCCGCACCGCCGCCAGCGTTCCAGTCGGGGTCGCTCGGCTTGAACACGCCGCACAGGCCCATCGTCGCCGCGCCCTTGCGCACCTCGACGCGGAAGGGCACCCACTGAATCGGGCTGCAGGTGGCGAAGTGGTTCACGCGCACCGCGTACGTGCCCGTGGGCGGGAGGCCCCCGTCGACCGGGTAGACGACGTTCTCGATGAGCACGAGGTCCATCGAGCAGGCCGCTTGCGAGTCGAGGTCGAGCGCGCCCGCCGCGCACGCGGGCGTTCGGGCCCCGTAGAAGATCTCGCACGTGCCGCCGTCGGTCAGCGGCTCCTCGACGTAGAGGTCGAGGTCTTCCGTCGAGTCCCAGCGCAAGGTCACCTGCAGATCGGCCGCGCCACCGTTGAGCACGCACTCGTTGCCCTGGCAGGTGAAGCCCGAAGGGCACTCCGTCACGCAGCCGATGGAGCCCCCATCGCGCGGGCCCGGGCACGAGGGACCGCCGACGCCAGCGTCGAAGGGCGTCACCCCACCATCATCGTCCACGCACACCTGCCGCAGCAGGTCGCACCGGGCGCCGGGACAGTCGCCGTTGCGCAGACAGCCCACGCAGCGTGACATCGCGACGTCACAGACCGGCGTCGCGCCGCTGCAGCCGCCACCATCGGCGACACAGCGCTCGCACTTGCCGAGGCCGCCCTGGAACGAGAGGTCGCACACCGGCGTGTCGCCGAAGCAGCCCTGGCTCGCCGTGCAGCGCACACAGCGGCGGCTCGCCTCGTCGCACAGCGGCGTCGCCAGCGAGCAGCTCCCGCAGACCGTCGGTGGCCCGGCGTCGGTGGTGGGCATCGGCCCCGCGTCTCGCGCGCCCGCGTCGGACCGGCCAGCATCGGGCGGCGTCGACCCTCCGTCGGGGCGCCGCTCGAGACAGGAGAGCGTGTTCGGGTCGCACACCAGCCCGGTCGGGCACGACGTCGACGTGCACCGCACCGGCCCGCAGGACATCGCCGCGAGCGAGGCACCGACGAAGAGGGCGACGAGAACCGCACGCATGGGACCGGTCAGGAGTCCGCCCTGCGAAGGCTCCAGAAACGAGCCGCCTCGCGTTCCTCGTCCGCAGCCTCTGTCCGTGCCTGCGCGGCGACTCCGCCCGGGGCAGCTCCCGAGTCGGCCGGCCTCCCCGGGGCCTGTCGACCGGTTGACGGCTTTTCGACAACCGGTTGCTCCCGAGGGAGGCGCGCGTCTTCCGGTCACCCGAGGGACGTGCGAGTCCCGCTGCCTCGAGAGCGGCGGCGGCGCCGTGCCCCACGACGGCCTCGCCGCGGCCGAGCTCGCACGCCTGCCGGCCTTCCACAGCGCGCGGCTGGCCTCTCCGACGATGCGGCTGCGAACGGCGTCCTTGTGTTCCTCGGGGTCGCGCATGAGGTGACACTCGAGGAGAAAGCGCTCAACGTCACCGTGTGGGCGCAGAAACCGGTGAGCGCTTCACGTGGCCGACCTCAGCTCAGCGCGCGCGCCTTGATGGTGGTGCCGAGCTCGAGCAGCGCCTTCGTCACCTGCGCCGAGACGCTCGAGTCGAGGTCCATCACGAGGTACCCGATGTCGGGGTTCGTCGACAGCAGCTGCGCGTGGATGTTGGCGTTGGCGTCGCCGATGACGCGGTTCACGTCGCGCAGCACGCCCGGCACGTTCTGGTGAATGTGCGCGATGCGGTGGGTGCCCGGAGACGCCGCGAGCTCGACGTGCGGGAAGTTCACCGAGCCCGCCGACGCGCCCTGCTGCGCGTACTTCATGAGGCTGGTGGCGACCTCGCGGCCGATCGACTCCTGCGCCTCGAGCGTCGACCCGCCGATGTGCGGCGTGAGGATGACGTTGGGCAGGTGCTGCAGCGGTGTGGTGAAGCCCTTCGACTCGTTGCCCTCGGGCTCGTCGGGGTACACGTCGACGGCGGCGCCTCCGAGGTGCCCGCGCTTGATGAGGTCGGCGAGCGCCTCGAGGTCGACCACGGTGCCGCGGCTGGCGTTGAGCAGGCACGCTTCCTTCTTCATCACCTCGAGCTGCTTGCGGCCGATGAGGCCCTTCGTCTGCGGCGTCTCGGGCACGTGGAGCGTCACGAAGTCCGACGCCTTGAGCACCTCGTCGAGCGTGCGGCAGGGCGTGTTGTTCGACAACGGCAGCTTGGTGGCCACGTCGTAGTAGAGCACCCGCATGCCGAAGAACTCGGCGAGCACGCCCACCTGGCTGCCGATGTGCCCGTAGCCGATGATGCCCAGCGTCTTGCCGCGCACCTCGTGGCTGCCGGTGGCGAGCTTCTTCCAGACGCCCTGGTGCATCTCGATGTCGCGGTCGCCCAGCTGCCGCGAGAGCATGATGACCTCGGCGATGATGAGCTCGGCGACGCTGCGGGTGTTCGAGAACGGCGCGTTGAAGACGCACACGCCCCGCTTCATCGCCTCGGTGAGATCGATCTGATTGGTGCCGATGCAGAAGGCGCCGATGGCCATGAGGTCCTTCGCGTTGGCCGACTCGAGCACCTTCTTCGTCACGTTCGTCTTCGAGCGAATGCCCAGCACGTGCACGCCGGCGAGCTGCGCGATGAGCTCGTCTTCCTTCAGGGCAGCGTTGACGCGGCGAACGGTGAACCCGGCCTCCTTCAGCTGGGCCTCAGCGACGTCGTGGATCTTCTCGAGCAGCAGGACGGTGAGCGACATGGGCCCAGCTGTAGCGCGACGCGTCGAGATTGCAACGCCCCGTCAGTTGAGCAGCTCGGGCACCCGCCGTGACGCGTCCCGCTGGGCGTCGAGCAGCTCGAGCCCCTGCCGGGTGAGGAGGAACCGCACGAAGCCTGCGCCACGCTCGGTCTCGAGCTCCGCTTCGAAGACGGGGCCGCCGACGGTGCCCAGCAGCGCCTCGCGCCTGAGGTTCTTCACCTGCCCGTGCGCCAGCGCATGGTCGAGGTGGCCCACCGAGCTCCCGGTGCGGTACAGCTCGAGCGCCACCCGGTGCAGCGCGAGCGCCAGGCCTTGATCGAGCGGCACCGACGACGTCAGCACGCTCACCAGCACCCAGTACGGAACCGCCTCGTCGCCGCTCGCCATGCCGGAGACAGCCGTTAGCGGCCACGCAGGTGCGATGCAAGCCGACACCCACGATTTCCTTCATGAATCGGTGGACTTTCAGGCCAATCGTTCGCAAAACCTCGGTCACGTTTTGGCGGCAACCCGATGTCTGGCCGCCCCGCCCAGGAGCCTTCCACCGTGAGAGCCCCCTTCTGTCCGTCGCGGCTGGTCATGGTCGCGTCCGTGTTGCTCGCCGCCGGCGCGCTCGCCCAGGAACCCGGCAACTTCCCCGGAGACCGCTTCCGCCTCTCGTTGTCCCGGTCGGGCCTCATCGACGTCGAGTGGGCCAGCACCGCCAGGCACCTCTCGTGGGACGCGGGGTTCCTGCTCAACTACTCGCAGAACAACCTCGTGCTGTACCGCGTGAGCGACAACCAGCGGCTGGGCCCGCTCATCGGCTCACGCCTGGGCGGCAACCTCTTCGGCGCGCTGGCGCTGTTCGACTGGTTCGAGGTGGGGCTCGACCTGCCGGTGGTGCTCGTGCAGACGCGCGACCCGAACATCGTGGGCGCGAGCATCATGCCTCTGTCGGGCCTCCAGGGGGGCCTGGGCGACCTGCGCGTTCAACCCAAGCTGCGCCTGCTGGCCCAGGAAGACGTCGGCGTCGACCTGGCGCTCATTCCCAGCCTCACGTTACCGACCGGCTGGCAGTCGAACTACCGCGGCGAGCCCTCGGTCACCTTCCAGCCCGAGGTGGCCCTCTCTCGCACCTTCGGGCAGTTTCGCCTGGCCACCAACCTCGGCGGCGTGATTCGTGGACAGGCCCGGTTCCTCGATGAGGTCGTCGGCTCCGACCTGACGGCCCGCCTCGGCGCCGGCTACCGCTTCCGCGACGAGAAGGGCAACGGCCTGCCCCTCGAGATCGACGCCTCGCTCTTCGCGTTCAGCGGCGTCACCGCCACGGCCTTCACCCCGAACCAGCGCGGCCTCGAGCTGCGGCTCATGGCCTCGTACGGCATCACCGACGGTCTCCAGGTCTTCCTGGGCGGCGGCGTGGGCGTGCTGTCGGGCTGGTCGACGCCCGACTTCCGGGTCTTCGGCGGTCTGCGCTACGGCACGTGGGACGACTCGAAGGGCCCCAAAGACACCGACAAAGACGGCGTCATCGACTCGGTCGACGCGTGCGTCGAGGTGGCGGGCATCGCCGACAACAAGGGCTGCCCCGACAAGGACTCGGACAACGACGGCTTCGTCGACCGCCTCGACGCCTGCCCGATGGAGAAGGGCATCACCGAGCTCAAGGGCTGCCCCGACAAGGACACCGACGGTGACGGCTTCGTCGACCGCAAGGACCAGTGCCCGAAGGACAAGGGCATCGCCGAGCTCGGGGGCTGCCCCGACACCGACGAAGACGGCGACGGCATCGTCGACCGCAAGGACCAGTGCAAGACCGAGAAAGAAGACGCCGACGGCTTCAAGGACGACGACGGCTGCCCCGACCCGGACAACGACGACGACGGCGTGACGGACGCGGCCGACAGGTGCCCGATGGACAAGGGCGTCGTCGAGAACCGCGGCTGCCCCGACAGCGACGGCGACAGCGACGGCGTCGTCGACCGCCTCGACAACTGCCCCGCCGAGGCCGGCAAGCCCGAGTTCCAGGGCTGCAAGGGCAAGCAGCTCGTGGTCATCACCAAGGACAAGCTCGAGATCCTCGACGCGGTCTTCTTCAAGACGGGCAGCGACGTCATCGAGCAGCGCAGCTTCACGCTCCTCGACAACGTGGCCCGCGTGCTCAACGCGCACCCCGAGGTCGAGATGGTGCGCGTCGAGGGCCACACCGACAACCAGGGCGACCCGGCGAAGAACCTCGACCTGTCGCAGCGCCGCGCCGCCAGCGTGAAGAAGTACCTCGTCGAGAAGGGCAAGGTCGCCGACGGGCGGCTGGTGCCGAAGGGCTACGGCGATACCAGGCCCATCGACGACAACAAGACGAAGGCCGGGCGGGACAAGAACCGCCGCGTCGTCTTCGCCATCGGGAACGAGTGAGAGGGATGAACGTCATGAACCGTTACGCCATCGTCCGCGCGGCCAGCCTCGTCGCCGCCCTCGCCGCCACGGCCGCCGTCGCCCAGCCCACCGCGCAGTGCGCGCTCAGCGGCCCCGCCTCGTTCGTCCGGGGCCAGCCCTTCGTCGTCGATGTCGACCTCACCAACGGCGGCTCGGCGACCGGCTTCGGCCCCGCCGTCGAGCTCTTCCTGCCCGCGAGCCTCACTCTGTCGTCGGCCACCGCGTTCGGGCAGACGCTGACGCCGCTGGTGAGCACCACCACCACGCCCTTCGTCAACCCACTCACCCAGGAGACCGTCACGGGCCCGTCGGGTGCGCGGTATGTCGTGCTCCGGCTGCCGCTCAACCACGTGGCCGCGGGCGTCACCGGCCGGCGCGTCTCGCTGACCCTCACCACCACCACGGCGCCGCTCGACGCACCGCTCGCCATCGACGCAACCTGTCTGTTCGCCTACGGCGCCACCGCGCTGAACGACCCGCAGGCCGACGCCCCGGTGCGCAGTGACCTCGCCACCAACGCCGCCGACCAGACCCAGCGGCAGACCACGCCCGTGGGCGCGCTCGTCACCGGCCGCTTCGAGCGCGTCTCGCCGGCAGGCGTCGTGACCGACGTGGTGACGGGCTCGCGCACGCTCGTCGAGGCGGTCTTCGACGTCGACGCGCTGGTGGGCACCGCCGTGACGAACGCGACCGCCGCCATCACGCTCCCCGACGCCTTCCAGCTCGTCTCGGTCACCGCTGCCTCGGGCACCATCACCACCAACCCGATGGCGCCGGCGATGGTCCCCGGTGGCACGGTGACGGTGGCGTATGCCTCCATCACCGGCGCGGCGGGCGTCGACCGCACCATTCGCGTGCGCGGCTTCATTCCGCAGAACCGCACCGGCGGCACCCCGGCCATCAGCCCCACCACCCTGGCGCCCATCACCATCGCTCCGCAGCTGACGTTCACCTCGACTGGAACGGGCGCGGCCGCGAACGGCCAGGCCTCGGTGCGTGGCCACGCAGTGCTGGTGCGCGAGACGGCCTCGACGGCCTCGCCGCTGCCGGGCAGCACCGTCACCGTCACCCAGACGCTCGAGCAGTCCGACTTCTTCGGCACCACCGCCAACGTCGTCACCACCACGCTGCCGTCGGGCACCACCTACGTCGCGGCCTCGTCGATGCCGCTGACGCCGACCCAGAGCGGCAACACGCTGACCTTCGACGTCGGCGCGCTGCCACAGGTGCCGATGGCCGCGACGGCCCCTGCGACGGCGACCAACACCTTCCAGCTGACCGTCGACCAGACGTACGGCGCCGGAGGTCCCCTCTTCGGAGGCGACCGCCTCGCCACCGTGCACTCGCTGGCCTCCACCACCAGCACCGGCGCGATGCGCACCCAGACCGAGGCCGCCAGCGGCACCGACGTCACCTTCGTCGTCCCGCAGGCGACCCTCGCGGCCACCACGCTCGTCGGCGGCACGCCCGTCACCGCGGTGCGCGCCGGAGACGTCGTCACATACCGCTTCACCTCGACGCTCGCCTCGGGCGACCACGACGGCGAGACGTGGACGGTGGCGCTCCCTGCGCCGCTCTTCGACGCGGGCGCGCTCACGGGCGCCACCTTCGGCGGCCCGCTCGTGCGCTACGGGCCAGGCGCCTCGACGGGCCTGCCCACCACCGTCACCGTGACGGCCAACGCCGCCACCAACTCGCTGAGCCTCACCTTCCCCCGCATCTCGGGCCTCACCGTGCCCGTCGTCGTCGAGGTCGACGTCGACGTCACCGCGACGGCCAACCCCATCGACGATGGCTTCGTGGTGGTGGCGCCCCTGGCCTCGACGCACACCGGCACGGCGCAGACGTACCCGCGGGCGGCGAACCCGGCCCTCACCGTGCGCGCGCCCAACCTGCGGGTGGTGACATCGGCCTTCGCGTCGAGCGTCACCGACGCCGTCTTCACGCCGGCGCCCACGGTGACGCTGCCCAGCCCGCTGACGTCGACGAACTTCGGCTCGGTGGCGAACTCGAACGTGGCCCAGGTGCACGCCACTGGCACCGTCGACGTGCGCCTGCTCGTCGAGAACCGGGGCGGTTTCACGGCGCGTGACGCGCGCGTGGCCCTCGTGCTGCCCATGGGCGTCACCGGCGCCCTCGTGTCGGCGACGGACGGGGCGGGGACCACCACGCCCACCAGCGGAGACCTCTTCGGCGCCGGCCTCGACTTCACCGACCCCATCGCCGAGACGAGCCCCACCGGCGGCCTCAACGTGCGCGTCGTCACCGCCCGCCTCACCGTCGGCACCGGGCTGGCCCCGAGGTTCGACCTCGTCACCGCGGGGCGCGTCGAGCGCTTCGCCTCGGCGGCCGCTGGCCCCACCTACGTCGGCAACGCGGCCGCCACCGCCGAGAACGTCACCATCACCACCCGCGCCGCGAGCGCTGGCGTGGTGCTCACGACGCCCGACGTCGCGGCCACCATCGGCGAGACGTTCAGCTACGTCATCACCGGCGTGGTGCCGAACGGAGCGACGCTGGCCACGCTGCCCGTCACCCTGAGCCTGCCCTCGCAACTGGCGTACGTCTCGGCGTCGAGCCTCTCGGCCGCGGCCCCCATCACCTGCGGCGGCGCGGCCTGCGCGACGATTCCGACGCCGATGGTGACGAACGAGGGCCGTGACGTGACGTTCAGCTTCGCCAACGTCGCCAACGCCGACACCGACATCGGCACCGCCGAAGAGCTGTCCTTCCGGGTGCTGGTGGTGGTGAACAACGTCGCCTCGGCCACCGCGGGCACCTCGGGCCTCAACGTCACGACGGGCTTCGCCGGCGCCTCGACGGTGACGGACGGTGGCTCGCGCGCGCGCCTCCTCGAGCCCGGCATGACGGTGTCTGGCCTCGCCGGCGCGGTGGACGCTGGCACCCTGGCCGACGGCGGCTTCCTCGTCGACGCGGCGGACCTGCTGGTGGTGTCGGTGCCGCTGCGCGTCGCCGGTGGGCCCAACAACTCAGCCCCACAGGACGTGCAGCTGCAGGTGGCGCTCCCCTCGCAGCTCACCACCGAGCCAAACAGCCTCGCGCTCGCGCCCAACTGCCCCGCCCCGGCCACGCAGACGGTGACGGACGGCGGCGTCACGCTCACCTTCGCCGCGCTCGCCCCCGGCGACGCCGGCGCCTGCGACGTCAGCTTCGCCACGCGCGTGGGCACCAACGTCACCTACAACCAGGTGCTGGCGCCCTCGGCGGTGCTGACGTGGACGAGCCGGCCCGGCGTGGTGAACATGCCCGTCAGCACCTTCTCGGCCACCACCGTCGAGCGCACCGGCAACCCCGGCGACCCGGGTGGCCCCAACACCTACCGCGCCACCACCGCGCCCCAGGTGCGCACCACCGCCTTCGCGCCCGGCAGCTTCCAGCTCGTCAGCACCACGGTGCCCTCGACGAATGACAACCTGCTGGCCGTCGGCGAAGACGTCGTCTTGCGCTTCCGCGCGACGCTCGCCGAGGGCACCCACCCGTCGCTGACGTTCCGCTTCACCCCGCCCGCGATGCTGGGCGTCCGGCGCGTCGAGCTCGACACCATGACGCCGGGCTTCCTGGGCGTCATCGCCAACCCGGCCGCCATCACGCCGCCGGGCACGGCGGGAACGGTCGTCACCGCCTCGTTCGGCGCCATCAGCCTGCCGGGTGACAACAACCCGGCCAACGACGCCCTCGACGTGCTGGTGACGCTGCGGCGGCTCAACCTCGCCAGCGCGACGAGCGGCACCGTCACTGGCGTGGTGGCCTCGGCGGGCACCAACCTCGACGTGCCCGCGGCCTTCCCCTTCCTGCTGGCTGCGCCGCGGCCCCGCGTGTCGGCCGTCGTCGACAACGCCACGCCCGGCCCCGACGCGGGCGTCAACGTGACGGCCACCATCGTCAACCTCTCCGTCACCTCGCTGCCCGATGGCGGCGGGCTCGAGCAGACGACCGAGGCCTGCAACGTGCCGCTCAGCATCGCCACCCCGGGCGGCTTCATCGCGCAGAGCCCCGCCACCGACGGCCTCGACAACGACGACAACGGCAGCACCGACGACGCCCCCGAGGCCATGTTGCTGTCGGGCGCGAGCTTCACCTTCAACACCAACCGGTGCCTCGCGGCGGGCCAGCAGAACGTCTTCCGCGCGGCCTTCCGCACCAGCGCCACCATTCAGGGCGTGCCCGTCAACGTCGAGGCGACGATGGGCTCGTACCTGACGGCGGCCATGGGCGGCACCACGCTTTCGCCGGCCTCCGACTTCTTCGACAACAACGGCAACGCCACGGTGGACGAGACGACGCCCGTGCCCGACTCGACCGCGCGCGTGGTGGTGACGCCCAACGTGCCGCGCCTCAACTTCACCCTCATCGGGCGCAACACGCTCGATGGCGGCATTCCGGTGGTGGCCGGCCAGACGATTCGGTGGACGGCGCGCCTCATCAACACCGGCGTCGGAGACCTCACCAGCGTGCGCGTCGCCGTGCCGTTTGCCCCCAGCACCACCTACGTGCCCGACTCGGGCGTCGCCTCGGCGGGCACGCTCTCGGCCTCGATGACGGGCATCGAGGTCGACGTCGGCACCATCGCGGGCTGCCCGCCCGGCACCGACGCCGGCTCGTGCCCCGCCTTCACCGTGGCCCTCGACACCGCCACCTCGCTGCGCATCGCCAACGACGCGGGCGTCACCAGCCAGGCGACGTTGACGGCCGACCCGCCCTTCTCGCTCCTGTTGTCCGACGACCCAGGCACCGCGGCGCCCGTCGACGCCACCCGCGTGCGCATCATCAACACCGCCGACACCGACGGCGACGGCGTGCTCAACGGCGCCGACCGCAACGCCACCAACCCGGCCATCTGCAGCGACGTCGACGGTGACTCATGTGACGACTGCGCGGTGGCGCTCAACCAGCAGCCGCGCAACGACGGGCCCGACGACGACAACGACGGCCTGTGCAACGCGGGTGACCCGACGGCCAACGACTCCGACGCGGACGACGACGGCGTCAGCGACGGCGACGAGCGCGAGCCCCTCACCGACCCCGACGGCGACGGCCTGGTCAACGTGCTCGACCCGGACTCCGACGACGATGGGCTCCTCGACGGCACCGAGCTGGGCGTCACCACCGCCTCGGCTGGCACCGACGTCGCGCGCGGCCACTTCATCGCCGACGCCGACCCCGCCACCACCACCAACCCGCTGGTGGCCGACACCGACCGCGGCGGCCGCATCGACGGCACCGAAGACCTCAACAAGAACGGCCGCGTCGACATGGGCGAGGGCGACCCCTCGCTCGGCACCGATGACGCCGCGCAGGTGGACACCGACGGCGACGGCCTCACCGACGCCGACGAGCAGGCGCGTGGAACGCCGGTCGACGACGCCGACGCCGACGACGACGGCCTCGTCGACGGCCGCGAGCCGAACCCGACGCTCAACACCGACGGCGACGGCCTGGTCATCAACATTCTCGACCCCGACTCGGACAACGACGGCCTCTTCGACGGCACGGAGGAGGGCCTTGCCACGGCCCCCACGGGGACGAACCTCGCCCGGCGACGCTTCATCGCCGACGCCGACCCCACGACGCGCACGGCCGTGCTGCGCGCCGACACCGACCGCGGCGGCGTCATCGACGGCGCAGAGGACTTGAACCTCAACGGCCGCTCCGACCCCGGAGAGCGCAACCCCGGCGACGGCCCCGACGACCTGGTGACGGCCACCGACACCGACGGCGACGGCCTGCCCGACGCCCTCGAGACGTTCCTCGGCACGCAGCCGCGCGACCGCGACAGTGACGACGACGGCGTCGTCGACGGCGCCGAGCAGCAGTTCTCGGACGACACCGACGCCGACGGCCTCATCAACCCGCTCGACGCCGACTCCGACGACGACGGCGTGCTCGACGGCACCGAGCAGGGCGTCACCTTGCCGAGCGTCGACACCAACCTGGTGGTGCGCGCCTTCGTGGCCGACGCCGACCCGGCCACCCGCACCAGCATGCTCGCCCCCGACAGCGACCGCGGCGGCCGCCGCGACGGCTTCGAGGACGTCAACCTGAACGGCCGCGTCGACACCGGCGAGACGAACCCGCTCTCGGCCGCCGACGACGCCACCTCGATGGTGCAAGACGGCGACGCCGACGGAATTCCCGACGAGGCCGAGCGCACCGTGGGCTCGAACCCGGCCGACGCCGACTCGGACGACGACGGCCTCGTCGACGGGCGCGAGTCGAACTACGCGCTCGACGTCGACCGCGACGGGCTGCTCAACATCAACGACCCCGACAGCGACGGCGACCGGCTGTTCGACGGCACCGAGGCGGGCGTCGCCACCGCGCCGATGGGCACCGACACCTCGCGCAACGCCTTCATCGCCGACGCCAACCCGGCCACGCGCACGCTGGTGCTGGTGGCCGACACCGACCAGGGCGGCATGGGCGACGGCGCCGAGGACATCGACCGCAACGGCCGCGTCGACACGGGAGAGACCGACCCGCTGGTGAAGGCCGACGACCGGCCGCTCCAGGACGCCGACAACGACACCATTCGCGACACCGATGACGGCTTCCAGGACAGCGACGGCGACGGCACCGCCAACTACCTCGACACCGACTCGGACAACGACGGCCTGCCCGACGCGCTCGAGGCCGGAGACGCGAGCCCGGCCACGGTGCCCGTCGACACCGACCGCGACCTGGTGCCCGACTTCCTCGACCTCGACAGCGACGGCGACACCGTGCGCGACGCCGCCGAGGCGGGCCCCAGCATGACGGCCGCCGACACCGACCGCGACGGCGTGCCCGACTTCCGCGACCTCGACGCCGACGGTGACACCATTCGCGACGCCGACTAAGCCGGAGACGCCGACCCGGCCACCCCACCCGTCGACACCGACATGGACGGCACGGCCGACTTCCGTGACGGCGACAGCGACGGCGACGGCTTCTCCGACGCGCTCGAGGCCGGCCGCACGGACCTCACGGTGCCCCCCTTCGACACCGACCAGGACGGAATTCGCGACTTCCGCGACCCCGACTCCGACAACGACATGGCGCAGGACCGCGCGGACAACTGCCGTCTGGTGCCCAACCCCGACCAGCGCGACACCGACGGCGACGGCGTGGGTGACGCGTGCAGCGGCGACATCGACGGTGACGGCGTGCCGAACGACCGGGACAACTGCCCGACGGTGCCGAACTTCGACCAGAAGAACAGCGACGCGATGACGGACCTGCGCGACGACGTGGGCGATGCGTGCGACCCCGACGCGAACGGCGACGGCTTCGTCGATGGCGTGAGCGTGAAGGGCGCCGGGTGCTCGTCGGCGGGCCTGTCACTGCTGCCGCTGGGCCTCGCGCTGCTGCTGTGGCGTCGGCGACGGGCGCCGTGAGCCGGCGCGCGGTGGTGGTGGCGGGGGCCGTGCTGGCCCTCGCCGTCGGTGGGTTCCTGTCACGAGACGTCTTTGCGCGGCGCGCGGCCGAGGCCGAGGCGAAGCGCCGTGACGAGCTGGCCTATGCCGCGCAGTGGGACCTCGACCACGGCGCGCCCCAACAGGCGCTCGAGAAGCTCAAGGCCCTCGAGCAGCTCGACCCGACGCGCAAGGGCCTCACCTCGTCGCTGGGCCGCGCGCTGGTGTCGACGGGCGCGTCCACCGAGGCGCTGCCGGTGCTCGAGCGCGCGCTGCAGCGTGACGGCCCGACGCCCGAGACCCTCGAGTACCAGGCCGTGGCGCTCGCCCAGCTGGGGCGGCACGTCGAGGCCCGCGCCACCATCGAGAAGGCGCTGATGATGGACGAGACGCGCACCTCGGCCCTTCGCCGGCTCGCGCAGACCCACCTCACGCTGGGCGACGTCGAGCCCGCCATCGCGACGTGGGAGCTGGCGGCGCAGGTCGCTCCCGCGGCCGAGCGGCCCGCCATCGTCGACGAGGCGCGGGCGCTGCTGACGGCGGCTGGCCACCCGGACGCGGGCCTTCGGGTTCCGCCGGAGCGGGCCCCGGGCCCCACGAATCGGCCTGACGGCGGCTGACCGGCGACGGCCAGCGGCGGCGGTCCCTCCGTTTCGTGACGGGCGACGAAACAGTCGCAGAACGAGCTCGACTTCGACGTCTGAGCCTCCGCCTTCTCGCTCGCGGACGCTGTCGTCACGCGACCAGCGCGTGACCGTCACGCGTGACTCACGCTTCGTCGGCGACCTGGCGCTGGTGCGGCGGCCAGCCGGCGCCTCACGCCTGACGCGCGCCTCGTCGGCGACCTGGCGCCGGGGCGGCGGCGAGCCGCGGCCCGCACGCCTGACGCACGCTTCCTGCACCACCTGGCGCCGGTGCGGCGGCAAGCCGCGGCCCTCACCCCTGACGCGCGCCCCCTCGACGACCTGGCGACAGCGCACCGGCCAGCCGGGGCCCTCACGCCTGACGCATGCGGCCTCGACGACCTCGACGATGTCGCTCGCGCCTCTGGGACGACACCGGTACTTTCGGCCGTCATGAGTTCGTCACTGCCCCCGCCCCGCCCCTGGCGTGGCTTCGCCATCGTCACCCTCGCCTACGTCGTCGGCCTCGTCGTCGCCGCCGCCGTGGTGCAGGCGGCGCCGCCTGACTGGCACCCGCTGCTGGCCGTGGCGGTCGCCGACGTCGTCGCCACCGTGGCCGTCTTCGTCTTCTCGTTCGCGAACGACAACACCAGCGTCTACGACCCCTACTGGTCGGTCGCGCCGGTCGTCATCGCAGGCTGGCTCGCGCTGGGTCCGGGGCAGGCGCGCGGGCTCGATGCGCGGCAAGTGGCGGTGCTGTTGTTGGTGACGCTCTACGGCGTCCGCCTGACGTGGAACTGGGCGCGCGGTTGGAACGGCCTGCACCACGAAGACTGGCGCTACGTCGACTTCCGCAAGAAGACGGGAAGGGGCTACTGGCCGGTGAGCCTGTTCGGCCTGCACCTGTTCCCGACGGTGATGGTGATGCTGGGCTGTCTGCCGCTGCATGCGGCCCTCGTCTCGCCGGCCACGCCGTTCGGCGCGCTCGACGCCCTCGCCATCGCCATCACGCTCGCGGGCATCGTCCTCGAGACGGTGGCCGACGAGCAGCTGCGGGCCTTCCGAGCCTCGAAGCGCGCCGACGGTGACATCTGCACCGTGGGGCTGTGGGGCTGGTCGCGGCACCCGAACTACTTTGGAGAGATCAGCGTCTGGGTGGGCCTCTGGGTCTTCGGGCTGGCCAACGCCGCGCCCTGGTGGACCGCCGCCGGCTGGGTCGCGATGGTCGTCATGTTCGCTGGCGTGTCGATTCCGCTCGCCGAGAAGCGCTCGCTGATGCGCCGGCCCCAGTTCGCCGAGCACCAGAAGCGCGTGTCGATGCTGATTCCCCTGCCGCCGAAGAAGGCGCCGGCGAGCGAGCCAGCGCCCTCTCCCTGACGGCCGGCCGTCAGGCCAGGTCGAACACCAGCACCTCGCCGTCTGAGACGCCTTCGACCTTCACCAGGCCCTCGTTCGACAGGGCCGCGCCGTCACCCGCCTTGAGCGTCTGCCCGTTGAGCTGCACCTCTCCGCGCGCGACGTGCACCCAGGCGTGGCGTTCCTTCGAGAGCGGCAGCTCGGACCGCTCGCCCTTGCGGAAGAGCCCCGCGTAGAGCCGCGTGTTCGAGTGGATTCGCACCGAGCCGTCCTGGCCATCGGGAGACGCCACCAGCTTGAGCCGCCCCTGCTTGTCCGCGGCCGCGAAGGTCTTCTGCTCGTAGCCGGGCGCGACGCCGAGCTCGTCGGGCAGCAGCCAGATCTGCAGGAAGTGCACGGGGTCGACCTTCGACGCGTTGAACTCAGAGTGGAACACGCCGGTGCCCGCGCTCATGCGCTGCACGTCGCCCGGCTGAATCACCGAGCCGGTGCCCATCGAGTCCTTGTGCGCGAGCCCGCCCTCCAGCACGTAGCTGATGATCTCCATGTCGCGGTGCGGGTGCGTGCCGAAGCCCGCGCCGGGAATGACACGGTCTTCGTTGATGACGCGCAGGCTGCGGAAGCCCATGTGCCGCTCGTCGTAGTAGTTCGCGAACGAAAAGGTGTGCTTCGTGTCGAGCCACCCGTGGTTGGCCCCGCCGCGCGCTTCTGCTTTCCGGATGTTCATCATGACGTGCTGCTCCTCGACCCGCGGCCCCGGTGTGAGCCGGCACCCTGCCAGGCCCGCGGCACCGAGGACGACGGTTCGTCGTGTGTGGTCCATGGCCTCTTCCATGAGCACCTCACGTGCCACGCGCCATCCCCTCGTGGGCGCTGGCGCTCGTCTTCGCGGGTCTCGGAATGCTGTCATATTGACACGAACGCTGACATCATTATGAGAGCACCCACCATGCGCGCGAACCAGCTCACGCTCCCCGATCTGCTCGACTTCGACCCGACGGGCGGCGTGCTGACCTTCGCGGGCGAGCGCGTGGTGTTGATGGACTCGGTGGCCCTGGGCCTGCTGCGCAAGCAGCTCGTCGACAGCTTCGGCCTGTCGGGCGCGCGCGGCATTCTGACGCGCTTCGGGTACAGCCACGGCTGGCGGCTCGCCGAGGCGATGCAGGGCTCCATCTCGTGGGAGGACGAGCGCGAGTGGCGGGTCGCGGGCGGGCGGCTGCACCGGCTGCTGGGCATGGTGACGTTCGAGCCGGTGGCGCTCAAGGAGCAGTCGAGCCCGGCGCCGTTCGCCGAAGCCGTGTGGCCCGACAGCTTCGAGGCCGACCAGCACCTGTTGCACCACGGCAAGGCCGACGAGTGTGTGTGCTGGAGCCTCACCGGCTTCGCCAGCGGCTACCTGAGCCGGGTGAACGGCCGCACCATCTACTGTCTCGAGACGTCGTGCCGCGGCAAGGGCGACCCGGTGTGTCGCATGGTGGGCCGCTACGAGGAGGACTGGGACGCGGCGACCCGGCCCTTCTTCGCGTTCTACGAGCGTGACTGCCTGTCCGAAGCGATGACCGAGCTCGCGGCGTCCCTCAAGAAGGTCGATCAGCGGCTGCTCGCGCGCCGCCGCGAGCTCGAGCGCCTCGCCGACGACGCCTCGGGGCTGGTGGTGCGCAGCGAGGCGATGAAGACGCTGGTGGGGCAGGCGCGGCGGGTGGCGCAGGTGGACGCGACGGTGCTGCTCAGCGGTGAGAGCGGCTCGGGCAAGGAGCGCATCGCGCGGCTCATTCACGAGTCGTCCCGTCGCCAGGGCGGCCCCTTCGTGGGCATCAACTGCGCGGCGGTGCCCGAGAACCTGCTCGAGAGCGAGCTGTTCGGTCACGCGCGGGGCGCCTTCACGGGCGCGGTGTCAGAACGGGCCGGCCTGTTCGAGGCGGCGCGTGGCGGCACGTTGCTCCTCGACGAGGTGGGCGAGCTGCCGTTGCCGATGCAGGCGAAGCTGCTGCGGGTGCTGCAGGAGCGCGAGGTGCGGCGGGTGGGCGAGAACAAGACGCGGCCCATCGACGTGCGGCTGGTGGCGGCGACGCACCGCGATCTCTCGGCCGAGGTGAAGGCGGGTCGCTTCCGCGAAGATCTGTTCTTCCGCCTGAAGGTGGTGGCGCTGGTGGTGCCTCCCTTGCGCGAGCGCCCGGAGGACATCATTCCGCTGGCGAAGGTCGCGCTGCTCGAGGCGACGACGCGCGCGAAGGTGCCGCCCAAGGAGCTGTCGGCCGCGGTGAGCCGCGCGCTGCTCGAGTACCGCTGGCCCGGCAACGTGCGCGAGCTGTTCAACGCGATGGAGCGCGCGGCCGTCCTCGCCGAGCGGCGCACGCTCCAGCCAGACGATCTGCCCGACGAGGTACGCGCCCCGGCACCAGCGCCCGTGAGTGACGGCGCGGGACAGACGCTCGAGGCCATCGAGCGAGGGGCCATCTTGTCGGCGCTGGCGGCCGAACACGGCAACCGCGCGAAGACGGCGCAGCGCCTGGGCATCGGGCCGGCGACGTTGTTCCGCAAGCTGAAGCAGTACCAGGCCGAGGGGCACCCGGTGGTGCCGGCGAACGGCTGACCGCGCCCCGCGCGAAGAAGCCGCCTCGTCACGCCCTCAGCCACCATCCTCGTCGGCCTCGTCCTCCGGCTCCACGAGCGGCCGCTCCCACTCGAGCTCGTCGCCGCCGTCGGCCCAGGAGACCGCGCGGGTCCGGCTGACCCGCGCACCATTCACCCGGCCGCGGCACGACAGGTAGGCCTCCTTCAGGCACGGGTTCACGGCGAGGACGTCGCAGGCCACGTTCGTCTCCTGGGCCTTCGCGTTGGCGCGCTCCGCTCGCAGGCACTGCTCGACGTCCCTCCCGCTCGCCGGGCGTTCGATGGTGCCTCCGTCGGAGAGGCCCCAGACCATCGAGCGCGACTGTTCACACTCGAATGGATCGGGCTCCCAACCGGCTCGATCGATGAGCTCGAACGCCGGGCCCCCATCGAGCCGCTGAAGCCCCTTCATCTCCTGCCAGGTCCCCGAGCACGAGCCGGCGCCCATCTCCCACGAGCAGAGCTCGAGCACCTCGGAGCAGCCGGCCGCAGCGGGGGCCCGGAGGCGCACGCACGGCGCGCCTCGCCGCTCCACCTGGTTCATCGCGCGAGCCGAGAACGCCACGCCGTGTCGTCGACTCCACGCCTCGGCCGCGAGCCGGCGCTGCGAAAGGTCAGGGCTGGTGAACGAAGGCCCAGCCGCGAGGAAGAGGAGCGGGACGAGGTGGTTCATGGCGAGCCGTCTGACCGCGAGGGCCG
>JANRKQ010000212.1:0-4269 GCA_033763395.1 Myxococcaceae bacterium
AGACGTCGGCGCGCCCCGAGGTCCTCGCCCTGCTCGACGCCAACGTGCACCGCCAGGTGACGCTCGGCGTCCGCGTGCCGAAGTCAGAGGCTCCGAAGGTCAGCTGACCTCATGCGAGGCGGCCCCGACACGTCCTCGGCCCGAACGGTGATCGTCGAACGCGTACGTTCCTCCCACCAACAACCGGGCGGAAGGCGAGATTCGTGGGGCCGTCGTGCTGCGGAAGATTGGCGGCTGCCATCGCTCCGAGGCACACGCACGCGCCCATTCCGTACTCGCTTCCCACGCCCAGACGGCCTGGCGACGAGGTGAGCGCCTCGACACGCACGTCACTCGGTGGATGTCCCTTCACGCCACCGCCGACCCGCCGAACGTCAGCCCCTGAATCGCGGCTCTCACGCGCTGGCCCGCGCCGGGGCACCCGCACGCCCAAGGATGTGCGCTATCCATGTACCGTCGTGCTCACCTGGGGGCTGGGCTGCACCTCGGCGGGCCGGCGAGACCTCTCGGCCCCGAAGGGCCGCCGCGCGCGTTGGTGACGATCGGCACCACGGCGTCGTGCTCGACGGCGCGAGCCGCAGCGTCACGACGTTCGCGAAGTCTTCGGCCAGCCCGCGGGCGGCTTCATCACGAGCACGGCGTCAAGTGTGCCGGTCGTCCTTGGTGTGGTGGCCGGCGTGACGGCGACGGCTGGGACGTCGCGGTGCATCGGCGTGGCGACGGCGACTGGAAGTCCCGTCACCTGCCCGTCGTCTGCGGCGCTACTCGCCCTGCGGCACTGGCGTGGCGCGTCCGCGCAGCGGCAACTGCGGCAACGGCAACGTCATGAAGAACGCCAGCCCTCACCACCTTCTTCGTCGAGCTGGGCGAGAAGCCGTTCCGCGCCAGGCAGGTCTACCGGTGGCTCCATCAGCGCGGCGTCACCCGCTTCGACGAGATGACCGATCTGTCGAAGGCCCTGCGCGAGCAGCTCGCCGCGACGGCCGTCATCCGCACCGTCGAGAAGGATCTCGAGCAGCGCAGCGTCGACGGCACCATCAAGTACCGCTTCAAGACGCACGACGGGCGGCTGATCGAGTCGGTCTACATGCCGTCGCCCGAGCGGAAGACGCGCGCCGAGCGCTTCCGGCAGATCCTCGAAGCGGCAGACGTGGTGGCGCTCATCCGCGCGAACCGGGGCCGCGACATCGCCGCCGCGTGCGGGCAGTTGGCCAACGTCGACACGCGGGGAGGGGCGACGCGCTGACGGAGTGCAAAACGAGTCGTGCAACCGCGGTCGCAGGGGCCGCTCCCTGGGTTGCAGGGGCCGTCGTCCAACGTGGCGAGTTGACGAGGGACCCAGCTGGCCGCTGGGTTGCAGCTGTCTGCTGCCATGCCCTCGCGTGTGCTCCTCGTGGTGTTGGTCGGCCTTGGATGCGGTGGACGAGAGCAGGTCGTGTCGACGGCAGCGGCCCGTGCGGCCGACGCGGGGGAGCGGCCCGATGGCGGCGCGATCGATGGTGGACGACCGCTCGACGCGGGCGCCGAGTCTGCGGCCGATGGGTCGATCGCGCACGACGGAGGCCTCGGCGACGGTGGTGCCTTTGACATCTTCGCGTTCGTCCCTGACGCGGGTGTCGGCGCGAGGTGCAATGCGTGTCTGGTCGCGAACGGATGTGGCCTCACCATCAACGCGTGCGTCAACGCCCCGGTGTGTACGGTGGGGTTGTCTTGCACGGTGGTCGACTGCTTCCTCGCGGCCCCTGCCGACGGTGGGCTGATCCGTCGAGGTGATGCGGGCGTCGACCAGTTCACGTGCGCCCTCACGTGCTTCAAGGGCGACTTCGTCGCGACGCTCCAGGCGCTCGGCGCGACGGCCTGCGCGGTAGGGTGTGCAGGCGTGTGTACGGGCGACTTCTTGAGCCCCATTCTGGGCGCCCCCGATGCGGGCCGACCCGATGCCGGCCGCTGATCGACTCGCCTCACCCGTTGGTCGCTGCCATTCCCCGGCGGGACAGCAGCCGCAGGAAGGACTGAAAGTACACGCCAGCGCTCCACACCGAGAACGCCGTGGACAGGTAGACGAGGAACTTCCCCACGAGGTTGAAGTTCACGTCGTACCAGGCGAACCCGAAGAACAACGGACAAGAGGAACAAAGCGCGAAACCGAGGAGGAGGGCCAGAGGCTTCGGGCGCCGCGGTCATCCTTGAGGGCGATGCCGCGAGGGGCGAGGTGGCGTCAGCGAGGGTGAAACGGCGTCAGAGGGCAGACGAGCGCACCGCCCGCGATGGCCGGGGACGCGAGAGAGTGTCCATCAGCCCGCCAGCGGGAGGGCGGGCTGGGCGGTGGCGGGCGGGAGGAGGCGACGAGGGGCGAGGCGATGGCCGAGCTGGAGGAGGCGTCCTCGGCCGCCTTCCTGGTGGAGTGGATGGCGTGAAGGCGACGTCGGCCGCCACAGGGGCAGCGCAGGACGTCGGTGCCGAAGGTGTGCTGATGCAGGGTGGCCCAGTCGAGGCGGCGGGTGGGCCTGGGCCGCTTCGTCTTTCGCGACGGTGCAGGTGTCGTCGGTGTCGGCCGCAGTGTCACCGTGGGCCGCAAGGCGGCGTGGGGTGCAAAGACGCCGTGGAAGCTGGTGAGGTGGGCCCTGGGCGGCGGGACGAGGGCCACCAGGCGACGCACGAAGGCGGCGGCGGTGAGGACGAAGGCGCCGCGTGGCCGGCCTGAAGCGTCCTTGCCCTTGGGGGAGTACTCGTACCGGCCGTCTTCGAGGCGGCGCAGTCTCGACTCGGCAACGGGCCCCCTGCTGCCGTACCTGCACAGTCTCTCGAGGCCTTGTCTGGCGTGGCCGTGGACGGCGGTGTCGGCGTGGAGGGAGAAGCCCAGGCCCACCGCGACACGTCGGCGCCTGGGCGACGGAGGCAGCGCCAGCCCCAGCGGTGCCTGCAGGGCTGCTGGTGTCTGCAACGTCGTACGACGACGAGCCGTCGACGGCTGAGCGGCTCAACGTCAGGGCCGACACCGACGCCCGCGGCAACACCACGCGCACCTTCAGCGACGGCATGGGGCGGGTGGTACGAGTGGAAGACCCTCCTGTGAATGGGGTGACGTACCGGCAGCACGCGCGGTTCGACGCCAGGGTGAAGCGCCTCGACGTGGACAAGAAGGGGTACGTGACGCGCTACCGCTACGACGCGGTGTACCGACTCGACGAGCAGGTGGAGGAAGACACGACAGGGACGCCGCGGTGGACGCAGACGTGGGCGTTCAACGACGACGCGCGCACGGTGACGCAGTTCGACCGGAGCGGCATTCGCACGGTGGCGACGGCGGACGGGCTGGGCCGGGTGGTGGAGACGCGGCGGGGGACGAGTCCGGTGCAGGTGGTGAAGACGGTCTTCGACGCCGATGGGCGGCAGGTGGAGAACGAAGACGCCAACCAGCACAAGACGCGGCGGGTATTCGACGGGGCAGGGCGGCTGGTGCGAGAGGCGAAGGGACTCGTGGCGGCGTGCGGGACGACGTGTGCCGACAGGGAAGAGTCCGTCTTCACGCACGACGGCGTGGGCAACGTGCTGACGGTGAAGTCGAGGCGGGTGACGGGCTCTCCATGGGACGTTCGAAGCACCTATGACGGGTTGAATCGTGAAGTGCGCACCGAGACGCCGCCGCGCATTGGCGTGGCGACGAGTGACGTCACCTCGAAGGCGTATGACGCAGCAGGAAACCTGCTGTGCGTGCGGCGGCCGCAGGCGGGCGGGCACCAGGTGCACGGCTGGGCGGCGGGGAAGACGGTGGACGAGGTGGCGGCGGTGGCGTGCGGGGCACCGGGCGCACAGCCCTTCGTGACGAAGTACACGTGGGACGAGGTTGGGAAGCAGACGTCGGTGCAGGACGGCAACGGGAGTACGTGGGCCTTCCGCTACGACGCGGCACGCAACCTGGTGGCGAAGCTGGACGCCAACCAGCACCTGACGACGTACGGGTACGACGCGCGGAACCAGCGGGTGGTGGAGCTGCAGCACCTGGCGAATGGGCAGACGTTGCCCCCGCGAAGCGCCGCCATTCCCTACGCCAACCACAACACTGCCTTCACGTCGGGCACGCTGCGGACCCAGTGGACGTACGACGGGAACGGGCAGTTGGAAGACGAGGTGGACGCGAAGGGCCAACTGACGCACCACGAGTACGGGGTGCTGAAGCGGCTGGAGCGCGTCGTCTACAGCGGGCACGTCGCGCCGCGGGCGCTGCCGTCGATGGACAGCGTGACGTACACGTACCGCGGCGAGGGG
>JANRKQ010000213.1:0-58243 GCA_033763395.1 Myxococcaceae bacterium
TGTCGAGGTGGATGCTCGTCGACTTCGGGCTGGTGAACGCCCCGCTGCTGGCCTCCCGCGTGTCCGGTGAGGTCCTCGCCGAAGGCGAGATGACAAGTGACCATTGGCCCGTCATGCTCACCCTGCAGTCGCCTCTGGAGGTTCGCGAATGACATTCAACGATCACCTGAAGAAGGGGCTCGAGCGTGCTCGCGAGGCGCGCCTGGTGAACGCTCGGATTGACGATGTGCTTCAGCGATTCGTGGAAGAGGTCCGCGGAGATGTCTCGCTCGATCGCCAGCCGGGCCGTCGGACGGATCGGCCAGGTGTGCCGAGCTTCGACCCCGGCCGTCGCATCATCCCGAGCTGGTCCATCTTGACTGACGAGTTTTTTCTTCGCGGCGGAACCGCTTCGCCGCGAGAGCTGGTCTGCGTGGTGTCCCGGTCCAACAGCGGGTTCCCGGTCGAACTGGCCTACGCCGACCAGACGGTCTGGTGCGAATCCGAGGCTGACCTCGAGGAAGCGCTCGGAGAGATGCTCGAGCACCCACGGGTCGCCACGATGCTCTTTCCCCAGCAGGTTGCCGCCAACGGTTGACTCGAAAACTCGTCCCCCGGCCGGCTCCGACGTAGGACGTCAGGACCATGGAGGCCAACCCCACGTGAAGCCCCTCCCGCTGCTGCCCCTGCGTGACATCGTCCTCTTCCCGCACGAGGTGCGGCCGCTCTACGTCGGCCGCGAGAAGTCCATCGCCGCGCTGAAAGAGGCGATGAACCGGAAAGGCGCCGACGGCAAGGCGCTGCTGCTGCTCTCGGCGCAGAAGAAGGCCAAGACGAACGACCCGGCGCCCGACGAGGTCTTCCACTTCGCCACCCTCGGTCAGGTGGTGCAGCTGCTCCCGCTACCCGACGGCACGGTGAAGGTGCTGGTCGAAGGGCTCGCCCGCGCGAAGCTCTCGCGCTTTCTGCCGAGTGAGCCGTACTTCGAGTGCGAGTACGAGCTGGTGGCCGAGCCGCCGTCGTCGTCGGCCGAGCTCGAGGCGCTCATGCGCGCCGTGCAGACGACCTTCAAGGCCTTCGTCGAGCTCAACAAGCGCATCGCACCCGAGCTCATGCAGCAGGTCGCGCTCATCGAAGATCCTTCGCGCCTCGCCGACACCATCGGCGTGCACCTCGCCCTCAAGCTGCCCGACAAGCAGGCCCTGCTCGAGACCGACGCGCCCTCACGCCGCCTCGAGAAGCTCTACGAGCTGATGCAGGGTGAGATCGAGATCCTCAAGGTGGAGAAGAAGATCCGCTCCCGCGTGAAGAAGCAGATGGAGCGCACCCAGAAGGAGTACTACCTCAACGAGCAGATGCAGGCGATCCAGCGCGAGCTGGGTGACAAGGCCGACGACGGCAAGACCGAGATCCAGGAGCTCGAAGAGAAGCTCAAGGGCAAGAAGCTCTCGAAAGAGGCGCATGCCCGCATGAAGAAGGAGATCAAGAAGCTCAAGATGATGGGCCCGATGAGCGCTGAGGCGACCGTCGTGCGCAACTACATCGACTGGGTGCTCTCGCTGCCCTGGGGCGAAGAGACGAAGGACAAGATCGACGTCGACGACGCGCAGAAGGTGCTCGACGACGATCACTACGGCCTCGAGAAGGTGAAGGAGCGCATTCTCGAGTACCTGGCCGTGCAGCAGCTCGTCGGGAAGCTCAAGGGCCCGATTCTGTGCTTCGTGGGCCCCCCGGGCGTCGGCAAGACCTCGCTGGGGCGCTCCATCGCCAAGTCGCTCGGGCGCAAGTTCGTGCGCATGTCGCTCGGCGGGGTGCGCGACGAGGCCGAGATTCGCGGCCACCGCCGCACGTACATCGGCGCCATGCCGGGGAAGATCATTCAGTCGCTCAAGAAGGCCGAGTCGGCGAACCCCGTCATCTTGCTCGACGAGATCGACAAGATGTCATCTGACTTCCGGGGTGACCCGTCGGCGGCGCTCCTCGAGGTGCTCGACCCGGAGCAGAACGCGACCTTCAACGATCACTACCTCGATCTCGACTTCGATCTCTCGAAGGTGATGTTCGTCTGCACGGCGAACTCGATGCACACGATCCCCCAGCCGCTGCAGGACCGCATGGAGATCATCCGCATCGCCGGGTACACCGAAGACGAGAAGCTCAACATCGCGCGCAAGTACCTGATCCCCAAGCAGCAGGAGGCGAACGGGCTCAAGGACACGAAGGTGCACCTCACCACGCTGGGCCTCAAGACGGTCATCCGCCGGTACACGCGCGAGTCTGGCGTGCGCAGCCTCGAGCGCGAGGTGGCGTCGGTGTTCCGCAAGGTGGCGCGCGAGGTGATCGCCGGCGACAAGGGCCCGATCACCGTCGACCGCAAGAAGGTGAAGAAGCTGCTGGGCGTGCCGCGCGTCCCCCAGGACAAGAACGAGAAGCTCGACCAGGTCGGCATGGTGAACGGGCTGGCGTGGACGGAGTACGGCGGCGAGGTGCTCCACACCGAGGCCACGACCATGCCCGGCAAGGGCAAGCTCATCGTCACCGGCGTCTTACGCGACGTGATGAAGGAGTCGGCGCAGGCGGCCGTGACGTGGGTGCGCACGCGCGCGCGGCGGCTCGGCATCGACGACGCCTTCTTCGAGAAGAACGACATGCACATTCACTTCCCCGGCGCGTTCCCGAAGGACGGGCCGTCGGCGGGCGTGACGATGGCGACGGCGCTGGTGTCGGCGATCACGAAGATCCCCGTGCGGCGCGACGTGGCGATGACGGGAGAGATCACCCTGCGCGGCCGCGTCACCCCCATCGGCGGACTCAAGGAGAAGTGCCTCGCGGCCCACCGCCTCGGCATCAAGACGGTCGTGATTCCGCGCGAGAACAAGAAGGATCTCAGGGACGTGCCGAAGAACATCCGCGCGGCGCTGCGCATCGTGATGGTCGACTCGGTCGACGAGGTGCTCCGCGAGGCGCTCAAGCTCGAGCGGCCCGAGGACTTCTTTCGCACCGCGCCTGAAGTGATCCCCACGCCGTCGTGAGCTGGGCGCGCTTCCTCATTCCGGTGCTGCTCGTGGTGACCGTCGGTGCGGCCTGGTTGACGCGCGGGCCGAACGTGAAGCGCTCCCACGGGGCGTGTCTGGTGCACGGTGACTGCCCGACGTCGGAGCGGTGCCTCGTCGTACCAGCCGCCGACGGGTTCGCGACGCCGGGGTTGTGCGTCGACCCCTGCGAGGATGATCTGCAGTGTCCGCAACAGGAACGCTGCGAGCGGGTGTCGGACGCGAAGGACTACTGGACGAGCGATCGGTCGAAGGGCGCGCCGGGCGCCGTGGCCGGCTGTGTGCCGGGGGCCCGGCGTGGAGACGCTCCCGACGCTGGCTGACTGGACGCCGGGACCCGCTGACCAGCCAATGGCGGGGCGGGGACGGCCGTGTGAAGCTGAAGTCTTCATGCGTGTCGCGTTCCTTGCTCTCTGCCTCGCTGCCTGTGCCACCACCCCGAAGCCCACCGAGGTGCATGCGGCAGTGCCCGTGGCCGACCCACCGGTCGCGCGAGTAGGGGAGCGCGTCATTCGCCAGTCCGAGGTCGACAAGCGCGCGGGCGACGACTTTTTCAAGCTGCAGGATCAGCTCTACGAGCTGCGCACCGACACCGCCGAGCGCATCGCCGTCGAGATCCTCGTCGAAGCCGAGGCCCGCAAGGAGCGCGTCGACGCCGACGTCTGGATCGAGCAGCGCCTCGACACGGGCCTGCGCGAGCCCACCGAGGGCGAGCTGCAAGAGCTCTTCGCCCGCGTGAAGAAGAACCTGCCCGAAGAGGCCACCTTCGCCGAGGTGAAGCCGCAGCTCCGGCGGGCGCTCCAGCGCGAAGGCAAGATGAAGCGGGCCCGAGAGCTGTTCGACGAGCTCAAGCGCCGCGCGGGCTACGAGGTGCTGCTGACGCCTCCCGAGAAACCGCGCAAGCAGGTCGACGGCAGCGGGCCCAGCCGCGGGCCCTCGTCAGCGAAGGTCGTCATCGTCGAGTTCGCCGACTTCCAGTGCCCGTACTGCGCCAAGGCGTCGGACACGGTGAAGAAGGTGGCGGCCGCGTTCCCTGTCGACGTGCGGGTCGTCTTCCGGCACTTCCCGCTGGCGAACCACCCGCTCGCGCCGAAGGCCGCCGAGGCGAGCGCCTGCGCCGACGAGCAGGGCAAGTTCTGGGAGTTCCACGATCACCTCTTCGCGAACATGCGCGAGCTCGACGAGACGGCGCTCAAGGCACACGCGCTCACGCTGGGCCTCGACGTGAAGCCCTTCGTCGCCTGCCTCGAGTCCGGGCGCATGCGCGCGCTCGTGGAGAAGGACCGACAGGCCGGCGAGAAGCTGGGCGTCAATGGAACGCCAGCGTTCTTCATCAACGGCCTGATGCTCACGGGCGCCCAGCCGGAAGAGGCCTTTCGTAAGGCGATCGAGCGCGAGCTGGGCCGCTGACGCTCACGCCTCGCAGTCGAAGACGACCTTTCCCACGTTCTTCCGCGCCTGCACGTGCGCGTGGGCCTCACCCGCCTTCGACAGGGGGAAGACCCGGTCGACGTGCGGCTTGATCGCCCCCCGCGCGTACAGGGCGAGCAGCGCCTCGAGGTGCGAGCCGATGAGCTCCACCTCGTGCCAGAGGTGTCCCAGGTTGATGCCGATGATGCCCTTGTTGAGGCCCATCAGCTCCATGGGCGACCACTTCTTCATCGAGAGGAACTGCCGCGCCACGTGGAGCAGGCTGCGCGTCTCGCCGTCGATCATGTTCGCCCAGCCGAAGGCGAAGAGGGTGCCGCCGGAGCGGAGCGCCGAGACGCCGCGCTCCCAGTCCTTGCCGCCGAGCGCGTCGAGAATGCGGTCGACGCCGCGGCCCTTCGTCAGCCGCATCACCTCGGCCGCGTAGTCCTGCGTGCGGTAGTCGATGGCGTGGTGCACACCGCTCTGCCGCAGGAAGTCGTGCTTCCCCGCCGAGGCTGTGCCGTAGATCGTCACGTTCGGCACCGTCTTGCAGAGCTGAATCGCCGCCTGGCCCACGCCGCCCGCGGCCATGTGCACGAGCACCGACATGCCGGGCAGGAGCGGGGCCGTCCAGAAGAGCATCTGGTACGCCGTCAGGTAGTTCACCGGCAGCGCCGCGCCCTCGTCGAAGGACATCGCGTCGGGAATGCGGCGCACCTGCGCCGCGGGGACGCACACCATCGAGGCCTGTCCGCCGAAGCGGCACATCGCGGTGACGCGGTCGCCGTCCCGCAACGTCGTCACGCCGCTGCCGACGCCATCGACGACGCCCGACACCTCGTAGCCCATCACCATCGGGAACTTCGGGGCGTCGGGGTACAGGCCCACCCGCGCCGAGATGTCGGCGAAGTTGAGCCCCGCGCGCTTGACGCGCACCCGCACCTCGTTCGGGGCGGGGGAGAGGTCGGCCCGCTCTTCCACCGTCAGAACGTCGGGTCCGCCAGCCTTCCGGTTCACCAGTGCGCGCATGAGGCCCGTATACTGCGAGTCGTGAAGGCGCTCGCTCCCGGGTTTCTCATCGCCATGCCGCAGATGCTCGACCCGAACTTCGCGCGCACGGTAGTGCTGATGCTCGAGCACAACGACGAGGGCGCGATGGGCCTCGTCATCAACCGCACCGCCGAGCTGACGTTCTCGGATCTCGGCCGCTCGCAGAAGCTCGAGATCGCCCCCGGCCGCGAGCTCGACCCCATCTTCGTGGGCGGGCCCGTCGAGCCGTACCGCGGCTTCGTGCTGCACGACCACGAGTCGGTCGAAGAGCGCGCGCCGCTGCTCCCGGGGCTGTACCTGTCGGTCACCACCGACGCGCTCGAGCCGCTGCTCAAGGCGCCGTCGATTCCGCTGCGGTTCTGCCTCGGGTACGCCGGCTGGGGCCCCGGGCAGCTCGAGAAGGAGATCGAGCAGGGGAGCTGGCTCTTCACCGAGGCGCGCCGCGAGGTGGTGCTCTTCGGCGAACCCGAGCACGTCTGGAGTGAGGTCATTAAGAGCATGGGCGTCGACCCGGCCATGCTGGTCACCACCGGAGGCATCAAGAACTGATGTTGGACCCCAATGAGCTGAAAGTACGAATCGAGCAGGCGCTGCCCGGCAGCGTGGTGGAGTTCCGTGACACCACCGGCACCGGCGACCACTTCGAGGCGCGCGTGGTGAGCCCCACCTTCGTCGGGCTGTCGATGGTGCAGCAGCACCAGCAGGTCTACGCCCCGCTTCAGGACGTGCTCGCGACGGGCGAGCTGCACGCCCTGGCCCTCAAGACCTACACGCCCGAGCAATGGGAGAAGGTGAAGCGATGATCAGCGACGCACTCAAGGCCCGGTTCGACAAGGAGATCGCCGAGCACCCCATCGTCATCTACATGAAGGGCAACGCGCTCTTCCCGCTGTGCGGCTTCTCGGCGCGCGCGGTGCAGTGCCTCCAGCCGCTGGGGCCGCTCTACACCGTCGACGTGCTCAAGGAGCCCGACGTGCGCGACGGCATCAAGGCCTACTCGAACTGGCCGACGATTCCGCAGGTGTACATCAAGGGGAAGTTCATCGGCGGCAGCGACATCGTGGCCGAGCTGGCCGAGCGCGGTGAGCTCGAGCAGCTCGTGAAGGGCTGACGGCGCCATGTCGGAGTCGGCCGAAGAGAAGCAGCGCCGCATCGTCGAGGCGCGCATGAAGCTCCGCGAGCGGCACCTGGGGAAGATCCAGGCGTCGCCGTCGGTGAGCGACCCGAAGCCGATGGGCTCGGGCGCGGCCAACCGCCACGGCATGCCGAAGCTCCCTCCCGGTCAGCACGTCACGAAGTCGTGGCCGGTGCTCGATCTCGGCGTGAAGCCGAACGTTCCGCTCGAGCAGTGGTCGCTGCGCGTCGACGGCGCCGTCGAGAACCCGCTCACGCTCGATTGGAGGGCGTTCTCGGAGCTGCCGCAGGTCGAAGACACGTCTGACTTCCATTGCGTCACCACCTGGAGCCTCATGGACTCTACGTGGCGTGGCGTGTCGGTCGCGACCGTCATCGCGCTCGCCCGGCCCCGGGAATCGGCCCACTACGTGATGGCGCACGCGAGCGACGGGTACACCACGAACCTCGCGCTCTTCGAATGCCTCAAGGACGACGTGCTCCTCGTGCACACGTGGAATGGGCAGCCGTTGACGCGCGAGCACGGCGGCCCGGTGCGAATGATCACGCCGCAGCTGTACGCCTGGAAGGGCGCGAAGTGGATCAACCGGCTCGAGCTCCTCACCGAGAACAAGCTCGGGTTCTGGGAGCTGCGCGGCTACTCCGACACCGCGCATCCGTGGCGCGACGACCGCTACTCCTGAGGAGGGCCGAGGAAGTCGCGGAGCCGATCGATCTCGTCGTCGAACGCGCCGCGAAAGCGGGCCTCCTTCGGCGCGCGGCCCGAGACGAAGCCGCGCTCGATGTGGAGCCCCGTGGCGTCGAGCCTCGCGTTCACCCAGCCCACCATCGCGTCGCGCCAGAGCATCGGGAGCGCGTAGTAGCCGCGGGTTCGTTTCGCTGCCGGCGTGTAGGCCTCGAAGCGGTAGCTCCAGCCGAAGAGCACCTCGAAGCGGAGACGGTCCCAGACGAGCGGATCGAACGGCGCGAGCAGCCAGACGCGGCCTTCGGCGGGGCCTGAGCGCGCCGTCTCGTCAGCGGGCGTGAACCACTCGACGCCCCCCACGCGGAAGCTCCGGAGCCGGCGCTTCGCGCGCGCGAGCGCCTGGGCGCGCAGGTGTCGCCACTGGGGAACGCCTGCGCCGAGCCGACTCAGGAGCGCGCCGAGCGTCGTGGCGGGGAGCGGCGCGTAGAGCGCCACCACGGCGTCGACGAGCGCGTCGTGCGCGGCCTCGGCATCGTCAGGCGGGGGCGTCGGGTCGCGCGGCGCGTACACCCGAATGCCGCCGTCGCGGCGCGCGACGCGCAGGAGCCCCCGGTAGTGCAGGCCATCGAGGAGCTGCGTGGTGACGTTCGAGCGGCCGCCGAACCAGTTCGATGCGGTGCCGAGCTGCAGCGCCGCTTCGACGTCTCGTGGGTGCGCGGTGCCCCGTTCACGCACGACCTCGAGCACCCGCTCGGCGCGCGCGTTCTGCGCCGTCGTCCATCGCGCGCTGGGCGTGCGCGGGTGCATGAGGCGATGCAGCTCGCGGGTGACGAAGCCGGCGTTGACGAAGAAGTCTTCTTCGATGGGCAGCGATGGGTACCGGCGCTCCAGCTCGCCGGCACGGTAGCCGGCGACGCGATGGCGCAGCGTCAGATCCTGCGCGCGGGCGGGCGCGCGGATCGGGTCGGCCTGGACGAACCGAAGCCTGGCCAGCGCGCGCGGCAGCGATGTCGGCTCGAACAGGGTTCGGGCGATGGCCAGGTGGCGAACGTCGGCGAGCGTCTTCGGCGCAGTCACGAAGCACCAGGGTCTACCTGCTGACGCGACGCCGGTTGAGCCGAATCGGGTTGCTCACGGACGACAAGCTGGGATTCTCCATCGCCGCGTGACCCCTTCGACTGCCGGTGAGACGACTGCTCCTCCTGAAGCCCCGCAAGGCCTCGGCGCGCGCTTCAAGGCCTTCAAGGAGAAGAACCACGTCGCTTTCGAGCTCGGGTTCTTCTTCGCGGGCTTCCTGTTCGACGTGGTGCTCCTGCATCGCATCGACTCGACCCCGCTGCTGATCCACCAGGCGGTGTACCTCGTCGCCTCCGGTGGCCTCATCTTCATCGACCACCGGCTGCACGTCTCGGGGCGTGAGCCCGTCGGTTTTCTGGGCAAGCTCGCCAGCATTCGATTGTGGGTGATGCACTTCTTCCTCGGCACGCTGCTGAACGCCTTCATGGTGTTCTACTTCCGCGCCTCGAGCGGCCTCTTGTCGTTCCTCTTTCTGGTCGCGCTCGCGGGCCTCATCGTTGCCAACGAGCTGCCGCGGTTCCGCCAGCAGGGGCCGATCGTTCGCGTGGCGATGCTCTCGTTCGCGACGACCTCGTTCCTCGCGTACCTGCTGCCGGTCGTCGTCGGTGAGCTGTCGAGCTGGCAGTACTACGTGTCGATCGTCATCGGCTCGGCCGTCACCTTTGGCTTGTGGAAGGTCTTCACGCGCTTCACGCACGATCCGAACTGGACGTTTCAGCGCGCCGTCGCTCCGGGCCTGGTGGTGCAGGGCGCGCTCTTCGTCCTGTACCTCGTCGGCGCGGTGCCGCCGGTGCCGCTCTCGCTCAAGCACATCGGGCTGTACGAGTCGGTGACGTCGCAGCGCAGCGACACCGGCATCCACTACACGCTGCGCTACCAGCCGGCCCCGGGCTGGCAGGTCTGGCGTGACGAGGCGGCGGACTTCGTGGCGAGCCCCGAGGGGGTGTGCTTGTCGCGCCCTCGCTACGAGCGCACCGAGGTGCCCTGCACGAAGGACGCGGAGTGTGGTGACGGTCAGCTCTGCTCCGCGCGCCGCGCCTGGGCCTTTGTGCGTATCTTCGCGCCCAGCAAGTTCCGCGACAGTGTCTCGTTCGAGTGGTCCTTTGACGATCCAGACAAGGGGTGGACGGTGCGCGGCAAGCCCTACCGCGCGACGCTCACCGGCGGCACCGAGTCGGGCTTCCGCACCTTCGCGTACTCGACCATCGACAAGGCCGGGACGTACCGCGTGCGCGTGCTGACCGAAGACGGGCGTGAGATCGGCCGCCAGACGTTCGACGCCACGGTGGGCGCGGCTCCCGCGACGCGTGAGTCCGTCGACTAACGCGCCGACTTCCAGAGCCGCTTCATCCACGCCTCGACGGCGCTGGCCTCGCTGGGGATCTTCGCGGACAGGTTCTGGTGGCCCTTCGCGGTGACGAGCAGGTCGTCTTCGATGCGAACGCCGATGCCGCGGTACTTCGCCGGCACCGTGCGATCGTCGAGTTGGAAGTAGAGGCCGGGTTCGACGGTGAGCACCATGCCGGGCACGAGCTTGCCGTAGCGGTAGACCTCTTCGCGGGCCTTCGCGCAGTCGTGCACGTCGAGGCCCAGCATGTGGCTCACGTTGTGGAGCGAGTAGCGCTTGAAGAAGAGGTGCTTCTCGTCGAGCGCCTCCTCGACGCTCATCGGCAGAATGCCCAGGTCCTTCAGGCCCTGCGCGAGCACCTTCGAGGCCGCGGTGTTGGGCGCCATGAAGTCGTTGCCGGGCTTCACCTCGACGATGGCGGCCTGCTGGGCGTGCCAGACGAGCTCGTAGATGGCGCGCTGCTCCTTCGAGAAGCGGCCCGAGATGGGGAGCGTGCGGGTGATGTCGGCCGTGTAGAGCGCGTGGCCCTCGACGCCTGCGTCGACGAGGAGCAGGTCGCCCTTCGTCAACACGCCGCGGTTCTTCGTCCAGTGCAGGATGCAGGCGTTCGCGCCCGAGGCGGCGATGGTGCCGTAGCCGACGTCTTGCCCCTCGAGGCGCGCGCGCAGGTTGAAGGTGCCTTCGATCTCCCGCTCCGACGTCGCCTTCGGCAGCCGTCGGATGATGTCTTCGAACCCGCGCTGGGTGGCGTCGATGACCTTCCGCAGCTCCTTCACCTCGAGCGAGTCCTTCACGAGGCGGTGCTCCGAGAGGAACGTACCCAGCTCGGCGTCGGGCTTGCCCTCGTCGCGCGACGGCACGAGCGCGTCGACACCGCCCGAGAAGCCCCGGAGCACGCGCGCGATCGGGTGCTGCTCGAGGAAGGCCTTCAGGTCGGGCAGGCCGTGCGCGAAGTCGACGCCGTACCGGGCGCGGCTCTGATCGACGCCGAGGCGAGCGCCGACCCACAGCTCGCCCTTCTTGCGGTCCGTATAGAACGTCTCGCTCGATCGGCCGGGGTTCGGCTCGACGAAGAGGTGGCTGTCATGGCCGCCGGCCGGGCGCGGGGTGAGCACCAGCACCGCGTCGGGCTCGGTGTTTCCGGTGAGGTAGAAGAAGTCGGAGCCCGGACGGAACCGGTAGAACGTGTCGTTCGAACGCACCTTCTCGTGCCCGGTGGGAATGACGAGGACGTCGCCCGGGAACTTCGCCGACAGCGCGTGCCGGCGGGCCTCATGAACGCGCGCCGAAGGAATGGGGCGGGGGAGCGGCTTCGACTGCGGCTTCCACTCCGTCATCATGAAGCGCACGAGCGCTTCGGGGTTGTTCGGGTCGGGCTTCTTCTCGGGCGTCGCCGCGGCGGCCTTGTCGTTCTGGAACGTCATCGGGCGTCGTTATCGCGCCGATGTCTCGCTGGCGCCACCGGCGGCGAGCACCAACCCTGGACGCAGCGCGCTGATCACGGCGGGCACCGCGACCTCTCCACGAAGCACGCGTGGGCCGAGCTGAATCGGCGTGAAGCCCGCGCGCGCGAGGAGATCGACCTCGAAGGGCGTCCACCCACCGTCGGGGCCGATGGCGATGACGAGGCGGCGGTCGACCGGCATCGCGCGCGCCGGCTCGGTCGCCGACGGATCTGGCACGACACGAAGCGCGTCGGCCGGAAAGAACGTGCCCAGCTCGTCTTCGACGAAGGGGCGGAAGCGCGTTCGCACCTCGATGCGCGGAGGCACGGTGTCCTTTGCCTGTTCGAGGCCGAGGTCGACGAGGGCGTCGAGCGCCTCGGCCGAGAGCACCTTCGCGTCGAAGTAGCTCTTCTCGACCTTCGCGGCGTTGAGCAGCACCACGCGGTCGACGCCGAGTGAGGCGATCGCAGGGATGACGCGCCGGAGCGCCTTGGGGCGGGGAATGGCGATGATCAGATCGACTCCGGGGCGCGGCGGCGGGTCGTCGGTGAGCGTGCAGGCGAGCGTGAGCGCGTCGTCGGTCGAGGCGCGGATGTGGCCGATGCCGATTCGCCCGTGCTTGACCCCCACGCGCAGCGTGTCGCCTTCGACGACGCGCAGGACCTCGCGAGCATGCGCGAGCCGGCGATCGGTGAGCACGGCGGTGCCGTCGGCTGCGAGTTCTTCGGGGTGCAGCAACAGCAGGTTCATGGGCGGGACGTCACGGGCACGACCAGGGAGCGAGCGACCGGTTGAGGTAGCCGCTGTTGGCGGGATCGTGCCGAGGCATGGGCCAGGGCGCGGCGCCGTCGAGGCCCTCGAGGTCGACGATCGTCGCGCGAAGCACTCCGGCGACCGACTCGAGGAGGATGCCGACTCCCACGTTGCAACGTTTGGTGCCGTCTGGGTTGCGGAGGGGAACCAGGGCAGGGCGATCGGAGCCGAGCGCGGGGACGCCGTAGGACGTCAGCAGGGCCGTCGTCGTCGTTCGTTCGGAGAGGTTGGTCGACACCGCCAGCAGTCGCGCGCCCGCGCCGACCAGCAGCGGACCGACCGGGCCGGTGTTGGTTGAACAACTCCCGAAGAACCCCGATGCCCCTGAGAACGGACATGACAGGAAGGTGCCTCCCGCCTGGCCCACGACCGCTCCGTTTACGGCGAGCGGCCTGAAGTCGCTGGGGCCCCCGGCGCTGGTCGTCGAACCCTGAAACGGAGTGGCAGTCGAGCCAGCCACGATGTCCCGCGGGGCTGGGGTGGTGGTCCAGCCGACCTGCGCCCCTGCCAGGAACAGAGAGCCGGCGGTCGGTGAGCCGGCGCTGGTGCCGCCGTCAGCGAAGGCGAACCCGTCGAAGGTGGACTTGTTGATGTACCCGACACCGGTCGTGAAGATCTCGATCAGGCCGCCGACACCGCTCCGAGCGACGACGTCGTCGTGCCCGAATTGCACCTTGAGGTCGGGGCAGCTCCCGACCCCGGCCCACAGGGCGTCGTCACGGACGGCCAGCGGAATCTCGGCCCCAACGACCCCCTGAGCGAGCGTGACGGGACCGAACGGGCCTGCGCCGCCAAGCTCACACAGCTGGCCGGCTTCAGTTCCGGTCGCGAGGTCGATTCGCACGATCCTGCTGCCGTTGATGTTCGTCGTCGGGAGGTACACCTCCGTCGCGCCAACGGTTGGCCCAGCGGTGAAGTTGGTGCTGGAGGGGGCGTACGCCCACAGGAGGCCGCCGTCGGGTTCGAAGGCCTTGAGCGTCGAGAAGCCTCCGATTCGGTCCTCAACCAGCGCAACGCCGTTGCTGCTCACGGCGAGCCAGCTGGGGCTCGACGTGTTTCCGCTGCGCTCCCAGAGGAAGCGGGTGACATCGACGCCCTCCTGCCGTTGCACCGACGGGTTGCCGACGGAATCGGCGATGGGCCTCACCACGAACTGGGCTTGCGAGCGACCGGGGCTGACCTCCGTGAGGGGCGCGCGGGCGAGCGGGAAGTCGAAGCAACGACACGCGGTGTTCCCGCCACACCCGCAGTCCCGCCCAGAGGTCGCGAACACGACGCCGGCGTCGAGAACCGCCAGGTCGGTCGGCAGCGCCGCGCGCCCTCCGGTGACGATGACCTGCACCAATCCAGTCTCGTGACGCTTCCAGCGCCCAGTGCCCGCTGGGTCCGGGTCGGGCAGCGTGAGCGGACGCGAAACGACCGAGACGCTCACGGTCGGCGGCGTGGTGTCGCGCTCGATCACCACCGTGGCGGTCGGCCCACCATCAGGCCAGCCCGCGATGAACGTCTTGTTCACCGCATCGGGGGCGAAGAGGGGCAGGGCGCCCGTGTACGTGCCGGCCGAGCCCGTCAGCGGCGACAGCGGGCCCTGGCCGGTCTGGCTCGGCCCCGGCTGCCCGAACACGGGCACGCTGGTGAGCGTCGACGGAATCGGGCCTCCCGTGCGCGTGACGGTGAGGCGCGCGGGGACGGTGGCGGTGTTGAACGCGAGGCCGGCGTCGGGCGAGCTCCACGTGAGCGACAAGTTGAGCGAGTCGCACACGCCGCCGTCGACGGTCGGCCGGCATTGCTGCCAGGGCTGACAGCTCGCGACGCACGAGATGGTCGACACCTGCACCGAGGCGCCGGGGCCGCCGTCCCACCCGGCGATGAGGCGGTGCACGCCCCCCGTCGATGGAAGCGTCAACGGAGCACTCACACCAGCGCTCCGCGTCGTCATGGTGCCGAACGTGCTGCGGAGCGGAATCGACACCGCGTACGCGCCGCCATCGCGGAGCACCGCGTTCACCTGCACGCCAACGGACGCTCCGGCGTCCCAGATCGACTGATCCGGCGGCGCGACGAAGCTCAACGACACCGGCACGCAGCGTCCGCCGTCGAGATCCGCCTCGCACGGCGCGAAATCGGGACAAAACGAAGGGCAGGAGGGCATCGGGGGGGCTCCACCAGCCGAGCCGCCCGCGCTGCCACCCGCAGCCCCTCCAGCGGAGCCACCCGCCGTCCCACCGGCCGTGCCGCCGCCGCTGGCAGAGCCACCTGCGGCACCTCCGGCCGAGCCACCTGCAGACCCACCGGCGGCTCCACCGGCTGAACCACCCGCGGCTCCACCTCCGTTGCCTCCGGCCGCGCCGCCCGCGTCTCCACCGGCTGAACCACCAGCCATCCCACCGGCGTCGCCGCCCGCGGTGCCGCCAGCGTCTCCGCCCGACGACCCACCGGCCGAGCCACCAGCGTCACCGCCAGCCGAACCGCCGGCGCTCCCGCCGCCCGACGTCCCTCCGGCCGAGCCGCCGCCGGTCGCGCTCCCGCCCGCCGTGGAGCCTCCACCCGTGGCGCTGCCTCCGCCCATCGCCGCCTGGCACCGTGCATCGACGCACGCCTGCCCCGACGGACACGGCGGCAGGTCGGGCCCACAGCGATCGCCCAGCGGCTCCGGGCATGCCGCGAGCATCAGCACCACGACTGCACCCAGCACTCGTTTCATCGAAGAACCCCCACGCATGGCGACCTCGGAGACCACCACGACGGTGGGTTGGCTGCCACGCCGAAAAGGCCGCCGTCGGTCCTTGCGCGCGCGGCCCTCAACCGGCACAAGCCGCTGCATGGACGGCAGCAGCCCCGAGTTTCGCGATGTCTGCCTGCGCTGCCGCCGTCCGCGCCGGGTCTGCTGGTGCGACGCCATCACACCCGTACCGAGCCGCACCCACGTCGTCTTCATTCAGCACCCACGAGAGTTTCGGGTCCCGGTGAGCACCTGTCGCATGGCGCACCTCTCGTTGCCGAACAGCGAGCTCCACGTGGCGCTCTCGGCGAAGGGGACGCCCGCGCTCGAGGCCTGGTGTCGACGGCCCGACGTCGCGGTCCTCTTTCCTGCGGAAGACGCCGCCGACGCCGACACCCTCGAGCGCCCGCCGTCGACCCTCATCGTCATCGACGGCACCTGGTCGAACGCGCGCAAGGTGGTGATGAACTGCCCGCTGCTCTCGGCGCTGCCACGCGTCGCGTTCCGCCCCGATGCGCCAAGTCGCTACCGCATCCGCGCCGAGCCCGACGATGACTTCGTGTCGACGATCGAAGCCACGGCCATCGTGCTCGAGAAGCTCGAGCGAGCTCCGGGCCGGTTCCGGCCGATCCTCACGGCCTTCGACACCATGGTGGAGCGGCAGCTCGCCTTCGCCACCTCGAACGGCCGCCGCACCCGCCACGCGCGGCTCAAGACGCGCAACTCGACGCGGGTCGACCCGATGGCCGAGCTCGTCTCCCAGCGCGACTCGCTCGTCGCCGTCTTCGGTGAAGCGAACGCGTGGCCGCTCGACGCCGAGCACGCGCCGCCGGGAGAGCCAGAGCTGATCCAGCTCGTCGCCGAACGGCTCACCACGGGAGAGCGCTTCGAGGCCGTGTTGCGCGCGACGCGGCCGCTCGCGCCGAACGTGCCCCTGCACCTCGATCTGTCCGTCGACCGGCTCGCCGCGAGTGAGCCGCGTCACGAGGCGCTCGCGCGCTGGCGGGCCTTCGTTCGGCCGACCGACGTGTTGGTGGGGTGGGGCCGGTACTGCCGCGATCTGCTCGAGCGCGAGGGTGAGGCCCCTTCGGCCTTCGTCGACGTGCGCGCGAAGCTCTGTCAGGTGGGCGCGGGCCGCCCCGGCTCGGTCGAGGCGTGCGCGGCACGGCTGGGCCTCTCGTTGTCCGACGGGCGGGGTCGGGCGGTGCGTCGCCTCGAGTCGGTGCTCGGCGTGACGCGTGCGGCCGTCGAGGGCCGATCGACCGACTGCCTGCCACCGCGGGAGGCCCGGTGAACCAGAAGATGCTTCAGACGCTCTTCATCTTGAGCTGGGGCGCGTGGGCCTGCATGCCGCTGTGGGGCGCCGCCGCCTTCCTCGCCGTGCAGGTGCTCCTGCTCGTGGGCCTCTCGCAGGAGTCGGCGAAGGCCCGCTCGCAGCTCGAGGCCGACGCTGCGTTGGCCACGCTCGAGCCCGAGGCGAGGCGCTTCCTCGAGGCGCACGCGCTCTTCTACGCCGCTCCTGCGTCGGCGAAGGCGTGGAGCAACCTCTTCCGCGCCGTGAGTCTCGCGCTCCTGCTCCTCGTGCCTGCCTTCGCCGCGCACGCCTTCCTCCGGCGCGATCTCTGGCTCTTGCTGCCGCTCGTCCCAGCGATCCTCGGCGTCGCCTTCAACGGCAGCCGGGCCCGGCCGCTGGAGCTGGACGAGTGGGTGAAGGAGCCCGCCCACGCGGCCGAGCTGCCCCACCACCAGGCCATCAAGGCCGCGCTGACCTCGAAGCTGAACGCAGCGCTGGCGGCCGTCGGCGCGAGCCTGGGGCCAGGCTCCCTGCGGCCTCCGCCGGGCCTGTAGCCGCTTGAATCGAACGCCCACCGACGGACACCGTTACAGACGTCGAAAACCGCCGGCCGTTGGGCTACGGCGGCGCCCTCGAGGAGAGTCACGCACATGGCTGAACGGATCGCCGTCGTCGGGTTGGGGTACGTCGGGTTGCCGGTCGCGCTCGCGTTCGCGCGGAAGTTCCCCGGCACCATCGGGTTCGACATCAACGAAGCCAAGGTGAAGGAGCTCGCCTCGGGCTTCGACCGCACCGGAGAGATCGACAAGGCCACGCTCACCAGCGCGGGGCTCGAGATGACGGCCGACCCGGCGAAGCTCAAGGCCGCCACCTTCTTCGTCGTGGCCGTGCCCACGCCGGTCGACGTCGACAACCGGCCCGATCTCACGCCGGTGGTGAAGGCGAGCGAGACGGTCGGCCGGGTGCTCAAGAAGGGCGACGTCGTCGTCTACGAGTCCACCGTCTATCCCGGCGTCACCGAGGACGTCTGCGGGCCCATTCTCGCGAAGGTGTCGGGCCTGTCGCGCAGCGACTTCTTCCTCGGCTACTCGCCCGAGCGCATCAACCCCGGTGACAAGCTGCACACCCTCGAGCGCATCACGAAGGTGGTGTCGGGCGAGGACGAGAAGACGCTCGAGCGCGTGGCGCAGGCCTATGGGGCGATCATCGACGCCGGCGTCTTTCGCGCTGCGAGCATCAAGGTCGCCGAGGCCGCCAAGGTGATCGAGAACACCCAGCGAGATCTCAACATCGCGCTCATGAACGAGCTCGCGCTCATCTTCGACCGCATGGGCATTCGCACCCGCGACGTGCTCGCCGCCGCCGGCACCAAGTGGAACTTCCTCAAGTTCACGCCGGGCCTCGTGGGCGGCCACTGCATCGGCGTCGACCCGTACTACCTCACCACCAAGGCCGAGCAGCTCGGCTACCAGCCCCAGGTGATCCTCGCGGGCCGGCGCATCAACAACTCCATCGGGCCCTACGTCGCGCAGCGCACGGTGAAGCTCCTCATTCACGCGCAGAAGCCGGTGAAGGGCGCGCGCGTCGGCGTCATGGGCCTCACCTTCAAGGAAGACGTCGCCGACATTCGCAACTCGAAGGTGCCCGACATTCTCACCGAGCTGCGCGAGTTCGGCGTCGCGCCGATGCTGACCGACCCCTACGCCGACCCGGACGAGACGAGGCACGAGTACAACCTGGGCCTGAGCAAGCTCGACGAGCTGGTCGACCTCGACGCGCTGATCCTCGCCGTCTCGCACAAGCAGTACCTCGAGCTCGGCATGGACGCGCTGCTGGCCCGGCTCAAGCCCGGCGGCGTGCTGGTCGACGTGAAGAGCGCGCTCGACCCGTCGAAGGTGCCGGCCGGGCGCGCGCACTACTGGTGCCTCTGACGATGGCGGCGTTCGATCTCGACGCGGCACTCGGGGCCCGCTCGCACCGCTGGCTCGTGACGGGCGCGGCAGGCTTCATCGGCTCGCACCTCGTGGAGCAGTTGCTGCGCGCCGGCCAGCAGGAGGTGGGGCTCGACAACTTCGCCACCGGGCGGCGTGAGAACGTCGAGGCGGTGGCCTCGGGGGCCGGAGATCGGTACCGCTTCGTCGAAGGCGACATCACCTCGCTCGAGACCTGTCACCGGGTGTGCGAGGGCGTCGACTTCGTGCTGCACCAGGCCGCGCTCGGCAGCGTGCCCCGCAGCCTCAAGGATCCGCTCGCCTCGCACCGCGCCAATGTCGACGGGTTCGCCAACATGCTGGTGGCCGCGCGCGACGCGAAGGTGAAGCGCTTCGTCTACGCCTCGTCGTCGTCGGTGTACGGCGACGATCCGACGCTGCCGAAGCAGGAGCAGCGCACGGGCCGGGTGCTGTCTCCCTACGCGGCGACGAAGGCCGTGAACGAGCTCTACGCAGGCGTCTTCCAGCGCTCGTACGGCCTCGAGACGGTGGGGCTGCGCTACTTCAACGTCTTCGGGCCCCGGCAGGATCCCAACGGCCCCTACGCCGCGGTGATCCCCCGGTGGGTGGCGGCGCTCGAGGCCGGGCAGCCGTGCGACATCAACGGCGATGGCTCGACCAGCCGCGACTTCTGCTTCGTGCTCAACGCGGTGCAGGCGAACCTGCGGGGCGCGCTCGCTCCCGGCGAAGACGTGAGCGACACCGTGTACAACGTCGCCGTCGGCCACAAGACGAGCCTGCTCGAGCTGTACGCCTTCATCCGCGAGCGGGTGGCCGTGCGCCGGCCCGACGTGAAGCACCTGGCGCCCAGGCACCAGCCCTTCCGCCCGGGCGACATCAAGGACTCGCAGGCCGACATCTCGCGCGCCCGTGAGCGCCTCGGCTATTCGCCCACGCACACCGTCGCGCAGGGCCTCGACGTCACCCTCGGGAGCGCCGCATGAAGATCGTCGTCACGGGCGGAGCCGGCTTCATCGGCTCGAACATCGTCGATGCCTACGTGGGCCTGGGGCACCAGGTGCTGATCATCGACGACCTCTCGTCGGGCCAGCGGAAGAACGTGAACCCGAAGGCCGAGCTGGTGCACGCCGACGTCCGGAGCGAGGCGGCCGCGACGGCGGTCGAGGCGTTCGCGCCCCAGCTCGTCAACCTGCACGCGGCGCAGATCGACGTGCGGCGCAGCGTCACCGAGCCCCGCTTCGACGTGGACGTCAACGTGGGCGGCCTGCTCAACGTGGTGGAGGCGGCGCGGCGGGGCGGGGCGCTCGAGCGGTGCGTCTACGCCGCCTCGGGTGGCTCGATGTACGGCGACACCCAGGTAATGCCGACGCCCGAGACGCACCCGTGTGGGGCGGTGTCTCCGTACGGCGTGTCGAAGCACGCGTGCGAGCTGTACCTGCAGACGTGGAAGGCGATCTACGGCGTGCACTACGTCGCGCTGCGGTACGCGAACGTCTACGGGCCGCGCCAGAACCCGCACGGCGAGGCCGGCGTGGTGGCCATCTTCACCGAGCGCCTCGTGCACGGCCGGCCCTGCACCATCTACGGTGACGGTGGGCAGACGCGCGACTTCGTGCACGTCGCCGATGTCACCCGCGCGAACGTGCTGGCGCTCGACACGGCGTTCTGTGGCGGCGTCAACATCGGCACCGGCGTCGAGACCGACGTGAACACCGTGTACCGGCACCTGGCGACGGCCGCCGGCGTGACGACTCCGGCGACGTACGCGGAGGGGCGCCTGGGAGAGCAGCGCCGCAGCGTGCTCGACGTGCGCAAGGCGAAGGACGTGCTGGGCTGGACGCCCACGTTCGACGTCGCCTCGGGCCTCGCGAACACCGTGGGCTGGTTCCGCACCCAGGCGTGAGTCGGCTGGCGGTGCTCGAAGCCGCGTTGGCCTGACCGCGGGCACGCGCGCGGGCTCTCTCATGCGCAGGTTCTGCGCCCGGAGCCCCGGTTGGCGTCCGCACGCGAAGCGGCGAAGGCGTCTCCCAACATTCGCCGCATCACCCAGGGCACCACCCTCACCACGAAGGACGTGTACGCGTTGTTCCCGAAGGCTCCCGCGCGCACGGTGTCGAAGATCGCCGGTCTCCCCAAACCAGCAGGTTGCCTCTGAACGCCCTCACTCAGCCCAGCCCGTCGTCCGCCGCCATCACCTCGACTCAGCGCAAGGTGGCCATCATCTGCTCCCACGGCGGCCTCGACGAGGTGTACCCCTCGCTGATCCTCGCCAACGCGGCGCGGCAGTCGGGCATCGACGCCTTCGTCTTCTTCACCTTCTGGGGGCTCGACGCGATCTCCGACGAGAAGGTCGACCACCTGCACCTGAACCTCGTCGGGCAGCCGTCGAGCGGCATGCCCACGATGCTCGCCGGGCTGCCCGGCATGGAGAGCCTCGCAGCCTCGATGATGAAGAAGCAGATGTCAGAGCTCGAGCTGCCGACCGTGCGCGAGATGATGCAGATCCTCGAAGAGGCGGGCGCCGAGCTCTACGCCTGCGAGCTCGCGATGAAGATGTTCAAGCGCGAGAAGAAGGACCTGTTGCCGCAGGTGAAGGAGGTCATCACCGCCGGTGACTTCTACGATTTCGCCGACGGCGCACAGATCATCTTCACCTGACGCGCGTTCCGTAAGAACGTGTGGGCCATGCACCGACTGCTCACGCTCGCCGTCCCGACGCTCCTGGCCTGTGGTGCGCCGACGTCGGGCCTGCGAACCGGGACGTACGCCTTCGAGGCCCTTCGTGGGCGTGAGGGGGCGCCTTCGGCGACGGTGAGCGGCTCGACGCTCGAGCTCGACGTGCTGACCCGTGAGGTGAAGTTGACGCTCGGCGGGGCGACCCGCCGCTTCACGATGGCGCAGGACGCGACGACGACGAGCGGCTGCCAGGGGAACTTCGGCGGCACCGCGCAAGAGACGCGCACCCTCGACGCGCCGAACGTTCAGCTCGGTGAGCTGCTCGTCGATGCGCCGCTCCTGCGAACGGACTGCCCGGCCGGAAGCCCGAACGTGGTGCTCCAGTCAGGCCCCGTCTCCGCCGCGGGCGCGGCGCCCGACTGCTCCGCTGATGTGATCTGCGTCGTCTACACGCGCCGCTGATCTGCGTCCGAGCTCGCGAACGGGCTTCGCTGCCACCGCTCGCCCCCGCCGCCTCGGCCGCCGCAGGGGGCCGCTCCGCCACGCCCGAACCGCGAGCCCCACGCGCGAGGGGGCTCCTCGCGTGCGGGACCAGAGGCGACACCCCAGAGGTGCCGTGCGCCAGGCGCTCCTGCAGGCCGGGACGGCGCGCGCACTCCCCAGCGTTCCCCTCGAGGGCCGTCAGGGAACGATGAACGCCCAGCACAGCCGCAGGAGCTGCACGTCGCCGGGCTTCGGGACGACGACCTGCTCAGTGAAGCGCCGCGGGTCGATCTCCTTGAGGGCGGCGATCTGCTCCTCGAGCTGCTGCACCTCGACCTGCGCGTCCTCGAGCTTGCCCTCGGCGCCACCCTGATTCCGCTGGGCCGACATCGCGCGGCTCGCGGCCGTCAGCGTGCTGCGACGACCCGAGAAGAGGCTCATCACGCCGGCGCCCACGTCGAGCCACTTCTGGGCCTTGCGCGACTGCACCTCGCTCGACAGCTGGGCGACGTCGGCCTTGCGCTTCTCGAGCTTGCGCATCAGCACCCCCGCGTCCTTCGACACGCCCTGCTTCTCCACCACCCGCGCCGTGAAGGCCTCGAGCGACTCGGTGGGCCCCGAGATGAGCTTCGTCGTCGGGTCCACCAGGAGCTTCGTCTCGAGCTTCGACGGGAGTCGCTCCTTCATCGCGGCCTGCAGCTTCGCGAGCTTCGTCGCGTTGACCCACGCGGGCACGGGGCTGAAGCTGACGCCCGCCGGCGGCGTATTCTGGAAAGGGACTCCGGCCACGGAGAACGGCGCGTGCTCGAGCACCTCGCCGGGCGTGAGCGCCTGCTCGACCGGAAACGCCAGCTCGTGCACCGTCTCCTCGCTCGCCACCGTGCCGACCCGGTAGCGCACGCCGAACTTGAGCAGGAGGAAGAGCTGCGCCGCCCCGCGGTCGACCTCGTAGAGGGGTCCCAGCTCGGGCTCTACGCCGATGACGGGAGGCGTCGTGAGGGCCCCCAGCGCGCTGGTCGCCGGCGCCGCCGTCGGGCTGGGCGCGCCCGTTTGAGCTGCCGCAGCGCTCGCCGCGGGTTGACGCATGGGCGCGGTGAGCGACCGGATCTGCTCCTCGCTCAGCGGCCCGTGGAGCACGGTCAACGCGTTGCGCGTACGGAAGACGCTGGGCTGCGGCCTGTGCACCGAGTGCAAGAGGAACTGGCGGGGCGCGAGGGTGGCGATGCGCGACTCGAGCTCGGTCGCCGTCACGCCGGTCGCCGAGGCCGCGGCGACGAGCGCGTCGCGAATGCGGGCCTTGTCCTGCTCGGTCTGCAGGCGGCCGACGAGCCAGGTGCCGATGTTGCCCAGCCCGCGGTAGTCGAGATCGATCGGGTTCTGCGTCGCCAGCACCACGCCCAGCCCGAAGGCGCGCGCCTGCTTGAGCAGCCCGATGAGCGGCGGCTTGGTGGGCGGGTTCGCGGGGTTCGGCGGGAAGTACCCGAAGATCTCGTCGATCAGCACCACCGCCCGCAGGGTGTTCGAGCCGCCCTGCTTGCGCATCCACGTCTGAACGCGCTCGAGCAGGAGCGCCACCACCGAGAGGCGCTCCTCGTCGGGCAGGTGCGCCACCGAGTACACCGACAGCCGGGGCCGCCCATCGCTCGCGCGCAGCAGCACCGCGGGATCGAGCGCGTCGCCGGTGCGCCACGCCTGGAACTTCGGAGACGCGATGAGCCCGTTGAGGCGAATCATGAGCGCCTGCCGCTCGCGCTGCGGGAAGAAGTCCTCGAGGGGCAGGGCGCCCACCACCGAGAACGGCGGCTGGTTCACCTGGCGGACGAGATCGACGAGCGTCGGCGTCTGGCCCTGGCTCCAGGCGTGGGTCACCAGCTGCACCACCAGCAGGTATTCGCGGGACGTGACGGGGTCGATGTCGATGTTGAGCAGGCCCAGGAGGCTGCGCGCGATGCCGTCGGCGGCGGCCGTCACCGCGTCGGGGCTCAGGTCGCCCGGAGGCGCCAGCGTGCCCAACAGATCGAGCGGGAGCCCGACGGTCGAGCCCGGCGTGTAGAGCCGCGCCTCGTACGACTGCCGCACCGCCGCGTCGTCGTCGAGCGAGCGGCCCGTCTGGCCAAGCGCCGTGGCGAGCTGTTCGGCCGCGGCGCCAGCGTCGTGGGTCCACTGCGAGAGCGCCGCCGTGTCCATCGGGTCGAAGCGCAGCAGCAGGGTGCCGAGATCGCCTTTGCTGTCGATGGCGATAACGGGGATCTTCTGGGCCAGCAGCTCCTCGACGAGGACGGCGCACAGGCCCGTCTTTCCCGAGCCCGTCATGCCGAGCACGAAGGCGTGGGTGGTGAGGGCCTTCGGGTCGAGGGCCAGTGGGCCGGCGTCAGTGGACTGCCCGAGCGAGAGCGTCATGGGCGGCGGTTTAGCGGCTTTGGGCCACGCGCGTCGCGGTCGACTCCCTCGACGCGTGAGAATAGGTTCGCGCTCCATGAACAAGACGTCTGCGTTTTTCCTCGCCTCTGCGCTCGGCGCGCTCGTCGGTTTCGCTTGTGGAACGCCTCCAGCCCGGTGCTCGGTCGCGACGTGCGGCGGGTGCTGTGACGCGACGGGCACCTGCCAGGGTGGCAACTCGCTGGCGGCGTGCGGCCTGCAGGGCAACATGTGCAGCGTCTGCGGCATCGGCCAGGCGTGCGTCACCGGCGCGTGCACGACGGCGTCGGCCACGGGCGGTGGCAGCGCGGGCGGGAGCGGCGGCGGCACCGGCGGCGGGTCGGGCGGCGGGAGCGCGGGCGGGGCTGCGGGCGGCTCGGCTGGCGGCATGGCCGGCGGGGCTGCGGGTGGGACGGCCGGTGGTGCGGCGGGAGGCGCGGCTGGCGGCTCGGCAGGTGGCGCCGGGGGCGGGTTGCCTCCGCTCCTGTTCGACGCCGGCATGCCGCCTTCGGTGCCCATCACCTTCGCGGCGAACTGCAACGCGGTGCCGGCGTGCGGGGGCGCGCTGCCAGGCCTCTGGCACTACGGCAGCGTCTGCATCGAAGACACGGCCTTCTCGCGGATTCAGCAGCTCTGCGGTGGCGCAGCCCAGACGCAGATCCTCAACAAGTCCGGCATGGCGTCGGGCGCCGTTCTCTTCACCTCCAACCAGATGGCGCGCGCGGTGAGCGGGAGCGTCAACTTCACCGCCACCACCACGAACACGACCTGCGTGGCTGGCTTCATGGGAATCGGTGGCTGTACGAATCTCCCCTCGCTCCTGGGCCAGGCGGGCATCACCGGAACCTGTGCCCTGAGCCTCCCCGACGGCGGCGCCTCGTCGAACACCTGCACCTGCGACTTGAGCTTCGCGTTCAACGACACGGCCAACGAGACGTACACGACGGCCAACAACACCATCACCACCAGCACCAACCGCACCTTCGAGTACTGCGTGGCGGGCTCGACGCTGACGTACGAAGAGACGACGCCCACGAGCGTGATGAACATCGCGCGCGATCCGGGCGTGTCGACGCTGAGCCGCCAGTAACCCGTCCTCGAACCGGAGGTGCTCGTGCTTCGCATCGTGCTCGTAGGTGGACTCGTCTGGGCTGCGTCGGCGCTCGCGCAGGTGTGTGAGACGCCCCGGGTGCGCGATCTCGCCCCGCTCGCCACGGCCATCGGGCAGGACAAGGCCATGGCGCAGACGTTCCTCAAGACGTCGCAGGCCTGCCAGATGGCGCAGAGCGACGCCTGCGACGCGGCCCGGCTCGAGTGCAGCAACCAGCTGGCCTCGACGCTCAAGGCCCAGGTGGGCTTCGACGACGGCGCGTGGCTGCGCGACATGCTGCTCCCCTACGGCGGGCTCTCGTACCCGGCGACGCGCACCTTCCAGGCCGGCGCGCAGGCGATGGACACCGCCTGCAACGGAGACGCCTCGCAGCTCATGAACGCCTCGTCGAGGCGATCACTCCAGGCCGCCCGGCGTCAGGCCATCGCCGACGAGTACCCTCGCTACGTGCAGTGGGTCACTGATCAGGCAAAGGCGTGTCGCGATCGGTCGGCCGTCGAAGAGGCCCGGCGTGCGCAGGAGCGGGGCGAGGCCGAGAAGCTCGCCGCCGTCGCGCTGGCAGCGAAGGCCGCCGAAGAGCTGCGTCAGAAGACCGAGGCCGAGGCACGCCGGAAGGCCGAAGACGCGGCGAAGGCGCAGGCCGAGGCGCAGAAGTCGGCCGAGCAGAAGGCGAAGGAAGCCCAGGAGCGCGCCGAGCGCGAGCGCAAGGAGGCCGCCGAGAAGGCCGAGCGTGAGAAGAAGGACGCCCAGGAGCGGGCCCAGGACGAGAAGGAAGAGGCCGAGAAGCGCGCGCGCGCCGAGCGGGAAGCGGCCGAGAAGCGGGCGCAGGAAGAGCGCGAGGCCGCCGAGGAGAAAGCCGAGAAGGCCCAGCGCGAGGCCAGGGACGAGCGTGAAGCCGCGGAGCGTAAGGCGAAGGCCGAGGCCGAGCGCGCGAAGGACGAAGCCGAACGCAAGGCCCGCGAGGCGGCCGAGCTCGCGGCGGTGAAGGCCCGCGAGGACAAGAAGCTCGCCCTGCGCACCCAGAAGGAGAAGCTCACCCAGCAGGCGAACGAGGCCGAGAAGCGGGCGAACGAGATCGCCGGCATGACGTTCACCGCTGAGCAGGCGCAGACGGCGGCGCAGCTGCAGACCGAGCGGCTCCAGGCCGCGGAGCGGGCGAAGACGCTCCGGGCCCAGGCCGCCGAGATCATCATCGACGACAGCGACGAGCGATCGCGCGGGTCGCTCGGCATCATGGGCGGTGGCGGCGCGACGACGTGGCCCGGCAGCACGGCTGGCGCGCTCGGAGGGCAGGCGCTCTTCCACCTCGGCTTCTGGGGCACGGCACCTGCCGACGGCATGGCCTCGGGCTTCGAGGTGCGTGGCATCGGGCGGTTCCTGTCCACCCTCGGCGCCATGCCGGTGCAGCAGGCCGAGGCCGTCGTCGCGGCGCGGTACTTCTTCGGGCGCATCGGCATCGGCGGCGCGGTCGAGTTCCGCTGGAACCAGCCCGTCATGGAGCCGAGCGCGGTGAACATCGGCTTCGGGCCCTCCATCGGGCTCGCGTTCGTCGACACCCCGAAGACGCGCGTGATGCTCAACGCGAAGTGGTTGCCGCTCACGGAGCGGGGATTCCAGAACCCCTACCGGACGACCGGCGATCTCGAGATCAGCTACGACTTCTTGACGTTCAGCATCGCGGGTGGGCTCCAGACGCAGCCCATCAGCCCAACCGCCGGAACGATTCCGGCATGGTTCTTTGGTGCTTTCGCGGGGGCGCGCCTGCGCTGGTGATTCGGCGCACCCGCGAGCCTCCCACGGCGCGCACCACCGAGGCCTGACCCTCCATCGCGGTTGTTCGGCCCTCGCGGCCTGGAGGCGGCCAATGAGCGCGACTGGCCGTTTCACCTGTGCCCGATCGTGGGCACTGTGCCTTCGAGGGAACAGGTTTTTCGCCGTAAGAGCCTGAATTGGCTCTGGAGTTTGAGGGCGTGGCGCTTGCTGTGAGCGCCGGGCATGGCGGCTCGTTCGTTCCTCCTCGCGATGGTGCTGCTGAGCGGCTGCGAGGCCGAGGTGAGCGCTCCGGTGCCAGCCGTACCGGCGGCCGGGGCCCCCATGCCGGTGGCGCCGACGGAGCCTCCGGTCACCGTGGTGCCCGCGCCGACGCGCTCGTCGGTGGAGCTTCCGCCGGAGCGGCTGCAGCTCCTCCCGTTCGAGGTGCGGCTCAAGCGGCTCGCCGCGGCCGTCGAGCTGCCGGTGGCTGATCCCGCCTTTGATGCGCTTCGCAGCCGCGCGACGGATCTCGGCGCCCACGACTTCGCCAACGGCGTCGCGCCGGATCTCGCGTGGACGGGGCGACGGTTGTCGGTGTGGATCGAAGGGCTCGCGCCGATTTGTTCCGACTCACGGGTTCGCACGAGGCTCGCAGATTGGGCGGCGTCGATGCCGCAGTTCGCCCTTCGGGCGTGGGGCCGGCCGTCGACGCCCGAAGACGTCGCCGAGCTGGTGACGGGTGGAGGCCTCTCGGCGGCCGACGCCTGGCGCGCGAACTGCGTGGTGCTCCTCTCGGGTGTGGAGCTGCTCTCGCCATGAGGTGCGCCGCGCTCTCGGTGGTGCTGTTGGCGGCCTGCGAGGGCGAGCTCATCGGCGTTCGCCCGTCGGGTGGTGAGCGCGCGCCGGCGATCGTCGCGACCGAGGTCTTCACGCAGCCGAAGACGGTGCAGGCGCCGCAGACGCCGCTCGCCGAGGTGCGCGCGACGGTGAGCGGCCCGCAAGCGGTGGCCTTCGCGCGCCGCGTCGCTCCCATGCTGGTCGGTCGGGTGCCCACGCCCGACGAGCTCGCGCGGCTGTCGACGGGTGGCGGCACGGCGCTTCGCGAGGTGCTCGAGGCGTGGACGACCGAGCCCGGCTTCGCCGAGGCCGCGCGCGACTGGATCTCGGTGAAGCTGAAGGCCAGCGGCGCTGGCGCGGGCATCGACGGCGATCTCCCGGGCAACCTCGCCGCGTACCTGGTGAAGAACGGCCGCCCCCACGCCGAGCTGCTCACCGCGCAGAGCTGCTACGGCCGCGACGGCACACCTCGGGCCTGCGACACCGGCGCGCCCTTCACCGCCGGGGTGCTCACCACGCGCGCCTTCCTCAAGAACACCGCCTCTCGCTTCAACCTCAAGCGCGCTCGCACGGTGGTGAAGACCTTCGCGTGCTCCGACTACCCGATGGACACGACGCTCCAGCCGCCCATCGCGCGGGACCGGCTCATTCCGCTCTTCCAGGTCGACCAGACGAACGACACGAGCGCGGGCACCTTCGGCAACGGGCACGCTTGCTACACGTGTCACAGCCAGTTCAGCGCGCACGCCCAGCCCTTCGTGAAGTTCGACGATCAGGGCCGCTACCAGGCGAACGCGACGGGCCTGCAGGACCCGGCGCTCGAGCAGGGCCGCAGCACGCCCAACCTCTTCACGTCGCACTTCACCGGGGCGGCCGCGGCGAGCGAGCGCAGCCAGATCTTCGGGCAAGACGTGCAGAATCTCGCGGAAGCCGCGCGCGCCATCGCCAGCTCCCGGCTGTACCTCGAGTGCTCGGCCCGCTCGTTCTCGGGCTACGTGCTCGCGCTCAGCGAGAGCGAAGCGAACGCGCTCCCGGCCGACGTGGTGTCCGAGGCCGTCGCCGAGGCCCTGGCGCGCTCGAGCCAGCCGACCCTCGCCAGCCTGGTGGTCGAGCTCTTCAGCCACCCTTCGATGATGCAGGCCCGGCGCCCGGGCCTGACGGTGACGCCATGACGATCGATCGCCGCACGCTCCTCAAGTCGTCCGCTGCTGCTGTCGGCGCGCTGGCCTGTCGTGACGCGTTCGCTCAGGGTGAGCCGCTCAAGACGTACGTGATCGAGCTGTGTCTGCGCGATCAGCTCGACTTCGGCCACGTGATGGTGGCGCCCGGCCTCGCGCGCGAGACGAACCTCATTCGCGGCCCCACCGGCCGACGCGCGGCGCTCTTCTTCCAGCAGGCCCAGCTCACCGAGGCCATGCCGAACGTGTTCCTCACGCCCCAGTCGGCGGTGCTGAGGCCCCACCTCGACACCATCGCCATGATGGAGCTCGGCGAGCTCACCTACGGCCCGGTGCACGGACATGAGGCCGGCAACCCGCTGCGTTCGCCGGGGCGCTCGCTCCAGAGCGGCAACGGGCGCCTCGCCATGTGGAACGGAGAGCCCGGCCAGTCGAACGGTGAAGGCGTCACCTACTCGCGCACGCCGACCCTCGTGGCGCTCCACAACGCCTGGCAGAAGCAGCAGCACCCGGGCACGCGCAACGGCGTCGTCATCAAGGGCACCCAGCGGAGCAACGCGATCTACCACTTCGGCGCGGGCGTCGTGGGCGCCGAGCCCGATCGGTTTCAGACCGTGGCTGCGCTCTTGCGGGCGTTCCCCGACTCGACGCAGCAGCGGTCGATCATCGCGAGCCCGGCCGAGGCCGACGCGATCCGCTCCGGGTTGTTGGGGCGTGACCGCCGGGTGCTCCAGCGCCGGGGCATCGACCCCAGCAACCACGAGACCCAGGTGCAGGAAGCGCGCAACCTCATCTACCGCCCGCCGAGCGTGTTCAGCCTGGCCCTCACCCCTCAGGAGCGCGCCGCCTGGAGCGCTGGCGTGCCGGCCCGCTACGGGCGCACCACCATCGACGTCTGGGAGCAGGCCGCGTACGCGTTCAAGCTGGTGGCCAACGACGTGGTGCGCTCCGTCGCCCTCGAGGTGGACATCGGCGACATTCACGGCGAGCGCACCGAGGCGCAGATGCGCGATCAGACGGCCATCGTCGTGCTGCCGCTCTTGCGCCTCATCGAGAACCTCAAGGCCGCCAACCTGTACGATCGCACCCTCATCGTCATCTCGACGGCCGACGGAGGGCGCTCACCGGCCTCGGGCTCGTCGGGCGACGAGGGGAAGAACGGCGTCATCCTCGCGGGGGGCATGATTCGCGGCGGGTACTACGGCGACATCCAGAACGCGGGGCGTGACGGAGACGGTCACCGCTACCGGTACCACATGCCCGATCTCGCCACGGGCGCGCCCATCGCCGATGGCACCACGGGGAACGACAAGCGGGTGCCTGCCGCGCCGCTGTACCGCACCATGGCGAAGGCGCTCTCGATGCCCGACTCGCTGCTGGGCCAGTTCGCCGACGTCGCCCAGGCCCGCGCCCTGCCGTGGATGCTCCGGAGCACCTGAGCGCCGATTTGCGTTTCTGGACGGCGAAGCGATAGGGGAGCCGCATGTCGTCCCCGCTCGTTCAGCTCAAGACTGCCTCCACCCGGTTCCCGCACCCGTTCCTGCCCACGTGCCGGGCCGATCTCGACGCGCGCGGGTGGGATCAGGTCGACATCGTGATCGTCTCGGGTGACGCGTACGTCGATCACCCGGCGTTCGGGCCGGTGCTGATCGCGCGCTTCCTCGAGGGGCGCGGCTTTCGCGTGGGGCTCATCGCGCAGCCCGACTGGCACTCGGCGGAGCCCTTCAAGGCGCTGGGCAAGCCGCGGCTCTTCTTCGGCGTGGCGGCGGGCAACCTCGACTCGATGCTGAACCGGCTGACGTCGCAGAAGAAGAACCGGTCGGAGGACCAGTACAGCCCCGGCGGGCGCACCGGCTGCCGGCCCGATCGCGCCACCATCGTGTACGCGAACCGCTGCCGCGAGGCGTACCCCGAGGTGCCGATCGTGCTCGGTGGCATCGAGGCGTCGCTGCGGCGCATCGCGCACTACGACTACTGGAGCGACACGGTGCGCCGGTCGATCCTCCTCGACGCGAAGGCCGATCTGCTCGTGTTCGGCATGGGCGAGCGCCCGGTGTGGGAGATCGCCCGGCGCCTGCGCGACGGCGAGTCCATCAAGCAGCTTCGAGACATTCGTGGCACCGCGTACGTCATCAACGACGAAGAGATGAAGCGGCACGAGGCCGAGCCGGCCCTGCGCGCGGCCGATCGGAAGACGGTGGTGCTCCCCAGCTTCGAGCAGGCCAGCGTCGACAAAGAGGCGTTCGCGCGTATGTCGCGCGACTTCCAGATGGAGACCAACCCCGGCAACGCCCGCGCCATCGCCCAGCGGCACGGCACGCGCGGCGTGTTCTTCAACCCTCCGGCGAAGCCGCTCGAAGACGGGGAGGGGACGAAGCCCGGCGAGGCGTCCACCATCGCGATGGATGAGCTGTACGATCTGCCGTTCAACCGCGCGGTGCACCCGATGTACGGCGACGAGGGCGTGCCGGCCTTCGAGACGGTGAAGCACTCGGTGGTGCTCATGCGGGGGTGCTTCGGCGGGTGCACCTTCTGCTCCATCACCGAGCACGAGGGGCGCGTCATTCAGAGCCGCAGCGAGGCGAGTGTGCTGCGAGAGATCCGCGCGGTGCGACGCCAGGGCGACTTCCGCGGCACCATCACCGATCTCGGCGGGCCCACCGCCAACATGTACAAGCTCAAGTGCAAGTCCGAGGCGATCGAGTCGAAGTGCCGCAAGCTGTCCTGCGTGCACCCGGGCGTGTGCGAGAACCTCTCGACCGATCACGGGCCGCTCATCTCGGTGATGAAGCGCGTGCGGGAAGAAGAGGGCGTCAAGCACGTCTTCATCGCCTCGGGCGTCCGGTACGATCTCGCCGAGCGCAGCCCCGAGTACGTCAAGCAGCTCGCGGCCCACCACACCGGCGGTCAGCTCTCGGTGGCGCCAGAGCACGTGAGCCCGCGCGTGCTCGAGAAGATGAAGAAGCCCGGCATCGAGAGCTACGAGCGCTTCCAGCAGATGTTCGCCTGCGCCAGCCAGGAAGCCGGCAAGGAGCAGTACGACATTCCGTACTTCATCTCTGGCCACCCCGGCTCGACACTCGAAGACATGGTGGAGCTGGCGCTGTGGCTCAAGCAGAACGGCCGGCGGCCACGCCAGGTGCAGGACTTCATCCCCACGCCGATGTCGATCGCCGCGTGCATGTACTTCACCGGCATCGACCCGCTGAAGATGGAGCCCGTGTACACGGCGCGCGGGCTCAAGGAGAAGCGGCTCCAGAAGGCGCTGCTGCTGTACTGGAACCCCGAGCACTGGGAAGACGCGCGCGAGGCGCTCACCCAGGCGGGACGCAGCGATCTCATCGGCCGTGGACCCGCTGCGCTCGTCCCACCGCCGTCGCCGAATGAACGAGCGCGTGCCGCCTCAAGGCGGGTCTGAGGCGGGAGGACATCATGGTGCGTGTCGGTCTTCTGCTGGTGGTCGTCGCCTGTGGCTGTGGAGCCCCGCCACCTCCGGGCGGGCCAGCCGCGGAGCCGACCGGCGGCGGACCCGACCCGTTCTGCAGGTTCCTCAATGATGTCGGGCTCAAGGTCGCGTGTCGTCCGCCGCCGCCGGCTGAGCCAGCCCCGTCTCCCTGCGGACCTGGCGGGTGCGACCTCTGGGTCGGCAACGGTGACGCGGGGTCGAGATGAGAGCTGGTCGATGACCAACCTCGGGATTTCGTAGCGAACGCCACCAGCGGGGTTGCGAAAATGGCACTCTCCCCGCGAGGAGCCTCATGACCGCACCGATCAGCCGGACGACCACCCGCCCCGTCAACACCCCTGGCACCACCCCGGCGGGAGGGCAGGTCACCGTGCAGTCCGGCGACACGCTCAGCCGCATTGCCCAGCGCAACGGCACCACCGTGCAGGCGCTCGTCGACGCGAACCGTTCCGCGTACCCGCAGCTGGCGACCAACCCGGGCGCGATCCAGGTGGGCTGGCGGCTGTCGCTGCCGGGCGGTCAGGCTCCCACGACGCAGCCCAACACGCCGCCACCCGCCCAGGGCTGGCAGCCGCGCACCAACAACAACGTCGTGCTCGTCGGCGTGAATGAGGGCGCCTCGCACGAGGCCTCGTTCCTGCGCGGGCGTGGGAACAACGTCACCCTCGTCAAGGACGGCGCGGTCAACGATCAGATCACCACCCGCGACTCCAGCGGCACCACCGTCACCCACAAGCTCGACACGCCGGAGGGCGCGCGCAGCTTCGCGCTGACGCTGGGGCTCCCTGCCGAGCAGACCGCGAAGGTCGCCGACGTGATCCAGAACGCTGGGCACGACATTCGCGACGAGCTGGCGCAGCTCTCCCAGGTGTGGGCCCAGGCCGAGCGGGGCGGGCAGATGCCCTCGCGCATGGTGCTCTCGGGCCACTCCACCGGCCGCAGCGTGTGGGGTGACGGCAACGGCTCTCTCGAGTTCTCGACGCTGGCGAAGCTCGCCGACGCCATGCCCCGCGCGGCCCGCAGCGTTCAAGATCTCCACCTGAGCGCCTGCTACTCTGGCGGTCAGGGCCTCATGGAGCAGTACCGGAGCATCTTCCCCAACGCGAAGACGATCTGGGCGTACACCGGCTCGGCGCCGGGCGCTCACTCGGGCGCCACCACGCACATGGCCCGGTGGGACTCGGCGACGCGTGGCGATGCGGGCTCCCTCGATCGCGCGCTCGCGGACCGCACCCGCAAGGGCGAGAACGTCGCCGTGTGGAGCGCCGAGCGCGGTTACATGGACGGCCGCCCGCCAGCGCCCCTCGACGAGGTCCGCCAGGCCGTGCAGCAGGGCCAGGCGACGTACGATCGGTTCTCGCGCGGCGACGAGGCCGTCTCGAACCCGGGCTCTGGCGCCCTGCGCGAGCACTACAACCAGATTCAGCGGCTGCTCCAGCACCCCGAGCTGCCGCGAGCCGACCGCGCTGGCCTCGAAGCGCAGCGCGACTCGACGATTCGGTTGCTCTACTTCACCAAGAACGTGGCGCCCCGCTTCCAGGAGGCCCACGGCGCGGCCATTCGTGATGGCTTCGGCGCGCTGGGGCTGTCGGCGCCGAACTTCTCGAACCTCTCTCGCGCCGACGCGATGCGCGCCGTCGCCGAGTTCGAGCGCAAGGCCGCCTCGACGTCACCGTTGCCGGCCGCTGCGCAGCGGCTGCTGCCGATGCTCACGGACGGGCTGCGAGATCTGAAGGCGTCGCAGATCCCCGACTCGTGGATCTGAGCCGGCGCTCCCTCAGCCGATGACGAGCTGAACGCCGATGCGCTCGGCCATCGCGTGCGAGCCGAGCACGCGCGCGACGCTGCGGGTGTCTCCGAACGAGTCGTAGGCCGCGGCGATGAGATCGCCCAGCGTGAGGGTCGTCGGCGTGGTGCGCGCGCGCGACTTCGTGCGGATTCGTGGCATCGGACGGCGGGCCTGATACTTCATGGTCTTCTTGGACATGGTGTCTCCCTCCGCCGGGTGGCTTGAGCAGGCCGCGTGCCACCCGACGACCCGAACGGATCCGACGAGTTGAGGGGGCAGGGTGTGGTTTGTTTGTGACCCACCCTCGGTTAAGGAGCAGGCGTGTTCCGGTGGTTCGCGACGGTGCTGGTGGTGGTCTCGTGCACGTCGGCGCACGCCTACGAGAACGCGCGCCGCAAAGAGGTCGACGGGGGCGTGCATGTGCCCGTGCTGACGAAGGCCCCCACGCTCGTGCGGCTCGAGCGCGCGAAGTACCCGGAAGCAGCTGAGAAGCAGGGCCTCACCGCGAATGTGCGCCTGCTGGTCACCATCGCCGCCGACGGCACCGTGCCTGAGGCGAAGGTAATCGAACCGGTGGGCGACGGGTTCGACGAGGCGGCGGTCGAGGCGCTCCTGAAGTCCGAGTTCACCCCGGCCGAGGTCGACTTCGCCCCAGCGCCGGTGCAGATCGAGTTCGCCTACCGCTTCGTGCTCCAGCTCGCGCCGCCCGACGCCGGAGTCAGCCCCGACGCCACCCTCGACGGTGGAGCCACGGGGCCGGTGGCGCACCTCAAGGGCCAGCTGCTCGTTCGTGGGAGCCGCACCCGCATCGTCGGCGGAAGTGTGCGGTGTGAAGAGACGCCCGATCGCGAGGCGCTCACCGACGACGACGGCCTGTTCGATCTCGAGGTGACGCCGGGCCGGTGCTCGGTGCGCGCCATCGGCCCCGACACCGAGGTCTTCAAGACCGACGAGACGCTCGAGCCCGGCGAGACGAAGGAGGTGCGCTACTACGCGTTCCCGAAGGTCATCGGCTACCAGACGGTGGTGCGCGACAAGCGCGAGAAGAAGGAAGTGGTGCGCCGCACGGTGAGCCGCGAAGAGCTGCAGAAGGTCCCAGGCACCTTCGGAGACCCGGTGCGCGTCATCCAGAACTTCCCCGGCGTCGCGCGCGCGCCCTTCATCTCGGGGCAGCTGATCGTCCGTGGGGCCAACCCGAACCAGACGCTCACGTTCTTCGACGGCGTCGAGATTCCGCTCCTGTTCCACCTCGCGGGCGGCCCGTCGGTGGTCAACGCCGAGTTTCTCGATCGCGTCGACTTCTACCCGGGCGGCTTCGGGGCCCGGTACGGCCGGGCCGTCGGCGGGGTCGTCGACGTCGCCAGCCGCAAGGGCGCGTCGGACACGTGGCACGGCGTCGCGAAGATCGACTTCCTCGACTCGAGCGTCTTCGTCGAAGCCCCCATCACGAAGGACGTGTCGGTCGCCGCCGCCGCGCGCCGCAGCTACATCGACGTGCTGCTCCCGGTGGTGACGTCGCTGGCCACGCCCCCCAATCAGCAGGGCGGCACCATCAACATCCTGCCGGTGTACTGGGACTACCAGGTGCGCCTGGACGTCGGGAAGCGCCAGGCCGAAACGAGGGACGGGAACTCGACCTTCTCGGTCTTCGCGTTCGGCTCCGACGATCAGCTGAAGGTCGTGGTCAGCGGGGGCCAGCGCAACACCGACGTCTCGGTGCAGTTCCGCACGCTCTTTCACCGCGTCATCGGCAACTGGACGTACCGGCGCGGCAACGTGCAGTTCAAGCTGACGCCCTATGTCGGGTACGACCTCGCGTCGGTCGACTTCGGCATCGCGAAGCTGAACGCCGACCGGTGGACGCAGGGGCTCCGGCAGGACTTGAGCGTCGACGTGTCGAAGTTCGTCACCCTGCGGGCCGGCGCCGACGTCTTCAACCAGGTGCTCATCGGCCAGGCCGAGCTGCCGGTGATCTCGGGCGTCCAGTACGCCTCGTTCCCCGGCGCCGAGCCCAGGCTCGAGACCCAGCGCATCGGTCGCACCGTGCCCACCTTCGACGGGGCGCTCTACCTCGAGGGTGACTTCAAGTTCGGCCCGCTCACCGTGACGCCCGGCCTCCGCGGCAGCCACGCCTTCTTGAACGGCGAGACCCGCAACGCGTTCGACCCACGGTTGTGGATGCGCTTCGAGCCGTGGGACCGGACGGCGTTCAAGGGCTCCGTGGGCCTCTACACGCAGCCGCCGCAGGCCACCGACATGGAGCCTCCGCCCTTCGGCACGCCCTCGCTCTTCCACGAGAAGGCGTTCCAGGCCTCGCTCGGCGTCAGCCACAAGTTCACCGACGTCATCAACGTCGACGTCACCGGCTTCTTCAACCGCCGCTTCGACAACGTGGTGTCACCCGGCCGGCGCATCATCAACGAAGATGGCTCCATCACGCAGAACCGCTCGTCGAACGACGGGCTGGGGCGCGCCTACGGCCTCGAGGTGCTCGCGCGGCACGAGGTGACGAAGAACTTCTTCGGGTGGATCGCCTACACGCTCTCACGCAGCGAGGAGCGCCGGGCTGGATCCGATCAGGACTACAACCTCACCAGCTTCGACCAGACGCACATTCTCACGGCCATCGCGAGCTACCGGCTGCCCCTCGGCTTCGAAGTGGGCGCGCGCTTTCGCTACGTCACCGGCCGGCCCACCTCGCCGCTGGTGCACAACGCCGACTTCCAGCGCCTCGACGCCAACCGCTACTCGAACACCTTCGGCATGTTCCGCTCGGCGCGCGTCACCGACTTCCACCAGCTCGACATTCGCATCGACAAGTACTTCGTCTTCGAGAAGTGGACGCTCAACGTCTACCTGGACGTGCAGAACGTCTACAACCGCATGAACGTCGAGGCGACGATCTACGAGTTCCGCGGCCGGTACGGCGTCGACGTGCCGGGTATTCCGATCCTCCCCATCCTCGGGGTGAGGGCCCAGCTGTGAGGCGCGTGCTCCCGGTTCTCGTCGTTCTCGCCGCGGCCTGTACGCAGCCGCTGCCGTCTCCGACGGGCGTGGTCGATCTGCGCGTGCTCGGCGCGGCCTTCGAGTCGCCCGAGGTGCTCATCTCGCCGTGCGATCCCCGCCTGCTGGCCAGCCTCGGCGGCGGCGGGAGCACCTCACAGATCGACCCCGTGCAGCTCCAGCGGCTCCTCGTGGTGGGGCAGCGCCCGCTCACCTACCGCGCCCTCGTCATCGACCCGCTCGGCGGAGGCCGTGAGCTGACGTACCGCCTGCGCGCGTGCGCGAACCAGGGTGATCGCGAGTGCGACAACACCGACGACTTCGCCGAGCTCACCTCGGGCAAGCGCGCCGCGGGCGAGTGGACCTTCACGCTCGATGGGTCGGCGCCCGACAAGCCGCTGCTCGGCACGGCGCTCCTCCCCGATGGCGAGCCGCTGCTGCTCGAGGCCCTCAAGCAGGACAGCTCGCGCGGCCTGGGCGGCATTCGCATTCCGGTGATGCTCGAGGTGAAGGCGAGCGACACCGACGAGCACATCTTCGCGCAGAAGCTGATGGTGGTGCAGTGCCAGTTCTTCCCGCAGATGCGCGAGAACGTGTCGCCCGTGCTGCCGGGCGTGACGCTGCGGGGAGAGCCGTGGGGCGAAGCCGACGTGCCGCAGCTCGAAGGCCGGGGCGAGGTCGTCATGGAGCCGCTCGACTTCACCGCCCTCGAAGAGGACTACACCGTGCCGAGCTTCTCGCTCACCCCGGTGGCCCTGAAGGAGAGCTGGAAGATCGCCTGGTACACCGACGTGGGCACCATGGCGTCGTTCGAGACCGGCGGGACGAACTTCGACGGCAACACCACGCGGCACCGCAACCGCTGGCAGCCGGATCCAACCGTGACGGAGCCGCGCGACGTGACGTTCTACCTCGTCGTGCGTGATGGCCGCGGCGGCCTCTCCTGGCTCATTCGTCGGGCGCGCTGGACGCCGTAGCGCCTCAAGGGGGCGTTTCCCGTGGCCCAGACTGCGTGTCCCTTCTGTGCGTACTCGCCGATCGAGGCCGGCGCCGAGGCCTGCCCGCGCTGCCGCCGGCGCTTCGTCGACGACGTGCGTGACGACACCTCGGTGACGGCGACGCGCGCTGGGGGCATCACCGGGGCCGTCACGGCGAGCCCGGTGCCGGTGGCGGTCGCGCTCGTGCTGGTCGCGGCGGCGTGGTTCCTCCGGGGGCTCGACGTCGTGGCCAACGTGCGCGATCCGCTGTTCCTGTTGGCGCTGCCGGCCGCGCTGGTGGCGATCGCTGCGAGCGTGATGGCCGCGGTCGGGCCGGCGAAGCACCTTCCTGCGGCGGTGGGGGTGGCCTGCGCCCTCGCGGCGGTGGTGTGGCCCACGGGGTGGACGGTGGCCGACGGCGCCTTCGTCGGCAGCGGGCTCGGGCTGGTGGTCGCCACCGTCTCGGAGCCCTCGGGGCTGCGCTTGAAGGGTGGCACGGCGGCGGTGGCGTTGCTCGCCCTGGCGTCGGTCGGAGGGCTGCTCCTCGAGCAGCGCGCGCGCCCGCTGGGCGAGCTGGCGGTGCTGGAGGACGCGGCGCTCGGGGTGCGGTGGGGCCTGCCGGCTGGTTGGCGCCAACTCGAGCGCCTCGACGTGCTCTTGCCCCCTCGGGCATCTGCACAGCGCGCGGTGCTGCTCGCCTCGAACGGTGACGCGCTGGCGGCGATGGCCGTCGTCGATCGATCGGGTTCGGCCGAGGTGTGTGACGAGGTGCTCGCGCCCTTCCCGAACCTCGTGCGCGGCACGGACGAAGCGGGCGGCCCGTTTCCGGCGGGAACGCGCGTGCTCGAGGCCGGGCCAATCATGGCGGCGTGCGTGAGCCTCCCGAAGGGGCCGGTGGTGGCATTGGTGACGCACACGACGGGTCCGGTCGCGGTCCTCCCGGCGACGATGCGGGTGCTCGCGGGACAGTTGATCGTCTCAGACCCGTCCAGGCCCTGACGAGGGGCGGTTGATCGTCTCCGACGCCTCCAGCCCGTGACGAGCCGGCTCGCTGAGTTCGGCAGAGAACGACTGGCGCGGTTCGTCACCGGCGAACAGGGCCGCTCCGAATCGGCTCGACCCGGCGTCAGGGCGCACCGAGTGAGGCGACAAGGTCCAGCTCGACTTCGGCAGGCACCAGTGGCGCTGGCGAGCTCGTGGCCCCTGCTCCCGGTGAAGGGACGAGCGGGCCGAAGGTGCGTCGGCGACTGCGGAAGGGACCTCAGCGCTGACGCGAACGGCGTCAGAGCTGGCCGAGGTAGGCCACGAGCTCATCGAGCTCGACCGCCGTCAGCATCGACACGTTGCCGTGCCGGGTGCCGCCGCACGCGGCGTCGCTGAAGCGCTGGCTGAGTGACGTCGCGCAGCCGTCGTGCATCCACGGGCCGCGCAGGGCGAGCCCCTTGAGCGACGGCGTCTGCCACGCGCCGCCAGTGCCGACGTCGGCGTTGTTCGAGCGGGTGAAGATCGCGCCTCCGTGGCAGCTGTCGCAGCCGGCCTTCGCGAAGGCGCGCTGGCCCTTCATCATGTCGACGGGGGTAGCGCGGGTGGGAGGCCTCGGCGCGGGAATGCCGTCGAGGAAGGCTTCGAGCGAGGCGACCTGCACCGGGTCGGGCATGGCGCCCCCCATGCGCGCCACGAAGGTGTCGGACACGAGCGAGCTCATCGACGAGAGGTCGCCTTCCCAGTGGTAGGGCGCCGTCTGGCGGATGCCGCCCGAGAGTGGCTGCGTGCGCTTCTTCTTGCCGAAGAAGGTCCACACGTGGCCGTCCTCCTGGCCCTCGGGGTGGCACGAGGCGCACGCGATGCCGCCCGTCGAGCCGTGAAACAGCTGCAGTCCCGGCGAATCGACCCGGTCAGGGGTGAGGGCGATCGACGCGGCCGGAGCGCCCTTCTCGAGCACGACGAGCATGTTCGGGTCGCGGCTATGCACGAGCGTCACGTCCCCCGACACGGCGACGACGCCGACGGGCTGACCGAGGGGGCCCGTGGGAGTGCCGTCATCAGCACGGGCTGGCGGTGGGTTCGAGACCGGGCCGCAGGGGCCGGAGCCCACCACGCCGAGGAGCTCCGAGACCTTCATGCGCACGAGCTGCGCGTTGCCGGCGTTGACGATCACCAGCTCGTTGCCGTCGGGGGTGAGGGCCGCATCGACCGGCAGCACCCCGGGGATGTCGCGGCTGCCGACGACGGTGCTGCCCTCGAGCACGGTGACGGCGGTGCGGACGACGGTCGAGTCACACGGGTTGCGGTAGTACGGCACGGCCACGGGCGGCAGCCCCGCGCGGATCGCGTCGATGTCGCCCTGGACCGAGCGCTGGTGAACCATCACGACCTGGCCGTTCGCGCGCGGCAACGTGCGCCACGCGACGGTCGGCGTGAACGCGGTGGGCTGGCCGTTGACGGAGGGCAGGGGCATCGTGGGCGGCGTCGCGCGGACGGGCGGGGTGTCGTTCGCCAGCGACAAGAGCTCGGCGCTGCGGAAGGTCGACACGTTCACCTTGCCGCCCGACAGCACCACGTCGCGCAGCTCGCCCTCGAGGCGGCGAACCTGCATCGAGCCCTGCGCGGGCAGGGTGACGAGCTCTCCGCCGGCGCAGGCGACGAGGAGGGCCTTGCCCGCGGCGTCCCAGGCGAGGCCCCGCGGCTCGGGACACACCGACTCCGTCTTGAGGAGCGTGGCCTGCGCGACGCCGATGGTCGCCACCTGACCCGTACCGCGGAGGATCACGCGCACCTGGCCGCGGCCATCTTCGACGCCCCGGGTGGGCTGGCTGCCCTGCGGCAAGCGGATCTGTCCGATGGCGCTGCGCTTCTGAACGTCCACCACGTGAATGAGGTCGCGCTCCGGGTCGCTCACGACCGCGAAGTCGCCGCCACCGGCCAGCGTCACCGTGCCGCCGAAGACGGGGGTGGTGGCCACCTTGACTTGCGGCGTGGAACCACCGGCGCCAGCGAACGACTCACCGGGCTCTGGCGGGGCACAAGCGGCCACGGCGACGACGAAGAGGCCGCACGTCTTGAGGGAGGCAGTCATGGATGGTCGATTTCCTGAGGAACGAGGCGCACTTCGCAAGGCGACAGGATGCGGGTTGGAGTGACCGGGCGCAAGGCCGGCACCTGCTCGAAGGAGCCGTGGGCCCCTCGCGACGGCCCACCCACCTTCCCGCACCGCCGGCCTTGAGGCACACTGAGCCGGTTCCGGTTCCCCGAGGATCCTCCGCGTCCATGGCCGCTCCAGCCCAGCCCGCCCGCGTCGTCGCGCTTCCCGAGGGGGTGCCGGTCGAGCAGCTCGTGCGCCGCACCTTGAGCGGCGATCGGTCGGCTGAAAGCCTGTTGTATCGAAGGTTTGCGCCGACGGTGGTGACGATGGCGACCCGGCTCCTGCGCAGCAGCAGCGCCGCGGAGGACGTGGTGCACGACGCCTTCATCATCGCCTTTGGCCGGCTGCGCCAACTGGCGGACCCGGCGCAGTTTCGCGGCTGGTTGGTGACGATCGTGGTGAGCCTGGTGCGGCGCCGGCTGCGGCGCGAGCGGCTGCTCCGCTTCGTGGGCCTCGACGGTGAGCCCGAGGCCTCGCTCGAGCGGTTCGCCCGGCCAGGCTCGAGCGTCGAGGCGCGGGGCGAGCTGGCGATGCTGAGCGACACGCTGCGGGCGCTCCCGGCGAACCTGCAGCTCGCGTGGGGCCTGCGCTACGTCGAAGGCGAGAAGCTCGAAGAAGTGGCGGCGCACCTCAACAAGAGCTTGTCGACCACCAAGCGGTACCTCGCCGAGGCCGAGGCGCGGATCTCACAGCGGGTGTCGATCGAACCCGCGGAGGGCCAGCCATGAGTCGCCTCCCCCGAGCGGTCAAGACGGTGCTCGACGAGCCAGACGTGACGCCGGCGGTGCAGCGCACCTGGGTTCGGCTCGAGCGCACGCGGGCCCGGGCGCCGTCGCCTGGCCGGTTGCTCCTGCTCTCCAGCGCCCTCGCCGCGGCGGTGGCTGGCTTCATCGTGTCGCGTCCCGTGTCGGGCCTCACCAGGCAGTCCGTGGCGCTCAACGTCCCCGTCCCCGTGCCCGCGGGCCCGCCTCCGACCCGGCTCGAGGTGGTGACGGCGCCGGCGCCGCTCGCCTCGGCGATGTTGCAGGGGCGGGCGCGTCGTGTGGCGCGTCGCGTCAGCGCCGAGACCCAACTCGCCGACCCGGTCGGGCACTTCCTCGAGGGCGCGGTCGAGGCCTTCACCGACGGTGACGCAGCGCGCGCGGCAGCGCTCTTGAGCCGCGTGGCCACCGAGTTCCCCGATGATCCACGTACGCCCGAGGCGCTGGTGACGCTCGGGTGGCTGCAGCTCGAGCACCTCGACGCTCCCCAGGAGGCGAAGGCGTCGCTGGAGAAGGCCATGGAGTCGGCGCTGTCGCAGGAGCTGTTCGACCGCGCCTGGCCGCTGCTGCAGAAGGCCCAGCTGCGGGCCGCCCAGCGGCGGGACTGACACACTCCAGAGCAGCGCGAAGGGAAGGGCGCTGGTAGAGGGGCTTCATGTCTGGCCTCTTCGTCACCGACGACCAGATCGCCCACGCGCGTACGCTCGCGCGGGAGATCACCGACCCCATCTTCGACCTCATCGCGAAGAACACCACCGTCTCCGTCGAGCGCACCGTCTTGCGCTGGTTCGGCGTCGACGGCGTGGGCAACCTGGGAGCGCCGCTGGTGAACCTGATGGTCGACCGGCTCCAGGCCGCGGGCGTGCTGAACAAGGGCGCCGCGTACTGGTACGGGCGCGCGCTGCGCATGGGGGCCAGCAGTCCCCTCGACGCGGTGGAGCGCCTGACGGCCGCGCCGCTGTCGACGCTGGGCCCGCTGCCGCCGGAGGACGAGGCGAAGCTGCGCGACGAGGTGCGGGCCGAGGCGCGCGCCATGGTGCAGGAGCTGAAGGACCGGGTGGCGCGCCGGGACGACTTGAAGCGCGAGTTCCCGATGGCGCAGGCGCCGCACAAGTACCTCATCGTCGCGACCGGCAACATCTTCGACGACGTCGATCAGGCGCGCGCGGCGGCGCAGGCGGGGGCCGACGTCATCGCGGTGATCCGCTCCACGGCGCAGTCGCTGCTCGACTACGTGCCCCACGGCGCCACCACCGAGGGCTACGGCGGCACCTACGCGACGCAGGAGAACTTCCGCATCATGCGCGAGGCGCTCGACGACGAGTCCCGCCGGCTCAAGCGCTACGTGCAGCTCACCAACTACTCGTCGGGCCTCTGCATGTCCGAGATCGCCTTCTGCGCGGCCTGGGAGCGGCTCGACATGCTGCTCAACGACGCGATGTACGGGATCCTCTTCCGCGACATCAACATGCGCCGCACCTTCATCGATCAGTACTTCTCGCGCCGCATCTGCGCGATGGCCGGCATCATCATCAACACCGGCGAAGACAACTACATCACCACCGCCGACGCCTACGACGCGGCGCACACCGTCATCGCCAGCCAGTTCATCAACGAGTGCTTCGCCCACCGCGCGGGCCTGAAGGACTGGCAGCTGGGCCTGGGCCACTCGTACGAGATCGATCCCTACAAGCCCGAGACGCTGCTGCTCGAGCTGTCGCAGGCCATGCTGGTGCGGCGCTGCTTCCCCAACGCGCCGCTCAAGTACATGCCGCCCACCAAGCACAAAGAGACCGACATCTTCTTCAGCCACGCCTACGACGTGATGGCCGACCTCGTCGCCATCTGGACGCGGCAGGGCATTCAGCTGCTGGGCATGATGACCGAGGCGATGCACACCCCGCTGCTCGCCGACCGGTACGTGGCGCTGAAGAGCGCGTCGTACCTGCACCGGGCCGCGCGCGGCATCGACGAAGAGTTCGTGGTGCGCGAAGACGGGAAGATCGCCAACCGCGCGCGCTTCGTCTTCGGCGAGGCGATGGAGCTGCTCGAGGAGTGCCACAAGGACGGCATGGTGGCCGCCATCGGGCGCGGCCGCTTCGGCGACGTGAAGCGCGAAGAGACGGGCGGCAAGGGCCTCGACGGCGTCGTCGAGAAGGCCCCCGAGTACTTCAACCCCTTCCTCGAGCTGATGGAGGGCCGCGCATGATGACCGTGTTGCTGGTGACGGCGCTCGCGCAGACGCCCGAGTCGCTCGTGCGGCAGAGCTTCGGGGGCGTGTCATTCAAGGCCCCGAAGTCGTGGGCGCTGTCGAGCGAGGACGAGTCGTCGAAGGAGTGGGGCAGCGCCGACGATCGCGCGCGCCTGGCCTTCTCGGCGTTCCCCGTCGAGCCCGCCCGGCCTGCGAAGGCGTGCGTGAAGCAGCTGGTCGATGCGCTCCAGACCGAGGGCTTCGTCGACACGTCCATCGGGGGCTCGCCGGCGGCGAAGAAGATCACCACCGACTTCATCGGCGAGAAGGAAGAGGACAAGACCGAGGCCAACAAGGTGACGACCACCACGGTCGTCGGCTGCAACGGCAAGACGAAGTGGCTGCTCACCTTCTCGAACCGCACGGCCGACGGCGCGAAGTACGGCGCGCTCTTCCGTCGCATCGTCGACTCCATCTCGTACGGGAAGTGACCCATGACGACCCACCCAGGACGCGAGAAACACTTCATCCGGGCCTATGGCGACCGCCGCGATGACGGCGTCATTCAGCTCTCGTTCACCCTGCCGGTGACCGCCAGCGAGAAGGCGAAGGAGGCCGCGAAGCTCTTCTGCCAGAAGCTGGGGCTCACCGACGTGAAGGTGGCCGCCATCGAGCGGGCCGCCGAGCACTACACGTTCTTCGTCGTCTACGCGAAGGCCAACGTGGTGCTCGACTACGCCGAGATCGACACGCCCGAGATCGTCATCAAGAAGAAGAGCTTCGACGAGCTCAACGCCTTCATCGAGCAGGAGATCGCCCGCCGAGTCGTCGTCTTCGGCGCCTGCACCGGCACCGACACGCACACCGTCGGCATCGACGCGATCCTCAACATGAAGGGCTTCGCGGGCGACTACGGGCTCGAGCGGTACCCCTGGTTCGAGGCCTACAACCTGGGCAGCCAGGTGCCCAACGCCGAGCTCCTTCGCCGCGCGAAAGAGAAGAACGCCGACGCCGTGCTCGTGTCGCAGGTCGTCACCCAGCGCGACGTCCACAAAGACAACAGCCGCGCCTTCATCGACGAGGCGAAGAAGCAGGGCGTGCACGGGAAGATGACGCTCTTGCTGGGCGGGCCGCGGGTCGATCACAAGCTGGCGCTCGAGCTCGGGTTCGACGCCGGGTTCGGGCCGGGCACGAAGCCCTCCGACGTCGCCAACTTCGTGGTGCACCAGGTGCTCCAGCGCATGGGCAAGGAGCAGAAGGGCACCGCGTTCGAAGGAGCCCCGACGTGAACGGCGTCGGCCTGACGGTGACGCTGCGCCTGCGCATGTCGACGCATGACGCGCACTATGGCGGCCACCTCGTCGATGGCGCCCGCATGCTGGGCCTGTTCGGCGACGTCGCCACCGAGCTGCTCATTCGCCTCGATGGAGACGAGGGCCTCTTCCGCGCGTACGACGCCGTCGAGTTCCTCGCGCCGGTGTACGCCGGTGACTACATCGAGGCCGTCGGCACCATCACCCAGGTGGGCAACACGAGCCGCAAGATGACGTTCGAGGCGCGCAAGGTGATCCGCGCGGCGCCCGAGATCGACGCCTCGGCCGCGGTGGTGCTCGACCCGCCCGTCGTCGTCTGCCGCGCCAGCGGCACCTGCGTCACCCCGAAGGACAAGCAGCGAAAGGCGGCGCCGTGATCGATCACCTCTCGACCTACACCGTCGACTTCGAGCGCGCGCAGGCCTTCTACGACCGGGTGCTGGGCGCCCTCGGGTACCAGCGCACCGCGGGCCTGGTGGCCACGTGGGACGCCGAGTTCCTCAACCGGCGCATGGCCGCTTATGGCCCCAACGGCAAGCGCGTGCTCTGGCTCATCGAGGTGAAGGACAAGCCCACGCCGCGGCACGTCGCCTTCTCCGCCCCCAGCCGGCAGCACGTCACCGCGTTCTTCGAGACGGCCCTCGCCGCGGGCGGCGTCGACAACGGCGGGCCGGGCGGCCGCGAGCAGTACCACCCGACGTACTTCGGGGCCTTCGTGATCGACCCCGACGGCAACAACATCGAGGCCGTCTTCTACGGCAAGGAGTGAACGATGCAGCCGATGGTCATCACCGCCGCGATGGTAGGCGCCGAGGTCACCCGCGAGCAGACGCCGTACCTGCCGATCTCCGCCGAGGAGATCGCCGAAGACGCTGCCCGGTGCCGAGAGGCCGGCGCCGCCATGGTGCACCTGCACGTGCGCACGCCCGATGGAAAGCCCAGCCAGGACCGCGAGCTGTTCCGCGCGGCGATTCGGGCCATTCGGGCGAAGTGTGACGTGCTGGTGCAGGTGTCGACGGGCGGCGCGGTGGGCATGAGCGTCGACGAGCGGTGCGGCGGGCTCGAGCTGACCGGCGCCGATCGGCCTGACATGGCCACCCTCACCACCGGCACCATCAACTTCGGCCCCGACGTGTTCTGGAACCCACGGCCCCTGGTGCGCGACATCGCCGCCCGCATCAAGACGCTCGGCCTCAAGCCCGAGATCGAGTGCTTCGACGTGGGGATGATCGACGAGGCGCGCGCGCTCGCGAAGGAGGGCTTCATCGAGCTGCCGGCGCACTTCGACTTCGTGCTCGGCGTGGGCGGAGCGCTCTCTGCCGACGAGCGCGCCCTCGACTTCATGCGCAGCTACCTGCCCGAGGGCTCCACGTGGACCTGCGCGGCCATGGGGCGCCACCAGCTGCCCTTCGTCGAGCTCGTCGCCCGCAAGGGCGGCAACTCGCGCGTCGGCATGGAAGACAACATCTTCGTGTCGAAGGGCGTCTTGGCGAAGGGGAACTACGAGCTCGTCGCCGAGGGTGCCAAACGGGCCCGCGCCGCCGGCCGGGAGCTCGCCACGCCGCAGCAGGCGCGCGAGCTCCTCCGGTTGACGTGACGCGTGTTCAGGCGGCGACGAGCTGTGCCTGCACGTCGATGTGCACCTCGTCACCGACGAGCACGCCGCCGGCCTCGAGCGCCTGGTTCCAGTTGAGCCCGAAGTCCTTGCGGTTGATCACCGTGCTGGCCTCGAACGCCCACCGCTGACCGCCCCAGGGATCCTTCGCGCGGCCCAGCGCCGTCACCTCGAAGGTCACCGGCTTCGAGACGCCACGGATCGTCAGCGTGCCGGCCAGCGTGCCGCGGTCGCCCTTCAGCGCGAGCGCGCTCGACTCGAACCGCATCGTCGCGTGGTTCGCCGCGTCGAAGAAGTCGGGCGACTTGAGGTGGCCGTCGCGCTTGGCCTCGCGGGTGTCGATGCTGTCGATCTGCACCTCGGCGCGGATCTTCGCGGTCGACAGATCGTCTCCGTCGATCGTCATGCTGCCCTGCCACTGCTTGAACTGCCCGCGCACCTTCGTGACCATCAGGTGCCGAACCCAGAAACCCACCTCGGAGTGGGAAGTGTCGATGTTCCACGTCGCCATGTGCTGCTCCTTGTCGTGAAGCCTGCGTGCCACGGGCAGAGCACGGCGCGCGCCAACGCCCGCCTCCTGGGGACAGCGCGCCGCCTGAGCCCTGTTGGCTCTCGAATTGAGATTTCGCACTCTCGAAATGAGTGGTGTGCAGGCCGGGCCGGCCCGTTAGCCCTGACGGCCATGAACGTCGAACGGGTCTGGGACTATCCACGGCCGCCGCGCCTCGAGGCGGTGCCAGAGCGGCTGCGCATCGTGCTGGGTGGCGTCACCATCGCCGACACGGCGAACGGAGGCGGGACGGCGTACCGCGTACTCGAGACGTCGCACCCGCCGACCTACTACTTCCCGCGCGCCTCGATCCTCGAGTCGGCGCTCGTCCCTGCCGGAGGGCGATCGTTCTGTGAGTGGAAGGGCACGGCGACGTACTTCGACGTCACGGCGAACGGGGTGGTGCGCGAGCGGGCGGGGTGGACCTACGAGCGGCCGTTTCCCGACTTCGCGGCGCTCGCCGGCCACGTCGCGTTCTACGCCGGCCCGATGGACGCGTGCTTCGTCGGCGACGCGCAGGTGACGCCGCAGCCGGGCGGGTTCTACGGCGGGTGGATCACCCCGAACCTTGTGGGCCCCTTCAAGGGCGCGCCCGGCACCAACGGCTGGTGACGCGCCACCCACGCCGCTCGAATCGGACTCGGGCCTTGGACAACGGGGGCGTCCCGCGGCGAGCGGCCTCGGGGGAACGCAGGCCCCTGCCAGCCGGAGCGCCGTGGCGCTGCGTTTCGACCGGCCACGTCGAGCCTGGTGTCTGCCCGTTCAGCTGCCTCCCACGGGCGCGTCACCGCGCTGCTCCTCGAGGCCGTGCTCCTGGGGTGGCTGCCCGTTCGGGGGCGTCAGGCGGGCTCGGTGCGCCGCTCCTCGAGGCCGTGCTGCGTGTTCCCGAAGGTCTTGGCCGACAGCGGTGGAGTCGTTCGTCAACCGCACGTTCTTGCCGCCCCCTTGCCGACCGCCGGGTGGTTTGCGAAGTCATGCGCGTGCGGTTCGGGCGTGTGCTGCTGGTGACCTTCGTGGCCGGGTGCGGCGTCAGCGACCCGCAGACGCTCCGTCCGACTGCGACGCTCCACGGAGCGGTCTCGCGTCCCGCCGGCGTCACCGGCGACGCCTGGTTCTTCCTCTACCGCCCGCTCGAGGGGCTCCCGGCCGAGCCCGCGGTGCCCATCGCCGTGACGGCCGTCTCGGCCGACCAGCTCGAGCGCACCGGCCGCTATGTCTTCGGTGAGGTGCGGGCGAACCCGTACCGCCTCTTTGGCCTGCTCGACGTCGATCAGGACTTCCGCGGCGACGTCGACGTGCTCGCGCAGCCGACCGCTGGCGATCGGGTGGGGGCTGGCGTCGAGCTGAACCTGCAACCCGGCCGGCCGGCCGAGCTCGACTACCGCGTCGACGCGCTCGTCGCTACCGAGCCGCCGGCCTTCCGCGTCGAGAACGCCACTGGAAATACCTTCGCGCTCGACGCCACCGATGGCGTGGCCCTCACCACCCTCACGCTGGCCGCCGACCCCCTCGATCGCTTCGAGCCCTCGAAGAGCGGGTTTCCCGTAGGCCTGGTCGACGAAGACGGTGACGGAGTCGCCGACGACCGCGACGGTGACCGCGTGCCGGATCTCACGCTGACGGCGCTGCTCCGGTGGCTCCCGCGGCCAGGCCAGCACCGGGACGGCACCGACGTGGTGGTGCCGCTCGTCCTCAACCCGGCGCCCTTCCTGAGTCGGCTGGAGGGAAATGTGCGCCTTCGCCTCCTCGTCGACCGGCTGTCGCTGACGGTGTTGCCGCAGGCGCAGGAGGTGCTGCGTCGGCAGGGGCGCCGGGAGCTGCGCCCCTTCGGGCCACCCCCCGTCGGGGACTACGAGCTGGTGCTGCTGGGTGGCACCGGGCAGTTCTGGCGGGTGCCGAATCAGCTGGGAGACCGCGTCGCATCCCAGGCGCTGCGCTTCCGCTTCGACCGGGCCCAGCCCTGACGTACAGTCGTTGGCCGCTGCCCACATGAACGCAACCCCGGAAAGCGACTCGGTCATCGCGAACCCGCTGCGGGCGAGCGGCCTCGTGGACACCGGCGCGCTCGAGCAGGGGCGCAGCTTCGTGCTGCAACACGGCGGGCTGCTGTCGGACGCGCTCCTGCGGCTCAACCTGGTGAAGGAGCACGACTTCCTCCGCACCTTCGCCGAGCTGTACAGCACGCGCTTCGTCAAGTCCGACCGGCTGCGCACGCTGAAGCTCGACGAGGTGCTGCTCGAGCGCGTGGGCGTCCGCTCCGCCGAGCGCCTGCGCATGTGCCCCATCCGGTGGGACGAGGCGAACGGCGAGCTGCACGTGGTGGCCGCCGTGCCGCTGTCGTCGAACCTCGAGCCCGAGCTCCGGCAGAGCGTCGGCGCGCGCACCGTGACGGTGTACGTGGCCACCGCCGGCGCCGTCGCCGCCCTCATTCGCAAGAGCTACTACCGCGACGAGGGGGCCTTCACCCAGCTCACCACCAACGGCGCGGGGCCCCAGCTCCCGGCCAAGGCGAGCGAGACGTACGACGACGAGGCGCGGGAAGGCACGCTCTCGTCGTCGGCGCCGGCCCCCGTCGGCCTCAGCGACGACGAGCCCGCGCCGACTGGAGCGACTGAAGGCAAGACGGTGATGGTGAACATCAACGCGCTCGCCGACACCGCCACGATGGCGACGCTGCGCCGCGAGAACGCCCGCTACCGCATCGCCCAGGAGTTCCACCGGCGCGTCACCCTCGAGCGCAACCTCGAGGCGATGGTCGATCGCATTCTCTCGGTGCTGTTCGAGCTCATGCCCGCCGAGGGCGCCGCCATCTGGCTCACCACCGGCCAGTTCGCCTCGAAGTCGAAGGACGGCAGCAAGCAGGTGCAGGTGCCCCGCGCCGTGTACGAGCAGGCCATCAACAGCGAGAAGGGCATCCTCACCCACAACGCGCTGGTGGACGAGCGGTTCGATCGCAGCGCCAGCGTCATGGTGCGCGGCGTTCAGAGCTGCATGGCGGTGCCCTTGCGCACCCGCAACGGCGCCGTGGGCGTGCTCTACGTCGAGTCGATCAGCATGTCGGCGGCCTTCACCGACGACGATCTGCCGCTCCTCGACTCCATCGGCTCGCAGGCGGCGATCCTGCTCGACAACGCCGCGCTGCTGGCGAAGGTGCGGCAAGAGGTCGAGCGGCGCGCGCAGCTCTCGCGCTTCCTCTCGGCGGCGGCGGTCGACGAGGTGCTCTCGGGCCGCATGAACGTCAACATGGAGGGCGCCGCCGCCGAGGTGACGGTGCTCTTCGCCGACCTGCGCGGCTTCACCACCATCTCGGCGGCGATGCGGCCCGAAGAGGTGGTGCGCTTCCTCAACCAGTTCTTCCAGGAGGCGGTCGACGCCATCGAGAAGCACCACGGCATCGTCGACAAGTTCATCGGTGACTGCGTGATGGCGCTGTGGGGCGCGCCGTTGCCGAAAGAGGGCGACGCGCGCAACGCCTGCAAGGCCGCCCTCGAGCTCGTCGAGCGCGCCTCGCGCATCCGGGTCGGAGGCCGGGCGCTCGAGATCGGCGTGGGCGTGCACACCGGGCCGGCCGTCGTCGGCGCCCTCGGCTCACGTCAGCGCATGGACTACACGGCCATCGGCGCCACCGTGAACCTCTCGGCGCGGCTGTGCGGCATCGCACGAGAGAACGAGGTGCTGGCCACGTCGGACACCTTGATGCGCGCAGGCCCGGGCGTCGTCACCGAGGCCGGCGAAGCGGTGATCTTGAAGGGCCTCGACACCCCCATCGTGCCGTACTCGCTGCGCTCGGTCTCTCAGCCGCTCCAGCTGTCACAGGTGCAGGCGAAGGCCCCCGCCCACAGCACGCAGCCTGGCGTGCCCGGCCCCTTCGCCGGGCGCCGCGGCAAGTGATTCATCTTTGACAGTCGCGCGGGCCGGCCACAGGCTCGCGCCCGTTTCGGGTGGGCCGGCCTCTTGAGGAGAATCTCCATGCGCAAGCTCGTGCTGTCGTCGCTCGTCGTGCTCTCGGGGTGTGGAGGCGGGGTGACGCCCGAGCTCTACGCCATCGTCGTCGACTTCTTCACCATTCCCGACGCCTGCTATTCGAACATGGCGCAGCCCAGCAACGTGGTGGTGACGGCGCAGCCGGCGCTCCTGCAGGGCCAGGTCTGGGATGCGCCCGAGCAGAGCGCCATCTTCGAGATCGAGCAGGGCCCGGCGAGCATCGACATGGGGGACGCGCCGTCGGTGGCCGTGCGTGGGCTGTTGCGCGGCAAGGTGATGAACAACGAGTGGACCTTCTCGGGCACCAACTCGGCCAAGTCGACGCAGATCGGCCGCACGGTCACGGACACCTCGTCGTTCGAGCTCAAGTTCGCGCGCGGCACGACGTTCAAGGGCACCGCCGCGCTGAGCTCGAAGCGCGAGTGCAGCGGCTCGACCTGCCAGGGCACCCAGCCCTCGTGCAGCATCAGCAACATTCCGGTGACCGGCACGCGGCTGCAGGTGGCCTACGAGCGCGCGCCCTGACCGTCGCGCGCGTCAGCCCGCGTCGCGCACGCGGGGGACGAGCCGTGCCAATGCCGCGGCGGCCGCCTCGACCTCGCGGAGGGTGGTGCCGCGGCCCAGTGACAGACGCAGCGACCCCTGCGCCTCGGCCGGCGTGAGGCCCATCGACGTCAACACGTGGCTCGGGGTGAGCGAGCCCGAGGCGCAGGCGGCGCCCGTCGACACGCAGACGCCCTCGAGATCGAGGGCGATGAGCAGGCCCTCACCGTCGGCCCCGGGGAAGCAGAGGTTGGTGGTGGTGCCGACGCGGGGCGCCGCTCCGCCCGTGACCCGCGCGCCCGGGAGCGCGGCGAGCACCCGGCGCTCGAGCTCGTCGCGCAGCGCCGTCAGCCGGGGCCCTTCGGTCTCTCGTTCAGCGAGGGACGCCTCGAGCGCCAGCACCAGCCCCTCGGCCAGCGCGACGCTCTGGGTGCCGCCCCGGCGCCCGTTCTCCTGATGCCCCGGCACGAGCGCCGCGACGTCGACCTGCCGACGGTTGATCAGCACGCCCACGCCCGCCGGCCCGCCGAGCTTGTGCGCCGAGAACGTCAGGAGGTCGGCGGGCACCTCTCTCAGCGTCGCCGGCAGCTTCCCGATGGCCTGCACCGCGTCGGTGTGGAACACGATGCCACGCTCGACGCACGCGCGTGAGACGGCCTCGACCGGTTGAATGACGCCGGTCTCGTTGTTGACCCACATGAGCGAGCACAAGGCCACCTGCGGGCCCAGGTGGCCCACCAGGGTGTCCGCGGCGACGCGGCCGTCCGGTCCAGGAGGCACCCGCACCACCACGGCGCCCAGGGCCTCGAGCTGCTTCACGGCGCCCAGCACGCAGGGGTGCTCGAGGGCCGAGGTGACGACGGTGGTGCGCTCGCGGTGGGGGCGGGCGTGCCACGCGCCGATGATCGCCAGCGCCGCGGCCTCGCTCCCCGATCCGGTGAAGACGATCTCCCGCGGGCTCTGTGCGCCGAAGGCCCGGGCGACGGCTTCTCTGGCGGCGTCGAGGCGCCTGCGGGCGGTGCGGCCGACCTGGTGCACCGACGAGGGGTTGCCGGCGGTCTCGGCGAAGGCGCGGGCGAGGTGGGCGGCGACCTCGGGCCGGAGCGGGGCTCCAGCGTTGTAGTCGAGGTAGATCACCCCTCGTCCGACAACAGCGACACGCCGCGCTCGCCCTCGACGCCGAAGGCGGCCTTGAAGCGGCGAACGACCTCGCGGCGCGTCGCGGTGCGGTTCGCCTGCTTGCCCACCAGCGGAATGCGCGCGCCGGCCATGCTCCCGTGGCCGCCGGCCGAGCCGCCCAGGCCCTCACACACCTCACGAATGAGCCGGCCCGCGTTCATGCGGCGATCGGCGCAGCGCAGCGACAGGTAGAGCTGGCTGCGGTAGCTGCCAAAGGCGAGCGACCACTTCGCGTCTTCGAGGAACGACAGCCTCTCGGCGACCTCGGCCACCATGTCGGGCGAGTAGACCGCGCCGAGATCGGTCACCACCGCGCCGGTGTAGAGCCGGGCCTTCTCGATCGCCGCGTGGTACAGCCGGAAGTACCTCAGCGGCAGCTGCGGGTGCTCGATCTCGGCCAGCAGGTTGCGATCGATGCGCGGGAACAGCCACAGGTAGCAGTCGACGTCGGGCTCACGGGTCTGCCGCTCGAGGTCGCGCGTGTCGGCCTTGATGCCGTAGTACAGCGCCGTGGCGAGCTCAGGCGACGGCTCGATGCGGGCGGCCCGCAGGTACTCGGTGAGCAGCGTCGAGGTCGCCCCGTAGGCCCCCGAGCCGAGATCGGCGAAGGCGTTGGCGAGCGCCTCTTCACGGGTCGGGTGGTGATCGATCACGATGTCGGCGGTGACGCCCTCGGGGAGTGCGTGGTTCTTCACCGACTGCTGCGTGTCGACGAGCGCGAAGAGATCGTACGCGGCGACGTCGACCTCCGAGATGGGCGCGATGGGCAGCTTGAGCACCCGCACGAAGGCCGAGTTCTCGGCGCGCCCGATGATGCCGCCGTAGGCGACGTCGGTGGGAATGCCGAGGCGCGAGTGGAGCACGACCGCGAGGGCCACCGCGGCGGCCATGGAGTCGGGGTCGGGGTTGTCGTGGGTGAGTACCAGCCCGCGGCGCCGGCCCTTGAAGAGCTTGCCGAGCCGCTCCACCTTCGCCTTCGCGGAGAGGCTGGACACGGACATGGCGACGGGCGCGGCACCCACGGGGCGTTCCTGGCGTCAGCGGTACGCGCGACCAAGGTCGCGGAAGTACTTGATGCCGTTGTCGAGGGAGTTCTCCATCCAGTCCATCAGGGCCTTGGAGAACACCGCGGGCGAGCCGCGGAAGGTGTCGAAGTACTCCTTGCGATCGGTCGCGGGGATGATCGCCGGCAAGAGCCCGTTGCGGAGCAGGATGAAGTTCGAGAGGAACCGGCCGACCTTCCCGGAGCCCTCGGTGAACGGGAAGATCTGAATGAAGCCGTGCTGCACGCGCGCGGCCTGCATGATGGGGTGCAGCTCGCGGAAGTCGGCGCTGGCGGTCCAGTCGATGAGCTTCTCGAGCGCGGGCTGGATCTTCGCGGGCTGGGCGATCTCGTGCACGTAGGTGCGGTGCAGGGGCATGTCCTTGCGGAAGCCCTGCTTCTCGCGCTCCTTGGCGAGCTCTTTTTCGGTGCGCTCCCGACGCTCGGCCAACGCGCGGGCCTGCTGCGCCTCGGGCGTGTTCCCCGTCACGAGATCGTGAATGCGCTTCACGAACGTCATGGTGATGGCGGCGTTCTTCTTCGACGTCTTCGCCTCTTCACGAATGAAGTCGAGGGCCGCCTTGTGGTTGCGGATCTCCCACACGATGGGGAGGAGGCTCGCCTCGGCCGCGACGGCGCCGGGGTGCAGCGCCGCCGACAGCTCGTGCACCTCGTACACGGTGCCCTCGAGCGCGCTGTCGTGACGCACCCAGGACATCTCGAACCGGTCGAGGAAGTCCTGCACGTCGGGGCGCTTCTGCCCGAGGATGTCCTTCAGCTGCCGCGTCTTGTCTTCGATGGCTTGAAACCGCTCTTTCACGCGGCGCGTTGTAGCGCGTCTTGTTCAAGACGTCGACCGAAAACAGCAAAAGACCTTGATTTTACAAGCGAATTCGGCCATGTATGCGCAGGTGGGAACCGGCGGATTTCGGTGTTATCCGCACCCATGGCGGAGCTTCCGGCTCTGGTGAACGGCCCGGTCTTCAAAACCGGCGAGTTGGCGCGCGAGCGTCGGCTGGTGGGTTCGATTCCCATGCTCCGCCGAGGTCAGCGCGCGGGCTTCTTCGCCAGGGCTTTCAGGTGCGTGAGCGCGTTGGCCGCCTGCACGCGGGCCATGAGCACGTCGTCATCGATGTCGAGGCTCAGGTCGTCGTCCGAGACGGGTTTCTGTTTGCCGGCGAGGCGTTTGAGCGCGGCGAGCACGGCGGGCTCGGCGAGGCCACGCTCCTTCAAGGCCCACGCGGCGTCGTAACGAACCCAGCCTTCGGCGTCCGACAGGCCGCGCAGCAGCGCCTCCGTGACGCCCGCGGACCGGAAGAGCTTCGCGCGGCGGATGACGTGATACCCGACGCGCCGCACGTGGAAGTTCTCGTGCTCGGTCCACGCCAGCAGGCGCTTGATTCGCCGCCCGACGCCCGGAAGTTCAGAGAGCTTCACCTCGAGGCGAATCTCTTCGACGGGCATGATGACGGTGCGGGTCGCGAGCGCCAGCACCTTCTTCTCGAGGGACTCGAACGTGGGCATGGCCCTCAGCCTATCGACGCGTCGGCCCGTTGGGCACGCGGTCGGCGAGCCCGCGGGTGCGGCGCTGATCGACGGTGCTGGCGGGGAACTCGACGAACTCGCACATCTCGCAGAGCCGGCTGTAGATGCGGTCGCCGACGCGGTCGCAGAGGAGCTTCGATTCCTTCGTGGCGTCGACGAGCGTCTCGGCGCTCAGGTAACCACGCTGCGCGCGATCCTCGGGTGACTTGAGCGAGTAGTTGGTGGCGAACAGCGTGACGCGGCCCGAGTTGTAGCGCCGGGCGATCAGCTCATCGAGGGTGTCGAGCTCGAAGGCGCTGCCGCGGCCCTTGCCGAGCTCGTCGATGGCCAGCACGTCGACCTGTGAGAGGGGCTGAATGATCTCTCCGCCCGAGCGCCCGTCCTGGAAGCCGCGGCGGATCTGCGCGTACAGCAGGCTGATCTCGACGTACGCGACGCGCGCGCCGGCCTCGAGGGCGAGGTGCTTGAGGCTGGCGCACAAGAGGTGCGTCTTCCCGGTGCCGACCGGGCCGCTCAAGATGAAGCCGCGCGTCTGAGGGAAGCGCACGGTGAAGTCCCGCGCCACCTGCTGCGCCCGCGCCTGCTCGGCGTTCGACGGCCGGAAGGTGTCGAAGCTCGCGTTGGCGTGCACCGCTGGCAGGTGCGCGTCGTTGAAGGCCTGCGCGCGCGTCACCATGCGGGCGCGGGGGCAGGGCTGCACCACGTCGTAGGAGCGCCCGTTCTCGGTGACGGTGCCGCGCAGGAGCCCGCTGCCGCCGCACTCCGTGCAGTCCGAGATGCGCTGCGCGACCGAGGCCGACGCGAAGTCCCCCTGCCGGGAGAGGGTGTAGCCGGACACTTCGCACGCGCGCGGGGACGACATGGGTCGCTTCGTCTCCGAAGACGCGCTTTCGTTCAAGCCCCGTCGCGTCTGCGCCCGGGGGGCATCCAGACGACGGGTGCTCGGCTGTCGCGATCGTCCAGCGGGCGCACGGGATTCGCGCGTCCGCCGTGACTCAGGCTCGACTCACCCCAGGGCCGGCAGATCGAGCTGGCGCTTCACGAGCGCGTCGCGATGAAACCGCGCGGACGAGCGCCGGGCCTCTGCCGTGGCGAGCCCCGACGCGAGCGCGCGGGCCTCACGCAGCAGCGCGAGCCGCTCCGGAAAGGGAAGGGTGCGCACGAGGACGGCGAGCACGAGGTGCTCCTGCCGGGCGCTGGCCTCGAAGTCTTCGACCGGCGGGAGCGACAGGCGCGCGAGGGCCGGGCGCTCCTTGGCGAGGCGGCGCACGGCGGCGACGAGCTTCTGGTGCCGCGCCAGCAGCCACGAGGCCTCGGGCGCCTCGGTCTTTCCAGCCACGCGCTTGAGGTACTTCGTCAGCTCGGCGTCGACGGTGCGGCGACACGCGCGGAGGAACTTGAGCTGCCCTGCGCCCTCGGGCGCGTCCCACAGGGCCTTCTCGGCGGCCAGCCGAATGCCCCGCGCCACCACCTCGAACGGCACCTCGGCCTCGGCCCAGCGGTCGACCAGATCGATGTCCTCGGGTGAGAGCGACACGCCGCGCCCGCGGTAGGTGACGAAGAGCGCCTGCACCCGTTCGTGAAACGTCGCGCTGTCAGGGAGGAGACTCATGACCCGTCGAAGCGCCTGTTACTGCGTCCTTGACACTGATGAACAGCGGGCGATACACGGCGCGCGCCGTTTCGCTTCGGGTCCTTAGCTCAGCGGTAGAGCACTACCTTGACACGGTAGGGGTCAGTGGTTCGAACCCACTAGGACCCACTCGAACCAGGCCGCCGCGGTCCTCCCACCAGGAAGGCCGCGGCGGTTTCGTTTTTCCCCGCCGTTCTTTCCGTTTCGTCGCCACAGGCCGCGGGCTACATCGGCGCCCACGCTGCACGCGTTCGTGTGCGTGAGCGAACCGGAGAACACCATGTCGAACGTCGTCGTGACCCTCCCCAACGGGGACAAGAAGGAAACCGCTCGAGGCACCCGCATCGCCGACTTCGTGAAGACCAGCATCGGCCCCGGCCTCGCCAAGGCCGCCGTCTTCGCAAAGCTCAATGGCCAGGACGTCGATCTGTCGCGCGCCATCGACGCCGACGCGAGCCTGCAGATCTTCACCACCAAGAACGCCGAGGCCCTCGAGGTCGCCCGTCACGACGCCGCGCACGTGGTCGCCGACGCCGTGCAGCAGCTCTTCCCCGGCACGCAGGTCACCATCGGCCCCACCATCGAAGAGGGCTTCTATTACGACTTCTTCCGCGACCGGCCCTTCACGCCCGAAGAGCTCGAGCAGATCGAGAAGCGCGCGAACGAGATCGTGCAGAAGGACATCGCCTTCGTGCGAGAAGAGGTCTCGGCCGACGCGGCGATCGCGCTCTTCAAGGGCAAGGGAGAGACCTTCAAGGTCGAGATCGTCAACGACATCGTGGCGAAGGGCGCGAAGACGCTCACGCTCTACAAGCACGGCGACTGGGTCGACTTCTGCCTGGGGCCCCACGGCCCCTCGACCGGAAAGATCGGCGTCATTAAGATCCTCTCGAGCTCGGGCGCGTACTGGCGTGGCGACTCGAAAAACCCGATGCTGCAGCGCATCTACGGCATCGCCTTCTTCGATCAGAAGCAGCTCGACGCCTGGGTGAAGCAGCGCGAAGAGGCCGCCAAGCGCGATCACCGCCGGCTGGGGAAGGATCTCGATCTCTTCCACTTCCACCCGTTCGCGCCGGGCTCGGCGTTCTGGTCG
>JANRKQ010000214.1:0-49813 GCA_033763395.1 Myxococcaceae bacterium
GATGCCCTTGTGCCGAATGGCGTTCACCGCGCGCGCCTCTTCGAGCAGCCGCCGGGCCTCGACGAGGGCCTCGCCCGCGGGCGCCCGCATCACCTTCAGCGCCACGCGCTTGCCGATGATGGGGTGCACGCCTTCGAAGACCTCTCCCATCGCGCCAGCGCCCAGCGGGCGAACGACCTCGTAGTCACCGACGACGGAACCGGGCGTGAGCGGCATCGAAGCCTTCACCCTAGCGCCCTTCGCCTGCCGCCGCTCGCTTGCCCGCGAGCACGAAGTGGAGTGCGCTCCCTCGCCGGTCATGGGGCTGCTCGTCTCGTTCGTGCTGTTGGCGTTTCCGCTCGAGCTCGATGCCGGTGCGGTGGTGCCAGTCGAGGGGCGGCTGCCCCGGCTGGTGATGGCGGGCAACAGACCGACGCTCGTGTGGGTCGATGGGCGGCGGCAGTGGCTCGACGGTCGCGATGCTGGCGCCCTGTTCTCGGTCGACCTCCTGCCTGACGGCGGCACCGCCAGCGAGCCTGGCCGTCCCGTGGTGCCCGATTCACGGGTCGCGGGCCCTCTGTTCAGCGACGGCCTCGCGGTCGCGGGCGGATCGAGTGGCCAGGTGCTCGTCGTCTGGGAAGACCTCGACCAGGTGGGCCAACCCTTGCGGCGTTACGCCGTACGCCCCAGAGGTGGCGTGCCCTTCAACCTGTCCACGGGTCCCTCGTCCGTGACGGGCGCTCGGCCCATGGCGGCGGCGTGGGCGGGAGACGCCGGGTTGATTTCCTGGCCCTTCGATGGCGGGCAACACTTCTCGTGGGTCAGCCGCTCTGGGGCCGTGGCCCCTCAAGGTGTGACCATTGGAAACGTCAAGCACGTTGCCGCTGCGTCGGACCCCACAGGCGGTGTTCGCGTGGCCTGGGCGACCGATGTCGGCTGGAGCCATGGCGTCGCCGCTCCCTTCACCAACACGCTGTTCACGCCGTCCAACGCCTCTGGCAGCTTCCAGTGGTTCGGCATCGAGGCGAACGGCGCGGCGCTCATCACCCACGGTGGAGGCACCACCGTCGTTCGTCCGCTCTTTGGCGGGAGCGACCTGCCGGTGGGCGCGTCGGCGGTGGTGACCGACACGCCGTCGGTCGCGCAGCTGCAGCCGGGTGAGTTCTACGTGGGCCGGGTCACGAGCACAGGAGCGCAGTTTTTCCGCCTCGGGATGTCTGGGTTCCCCGGAAACCCGTTTGCGCTCGCGCGCTCGGTCTCGGTCGTGGCGCTGCCCGGCGCGGCGCTCTTCGTGACGGACCACCCGGTGCAAGAGGTGCTCGAGCTGCGCAGCGCTCGAACCCTCGTTCAGGCGCCGGTGCCAGCCGCCCACGTCGGGGCGATGCGTCGCTCGCCGACGGTCGTGTGGGGTGGAGACCGCTGGCTCGTCGGCTGGGAACAGGGCACCACGCGCGAACCCAGCCTCACCCTGGTGGCCGTGTCTCCGGGCGGAGACGTCCTCGGGGCCCCCTTCAATCGGCTCGGGCTCGTCGGCGCGAAGCTGGAGCGCCTCGAGGATGGCGGGGTGGTGGTGACGTACTCTGAAGGGCCCTTGCTGCGGAGCGCGCCGGTCGGTGTCGACCCCATCACCCTGTCGCTCCCCAGCCAGTCCACGCCCGGCGCCGTGGCCACGACGCTGACGTTCCCCAACCGGGTGCACATCGGGCCCACCTCCCTGAGCTGGGCGAGCGGGCCGACGATGACGTACGCGCTCCAGGGCTTCCAGGCGGCGAGTGGGGTCGACGGGCGCGCGTGGCTGCTGCTTCGCGACTCGAGCAGCTGGTCCGTTCGGGTCTACGACCCGGTGAATGGGCCGTTGATGGACACAGGCCTCTTCATGGGGACGCTGGCACCGGGCGCCCGCAGGCAGGGGGTCATCAGCGTGCGGCGTGCGGCCTCTGGCGAGCCGATGGCGTTGGTGGGCATCCATGAAGGAACGGTGCCTCGCTGGCTGCTCGTCCGCAGCGACGGTGGCATCTCGGACGCGGGCACTTCAGTGGCCTTCGACCCCCGCGGCCTCGGCGTGGCGGCGGCCGGACCCGTGTGGGTTCGAGCTGCGACGCGGTTCTCGGCCGTGCCGGGCGTCCCATCCCGCGTCGTCCTCGAGGTGGTGTCGGACGAAGGGCGGGTGACTCCGCTCGACGACGTGCCCCTCGATTCGACCGAGCCGGGCGTGCCCGTGCTGGCAGCGGGCGTGGCAGGAGAGGTGGGCCTCGCCGTGCCGGTCCTCGTCGATGGAGACCCCCGGCTGAAGTTCACCGTGGTGCGGCTCGACGGAGGGCCCGTGCCCACCGAGCCCGACGGCGGCACCATCGTCGATGCCGGGCGGCTCGACTCCGGCGTCGCGGTCGACGCTGGCGCTCCAGTGCTGGACGCGGGGCCACCCGTTGACGACGCGGGGGTCATCGACGCTGGGCTGGGCGTCGATGCTGGCGAGCTGTTGGACGCGGGGCTCCCCGATGACGACGCTGGAGTCGTCGACGCGGGGGCTGGTGTCGACAGCGGCGTGCTGGTGGACGCGGGCGTCGTCGACGGTGGCGCGGGCGCCGACGCGGGCGCGCCACTCGATGCCGGAGTGCCCCCAGAGATGCCGCCCCTCCTCTTCCTGCCCTCGAGCTGCGGCTGCGGCGCGGTCGACCTGGGCTCCGCGGCCCTCGCCCTGCTCCTGCTCCGACGCCGCGCTCCCCGGCGCTGACCCAGCCCCCAACAACGAGAACGCCCCGCAAGCGCGCTTGCGAGGCGTCAGCGGCTCCATCACCTCGAGCCGACCGTCACTTCACCCGGCGCAGCACCGTCACCGCGTTGCTGACGCCCGAGCCGCCGACGTTGAACGTCACGCCCACCGTGGGCGTCTTCTTCGTCGGCGCGAGCCCGATGGGCTCCTCCATCAGCTGCTTGTAGACGAGCGCGTGCATCGAGGCGCCCGTCGCGCCCACCGGGTGGCCCTTCGCCTTGAGGCCCCCCGAGAGGTTCACGCACACCTGCTCGTCGTCCGGCCCGAAGCGGCCGGCCACGTAGTCGAAGCCTGCCTTGCCGTCGGCCGACAGGCCCAGCGCCTCGGTGGTGAGGATCTGGTTGATGCTGAAGCAGTCGTGCACCTCGGCGAGGTCGACGTTCTTCGCCGTGATGCCCGCCTCGGCGAAGGCCTTCGCGACGGCGTGCTTGCCGGCGGCGAGCTCCCACTTGTTCTCGCGCTGCGACAGCGGCAGGTGCTCGACCGCGTGGCCGATGCCGGCGATCTCGACGACCTTCTTCTTCGTCGCCTTCGCGTTCTCGGTGGTGGTGAGCACCACCGCCGCGGCGCCGTCGGTGACGAGCGAGCAGTCGTGCAGGCGAAGCGGAGCGGCGATCATCATGTTCGAGCCCTTGCCCGAGTCCGGCAGGCCGAGAATCGCCTCGGCCGTCTGCGGCCCGTTCTGCACGTGCGCGAGCGGGTTCTTCGCGGCGTTGCGGTACATGAGCGCTGAGATGTGCGCCGCCTGCACGCGCCACTCGTTCTCAGACAGCTTGTGCTTCGCGATGTACGCCCTGGCCAGCTCGGCGAAGAGCCCGGGGAACGTCATGCCCTGGCTGCCCTCTTCCGGCCAGTACGAGCACATCGCCAGCGTCTGCGTCATCGAGGGCGTGTCGAGCAGGTTCATCTTCTCGACGCCGATGACGAGCACGTTGCGGTAGCGGCCCGCCTCGACCGCGTACATCGCGTCGTAGATGGCGACCGACGAGCTCGCGCAGGCGGCCTCGGTGCGCGTCATCGGCTTGAAGCGCAGCGCCGGGTCGATGGCGGTGGCCAGCGGCGCCACGTGCTCCTGGTTGACGAAGCGCGACGGCGAGCACGAGCCTACCCACACCGCGTCGATGTCCTTCGCCGACAGGCCCGCGTCGACGATGGCGCCGCGGCCGGCCTCGACGATGAGGTCGTAGAACGACTTCGTGTCGACCTTCTTCTTGAACGACACCATGTCCTTCACGTCGATGAGCGCCCCGAACTTCGTGTTGGCGGCGCCGATGATGCTGACCTTGCTCATGGGTGGTTGTCCTTTCGGAGAGACGAGGGCGTTACTTCGCGAGCCCGTTGCTGATGAGCCCGCCGGTGATTTCCAGGCAGGTGGCGTCGACGGCCTCGTTCTGCGCCGCGAACATGATGATGTCGGCGATCTCTGACGGCTCGATGAGGCGGTTGATGTGCACGCCCTTCAAGATGCCGGCGAGGGCTTCCTGGTTCATGCCCTTCACCATCGGCGTGCCGACGTAGCCCGGCGCGATGGCCACGCAGCGGATGTTCTGGATGCCCTTCATCTGGAACTCGCCCACCAGAATCTTCGGCCACAGCGCGATGGCCGCCTTGGTCGAGGCGTAGTTGAGCTGGCCCGTCTGGCCCGCCTTGTTCACCGACGAGATGGGCACCAGGAGCCCGGGCCAGCCGTTGTTCGCCATGCGAATCGCGGCCTCGCGCATCGTGATGAACGAGCCGACGAGGTTGACGTCGACGACCGCCTTGAACTGGTCGGTCGTCATCGCCTTCTTGACCTTGCCGGTCTCCTTGTCGAGGTTGATCATCAAGCCGTCCTTGATGATGCCCGCCGCCGAGACGCAGACGTTGATGGCGCCGAAGGTCGAGATGGCGAGGTCCATCAGGGTGGCCACCTCTTCTTCGTTGGTGACGTTCACCTTGAGCGAGGCAACCTGACCGCCCGCCGCGCGGATCTCGCCCGAGACGCGCTCGAGGTTGGTCCGGTCCATGTCGCCGATGACGACCTTCACGCCCTTCGCCGCCATCGACTTCGCGACCGCCTCGCCGATGCCGCTGGCGCCGCCGGTGATGACTGCCACTGCTCCCTTGAGTTCCATGTGTGCCCTCGCTCGAGATGCGTCCCGGCGCATGGTGCGCCGCAACATGCAGGGGGTCTTTTCAGGCCGATGCCCTGAGGTCAAGTGATTGTGCGGTGCAGCAATGGAGGCTCTGGGGGAGCGCGGGGGCTGCCGGGGGCGCTCCGAAGCCTCGAGGGGCCAGGGTGGCGAAGAAGGCGTCGGCGAGCCGAGTCGAATCACCGGCGTCGGTCTGGTTGCCCGGGAGCGGGCGGGGGCGTCGCTCCCGGGGCGTGTCCACCTGTTGACGGTTTTGGTCAACAGGTTGACGTCAACTGGTTGACGGTTTCCGTCAACTGGTGGACACGGCCCGGAACGCGCGGCCGCTGTCGCCTGACACGCACCGGGCCGGACCTCACGCGCATCAAGTCGAGTAGCGTCGCGCTGTCATGACGCCCTCGCCTCCGCCCGCGAAGCTGCCGGGCCCGGTCGTGTTCCTCATCAGCTTCTTCCTCGGCTCGGGCTGCGTCGGCCTCGTCGGCGGCGCGGCGGCGTGGACCCTCGCGAAGCGGGCCGAGCTCAACGCACGCCGCGGGTGGTACCTGGTGCCCGTCGTGGTCGCCGCGAAGGACCTCACCCCCGGCACGCTGGTGACGATGGAGACCGTCACCCAGCGCTCGATTCCCGAGCAGTTCGTGACCGACTCCACCGTCAAGCCCGACTCCGTGAAGGACGTCATCGGCCGGCCGGTCACCAGCCCTGTCGCCGCGGGAGAAGCGCTCCGGTGGTCGCTCGTCTCGCGCATCGAAGGCTTCATCCCGGTGAAGCACGGCGAGGTGTTCGACGCGTGCGCCGACGAGGTGGGTCGTCGCTGGGCCGGTGACGTCGACCAGACGCCGGCCGCCCAACGCGCCCGGGTGCGCCGCCTGGAGGCCCCGTGAAGTCACTCCCGTTCGCCCTCGCTGGCGTGCTGCTCGGTGTCTCGGTGTCCGGGGCCCTCGGCATCTCGGCCGGCCTCGAGAAGATGCGCGCGGCGCGGCAGGGCTGGCAGCTCGTGCCCGTCGTCGTCGCCGCCGTCGACCTGAAGGCCGGTGACGTGGTGTCGATGGAGGTCATCTCGCAGCGGGCGATTCCAGAGCAGTTCGTTGGCCCCTCGATGGTGCGCCCCGACGAGGCGAGCTTCATCGTCGACCGCCGCCTCACCACGCCGCTCCTCGCGGGCGACGCCGTGCTCTGGGCGTCGTTCCTCGACCCGCCCTGGGCCTCGGCCTTCAGCGCCTGCGTGACGCACGTGAAGCCCCTCGTCGACGCGCGCGCGACCGAGGTGGAGCCGCCCCGACTCGATGCGGTGAAGGCCAACGCTCGCTCCTTCGATGGCCCTCCGCCGGCGCTCGACGTGCCGCCCGATGGGCGCGTGGTGACGGTGCGACGGACGCTGCACGAAGGCGACGTGCTCCAGGACTCGGACCTCGCGGTGGTGACGGTGCCGCCGCTCTTGCGCGTCGTGAGCCTGGTGCCTGCCAGCGAGCGGCCGCTCGTCGTGGGCGCCCGCCTGCTGGTCGAGCTGGAGCCCGGTGACCTGCTGCGCTGGCAGATGCTCGACGACGCCGAGGCTCCGTCCACGGTCGCCGGGTGCGAAGCGACGGTGGGGCTCGACCTCGCCGCCGCCCGCACGGAAGCCGCCCGCGCCGCGGCGAAGCAGTGGGTCGACCGGCAGCACCAGCCGAAGGACACCCCATGAGCCGCCTCGGTCTCCTCTTGCTCGTCGTCAGCACCGTCTCCAGCGCGGCCGAGCCCGTCACCGCGGTAGTGGTGGCGGCGGTCGACCTGCCCGCCGGGAGCGTCATCACGCTGGAGAAGGTCTCACAGCGGCTGCTGCCGACCGAGTTCGTCACCCGCTCGATGGTGCGCTCCGACGCGGCCTCGTCCATCGTCGAGCAACGCACCCGCTTGCCCATCGTCGCCGGCGAGCCGCTGCTGTGGACGTACCTCGAGGCGAGTTTCCGGGTGCCGGCGTGCGCGACGCTGGAGAAGGACGACCGCGCCGAGGCGCAGGTGGCCCGGCATCGACAGGTGCTGCGCACGAGGCGTGCGAAGGCACCGTGACGCGAGGGGTGTGGTGCCTCACGGAGCGACCGGCTGAGGTGCCCGCACGACGACGGGAGCCCACTGAAGCGTGGCGTGCGCGCGGAGCAGGTCCTGCCCACGGAGGTCGACGAAGGCCATCACCGTCGCCGCACCAAAGGCCGTCAACAGCGACACGACACCCCACTGCGCCGGTCGCCTGCGAAGGAGCAGGGCCAGCGTGAAGATGAAGGTGAGCGCCGCGCCCGCGAAGGCGACGGTGGCGACGACGCCGCTCCCTTCGTACGGATTCGACGTCACGACCCTGGCCACCACGAGCCCGACGAAGAACGAGATGAACCAGCCCGGCACCGCGCTGACTGCGCTCACGACGAGTGCCCCGAGGGTTCGCAGCCACGCCCAGCCCCCAACCACTGCCGCCAGCCCCACCACGCCAGGCGTAGAGCCGATGAGCGCCCAGTCGGAGTTGATGAAGTGCATCAGGCCCGATGCCTCGGGTGGCATTCGCACCCCGTCGACGGAGTCACCGCCAGGGAGACCCGCAGCGTGAGCGCGCGCACGTCGTCGACGCTCCAGCTCGCGCGGTCGCGCGTCACGTCGACGCCGGCCCAGACGAGCGAGGTGCTGGCGAGGGAGCCCGCGGCGCGGCCCCGCCCGCCGACCTTCAGCGCCAACGCAGAGGGCCCCGTCACGTACTGCACCCGGCTGCCGCGCCTGTGCATTCCCACAGCACACCCCGACGCCGCGCCACGGTCCGCGCGAGCCTCGACTGCCCCGCACGGTTGAGAGGTGTCACTCCATGCAGGCCCCCGCGCGCCAGGCCACACCATCCACCGATGACGCGAGCACCGGCAGCGCCGACGAGGTGGGCCCCAGCAGCTCGCCCGTCCCGGCGCCGCACACCAGCGTGCGGAAGAAGCCGCAGCGCACGCCGCGCCCCGCGACGAGGTGAAACCACGGGAGCGCCCGCTCTTCGACGCACGCGCGCCCCCCGTCGACTTCAACCACGCCGCCATCCTGCGCCGGCCCCGCGTCGGCCACCCCCGCGTCCGGTGAGAAGGGTGGCAGCTCGTCGAGCTCGACTCCGGGGAGCAGCCCGAAGAAGCGGCTGGCGTGCTCGGCGGCGCATACGTCGACGTCGGCGATGAAGGGCGCCGAGCGGCCACAGCGCCGGCCCGCCGCCACCGGCACCGCGTGCCCGAGCCCGTCGACCTCGAGGAGCTGAACGACGACCTGGCCTCCGTCGCGCTGGTGCTCCTCGCTGGCGACGAGGCCGGTCGCCTCACGGCGGTCCGCGCGCGCGTCGAGCCCGTGGGCGGCGGTCCACTGCTCGACCAGCTCTCGCGCCATCACTGGCCGGACCGTCGTGTCGCGCGTGCCAGTCCACACCTGCACCCGCGGCAGCGGCCCCTCGCGTCGAACGCCGCGCGCCCACGCCTCAGGGGACTGGTCGACGCCGGCCTGACACCGAAGCCCTTCGGCCATCGACGTCGCGCAGCCGGCGGGCACGCCCGCGAAGAGCGCCCCTGCCGAGACGAGGGACGGCCGCTGGCTCAACACCACCGCCGCCATCGCCGCGCCTGCCGAGAGGCCGGTGACGAAGACCTGCCGCGGCGGAACGTTCTCCTTCGCGACGACCAGCCGAATGGCCGCCTCGAGGCTCGCGAGCTCTCCCCGGCCCGGCGTCGTGTCGCCCGGCTCGAACCAGCGGAAGCAGCCCGTCGACGCGCTCGTCTGCGGGTACAGCACCAGGAAGCCTCCACGCGCCGCCGCCTGGTCCCACCCCGCCTGCTGAAAGTCGGCCGCCCGCTGCGCGCAGCCGTGGAGCGCCACCACCAGGCCCGTCGGCGCCGTCAGCCCCGGCGGCCGCACGAGAAAGAAGCGCAGCCGCCCCGGGTTCTCCGGCACGTCCTCCAGCTCGATGGCTCCCACCACGGCGGAGCGGTCGGCCGCCTCGAGGCTCGCCTCGCCGCACCCCAGGCCCACCACCAACACCCCCAGCCACGCGCTCGGTCTCATGCGTGACGAAGTGCGTCAACTCGGGGTGTTCCACAACGTCACCACCGCCGACCTGAGGCATGCAATTGTCATGTTCTCGGTCTGTAAGAGTTCGAAACCGTTGTGTTTCTTGCACTTCATGCTGCAATGCAGCATGCTGTGACGCGATGCGTTCCGTGCGTGGGCGCCGCCAACCGACGACCGTTCGTGGCGAGCTGACGAAGCAGCACCTGCTGACGGCGGCGGAGCAGGTCTTCGCCCAGCACGGGTTCGCCCACGGCTCGGTGCAGGACATCACCCGGCGGGCCGGCGTCGCGCTGGGGACCTTCTACATCTACTACCCCAACAAAGAGGCCCTCTTCCTCGAGCTGGTGGACACGCTGGGAGAGCGGCTCCAGCGCTACGTGGCGGCGAAGACGGCGCCGGTGGGGCACGGGCTCGAGCGGCAGCGGGTGGCCTTCCGCGCCTTCTTCGAGTTCGCCGCCCAGACGCCCTCGCTGTACCGCATGGTGCGGCAGGCCGACCTCGTCGACGAGGCCGTGTACCGCGCGTATTACGAGCGGCTGGCGAAGGCGTACGCCGACGTGCTGGAGCAGTCGATGGCCGAGGGCTCGGTGACGCGCTTCACGCCGCGGGTGCTGGCGTGGGTGTTGATGGGCATCGCCGACTTCGTGGGGCAGCGCTTCGTGGTGTGGGAAGACGAGCCCGACGTCGATGCGTTCCTCGACGAGGTGGTGGCCTTCGTTGAAGCGGGGCTGACGGCGAAGCGCGAGCCCCGTCGCGCCGGCTGACGGCTCAGGCCCAGGCCACGGCGAGCTCGCAGCAGGCGTCTCCGCGGGTGCGGCACTTCACCTCGTCCGACTCCACCACCCGCGCGCCCGACAGCTCGATGGACTTCGCGGCCCAGCCCAGCACCGACAGGCAGTGCGCCCGGTGCGGCTCGTCGAAGTCGAACAGCGACAGGTGCGCGCGCTGCTCGGCCGGCGAGGCCAGCTCGAGGCGGCCAGAGTCGTAGTGGGCGCTCCACAGCTTCGCGGCGCGCTCGAAGATGAAGGTGGGCGTGCCCAGCCGGTAGAAGAGGCGGAACAGCTTCGGCAGGTTCTCCTGCGCGGCCCAGGCGCCGAGCTCCTTGCACAGCCTCAAGTCTCCCGCGCCGAAGAGCCGGTCGGCGGTGACGTTGACGTCGACGAAGGTGCGCATCGGTACCCAGCCATGCGGGAGGATGTGGCGCTCCACCGCGTCGCGCGTCTCGTCGGCCAGCGCGTCGGTGAAGCGCGCCCAGCCCGGGTCGCCGTGAACGCGCTGCACCCACTTGAGGCGGGCGATGACCGCGATGCCCTTGCAGTGCGCCATGCGCTCCCCGATGCAACCGACACCGCGATGATACCCGGCCGTGACGCTCCGAGGGAAATGGGGCTGCCTGGGCAGCGCTGGTCACCGGCCAGCGCAGAACGCGCCGCAGAACGACCAGCTCGACCGCGACAGCGTGCGCGGCCCCACCGAGGTGACGAACTGGAGCACCGCCTCGGCGTCGTCACTCACCATGATGCGGTCCGTCCACTTCGCGCGGCGCGCCAGCGCTTCGAGGGCGGGCCACACGGGGAGCTCCTCTTTCCAGTAGCGTTCGCCGTACAGGGCCATCGGCGCCACCTCGCCGCGCACGGTGCCGTAGTGGTTCTGGCAGGCGTCCTGGAAAATCTCCTGCACGGTGCCGGCGGCGCCGGGCGCGAAGATGATGCCGTGGGTGGCGAGGCTGACGAGGCCCTCTTCGCGGGTGCAGTTGGCGAAGTACTTCGCGTGGTGGGTGGCGAACAGGTTGGGCGGCTCGTGCCCGTAGAAGAAGGTGGGCACCCCGAGCGTCGCGGGGCTCCCGGAGAGCACGTCGGCGTGGGCCGCGCGCACCCGAAACGCCGTCGAGAGCCACGCCTGGTCCGAGTAGAGCGGAGCGGGCGAGAGGCCCTGGACGGCGGCGACGAGGCGCGCGGGTGGAGCGGCTCCAAAGCGCGCGCCGAGGTTGGCGGCCTCCATGGCGCCGGGGCCGCCGCCGGTGGCGACGAGGGAGCCCTCGCTCGAAAGCCGCGCCGCCATCTGCGCGACGGTGAGGTACGCCGGGTCGTCGCGGCGCATGGCGTGGCCGCCCATGAAGGCGACGACGCGCGGGTGCTTCTGGAGCAGCGCCTCGAGCGCCTCGGTGATGCCGTGGTCGTGGAGCCGCCGCGCAAAGGCCTCGAGCATCGGGGCCTCGTCGGCGCCGCCGGTCTTCTTGAAGTGGGCGTAGATGCGCGCGTCGGGCGTGTCGCAGTAGGTGCAGGGGTCGCTCTCGTCGAAGCCGCGGAAGAGCTCGTCGGGCGAGTAGAGCGTGGTGCGCCACGGCTCGTACGGCAGCCCCTCGAGGCGCGGGAAGACGAGCGCGCCCCGCGTGACGAGGTCGACGAGGGCCGACGCGTCCAGCTGGCACCCGAGGAAGACGGCGTCGCGCACCTCGCTGCCCGACAGGTCGACGGCGCGCTCCCGCAGGTCGAGGCCGGTGATGACGGTGTCGGCGAGGGGCTTGCGGAGCGCGAGGTGCGCCTTCAGGGCCGCGAGGTCGTGGAGTTCATGCATGGGAGGGGAGTGTGTCGACGAGGCGTGCGTGCGTCACGTTGAGAAGTGGCCGGCTCTTCTGGGTTCAGACGGGCCCGATGCGACGAATCGAAGCTCCCTCGTCATTCGTTTGCGCTGACGTCGTTTCGCGTCGCGTTCGAAGCTCGGCTTCATCCGCGGGTCGGTGTCGGCGCTGCGCCTGGTGGAGTGGGAGTACCCCGCCAACGTCCCAGCCGGCCGGCCGCTGGGCGGAGGGGACTGCTACGACGTGCCCGCGTTCCGCTTCGAAGGCGGTTGGTGAACCCTGACATTGAAGCTGGCGCATGGCGCGCACGGGGTTACACCGCGCCCCCATGAGCACCCGCGAGTGGGACGTCGTTCTCTTCGGCGCGACCGGCTTCACCGGCGCGCTCACCGCCGAGTACCTGGCGAAGCACGCTCCGGCCGAGCTCAAGCTCGCGCTCGCGGGCCGGAGTCGCGACAAGCTCGAGGCGGTGAAGCAGGGGCTCGGCCCCGCCGGTGCGCGCTTCGGCGTGCTGGTGGCCGACGTGTCGACCCCGGCGTCGCTCGCCGCCGTCGCGGCCTCGACGAAGGTGCTCGTCACCACCGTCGGCCCGTACGCGAAGTACGGCCTGCCCGTCGTCGAGGCCTGCGCGAAGGCCGGCACCCACTGCTGTGACTTGACGGGCGAGCCGCAGTTCATGCGCCGCTCCATCGATGGGTACGACGCGCTGGCGAAGTCGACCGGCGCGCGCATCGTGCACACCTGCGGCTTCGACTCGATTCCGTCGGACCTCGGCCTGCTGGTGCTCCACGACTTCGCGAAGGCGCAGGGGCTGTCGGGCCAGTTCAAGCGCGCGACGCTCGCGGTGCTGGGCGCGAAGGGCGGCTTCTCGGGCGGCACCATCGCCTCGATGGTGAACGGCATCGAAGAGGCCACCGCCGACCGCTCGCTGAGAAAGCTCTTCGCTGACCCGTATGCGTTGTCGCCCGACCGCGCGAACGAGCCCGACCTCGGCCGCCAGCGCGACCAGACGGGGCTCGAGAAAGACGACTTCCTCGGCACGTGGACGGCGCCGTTCGTCATGGCCTCAATCAACACGCGGGTGGTGCGCCGCAGCAACGCGCTCCTGGGCTACCCGTATGGGAAGGAGCTGCGCTACCGCGAGACGACGTCGCTCAAGGGCGTGCAGGGGCTCATCTTCGGCGGGGTGATGACGGTGGGCCTGGGCGCGGTGGTGGCCAGCCAGTTGTTCGGCCCGACGAAGAAGCTGGTCGGCGCGCTGCTCCCGAAGCCGGGAGAGGGGCCCGACAAGGCCACGCGCGAGAGCGGGTACTTCAAGATTCGCATCGAGGCCGAGTCCGTCGAGGGCGAGCGGCTCCACGCGCGCGTCGTCGGCACGGCGGACCCGGGCTACGGCGAGACGGCGAAGATGTTGTCCGAAGCGGCGCTCTGCCTGGCGCTCGACGAGGCGAAGCTGCCGAAGGTGGCGGGTGTGTTGACGCCGGCGACGGCCATGGGCCTGGTGCTGGTGGAGCGGCTGCGCGCGGCCGGCATGACGTTCGAGGCCAAACGCGGCGCGCGCTGAAGCCCGTGCCTGGAGCGTGCGTGCGTCGGGTCGCGGACTTCCACGACAGGTCGCCCGTTGCCCCTGGCACCTCGGCTCCCTGGAACCTGGCCCGGTGCGCGGCGCCGACACGCCCACGAACCGCGACCAGCTCCTGCAGCGCGCCCGCTTCAGGGTCGTTTCCCAGCACGACGGACAGGGCTCCCCGGTGGCTGGGCCTGCGTCAGAAGCTGCGAACGGCAGCGCTGTCCCCCGCGCGAGCGCCAGCACCGCCAGGTCCGCCAGGCTGAAACCGCAGCACCGTGCCGGCGTCGGGGAAGAACGTCGCCCCGTTGAGGAGCACCACGCTGATGGAGGGCCCGCCCGCGCCGCTGCCGCCCGTCTGGCCCGCGGCGCCACGGCCTCCGGTTCCGCCCGAAGGGCCCCCGAAGGCCGGGTTGTTCACCTGGTCGTTCTCGTTGTCCCCATAGTAGCAGGCGACGTTGGGGTAGTTCGCGCAGGAGCCGGTGGTGACGCGGCACGGCTTCGTCTGGCAGTCGATGGTCGTTCCAGCGCTACCAGTCGTGCCGTTGACGCCGAAGCCTCCGACGCCGCCGTCGCTCCCAGCGCCGCCGCGGCCCGCCTCGAGGCGAGCGCCGAGCGCGATGACGGTCGAGCCCGAGGCGAGCACGGCCACCGACGCCCCGCCGCCGCGGCCCGGGGAACCACCAGCCCCGCCCCGCCCGCCGCAGCCGCAGCGGCCCGCCGTGCCCTGCGTGGCCTGCGGCCCGCTCGACGTGCAGTTCACGCCGCAGCCGCACCCGAAGTAGCAGCCGCTGCGCGGCGTCCCGGCGCCTCCGAAGGTGCCGTTGGCGCCGTCCTGGCCCGGCAGCCCGCCGGTGCCGTCACCCACGACGAAGCCAGCGCCGGTGAAGCGCCCGCCGTCGGAGGCGAGGTTGGCCACGGGCGTCGTACCGTTCGCGCCGGTGCTGCACTGGGCGAGGCCATCGCAGGCGACCGCGCCGATGCCGTTCTGCCCGGGTGACGCGAGGCCGCCGGGGAGCGCATCGGTGGCCAGCACCTCGACCTGCTGCAGGGTGACGCTCGCGTTGCGGGCGAGCAGGCCGATGCGGCTGGCCCCCGGCTGGCCCGCCGGCGTCGACCCACCCAGGAAGGTCTGCAGCGTGAGCGAGCGCACGAAGACGCCAGCGTCGAGCACGCTCACCACGGGGCCCCCGTCGAGGTCGAACAGCGTCGTCTGCGAGGGCGCAGTCGGAGAGCACAGCCGCGTCCAGCTTCCAGACGCGTAGGTCCACCCGCCGAGGAGACGCAGGGGCCCGGAGTCGAGCACCAGGTTCCCGGAGTAGGTGCCGGTCGCGATGTAGACGTCGGACAAGCCCTGGCTGCGCGCCGACGAGAGCGCACGGCCGAGCGTTCGGACCGGGCGGGTGGGGTCCAGGCCACTGAAGAGGTCGCTCCCCGACGGGTCAGCGACGAAGATGGCGCTGCCCAGCGGGGCGACGCCCTCGGAGGGGTTGCACGGGACACCGCCAGCGCTTCCGCCCGCCGCACCACCGGCGCTTCCGCCCGCCGCACCACCGGCGCTTCCGCCCGCTGCACCACCGGCGCTTCCGCCTGCCGTACCACCGGCGCTTCCGCCCGCCGCACCACCGGCGCTTCCGCCCGCCGCACCGCCAGCGACTCCACCGGCCGCACCGCCAGCGTCTCCACCAGCCGTACCGCCAGCGTCTCCACCGGCCGTACCCCCTGCGTCTCCACCGGCCGTACCCCCAGCGTCTCCACCGGCCGTACCCCCAGCACCTCCGCCCGCAGTGCCACCGGCGCCCCCCGCGGCTGCTCCGCCCGCGGTGGACCCACCGCCCGTTCCGCCCGGCGGCACGCAGTACTCCGCGTCATCGAGTCGACGGCACTCCAGGCCGGCCGAGCACCGTGGCTCCGAGGCCTCGCAGCGGAACCACACCCCAGCCGGCGGGCTGCTGCAGCTCGCAGCGACGAGGCAGAAGATGGCTCCTGAGACGCTCCGACCAGCCATGGCCGAACCCTACCGCGCCTCATGAATGACGCGCGTGGAGCGCCACGCATACGTGACTGAAGTCGCACTCACAGCAGGCGGTGATCCGCCTTGAACTGTCAACGCGCTGTGCTACGCGCGCGCCGCCATGAGCGCTACTGCCTCTGCCACCAGCGGCCGCATCACCCAGATTCTTGGTCCCGTCATCGACGTCGAGTTCCCGCCCGGAGGCCTCCCGGAGGTCTACACGGCGCTGAAGGTGACGAACCCGGCCATCTCGAACGAGCCCGACAACCTCGTCGTCGAGGTCGCCCAGCACCTCGGTGAGAACACCGTGCGCTGCATCGCGATGGACTCGACCGACGGCCTCTCGCGCGGCATGACGGTGAAGAACACCGGCGCCCCCATCAGCGTGCCCGTTGGCCCCGAGACGCTCGGCCGCATCTTGAACGTCACCGGCGACCCGGTGGACGAGCTGGGGCCCGTCGCCGCGAAGAAGTTCTACCCGATTCACCGCCCCATCCCGTCCTTCACCGAGCAGTCGAAGAAGATCGAGATGTTCGAGACGGGCATCAAGGTCATCGACCTGCTCTGCCCCTTCACCCGCGGTGGCAAGATTGGTCTCTTCGGTGGCGCCGGCGTCGGCAAGACGGTGCTCCTGCAGGAGCTCATCCGCAACGCCGCCATCGAGAAGGGCGGCTTCTCGGTGTTCGCCGGCGTCGGCGAGCGCACCCGTGAGGGCAACGACCTCTGGAAGGAATTCCAGGAGGCCGACGTGATTGCCTGCGAGAAGGACGGCCACCACATCAAGACCGACGACCAGGGCCGCATCAAGCTCATCCCCGGGAAGTCGCAGTGCGTGCTCGTGTTCGGCCAGATGAACGAGCCGCCCGGCGCTCGCGCCCGCGTCGCGCTCTCGGGCCTCTCCATCGCCGCGTACTTCCGCGACGAAGAGACCCGCGACGTGCTCCTCTTCGTCGACACCGTGTTCCGCTTCACGCAGGCGGGCTCGGAAGTGTCGGCGCTCCTCGGCCGTATTCCCTCGGCCGTCGGTTACCAGCCCACGCTGTCGACCGAGATGGGCGCGCTCCAGGAGCGCATCACCTCGACCATCAAGGGCTCCATCACCTCGGTGCAGGCCATCTACGTCCCCGCCGACGACCTCACCGACCCCGCCCCCGCGACGACGTTCGCCCACCTCGACGGCACCATCGTGCTCTCGCGCGCGCTCACCGAAATCGGCATCTACCCGGCCGTCGACCCGCTCGACTCGACCTCGCGCATCCTCGACCCGCAGGTCGTCGGCGAGGAGCACTACCTCGTCGCGCGCAAGGTGCAGTCGACGCTCCAGCGGTACAAGGAGCTCCAGGACATCATCGCGATTCTCGGCATGGACGAGCTCTCGGAAGAGGACAAGCTCGTCGTCGCCCGCGCGCGCAAGATTCAGCGCTTCCTCAGCCAGCCGTTCAACGTCGCCAAGATCTTCACTGGCGCTGACGGCAAGGTCGTGACGATTCCCGAGACCGTGCGCGGCTTCAAAGAAATCGTCGAGGGCAAGCACGACGACCTGCCGGAGCAGGCCTTCTACATGGTCGGCGGCATCAACGAGGTCGTCGAGAAGGCCAAGAAGCTGGCGCAGGGCTGATTCTCGCCGCGAAAAGAGACCGACCGTCATGGCCAGGTTGAAAGTCGAAGTCGTCACGCCGGAACGTCGCCTCGCGCAGCTCGAGGCCGACGAGGTCATCGCGCCGGGCGCCGAGGGCCTCTTCGGCGTGCGCCCGGGCCACGCGCCCTTCCTCTCGCTCATGCAGCCGGGCCCGCTCACCATTCGGGAAGGCTCGAAGAGCGAGCTGTACTTCGTGGCGGGGGGCTTCGTCGAAGTCGGCGCGGCCAACGTGCGCGTGCTCGCCGATGCCGCCCAGCCCGCGAAGGACATCGACGTGGCGGCCGCGAAGAAGCGCATCGCCGAGGCGGAAGAGAAGTTGAAGGGCCTCGAGGTGACGGACGTGAAGGCGCAGGCCCAGCGCGAGCTGATTCGGCGTGAGCAGAAGCGCGTCGAAGTCGCCGCGATGAAGTGACCCGCGGCTCACTTCGTTGGGGAGTGCTCCCACGAGCGCGTTGCGCGCGTTCCCTGACCGCGCCACGGTGCCGTCATGACGACGCCCCGGGTGACGGTCGAACGTGATGGCGCGGTGCTCCGCATGGGCATCAACCGGCCCGAGAAGCGCAACGCCTTCGACCTGGCCACCATCGAGCAGCTCGCCGCCGCGTACGAGCTGCTCGGCTCCGACGAGGCCCTGCGGGTGGGCGTCCTCTTCGGGCATGGCGACCACTTCTCGGCCGGGCTCGACCTCGCCGAGGTGGGCGCCGCGGTGCAGCAGGCGGGGCCGAAGGCGCTCGCCGGAGGACGGACGTACGACCCCTTCGCGGTGTGGGGGCCTCCCGTGCCGAAGCCGGTGGTGCTCGCGGTGAGCGGCATCGCGTTCACGTTGTCCATCGAGCTGGCGCTCGCGGCTGACGTGGTGGTGGCCTCGTCGACGGTGCGCTTTCGGCAGCTCGAGATTGCGCGGGGGATTCTGCCCTTCGGAGGCGCCACTCTGCGCGCGCCTGCCCGCCTCGGCTGGGGCAACGCCATGCGGTTTCTCCTCACCGCCGAAGAGTTCGGTGCGGCCGAGGCGCTGCGCATCGGCCTGGTGCAGGAGGTCGTCACGCCCGGCCAGCACGTCGAGCGCGCCGTCGCCCTGGCCCAGCTCATCGCGAAGCAGGCGCCGCTGGGCGTGCAGGGAACGCTCGCGAACGCGCGCGTCTTCGAGGCGCAGGGCCATGAGGCGGCGGCGGCGCACCTGGAGGGGTTGCTGCCGAAGGTGATGGCCAGTGAGGACGCCGCGGAGGGGCTGATGAGCTTCCTCGAGCGTCGTGAGGCCAGCTTCCGCGGACGCTGAGGTGGGTGCGGGGCTTCGAGCCATGCGCGCGTTCGGGTCCGACTCCGCGAGGCGCGGCGACAGGGCGCCCTTGCCCCGGCCGGAGGTCGTTCCCCGCGAGGACGGCGTGCATCAGCACGGAGCAGAGACGCGGTGCCAGATGGGCCGGCAGGCATCAGGGGTGGGCGGCGGCGAGGAAGGCGCTCCGAAGCCTCGAGGGGCGAGGGCGACACGGAATCCCATGCCGCCCGTGCGAGACGGCCTTCCGCTCGCCGAAACCAACGTCTCCGGCAGCAAGGGCATCGCCCGCATCGCCCGCGACCTCCCGGCGCTGCGCACGCAGCTCGAGAAGCCCGAGCCTGACTCGGTGTGACAACCACGACATCATGTGCCTCACCGAGCTGCTCGGGCGGACGGCCAAGCTCACCGGCGTCGCGCCGGGCGACTTGCTGGGCCTGTTCGCGGCGGGCCAGGAGGCCCACGCCGCCGCAAGGGCCGAGGGACCGTTCGATTCCAGGGGGGTGTAAACTAGGTGACGCTATTCGTCACCTGGTTGACGTCACCCTGGGTGACGGCAGGCGTCACCTTGTTTACACCCCGTCCGGTTCGCGCCCCGGCTCGCTCGCGCCGCGGCGCATCGCTGCGTGAAGGTCTCGACAGAGCTCGTCACGCGAAAGCGCTGCTTCACGCTCCACGTCCACCGGTACACCCGCGGTGAAGGGCGACTCCCCGCCACGGGTCATTGGAGGCACGGACCAGTCCGATTCCGTCGCATCCGCCTCACTCGAGGCTCCGGAGCACCCGCCTTCATCACCTGAGCTCCTCGAGCCCCTCGCCAGCTTGCCCCGGCCCGTCGCCCCAAGGACCCGTTCGAGCGACGATCAGCTCTTCGCGATTCGCACCGTGACGGCATGCCCGTCGACGTCCATCGCCTCGCCTTCGCCGGACGACGGCACCTCGAGCCGCACGGCCAACACCTCGTCCTTGATGCGCGCCTCGTGCTCCCCGAAGCAGGCCTTCAGCTCAGCGTCGCCCGTCGCCAGCGTCAGCACGATGCGGTCGGCCACCGCGAGCCCCTGGTCCTTGCGGAGCTTCTGCACCCGCGACACGAGCTCCCGCATCAGCCCCTCGCGCTTGAGCGCGTCGGTCACCTTCGTGTCGAGCGCCACCGTCAGGTCGCCCGCCGACTCCACCACCACCTCGCCCTTCGCCGTGCGCGCCACCAGCACGTCGTCCTTCGTCAGCGCCTCGCCCTGCACCGTGACGGAGCCACCGCCCTCGAGCACCGCCCACTGCTCGCGCGTGAAGGCGGCGATGTCGGCCGTCGCGTCCTTCAGCTTCTTGCCCAGCTTCTTCCCGAGCGTCTTCAGGTTCGGCTTGAAGGTGAGCGTCGCGAGCGCCGCGTCGTCCGCGAGCGCCACCACCTGCTTCACGTTCAGCTCGTCTTCGAGCAGCTCGGCGTGCGCGGTGAGCGCGTCTCGAATCGCGCCGTTCGTCGACACCACCGTGAGCGTCTGCAGCGGCTGCCGCGTCTTGAGCTTGTGCTTCTCACGCAGCGCGCGGCCCAGCACCACCGTCTGCCGCACCGACGCCATCGCCTGCTCCACGTGCCGGTCGATGAGCGCCTCGTTCACCACCGGGTAGTCACACAGGTGCACGGACTCGCGGCCCGCCTCGCACATGCCCGGCTCGACCACGAGGTGCTGGTACAGGCGCTCCGCGAAGAACGGCAGCACCGGCGCCACCACCTTCGCGAAGGTCGTCAGCACCTCGTACAGCGTCGCGTACGCCGCCGCCTTGTCCGCCGCGTCGTCGCTCTTCCAGAAGCGCCGCCGCGACCGGCGGATGTACCAGTTCGTCAAGTCGTCGATGAACCCGAGCATCGGCGGCACCACCTTGTCGAGGTAGTACCCTTCCATCTGCGTGTTGATGTCGCGCACCAGCGACTGCAGCACCGACAACATCCACCGGTCGAGCTCGGGCCGCTCCGACACCTTCGGCGCCTTCGCAAGGTCCGTCTTCGGGTTCCAGCCGTCGACGTTCGCGTAGGTGGTGAAGAAGCTCCATGCGTTCTGGAGCGGCAGCAGCACGGTGCGCACGACCTCCTTCACGCCGGCCTCGGAGAAGCGCAGCGGCTCGGCCCGCACCAGCGGCGAGTTGATCAGGTACGCCCGCAGCGCGTCGGCTCCGTGCTTCTCGATGACCTCGTTGGGGTCCGGGTAGTTCTTCTTGCTCTTCGACATCTTCGAGCCGTCTTCTGCGAGCACCAGCCCGTTCACGATGACGTTCTTGAAGGGCGCCTTGTCGAACAGCGCCGTCGAGAGGACGAGCAGCGTGTAGAACCAGCCGCGCGTCTGATCGAGCCCCTCGGCGATGAACTGCGCAGGGAACGCTCCCTCGAAGGCCTGCTTGTTCTCGAACGGGTAGTGCACCTGCGCGTACGGCATCGAGCCCGACTCGAACCAGCAGTCGAACACGTCGGCGATGCGCTTGTACGTCTTGCCGTCCTTCGTGAACGTGAGGTGGTCGATCTTGTGCGGGTACAAATCGTCGACCTTCGCCCCGGTGAGCTGCTCGAGCTCGGCGACGGAGCCGACGCAGATCAGGTCCTTCCCGTCTTCGCTCTGCCACAGCGGAATCGGCGTGCCCCAGAAGCGCGAGCGGCTGATGGACCAGTCGCGCGCCTCGGTGAGCCAGTTTTCGAAGCGCTTCTCTCCGACGAAGCCCGGCACCCAGTGAATGGAGCGGTTGTTCGCCACCATGCGCTCGCGCAGCGGCTCGACCTTCACGTACCAGGAGGGCGTCGTCTTGTAGATGAGCGGCGTGCCCGAGCGGTAACAGTACGGGTACGGGTGACGCAGCTGCGAGTGCTTGAAGACGGCGCCCTGGGCCTTGAGGTCCGCGATGATCTGCTTGTCGGCCTCCTTCACGTTCTTGCCCTGGTACGGCGGCACCTCAGGCCCGAAGTTGCCTTCGGCGTCGACCGGGTCGACCACGTCGATGCCGTTCTTCCGGCACGCCTCGAAGTCGTCCTCGCCGAACGCCGGCGCCATGTGCACCAGGCCCGTACCGTCGGTCGTTGTCACGTGTCCGGAGTGGATGACGCGGAACGCCCCCTTCGCCTTCCGGTCCGCGAAGAAGGGGAACAGCGGCGCGTAGGTCTTGCCGACCAGGTCCTTGCCGGTGAGCTCCGAGACGACGGTGGCCTTCTCGCCGAGCGTGGCCACCAAGAGGTCCTTCGCGACGACGGAGCGCTGGCCGTCTTCTCCGTCGGCCACCACGTAGGTGATGTCGTTCGACACCGCGACCGCGAGGTTCGACGGCAGCGTCCACGGCGTCGTCGTCCAGATGAGGAGCGACGCGGGCTTCCCACCGAGCGGCTCGTCGAGCTTGAGCCGCACCGTCAGCGCCGGGTCGTCGACGTCGCGGTAGTCGAGGCCCGCCTCGAAGTTCGACAGCGGCGTCGACAGCCGCCACGAGTACGGCATCACGCGCCGGCCCTCGTAGACGAGCCCGTTCTTCCACAGCTCGGCGAAGACCCACCAGACGCTCTCCATGAACGAGAGGTCCATCGTCTTGTAGTCACGGTCGAAGTCGACCCAGCGGCCGACGCGCGTGACGGTGCGACGCCACTCCTCGACGTAGGTGAGCACCGAGCCGCGGCAGGCCTCGTTGAACTTCGCGACGCCGTACTCGCGGATGCTGTGCGGCCCACTCAGGCCGAGGTTCTTCTCGACCTGCATCTCGATGGGCAGGCCGTGCGTGTCCCAGCCGAAGCGGCGCTCGACGCGAAAGCCCCGCATCGTCCAGTAGCGCGGCACGATGTCCTTCAGCGTCGAGGCGACGAGGTGCCCGTAGTGCGGCAGGCCCGTCGCGAACGGCGGCCCGTCATAGAAGATGAAGCTCGGAGCGCCCGTGCGCTGATCCACCGACCGCTCGAACGCCTGGAGCCGCTTCCACAGCTCGAGGACGCCGTGCTCCTGCGCGCCGAACTCCACCTCTGACGAGACGTCCTTGAACGAGCCCACGCTGCCTCCATGACCGTGCTCCACGTGTTCGCCACCGACGACGCGGAGAGTCAACCTCGGAAAGTCGCTGAACAATCTGCCGACGACTCGCCAGAGAGCACGGCAACCACCTGAAATCCATCACCTTTGTGGTGTGCAACTCCGTCCACACCCCACGCGATAATGTGGGCACTTCTCGCATTTCAAGAAAGCGCGTCATGACCTCCCCCTTGAGCCGCTTCCGTCAGAACGTTCAGAACACGGTGAACCAGTACCGGCAGACGGCGCAGACGGTGTTGCGGGGCGTGACGGCGGGCAATGGCGCGCGGGGCCAGGTCACCGACGCGCTGGCGATGCGCCGAGCGCTCTCTGGAGCCCCCGTCACCGCTCCGGGCAATGGCGTCTTCGACCGGCTCGGGCGGGGCGTCAGCGAGTTCATGCACTCCAACGGCCGGGCCCTCGACTTCGCCCGGCGGCTCGGCGGTGGGGTGAGCGTGTTGACGGGTGGCCTGGGCGCGGTGCGCGGCGGGTCGAACGCCGTCCGCTCGCTGGGTGATGCCTTCGAGGCGGCGCGCGGCGGCAACTTCCGAGCGGCCGCCGGCCACGTCGGCTCCGCCGCGTCCTCGGCGCTCGAGGGCACCCGCAGCGCCCTCACCGCGGCCCGCGGCGCCCTCACCATTCACAACGTCGGCGTCGCCCGCCGCGGCGCCACGGCCGCCGTCGAGGCCTTCCGCGCCGCGGGCGGCTTCCAGGGCCTCACCTCGGCCGCCGCGCGCACCCTCGAGGCGGGCGTCGCAGCCGGTGGCTCGCGCATCGCCACCGACGCCGCGCGCCGGGGCGTCGCCGCCACCGCCCGCATCGCCGACGCTGGCATCACCGTTGGCACCCAGGCCGTCACCCGCGCCGCCATGCACGCCGGCACCGAGGTCGCTGGCCGCGTCGCCGTCGAAGCCGGAGAAGCCGCCCTTCGCGCCGGCACCCGCGCTGGCGCCTCGACGCTCGGCCGCGCCGCCGCCCGCTTCGCGCCCGGCGTCAACATCGCCATGGCCGTCGTCGACACCGGCCTCGCCGCCCGTGACACCTACCGCGCCATTCAAGACCCCTCCGCCCGCAACATCGGCCGCGCCGTCTTCAGCGGCCTCACCGCCGCGGGCTCCATCGCCGCCGCCACCAACATTCCCGTCGTCAGCCAGATTGGCGCCGGCGTGTCGCTCGTCACCGGCTTCGTCGGCTCGCTCTTCTAAAGCCGCCCGTCCGCGCGCCGGGGGTTGCTAGAACCCGAGAGGCCATGTCCCGCTCTCCGAAGTCGTCCGGTCGGTCGCCCGGCAAGCCCGCGTCGAAGTCCCAGAAGCCCGCCTCGGCGCGCGCGCTGGGCCATCGCCTCAAGCTGAGCCCCGTCGCCGACATCCTCGGAGGCACACCACCTGCGCTTCCCGCCGTCGGCTCTGTCAGCCTCGACAAGCTGGTGGTGCCGCCGGTGCCTCCGAAGGAGCCCACCGAAGACGAGGTGCTCGAGGCCTACGTGCAGCGGGTGCGGCTGGCCTGCCCCCGGCGCGAGCGCGCGGCGAAGGAGCCGCTCGCCCTCGGCGACGACGTCACCCTCGACGTGGTGGCCTTCCGCGGTGAGACGCTGGTGCCCTTCAGCTTCCGGCGCGCGTGGGAGACGGTCGTCGAGCCCTCGCCCTTCTGGCCCGGCCTCTTCGAGGCGCTGGTGGGCCTGCCCGTCGGTGAGTCGGCCACCATGAAGGTGACGCTGCCGAAGGACGCGAAGGTGCTGCCGGGCGAGACGGTGGCGGTGACGGCGGTGGTGCACCGCGCGGCCGAGGTGACGCTGCCCGAGGGCGGCGCCGAAGCTGCGTTCGCGACGCTGGGCCTCGGCGATACCTTCGAAGCGACGCTCGTCGCCCTCGTGCGGGAGCTCGCCGTCGAGCGCCTCGAAGACGCCGAGGGCGCCTGGTCGCAGGCCGTGCTCGGGGCCTTCGCGAAGCGGTGGACGGGTGAGGTGCCCCCCGCGCTGGTGGACGCCGAAGTGGAGCGGGCCTGGGCGCGCACCGAAGGCACGATGATGAGTGAAGCGGGCTTGAGCGCCGACGTGCAGCAGCAGTCGCTCGCCCAGTGGAAGGCCGACCCCGAGACGCGCGCGGAGCTGGAAGCGCGCCTGCGGCTCGAGCTGGCGCTCCGCGCGCTGGGCGAGGCGGCCCCTCCGACGCTGACGAAGGAGTCCGTCCTCCGCCAGCTCGTCCCCGTCGCCGAAGACATGGGCTTTTCGCCCGAGCAGCTGGAGGCGGCGCTCGGCTCGAACAAGGCCATGGCCGAGCAGCTCACCTGGGCGGCCTTCCGGCTGATGCTCGTCGAGCGCGTGCTGGCAGCGGCCATCACGGCCTGACGGCGCGCCTCACGCCTGGCCGCGCGTCCAGCCCCCTCGTTGGCTTCACCGACGGGTGCTGTGCTGACGCCACCGCAGCAGCGAACCGTCGTTCCGACACCGGGGGCGGCTCGAGCCCGGTCGGAGCTGGGTCGTGATTCAATGCGGCGGAAACGGAATGTCACGCTAGCCTCACTGACGCATGATGCGACTCAACGGGTGGGTGGGTGCTTTTGTCTTGGCCGTGGGCCTCGCCGGGTGTCTCGGCGCCCCGGTCGTTCCGTGTTCCGACTGCAGCGGGCAATGCGTCGACCTGAAGGTCGACTCGCAGAACTGTGGCGAGTGCGGCAAGGCGTGCGCCTCGGGCCAGGTCTGCAGCGCGGGTGCGTGCATGGCGACGTGCAGCGCCGGTCTACGCACCTGTGGGACGTCGTGCGTCGACGCGCGCAACGACCCGCGGCACTGCGGCGCCTGCAACAACGCCTGCACCGACCAGCAGTACTGCGGAGAGGGCGTGTGCAAACAGCTCAACGCCTGCAATGCTCCGCGCCAGCTGTGCGGGCCGGCTTGCACCGACGTGGCGACTGACGCGGCCAACTGTGGGGCGTGCGGCACGCGCTGCGCTCCCAATCAGGTCTGTATGAACAGGGTGTGCCAGTGAGGCTCTCGATGGAGGACGGTTCGATGCGGCGTGTTCTCGGTGCGATGTGTGGCGCGGTGCTCGTTGGCTGCAGCGGTGGCGCGGTGGGGCCTGCGGGTCCGGCTGGGCCAACCGGGCCACGGGGTGACCAGGGCGCCACGGGGCCGGCAGGTCAGTCGGTGGCCGTGAACGTGCTGGCGGCCGGGAGCACCGACTGCCCCACCGGCGGCGTCGAGCTCCTCTCGGCCGAGGGCCGCCGGGTGGTGTGCAACGGCCGCGACGGGGTGTCTGATGGAGGTGGTGGTCAGGGGCCGGCGGGCCCTCCGGGACCAGCGGGCATGACCGGTCCAGCGGGCATGCAGGGCCCGGCTGGTCCGATGGGCTCCGATGGCCGTTCGGTGTCGATTGCGACCGAGCCGCCAGGCGCCAACTGCCCGGCGGGGGGCATTCGGGCCAACGGGTTCGACCTGGCCGGCATGCCGTTGACGGCGTACGCGTGCAGTCTGGGGGCGCCACGGTTCGCTGATGGAGGTTTCGTCGCGGGCGCTGTGCTCTTCGAGTCGAGTGACGGCGGCGTCGCCACCGATGCCGTCCTGCGGTGGGGCCCGCCTCATCTGTCCGTGCCCAGCCTGCAGGTAACCGACGCCACCGGGGGCTTCCGGGGCTTCATCGGCTCGCACCAGACTGCACCGGGGACGTCGCTGCTCATCAAGGCCGGCTTCGACAACCTCGAGGCCCGCGGTGGAGCGCTCGAGCTTCGCGCCGGAAACGCCTTCTTGTCGTCGCCCGTCTTCTGCAACGCGAGCACCTGCAACGGCACCCCGTCGACGTTGTGCCCGGGGCCCGAGAACAACAGCGTGCGCATCTACGCGGGCGACAACGGCGTCGGCCAGGGGTGGACCTGCAGCGACCTGCGCAACGGTGACATCGAGTTCTACGCAGGGAACGGGCAGCCCGAGCGCATGCGCATTCAGGGCAACACCGGAAATGTCGGCATCGGCACCGCGACCCCCAGCCAGCGCCTCCAGGTCAGCGGCAACGTGCTCGCCAACAACGTCATCGTCCCCTCGGATGCCCGGCTCAAGGAAGATGTCCACACCATCACGCGCGCCCGCGAGCTGCTCCAGGCTCTCAAGGGCGTTCACTACCGCTGGACGAAGGATGCTCAGGCGAAGTTCGGCGCCTCGGCCGGCGCAGACGTGGGCCTGCTCGCGCAAGACGTGCAGAAGGTGCTGCCCGAGGCCGTCGTGACGCTGCCCGATGGCACGTTGACGGTGAACTACGACAAGGTGATGCCGCTCCTCGTCGAGGCGCTCAAGGCGCAGGACGCGAAGCTGCAGCAGCTCGAGGCGAGCGAGGCGCGGCTCAAGGCGCTCGAGGCCCGGCTCGAGAAGCTCGAGCGGCGCTGACGAGGTGGCTCACGTGCACGGTCGGCGGTCCTCCGTCGCCCGTCGCTCGCGCGCTGCCGTGCAGCGGTGTTGCGATTCGGCCCGGCGCGGTCTGGGTCAGAATCACGAGGTGCACGTGATCAGGGAGCACCTGCGGGCGCCGGCCCTGACGGCCCTGCATCGAGTCCTGGTCTCTGCCCGGTCCCAGGCCATCGAGCACCCGCACGCGGTCGCCAGAGTGCTCGACGCCGCCGAGTTGATGCCGCTCCTGTTTCTGAGTCAGGAGGACGCCTCGGAGTCCTTTCGAGCGCTCCTGGTGGTGATCTCGTGCGAACCAGGAGGATTCGCCGCCATCCTGGCGGAGTATGACGACAGCGTCGCCACCGCCCCGCGCTGAGCTCGCTCCTCAGTGCGTCGCCCGTCGAGTCCGCCCGTGAGCCTCACGCCAGCGACTTCGACGCAATCTCGTACACGTCCTTGCTGCACCCCTCACGGTCGAGCACCCGCTGCAGCTCGCGCTTCATCAGCGCCTGCCGCGGCTCGTCCTGCCGGCGCCACCGCGTCAGCGGCGTCAACATGCGCGCGGCGATCTGCGGGTTGAAGGCGTCGAGCGTGCGCACCAGGTCGCCGAGGAACACGTAGCCGCGGCCGCTCGCCTCGTGAAAGCGCAGCGGGTTCGACATGCCCAGTGCCGCGATGACCGAGCGCGCCCGGTTCGGGTTCTCGAGGGTGAAGGCCTCGTGCTTCACCAGCGCGAACACGTCGTCGAGGGCCTGCGGGCGGGTGCTGGTGGCCTGCAGCGCGAACCACTTGTCCACCATGAGCGCCTCGCCCTTCCACCGCGCATAGAAGTCCGCGAACGCCGTGTCGCGCGCCGCGCCGGTGGTGTTCGACAACAGCGCGAGGGCCGCCTGCGTGTCCGTCATGCACCCGGCGCGCGCGAGGTGGCGCTGCACGTGGGCCGCTCCGTCTGGCAGGCGCGCCCGCCAGCCCACCATCAGGTTGCGCAGGCTGCGCCGGCCGACGTCCTCGGGGATGAAGCGGTAGGGGGCTCCGTCGAGCGCCTTCGAGAGGAACGCGTCGACCTCGCCCACCAGCCCCGACAGCTGCGTCGCCAGCTCGGTGACGAGGTGCTCGCGCGCGACGTGCGCGCTGCCGTAGTCGGCCCAGGGCAGCCGGTCTCCGATGACGTCGAGGCCGGGGACGCTCAGCGCGAGCGCGAGGAGCGACGGGTCGGCGCCCGGCGTCAGGGCCGTGGCCAGCGCCGTCTTGATGGCGTCGACGAGCCTCGAGGACGGCGGCACCGGCGCGCCCCCGGCCTGCACCGCGGCCACGCTCGACAGCAGGTGACGCAGGAACAGCTCCTGCCCGGCCTCGACGCGGTTGAAGGCGTCGTCGTCGTGCGCCAGGCGGAACAGCAGGGCCTGCTCGTCGTCGTCGGTCTCGAGCACCACGGGCGCCGAGAAGCCGCGCAGGAGCGACGGCACCGGCCGCTCGGACAGGCCCGAGAAGACGAACGTCTGCGTCGCCTCGGTGAGCTCGAGCACGCACTCGGAGCCGCGCGAGTCACCGTTCACCACCAGCGGCAGCCGCTGGCCCTTCGCGCCGAGCAGCGCCGTCACCACGGGGAGGTGCATCGGCAGCTTCTCGCTCTGGCCCGGCGTCGGAGGCACCACCTGCGACAGCTCGAGCGTCCACGTGCCGGCCGCCGCGTTCCACGACGTCTTCGCCGTGACCTTCGGTGTGCCCGCCTGCGAGTACCAGCGCTGAAACTGGGTGAAGTCGCGCCCGCTCACCTCGGCCATGCACTTCAGGAAGTCGTCCGTCGTCACCGCCTGGCCGTCGTGGCGGCTGAAGTAGAGGTCGGTGCCCTTGCGGAACGTCTCTTCGCCGAGCAGCGTGAGCTGCATGCGCACCACCTCGGCTCCCTTCTCGTAGATGGTGACGGTGTAGAAGTTGCTGATTTCGACGTAGCTGTCGGGCCGCACCGGGTGCGCGGTGGGGCCTGCGTCTTCGGGGAACTGGAGGCTGCGCAGGCGCCGCACCTCTTCGATGCGCTTGACGGCGCGCGAGCCGACGTCGGCCGAGAACTCCTGGTCGCGGAAGACGGTGAAGCCCTCTTTCAGCGAGAGCTGGAACCAGTCGCGGCAGGTGACGCGGTTGCCCGACCAGTTGTGGAAGTACTCGTGGCCCACCACGCCCTCGATGCCGGCGAAGTCGACGTCGGTGGCGGTGTCGGGCCGGGCCAGCACGAACTTCGTGTTGAAGACGTTGAGGCCCTTGTTCTCCATCGCGCCCATGTTGAAGTCCGACACGGCGACGAGGTTGAAGACGTCGAGGTCGTACTCACGGCCGAAGCGCGTCTCGTCCCACCGCATCGACTTCTTGAGGCTGTCCATGCAGTGCGCGGTCTGGTCGAGGTCGTGCGCGCGCACCCAGACGTTCAGGTCGACCGTCTTGCCGCTCATGGTGGTGAAGGTGTCGTGGCGAGCCACGAGGTTCCCGGCGACGACGGCGAAGAGGTACGACGGCTTCTTGTGCGGGTCGTGCCACACGGCCACACGGCGGGTGACGCCGGCCACCACCTCGTCGCGCTCGCTCACCTTGTTCCCGTTCGACAGCAGCACGGGGAACGTCTTCGGGTCGGCGCGCAGGGTGACGGTGAAGACGCTCATCACGTCCGGGCGGTCGAGGTACCAGGTGATTTTGCGGAAGCCCTCGGCCTCGCACTGCGTGAAGAGCCCGCTGCCCGAGGCGTAGAGGCCCTCGAGGCTCTTGTTCTTCGAGGGCGAGAGCCGGCGGCGCGTGGTGAGGGTGAAGCGCTCCGGCGGGGCCTTGAGCGTCAGCCCCGAGTCGCTCAGCTCGTACGCGCTGCCCGGGAGCGGCTTGCCATCGAGCATGATGGCGAGCAGTTGTCCGGAGCCCTCGGCGTCGTGGTCGCCCTGGAGCGTGAGCGGGCCCGAGCCCGCGAGCCGGCGGAGCGCGAGCGTGGCCTCGACCTCGGTGTGGTCGACGTCGAGGTCGAAGGTGAGGGCCACCGAGTCGATGGCGAAGTCGGGCGGCCGGTAGTCGACGAGGCGAATGGCTTTCGGGTTGGCGTCGCGGAGCATGCGCCGTGGTGTAGCAGATGGCCCCTCACCGCGCGGCGGCTGGCGGCACACCTGCCAGAAGCGTTGATGGACGAGCGTCTTCGCGCTTGTCTTTCCGGGGCGCGCTCCTCCACCCGTGACCGTCTTCCTCGCCATCGACCTCGACGACACCGCGCGGGCCCGGGCCGCCGACGTCATCGAGCGCGCCCGCCAGCGCGTCGACGCCCGGTGGGTGCGCGCCGACAAGCTGCACCTGACGCTCGTCTTCCTGGGCAACCCCACGGGGGCGCAGGTCGAGGGCCTTCGCGCGCGGGCCTCGGCGGTCGCCGCGCGGCACGGGCCGTTCGAGCTCCGGCTGGCCGGCGTGGGCACCTTCGGGACCGCGCGCGCCCCGTCGGTGCTGTGGCTGGGCGTGGCGGGAGCCGTGGCGCCGCTCCACGCGCTGCAGGCCGACGCCCGCGCCCACCTGCTGCTCGACGACCTGCCGGGCGTGCAGCCCATCGAGCGGGAGCGGCCGTACGCGCCGCACGTCACCCTCGCGCGCTCGAAGGAAGGTCACCCCTTCGGAGACCTCGAGACGTCGCTGCGCGCCTTCGAGAGCGCGCCATTCCAGGTGGGCCACGTGACGCTCTACGAGAGCACCGCTTCGGAGTACCGCGCGCTCCACCGCGCGTCGCTCGGGGGCCTCGGCTGAGGGCTCGACCGGGGTTCGGGCGCGCTGGGCTTCCGAGCGCACGTCACCCCGGGTGAAGGCTCGAGCGTCGGGCTACCGGGGCTCGATGATGGCCTGCTCGGCCTGGGAGAGGGCGCGCGCGATGGCCGCGAGTGGCCCCGGCCGCGCGTCGAGGTCGAGCGCCTGCCCCTCGGTCTCGAGCCGCGACCGTGACACCTGCTCGAGCACCCGCGTGCGCTCGGCGAGCTTCTTCTCCATCAGCCGCTTGACGTCCGCCGGCCCGTCGATGACGTGGGGCGTGAGGAACACGAGCAGGTTCACCTTCGTCCTCGTCTTCGTGGTGTTGCGGAAGAGCACGCCCAGCACCGGCACATCGCCCAGGAGCGGCACCTTCGAGACCTGCTCAATCTCGCGGTCCTGCATGATGCCGCCGAGCACGAGCGTCTCGTCGTCCTTCGCCACCACCGACGCCTTCTGGCCCCGCGTCGAGGTGATGGGCCCCGCCGAGCTGCTGGTGCCGGCGAGCTCTTCGGCCTGCTGGTTGATGTCGAGGCGAATCGCGCCGTCGTCACCGATGTGCGGCTTCACCGTCAGCTTCAGCTCGACCTTCTCGCGCGAGATGGTGCCGGTGAGGTTCGTCAGGTTCGCGCCCGTGGTGTTGCCCGCGGCGAGCAGCTGCGCGAGCTGCGCCTGGTTGACGCCCAACTGGAAGGGAATGCGCTGGCCGACGGTAATCTCGGCCTCCTTGTTGTCGGCGGTGAGGATGTGCGGCATCGACAGAACGTTGACGTCCGAGGTGCTCTGCGACGCCTGCACGGTGAGCCCGACGGCCGGAATGCGAAGGCCGAGCGCCGAGGCCACCTGCGACAGCGCGCTGCCGCCGAGGCCGAAGAGGAAGCCGCTCGACGAGGCGAGCGACGCGAGCGACAACGACGAGGGCGCGCCCTCGGGCTGGCTGCCGTACACGACGCCGGTGGTGGTGTTGCCGCCCACGCCGTGCGCCGAGACGCCGACCTTCGTGTCGCGCTGTACGTTCACCTCCATGATGACCGTCTCGATGAACACCTGGCGCACGGGGCGGTCGAGCTGCTCGATGACGTCGAGGAGCGCCCGGTAGTCGCTCCCGCTCGAGACGATGAGCAGCGCGTTGAGGGCCTCGTTGACGCTGATGCGCACCTCGCCGGTGGTGGCGCCGGCGCCGGGTGCCGGTGGGGCGCCGGGAGCCCTCCGGGCCGAGGTGGAGCCAGCCATCGCCTCGAGCGTCCCGGCCAGCTCCTTCGCGTCGGCGTTCTTGAGCTTCACCACCCGCGCGCGCGCGTCACCGGGCACCTCGACGTCGAGCTGGGTGACGAGGGCCTCGGCGCGGTCGACGGCGCCGGGCGCCCCCGCGAGGAGCACCCGGTTCGTCCGCTCGTCGGCCAGCGCCACCACCGCGTCGCCGGGCTTGCCAGGGGCTCTGGAGGTGAGCGCGCGGGACAGCAGCTCGACGAGCTCCGTCACCGTGGCGTGGTGCACCCGCACCAATCGCACCACGTCGGTCGGGGCGCGTGGCACGTCGAGCTCCGAGAGCAACCGCGCGATGCGGCCCTGGTTCGAGGCGAGGTCGGTGACGATGAGCAGGTCGGGCGCCAGCGGCACCACGTCGCCACCTGCGCTCGAGAACGCAGCGACGCCAGCGCGCGCGACGTCGAACTCGACGTGCTTGATGCGGTACAGCTTCGTCACCAGGCCATCGCCTGCTGCCACGTCCTCCGCGGCGGTGAAGAGCGGCACCGGGAATTGCCGCGCGCTGCGTTTCTCCACGATGCGAACGAAGCGGCCCTGGGGCACCGCGGCCAGGCCGTTGGCGTCGAGCGCTGCGAGGAAGGCGGCGTAGAAGGCGTCGGCGTCGAGCTGGAGCTTCCCGTTCTCGGGCCCCACGATGCTGATGCGCCCCTTCACGCCGTCGGACACGAGGAACGACAAGCACGTCGCGTCGCTCACCGTCTGCACCAGCTTCTCGAGGTCGACCTTGTCGAAGTACACGGTGAAGCGCGCCGTCCGCTTCAGCTCGAGACAGCCGGCACGCGGCTCGGCGACGCTCAGGGCCGACACGGTGACAGCCAGCAACACCGACGCACGAATCCACATGGCGCTCGCGTGGGTGCGACGGCGATGCCAACGCGTGACGCTGCGGCGTTAGCACCGGGGCTCGCGGCCATCGTTGTCACGGTGTCGCCCGGACGTGGGGTCGCCGCTGCCGTTTCGGCACACCGACGCCCGAATGCCACGCCGTCCACGGCGCCCGCCTCGGAACGCCGGTGCTCCGTCCTGATTCGGCGGGAGGGCGACTCTCTCCACCGAACGCGGAGGGGGCGCGTCGTTGCTCGAGTGTTTGCGCGACCACCTCGCCACGCGCCGCGCGAGCACCATCGGCGCCTCCACCCGCCGGATCAGCAGCGCACGACGATGTCACCGCATCGCCAGGACGAGCTGCCGTTTGCGCGACAACCTCGCCACGCGCCGAGCGTGCACCATCGGCGCCTCCACCCGCCGGGCCAGCAGCGCGTGACGTTCGGCCGCGTGCGCGTCGCGTAGCCGATGCTCGTACAGCCGCGCCAGCGCCAGGTGGATCATCGAGGCGTCTTCGCACAGCGGCACGGCGCGCTCCCACGCCGCCGCGGCCTGGTCGAGCGCGCCCCTTCGTCGCTGCACGCGCCCCAGCGCCACCAGCGCCCGCGCCTGCACGTCGAGCACCGCGCTCGAGGTCGCCCGCTCGAAGAAGCGCTCGGCTTTGAAGGGGAGGCGCGCGCGCTCGGCCACCTCTCCCAGCCCGAGTGAGACTTCGGGAGGCACCGCGACGAGCTCGCTCCACGAGGCGCCGAGCCACCTCAACAGCGCGGCGGTGCTCCGCAGGTCCTGCAGGTTGTGTGACAGCACGCGCGAGAGCGTCGCCACCCGTCCCGTGCGGAGGAAGTCGAACCAGGCCGCTGGAACCTGCGCCCCGTCGAGGTCGCCCACGCGATGCACGTCGAGCACCGCGGCCTCGACCGTCGCCAGGCGCGTCTCGCGCTGCCAGTGCCGCAGCACCCGCCGGCTCGCGTGGAGCAGGTCGAGGTGTGGCCTCGGCGCCGGCGGCGTGAGCCGATTCATCACGAAGCGCGTGCGCAGGAGCGGCCAGTCGAACGAGCGGCCGTTGAAGGAGATGAGGGCGCTCGCCGCTTCGACGCGCTCCGACAGGCGAGCCAGCACGGGCCGCTCCGCGCCCGGCCCCGACAGGTGCAGCTGCTCGACGACGAGCTCGCCCGCCTCGACGAACGCGAGGCCGACGAGGAAGGGCAAGGTGCCCGCGCCACCGCTCAAGCCCGTCGTCTCGGTGTCGAGGAAAAGCACGCGCGAGGGGTCGAGGCTCGAGAGCGACTCATCCAGACCCAGCACCCCCAGCGTCGAGGCGTCGGGCACCTCCGGCGAGGGACTTCGTGTCTGCACGACATGCAGCGCGCCCGCGGCCGTCGGCGTGGGCGGAATGAGCGCCGAGAGGGGGGGCTCTCGCCGGGGCGCCGAGCCGACGGGCGGGGAGCCGATGTTCACGGAGTCGATGGGCGTCGAGCCCACCGGCCGCGCGAGCAGACCGAGCTTCGTCTTGAAGTCCATGGCCGCGGGTCAATTCAGTGACGTGATGCCCAGCGCCGACAGCACCACGAGCGCGAGCGTCTTTCGTCCGCAGTGCTCTGCATCGACCGCGCCCGGCCCGACACACGCGGGGCAGCCTTCGTCGCACGCGCACCCATCGAGCAGGTCTCGCGTGCGCCGCAGCACCGACTCGCGCTCGTCGAACAGCCGCGACGCGAGGCCCACGCCGCCGGGGACGCTGTCGTACAGGTAGAGCGTCGGGTCGAAGAGCGTGCTGCCACGGCCGTCACCCTCGCGTCCTCCGACGCACTGGCCGAGGTCGCGCGGGTCGACCATCAGCCCGACGGCCGCCACCGTGTGCATCGCCGACAGCAGCCCGCGCAGCGCGTCCATCACGTCGGGCCGCGGCGCGTTCAACGACTGCACCACCAGCTCGGGCACCGTCAGCCACACGGCCGTGGTGTGCATCTGCATCTCGGGCAGGCGCACGGCGCCGTAACCGACGTTCTCGTGCGTGTGGAACTTGATCTTCTTGTACCCGACGACGCGCTCGACGACCGACACGTCGCCGGTGCCCAGCTCGTACGTCGGCGCCTTCGTCTCCTGCGCGCGGCTCATGACCGTCACCTTCGTGAAGGTCATCGCGTCGGTGTAGTAGTCGGGCTCGACGGGCCGCACGAAGGCCTTGTGGTTCTCGAAGTCGAGCGCCTCGACTTGAAACTGCCGGCCCTCGTGCTGGTAGATGGCCTGCTCGTGCAACATCGTGTGCGCCGAGCGCCAGTCCATCTCGGCCATCGTCGTGTCCGTCGAGCGGTCGATGATGACGAAGTTGTCCCAGCCGATGGAGCGCAACGAGACGTCGTTCGCCGGGTACGCGTCGGCGCTCCAGTGCCAGGTGGCCTTGCCGCCGGGCGTCGTCACCTCGTGCACCACGCGGTGTTCGGTGAGGTAGCCCAGCGCCTCACGCACCTGGCTCGCCGGCACCTCGCGAAAGTCCTCGTCTGACTCGAAGGGGAGCTCGAACGCAGCGCACTTGAGGTGCTGCACGAGCACCTCGACGTTGTCGGGGTCGATACGCGCCTGCTCGGCTGGCGCCGAGAGCAAAGCCTTTGCGGTCGACGCCACGTACTGGTCGACCGGCGCGCTCGAGGTGACCAGCAACGACAGGCTCGTGCCCCGTCGCCGCCCCGCCCGGCCGAAGCGTTGCCAGAGCGCCGCGACGCTCCCGGGCCAGCCCGCGCAGACGACCGCGTCGAGCGAGCCGACGTCGATGCCGAGCTCGAGCGCGCTCGTCGCCACCACGCACGTCACCTCGCCCTGGCGCAGCCGGGTCTCGATGTCACGGCGCGCGTGCGGCAGGTACCCTCCGCGGTACGCGTGCACCACGTCAGGGTCGACCCGCGCCTCCATCAACGCGTCGCGCAGGTACTTCAACATCACCTCGACGCCGTTGCGTGACTGGCCGAACAGCAGCGTGGGCACCCCCGCCTTCACGAGGTCGGCCGTCATGCGCGCGGAGGTCTTGATGTACGACTGGCGAATGCCCAGCTCGGCGTTCACCACCGGCGGGTTGTAGACGACCACCCGGCGCTCACCGCGCGGCGCTCCGCTCTCCGAGACGAGCTGCACGGCGCGGCCCGTCATCCTCGACGCGTGCTCCTTCGGGTTTCCGATGGTGGCCGACGCGCAGAGGAACCGGGGCGATGAGCCGTGAAACCGGGCGACCCGCTCGAGCCGCCGCAGCACGTTCGCGAGGTGACTGCCAAAGACGCCGCGGTAGGCGTGCAGCTCGTCGACGACAACGTACCGGAGGCCCGAGAAGAAGCGCGCCCACGCCGCGTGGTGCGGGAGGATTCCCGTGTGCAGCATGTCGGGGTTGGTGAGGATGACGCCGCTGCGTTCGCGCGCCGAGCGTCGGGCGTCGGCCGGGGTGTCGCCGTCGAACGTCACCGCGCCGTGCTCGAGGCCCGCCTGCTCGAGGAAGGTGTGCAGCGACGCTTCCTGGTCCCGCGACAATGCCTTCGTCGGAAAGAGGAACAGGGCGCGCGCTTCCCGGTCGAGCGCGAGCGCGTTCAGCACCGGCAGCAGGTAGCAGAGGCTCTTGCCGGACGCCGTCGGGGTGGCGACGACGACGTCACGGCCGGCCTGCGACAGCTCGTAGGCCTCGGCCTGGTGGGTGTAGAGCGACGACAGCCCGCGCGCCCGCAGCGCCGTCACCACCTGCGGCGAGAGCGATGCGGGAAACGGCGCGAAGGACGCCTCGGCTGACGGCAGCACCTCGTCGAGCACGAGGTTGGAGCCGACGTGACGGTCGCCCCGCCACTGTTCGAGCACCCCGTCGACGCCCTGCACCCGCTGCCACGGAGACTTCCGCGCCCCGACGAACGGCCCCTGCGAACGTGTCTGCATCACCTGACCTCCCGTTCAGGTGACTGTACGGACGCTCAGGTGGCTGCTCAAGTTTTCAGTTCGGCCCGTCGGCTCGGACCGGCGGGTCGAGCGAAGGTCAGGGGCGGATCAACCCACGCGAGCCAGCGGCTCACACACCGTGCAGGAGCCATCAGGGCGCAGCATCGACTCAGGGCAGGGCGGCGTCTCGCCAGGGCCGACGCCGGCGCAGGCGTCGCACCAGAGCTGCGGCCGGAAGTACTTGCCGATGTTCAGGCCGGGTACGTGCTGCATGACGTGCAACTCGTTGAATTCCTTGCCGCAGTGGTCGCAGGGGTCGCTCATCGGAGTGTCCTTGGGAAAGGGGCCAGCCACACGGCTAACGGGCTGTTCAGCCTTTGTCCAACCTTGCGACCGTCAGGGGCCGAAGAGGCTCGCGAGGCCGGGGCGAATGGTGTCGGCCAGGTGGGCCTCCGCCAGCGCGCGTCGCTCGGGGTCGGGCAGGACGCCCCACGCTGCGAGGTCGTGCGGCTCCACCGCTCCGGGGCTGACGTTGGACTCGCGACGGGCTGCCTCGAGCGCCGCCTCAGCGGCCTGCGCGGCGCCGGCTCGCACGGCCTCGCCACCGACGCGGAGCGCCCACCCGGCGAACGCCCAGGCCAGCTCCGCGTGGCGGCCCTCGTCCTCGGCGATGCGCGCCAAGACAGCGCGGAGGAGCGGGTCGACACAGCGCTCCGCGGCGCGCCTGGCCTCGTGGGCGGCGAGCGTCTCGGCGATGCAGCCTTCGAGCACGGCGGCGCGCGTCGCCTCGCGCAGCGACACCGGCCCCGAGGTGGGAATCGGGAGCGGCCCGGGCCCGAGCGGCTGCCCGGCGAAGTGGGACGCGATGCGGAACGAGAGCCGGGCGTGCTCGACTTCGTCGAGCCCGGCGCGGTGTGCGTCGATGAGCAGGGCTGGAGGCGCGCCCACCGCGAGCAGCTGCAGGGTGAAGCGGGCGAAGGACGCGACGGAGGCGTGCTCTGCCAGCGCCGCCGCGCTCCACCGCTGGGCGAGCACCTGGCGGTGGCCGGGCTCGAGCGCCTCGATGTGGACCGCGAAGGCGCTCCAGTCAGCGTCGTCGAGCATCGGCCCATCAGCTCCAGTCAGCGCGGGCGACGAGCGCGGCCACCCGGGCCTCGTCGTTGGCGTCGAGCAGCGGGCGCCCGAAGGCCGTCTGGGGGCTCTGGCGCATCACGATGTAGCAGCACTCGCTCGCTCCGCCGTCGGGGTGCGCGAAGGGGCCCTCGACGGTGAGCGCGTCTGGCACCGCCTCGCGCCCAGAGAGGCAGCGCTCGTTCCTGGGCGGGAAGCAGTCGGTGGTGGTGCACGCCGTCACGGTGCTCACGCCCGCGTCCGGCGGCGCGAAGGGGTTCGCCACGGCCTGCTGCTCGCAGCGGTTCCGCTCGGGGGGATACGGCTCGAGGCGCAGCCCGCCACCACAGCCCATCGACACCACCGCCAGCGCAGCGCCCCGCTGAAGGGCCTTCACCACCTCATCGAGCTTCATGAAACGAACACCCTGACACGGTGAATGGAGTGCACGCCACCCGCCGGTCGCGACACGTGGCGATGGCGCATGGGGCCCCGGCTGATGTTCCAGCGCCGGCCGAGAGCGCCGGTGATTCAAGAGGCGTCGGCGCCCTGCTCGCCGAGCCATCTCGCGCGCGGGTTCGCTAACGTGTTCCTCATGGCTCGCGGCGTCTTTCTCGTGATGTGGTTCATGCCGCTCGTGGCGCACGCCGCACCTCCCCCGAAGGTCATCGGACCGCGAGCCGAGACCCTCGTCCCGTTGGCGACGCCTGACAGCCTCCTCGTCGCGCTGATGCGCGGCGCTCCGGCCATGGCGTACACCGAGAAGGGCGTCGTGAAGCTCCTTCGTGCGGGGCAATCAACGCCGCTGTCGCTCGGTGGCGTGAACAAACACTCGAAGCTGTCGTTCACCAGCGATGGCGCGTACCTCGTTGGTGAGCGGGACGCATCGGTGGTCGGCATGCCGACCCACGGTGAACGCCCTGCGGTGGCCATCAGCCGAACCCTCAGCGTCAAGCCGGGCGAGTTCGTCGTCGGAGCGCGCGCGGTCGCCCTCCGGACCTCGAGTGATTGGCTCTTCCTGACCGACGTCGAGGGGAGTCGACTCGTGCAAATCCCGCTTCTCCCTCCGCTCATCCCAGAGGGCGGGTGCCCTCCGTGGAACTCGCCGGTCGAGTTCTCCCGTGGAGACACCTGGTTGCTCGTCAGGAGCGGCTGCTCCTTCAAGCTCGTCAAGGTCGACACGCTCGAGGTCCGTGACGTCGACGCGACCTCGGCGCGCTTCGTCGGCGACCGGCTGGTCAGCCACAACGACAGGGCGCATCCCATGAACTTCGTCGTCAACCTCGTGGCGCGTCGGCCACGACGAGTCGAGATACCGGCGACCGCGCTCGACGTGCTCGAGCTGTCGACCAACACCCGGTGGTCGCTCGAGGGGGTCACCCTGGCTGGAGCTGACTTCTTCGAAGACGAGCGCCTCGTGACGCTCACCACGACCCAGGCCACCATCGTGGACCTCAGAGCCAGAACCCACCGCGTCGTGAAGCTCGAGGGCTTCACGGGCACCTTCGTGAAGGGGCGCCTCTTCGTGCTGCGCCTGGGGGCAGTCGCGGGCAGCGACCGCCCGGTCGAGTTGTGCGAGGTCGAGCTGAACGGGAAGCACCGGGTCGTCGCGTCGTTCGGGGCGACGTCCGCCTCGTTCGCGACGCCCCCACGCGACCCGCAGTTGGTGCTCGTCGGGGTGAGAACGAAGGAAGGCGGGTACGTGCTCGAGCTCGGCGAGGGAGACCTGCTCGTCAAGTGGGTCACCCCCAGCGGCGATGTCTCGCCCGCCGCCAACGGGACGACGTGGGTCGGGCACGCGCAGTCGGGCGTCTTCGGCCCGCCTCGTATCTGGCGCTGACGGCTCGCGCGCGACAGCGCGCGGTGGAGCCTCCTCGCCTCGGTCCGAAAGCGACGTCACAAGACCCTCGCCGCACCCCGCGCCGTCGTGGCCCAGCATGACGACCGCCGGGCGCCGTCGAAGGCCCACACGCCGTGTCAGCTCCCATGTGCACGCTTCCCACCACCTCGAGCCATCGAAGGCCGCGACGTGGGCCTCCCGACCAAGCGGGCCCGGGAGCTTCGATGAGAGTCCAGCTCGCGCCGTCTCGTCGACCATTTCGACCGCAGGAGCTCGGCCTCACGAGCTCAGCGACGCCCGCGCCCGTCGGTCCTCACGCACCCACCGCACCGTCCACGTCAGGGCGACGAGCGCGAAGAGGGCGATGACGGCTTCTCCGGGCCACACGCCGAGCGCCTTCGGCGCGCCGACGCCCGCCACGTTGCTCGCCGTGTGGACGGCGATGGCCAGCCACAGCCATCGCCGGGAGCTCCGCGTGAACGACTGCAGCACCAGCACCGACAGGCCGTAGTGCACCACCATCGTCGAGAGCGAACCCGCGGGCGCGGTGGGCGCTGTCTGGTCCTCGTCACGGCGACGCCCACGGCAACCGGGGTGAGCGAAGCCGGAGTCGAACTGACGAAAGGTCATGACGGTCGACGTGCTACCCGGACCAGCCAGCCCGCGCGTGCCCGAAGACAGGTGTTCGGAGCGTCAGGCGACCGACAGGGCGTACTCGAGGCCGGCCCGCGCCGCGGTGGCCTGCGCCTCGTTGCACTGCTCAGGGCTGGCGCGGGGACTGTCGGGGTACACCTCGGTGGTGGTGGTGAAGCGCGCGCCGCTCACGCTGGCGCACAGCCCGAGCGCGTGGGTGTCGTAGTGCACCACGCCGCGGCCCTGCAGCGGCTCTCCGATGAGGTGGCCCTTCTCGTCGGGCTCGGCGATGTGCGTCACCTGCGCGACGGCCTCGATGATGGCGGCGTGGAAGCCAGGCTGCGGGTTCTTCGTGTCGTCCACGAGGTAGAAGCCGTCGGGAATGACGCCGGGCTCGAAGGGCTTGCCGTCTCTCGCCGCCAGCGCCGGGCGGAACTCGCTCTCGTCCGAGTCGGTCGTCTCATGCAGGTCGAGGTGGGCGAGGAAGCGGCCCTTCATCGGCTCGAGGAACGTACGCAGGAGCCTCGCTTCGTCCGCCGCACCATCGGCCTTGAACGAGCGGTTCGGGTCGACGGCGTGCGGGTTCCACCGCTGAATGCGCTCGTAGGCCCAGGGGCTGACGCAGGGCGCGATGACGAGGTTGAGGCGGCCCTCGAAGCGCTGGGCGTCACGCTCGGCGAAGCGCAGCGCGCCGTGCACACCGCTCGTCTCGTAGCCGTGCACGCCGCCGGTGATGAGCGCGAGCGGGAGCGCATCGTTCCAGGCGCGGGACTTCAGAAGGAACAGTGGAAAGTCGCCGTCGGCGCCGTACGGAAGGGCTCCGTACGAGACGACCTCGAAGCGCGCCTTCAGCCGCTCGATGAGCGGCAGCACGTCGTCGGCGTAGCTGCGGCGCTTCGTGACCGACGCACGCCACCGCTGTTTCTCCGCGTCGGTCCACGGGGTGCCTGGGGTGCCGATGGGAAAGGGCCACGAAGCCGAAGTCATGTCGCGAGTCGTACCATCGGCTCCCGGCGCCGTCGTCACCACGTCGCCGCTCCCGTCAGTGCTTCGCGCGCTTCGACGGGTCCGCCGCCTGCGTCTGCGTGACGCTGAACGAGTCTCCGCCGTGGAACTGCACCTCGAACATCGGCAGCCCGGCGGCCAGCACCGACAGCGTCGCCACCAGGTGCTGGTGCCCCAGCGCGTTCACCTGCTCGACGAGGGCCCCGCGCTTGCTCGGCACCGCCGGGAGCAACGACTCGACGCGCAAGAGGAACTCGGACACGTGCGCGCGCAGCTGGCCGGCCACCTGCGGGTGGTTCACGAACATCTGCACGCCATCGACGTTGGGTGACAGGAGCGGCACGCGGCTGAACGTCCACAGCGCCTCGTCCAGCGTGACGTTCACCACCGCGCCTTCGCCGTGGCTGCCGCCGAGCACCACGTACTCGGGCTCGGGAGCCCCCTTCCACCGCGTCGTCCAGAAGGCGCGCATCACCTGCGGCACCAGGCCCGGCCGCACGCCGTAGCGCTCGGGGTTGAGCGTCATCAGCTTGAGGTGCCCGCACCCGAACGCCTCGGGCTTCGTGTACCAGTCGAGCAGCGCCTCGCGCGCCTCGGGCGGCGGCGACTTCATGAAGGTGCGCCAGTGCATCGGCTGCGTGAGGGGCTCGAGCACCTTCGTCAGGCGCGGGTCGGCGCGCGCCTTGGGGATGAGGGCGTTGATGGTGGGCGTGTCGCTGTGCAGATAGAACCGGCCGAAGGTGTCGACCCACGCCTGCAGCAGCGCGTCGACATGCTGCTGCTCGAGGGTGACGCCGGTCGTCGCTTCGTACGCCGCGAGCGCGAGCGCGAACTCGCCGCAGTCTCCGCCGGGCGTTCCGATGACGCCGTGGTCGTCGCGCCCGTCGACGCAGCTGCGACGGCCCCGCGTGAGGAAGGCGGCGAGCGTCATCCACTTCACGCTGCCGCGCCGGCCGACGTGCGCCTCGATGAGCTCCTTCGTGAGCAGCCCGTCGGCGGGCGGAGGCGCCGGCGGCGGCAGGGGCGCGAGCGGCCGGTCCTTGAAGAGCAGCAGCCGAGACGTCGACAGGCCCATCGCCTTCCAGCTGGCCATGCCGCCCTCGACGGCCGCCACGTACGGCATGCCGAGCGCCTCGAGGTAGAGCGCGCCGCGGCCCGCGCGGTCGGTGTGGTTCGACACCAGCACCACCACCTGCTCACGCCCCAGCACCTCGGGCACGCGCGCCAGCTGCTCCAGCGGCACGTGCACCACGCCGGGAATGTGGCCCAGCGGCCCGGTGAGCTCGGCCTCGTCTCGCACGTCGATGAGGGCCACGCGCTTGCCCGCGTCGGCGGCGTACTCGGGCGGCACCAGCGGCATGCCCGCGGCGTTGCGCACGCGGCGCTCGACGAAGTTCACGCGCACGAGGCGCTCGGCCAGCGGGAGTTCAGGCGTCATGTCGGTCGTCTCCAGGCGGGTTCACAGCAGGTAGCCATCGACCGGCTGGAGCGGCGGCGGCAGGTCCGTCTCGCCGCCCAGCTCGCGCAGGTTGATCTCGATGGTGCGGCACAGCGCCGTCAGCGGCGTGTCTTGAATGCGGTTCTCGAACGGGTCTTCGTTCACCGCGGCGACGCCCTCGAGCGCGAAGAAGAGGAAGCTCGTCGGCACGGTGAAGAGGGGCGTGCGCCAGCCGAGGGCGTCGATCATCGTCGCCGGTAGGATGAGCACGAAGAACCACACGAAGAGCCGCGTGTAGAACTCGTACTGGCGCGGGAGCGGCGTGTTCTTGATGCGCTCGCATGCGCCCTGCACGTTCATGAGGTCGGTGAGCGTCTGGTCGAGCTGCACGGCGCGGAAGTCACTCAAGGCGCCGGCCTTGCGGAGCTGCTCGAGCGTCTTCGCCTGCCGCTGCACGAGCGCCAGCGGCACGTTGCCCGCTTTCACCACCTCGTCGAGCTCGGCGCGCGCGAGGAAGGGTGACAGCTCGCTCCAGTGGTCGGTCTGCTTGCGCAGGTGGAAGCGCAGCGCGTGCACGTAGGCGATGTGCCGGTGGAGCAACGCGCGGTGCGACGACGGGTCCTCGACGAAGGTGAGGACCTGACGGGCGAACGAGCGGCTCGAGTTGACGAGCTGGCCCCACTGTTTGCGCGCTTCCCACCAGCGGTCGTACGAGCCGTTGTTGTGGAACGCGAGGAAGATGGCGAGCGCGGTGGCCATCGGGCCGACGGCGGTGTTGGGCACGCTGAGCCAGGTGAGCCCCACGACTTCGTGGAGGATGACGAAGAGCATCGCCCAGCTCCCCGCGGCCAGCACGCGCGGGCCCGACAGACGAATGATGACGGACAGCTTCAGGTTCTTCCGGACAATCACGCGGTGACGACCTCCCCGAGGAGCGCTGCTGTAGCACTGCTCGGCGTGGCTCACGGAGCCGAAGGCGCTCCCAACCGGCCGTCGGAGGAGGCCCGGAGCAGCGTCCAGGTGCGGACCGCTCAGGTGGCCGGCGCGTAGAACTGCCGCGACCACTGGCGGTACAGGCCGATGGGCCCATCACCGGCCGCGAGCGCTGGCCGCGGCGCGTACTTCTTGTGTCGCCACACCTCGAAGTCCTGTTCGATTTCGCGTTGGTACACCTTGATGAGCTGCCCGGGCATGAGGCCGTGCGAGATGAAGCGGGGCAGGAGCCGGTGCCACCACTTCGTGTCCGGCGTCAGCACCGCGAGGGCGATGCGCAGGTCGATGGTGCCAGCGTCGACGGGCGTGGGCAGCACGAGGAGCTTGAACGAGAGCCCGAACTCACGCGCCGTCGCGTGGACGACCGAGACGCCCAGGCCGAAGACGTTCACCTTGATGTCGAGGGTGGGCCCGAGGTGACGCTGGCCGAACGAGAGGAGTGGCCGGGTGAAGCTGTAGTCGGCGCGGAGCACCGGCCCTTCGGCGACGGCGCGCTCGTTGCTGCGAACGGCCTTGTACCCGTGCACCTGCTCGAAGTGGCCGATGTCGACGCTGTTCTCAGAGGTCTCTTGCGGGTGCCCGGTGAGGAGCCAGTGATGCGTCGCCCAGGCCGACGCGGTGGAGAGGTCGACCTCGGGCACCTCCCACCCGGGCGGGCGGCCGTGCGGGTCGAACCACGCGAGCACGACGCCGTTCCTGTCCTGCACGGCGTGCGGCGTGAGCTTCGCCGTCGGTGGTGGCTTGCTGCCATACGCCGTCGCGACGCACGCGCCGCCGCGGTCGAACTCGAAGCCGTGGAAGGGGCAGCGCACGGCGCCGCGCTCCGAGACGGTGCCGCCCTGGCCGAGGTGCGCGCCCAGGTGCGGACAGTACGCGTCGAGCAACCCGAGCTCGCCGCTCGCGGTCCGGAAGACGACGAGCTCACGCCCCGCCAGCCGCACCGCCTTCACCTGTCCCCGCTTGACGTCGGAGGACAGGCCCAGGCTGAACCAGCCCTGCGGGAACGGCAGACTCTTCACGTCGGCCAGCGCGTTGGTCGAGTCCCCGGTGAGCATCGAAGTCATGGCGAGGTGACGGTACCAGTTGGTGCGGGGGAGCGACATGCAGGTTCCAGCCCTCGACGCACACACCTGCCTCCGGGTCGCCGCGCAGGCGCTATCCTCCGCAAGTGACCCTCATCGGACTCCTTCGCGCTGTGAACGTCGGCGGCACCCGCAACCTGCCGATGAGCGACCTGCGCACGTTGTGTGTGGACCTCGGCTTCACCGACGTCACGACGTACATCCAATCGGGCAACGTGGTGTTCCGCACCCGGCTCAGCCCCGCGAAGGCGAAGGCCGCGCTCGAGAAGGCCCTGACGGAGCGTCTGGACACGCCCGCGACGGTCATCATCCGCACTCCAAAGGAGGTCGCCCAGGTCGATCGCGCCAACCCGTGGCCCGACGCGGCCCCGAACCAGGTGCTCGTGCTCTTCCTCGACGTCGCCCCGCCGAAGGGCGCGCTGGCGCACGTGAAGCCGCCGGGTGGTGAACGGCTCACGCTCATCGGGCGCGAGCTGTTCGTTCATTTCCCCAACGGCATGGGTGCTTCGAAGCTGAAGATTCCGTTCGCCGACGTCGGCACCGGGCGCAACCTCAACACCGTGCGCAAGCTCCTCGCGCTCAGCGCATGAACGGCAGGGCCTTCACCACCGAGACGAAGTGGCACACCGCCGCCACGATGATCAACGCGTGAAAAATCTCGTGGTACCCGAAGGTCTTCGGCCACGGGTTCGGCCGCCGCACCGCGTAGATGACGGCCCCGACGGAGTAGAGGACGCCACCCAGCGCCATCCACACCAGCACGCCCGGGCCGGTGATGCCGCCGATGGTGGGCAGATAGAGCAACGCAATCCACCCCATCGTGAGCGCCAGCACCGCCACGAACCACTTCGGCGCGTTCACCCAGAAGATGGCGCGCAGCACGCCGACCAGCGCGCCGACCCACGCGACGGTGAGCATCGTCCGCGCCTGGTCCGCCGGGAGCGTCATCGCCATCGGCGTGTACGTGCCGGCGATCAACACGAAGATGGCCGAGTGGTCTGCCCGGCGCATGCGGGCACGCGCGCGCGGAGACCAGGTGGGGCGGTGGTAGAGCGCGCTGGTCCCGAGCAGCAACGCGAGGCTCGCAGCGTAGGCGGCGCAGGCGAGCTTCACTGACGGGCTCGGCGCCTCGAGCACGAGGACGGCACCCGCCACCACCGCGACGAAGAACCCGATCTGGTGGAAGACGCCACGGAGCAGGGGCTTGGGTGGTGGAGGCGCGATGGCGACGGCGTTCATGTGGCCACCATGGCCTCGCCCCCGTCACCGCCGTGTCAGCGCTGCTCCCCGCTCCACGCGAGTGGCTCATGCGACCCATCACGCGCGACGGCCCGGGGCACGCAACCGACCGTCGAGAGGTTGGTCATCGGCCGTTGTTGCCTCGCTGGGGACCACCGACTACGCCGCGCTCCATGGCCGAGAACTTCATCTTCACCATGCAGGACCTCCGCAAGGTCAAGGGCGGCAAGGAAATCCTCAAGGGCATCTGGCTGTCCTTCTTCCCCGGCGCCAAAATCGGCGTCATCGGGCCCAACGGCGCCGGCAAGTCGACGCTGCTGCGCATCATGGCCGGCCAGGACCAGGAGTTCATGGGCACCGCGCGGCCCGACCCGAAGGCGAAGGTCGGCTTCTTGCCGCAGGAGCCCGTGCTCGACGCCTCCCTCGACGTGAAGGGCAACGTGGAGCTCGGCGTCAAGCCCATCAAGGACCTGCTGAAGCGCTTCGACGAGGTGTCGAACAAGCTCGGAGAGCCCGACGCCGACTTCGACACCCTGCTCGCCGAGCAGGGAAAGCTGCAAGACGCCATCGACGCCGCCGGCGGCTGGGAGCTCGACCGCAAGCTCGAGATCGCCATGGACGCGCTGCGCCTACCGCCCGGCGACGCCGACGTGACGAAGCTGTCGGGCGGTGAGAAGCGCCGCGTGGCGCTGTGCCGCATTCTGCTCGAGAAGCCCGACCTCCTGCTCCTCGACGAGCCCACCAACCACCTCGACGCCGAGTCCGTGCAGTGGCTCCAGCTGCACCTGCGCGACTACGCCGGCACCATCGTCTGCATCACCCACGACCGGTACTTCCTCGACGAGGTGTGCCAGTGGATCCTCGAGCTCGACCGCGGCGAGGGCGTGCCCTGGAAGGGCAACTACTCGAGCTGGCTCGACCAGAAGAAGAAGCGCCTGGAGCAAGAAGAGAAGGCCTCGTCGGCGCGCCAGAAGTTCCTCGAGCGCGAGCTGCAGTGGGTCTCGTCGTCACAGAAGGCCCGCCAGGCCAAGTCGAAGGCCCGCCTCGAGCGCTACGACGAGATGCGCGAGGACTACGAGCGCGAGAAGAGCAAGCAGTCGACGGGTGAAATCTTCATTCCTCCCGGCCCGAAGCTCGGCGGCAAGGTCGTCGAGGCGAAGGGCGTGCGCAAGGCGTTCGGCGACCGGCTGCTGTTCGACGACCTCAACTTCAAGCTCCCGCCCAACGGCATCGTCGGCATCATCGGCCCCAACGGCGCCGGCAAGACGACGCTGTTCCGCATGATCATGGGCCTCGAGAAGCCCGACGCTGGAGAGCTCAACATCGGCGAGACGGTGAAGCTCGCCTACGTCGACCAGTCCCGTGAGGCGCTCGCCGGCGACAAGTCGGTCTTCGAAGAGGTGTCGCACGGGCTCGATCAGCTCGACCTCGGCGGCCGCATCGTCGCGTCGCGCGCGTACCTCTCGTGGTTCGCCTTCAAGGGCGCCGACCAGCAGAAGCGCGTGAAGGACCTCTCGGGTGGCGAGCGCAACCGCGTGCACCTCGCCAAGCTGCTCAAAGAGGGCGGCAACCTCATTCTCCTCGACGAGCCCACCAACGACCTCGACGTCGAGACGATGCGCAGCCTCGAAGAAGGGCTCGAGTCGTTCGCCGGCTGCGCCGTCATCATCAGCCACGACCGCTGGTTCCTCGACCGCGTGGCGACCCACATCCTCGCGTTCGAGGGCGACTCGAAGGTAGTGTGGTTCGAAGGCAACTTCCAGGACTACGAGGAAGACAAGAAGAAGCGGCTCGGCGCCGACGCGCTGATGCCCCGGCGCATCAAGTACCGCAAGCTCGAGCGGAGCTGACGCGAAGGGCGCCTGCCGACGTCGTCACGCCAAGCCGTCGGCATCGACGGGCCTGGGCTGGGGCGGTCGGAGCGCGCGGGCCACGCCCAGCAACACCAGCGCCCCCACCAGGGCGCCACCGAACACGGCAAGCTCGTCGCTGCTGTCATTCCGCTCGGGGAACCTGGCGGACAGGGGGCCCAGCACGGCCCGGTTCGGGTCCGCCGGCAGATAGGTCACCGTCAGGAGCGAAGCTGCAAGACGGGCCTCAGTCGCCTCGTACTCGTCCCTGCGCTCACCGAGCCCCAGGTCCGGGAACCGCCGCTGGGCGTACGCCAGCATTCCCTGGAAGTCGTACGGAACGTCGAAGTCGTCTTCCCGCGCGACGCCATTGGCGACGAAGCGACACCGCACCGTCGACGACTCGACGAACGGCCCGCTCCGGGAGATGACGGTTCCGGTTCGACGCAGCTTCTTCACGTACTCGACTTGATGCGCCTCGCTCGCGAGGACTTCACAGAACGCCTGCTTCCCCTGGCGTTCGAACAGCTCCCGCTTCGCGTCGACCTGGAGCTCCGTGCGCAGGTGCACTCCGCCCATGCAGCCGGCACCGGCCGCGATGAGCCCGAGCAACATGGCGCCTGCCAGGGCCCAGTCTCGAGGCGAGGCGTGACGAGGAATCTGAATCATCATGCCTGTCAGACGGCGCGCCCCTTGAAGTGTCGCGCAGGACTCGGCCGCTGAAGCCCCGGGCCCTCGGAATCCGAGCACTTCCGACGAAGAAGCGACGGCGTGGAGGCATCAGCGCACGGACGAAGCTGTATCGTGCCGCTGGAGCTCCGCCTCCCATTGCTCGAGCCGCAGTCGCGCTTCAGGCGGGCTCCGCGGAGCTTACGCCGCCGGCCACCGTTCGCACCATGGCCCCAGCCAATTGAGTTGACTTGGCGAGGGGGAGCCTGAAGGAGGAGCCCCATGTTCGCTCCCCGCGCGACGCCGCTTCGCCCGAAGACGCTCGCTCGTTTGTTTGGCCTCGCCGTCGGCGCCGCCGTCGTGCCGTCGCTCGCCTCCGAGAGTGGCGGTCACTCTGACCCGGCGGCCCCCATCGTGCTGGCGCTCGCCATCATCCTCGTACTGGCGAAGATTGGCGGTGACCTCGCCACCCGCCTCAAGCAGCCCGCCGTCCTGGGAGAGCTCGTCGTGGGCGTCGTGCTCGGCAACCTCACCCTCGTGAGCGAGCCCCTGACTGGCTCGCCCCTGCGCTACTTCGAGGACCTCTCGGGCAACTCGTACCTCGACATGCTGTCGCGCATCGGCGTCATCATCCTCCTGTTCGAGGTTGGCCTCGAGTCCACCGTCGGCCAGATGATGAAGGTCGGCCTGTCGGCCTTGCTGGTGGCCACCGTGGGCGTCATCTGCCCGTTCGCGCTCGGGTGGGTCGTCTCGGCGTTCCTGCTTCCCGACCAAAGCGTGTACGTGCACGTCTTCATCGGGGCGACGCTCACCGCCACCAGCGTCGGCATCACCGCGCGCGTCTTGAAGGACCTCGAGCGCAGCCAACTGCCCGAGGCGCGCATCATTCTGGGCGCGGCCGTCATCGACGACGTGATGGGCCTCGTCATCCTCGCTGTCGTCACCGGCATCATCGGCGCCGCGAACGCGGGAACCAGCCTGGCCATCGGCGACGTCGCGCTCACCCTGGGCAAGGCCATCGGCTTCCTCGTCGGCTCGCTGCTGATCGGTCGTTGGCTGTCTCCGCGAATGTTCACCGCTGCCACCCACCTCAAAGCGCGCATGGTGCTGCTCGCCTTCGGCCTGGGCTTCTGCTTCCTGCTCGCCTGGCTCGCCGACCTCATCGGCCTGGCGCCCATCGTCGGTGCCTTCGCGGCCGGCCTCATTCTCGAAGACGTGCACTACCGCGACCTCAAGGACAAGGAGCACCACACCCTCGAGGAGCTCATTCACCCCATCTCGTACTTTCTCGTGCCTGTCTTCTTCGTGCTCATGGGCATGCGCACCGACCTGAAGGCCTTCGCAGCTCCGGGCGTCTTGTCGCTCGCGGGCGCCCTGGTCTTCGTCGCCATCGTCGGCAAGCTGGTGGCGGGGCTCGGAGCGCTGGGCAAGGGCCTCGACCGCATCAGCATCGGCATCGGCATGGTGCCGCGCGGCGAGGTGGGGCTCATTTTCGCCAGCATCGGCGCAGGCCTGACGGTGCAGGGCGAGAAGGTCGTCGACGCCAGCGTCTTCTCGGCGGTGGTGGTGATGGTCATCGTCACCACCATGGTGACGCCACCCTTCCTCAAGTGGAGCCTCGCGCGCGGCGAGGCCGCCAGGGCGCCTCCCGCAGCGTGAGCTGATACCTGCTGGGAGCGTCGCTGAACGACGCCTCCCCGCGCGCGGAGGAGCTGCGTTAAGGGACGCCGCATGAAGGCTCCCGTGCTGCCTGTCGTCGTCGTCCTCGTGTTCATCGCTGG
>JANRKQ010000215.1:0-76676 GCA_033763395.1 Myxococcaceae bacterium
CGGCTGCGAGCGTGGCTTGCGAAGAAGCGCACGCCCGCGCCTGCGTAGTCGTCACTTCGCGGGAAGCACGGCCTCGACCTGCTTGCGCACGTCGGCGCTCATGGGCTCGGCCTTCGACGGCAGGTGCGCGACGACCTTGCCGTCGGGCGTGACGAGGAACTTGTTGAAGTTCCAGTTCACGTCGCCGCCATTCTCCTTGAGGCCCTGGAGATACTTGTACAGCGGCGCGGCCCCATCACCCTTCACTGCCACCTTGCCGAAGAGCGGGAACGTCGTCTTGTACTTGAGCTCGCAGAAGCTCTTCACCTCGGCGTTGCTGCCGGGCTCCTGGCCGCCGAAGTCGTTCGACGGGAACGCGAGCACCTCGAAGCCCTTCGCCTTGTAGGCCTGGTACAGCTCCTCGAGGCCCTTGTACTGGGGCGTGTAACCACACTGCGACGCGGTGTTGACGATGAGCAGCGCCTTGCCCTTGTACTGCGAGAGCGAGACCTCCTTGCCGTCGATGGTCTGGACCTGGAAGTCGTGCACGCTCATGGGGGCTCCGGCGAGTGAGAGGGACAGCGCGAGGGTGGTCAGCATGGGCGCTGGACTAACCGCCCACGTCTCGCGCCGCCACTGTCCGGTCAGCCCAGGTTCTTCACCAGCGGCTCGAAGCGCGCCTTGTTCGTCGCTTTGTGGAAGGCGTCTTCGGCGGCGATCTTCCCGTCTTCGGCGAGCTTGAAGAGCACGTCGTCCATCGCCTGCATGCCCATCTGTTTCCCGGACTGGATGATCGAGTGGATCATCGGCGTGTTCCCTTCGCGAATGACGTTGGGCAGGCCGGGCGTCTTGAGCAGAATCTCGTGCACGGCCATGCGGCCGCGGCCGTCGGGCGTCTTCAGGAGCAGCTGCGAGACGACGGCGGCGAGCGACTCGGACAGCATCGTGCGCACCTGCTGCTGCTGATCGGTGGGGAACGCGTCGATGACGCGGTCGATCGTCTTGGGCGCGCTGTTGGTGTGGAGCGTGCCGAAGACGAGCACGCCCATCTCGGCGGCGGTGATGGCGAGCGAGATGGTCTCCATGTCGCGCATTTCGCCGACGAGGATCACGCCGGGGTCCTGCCGAATGGCGCTGCGGAGCGCGTTGGCGAAGCTCTTGGTGTCGTTGCTCACCTCGCGCTGGCTCAGGGTGCACTTCTTGTTCTGGTGCACGAACTCGACGGGGTCTTCGATGGTGACGATGTGCTTCGAGTGCTTCGTGTTGATGAGATCGATGATGCCGGCGAGCGTCGTCGACTTACCGGAGCCGGTCGGGCCGGTGACGAGCACGAGGCCCTGCTCGAGATCGGCGAGGGCCGAGAGGGCCGCGGGCGCCTTGAGCTCCTCGAGCGTGCGGATCTTCTCGGGGATGATGCGGAACACCGCCGCGGCGCCGCGCTCCTGGTTGAAGTAGTTCGCGCGGAAGCGGGCCACGCCGGGCAACGAGTACGCGAAGTCGAGGTCGAGGTTCGACTCGTAGTGGCCCCACTGCTTCTCGGTGGCGAGCTCCCTCAAGTGATCGCGCAAGGACTCGTCGGTGAAGGGCTGCCAGCCGCCGACCGGCTTCACCGAGCCGTGCTGGCGCATGTGGGGCTGCATGCCGGACGCGAGGTGCAGGTCGCTGCCACCCTGATCCTTGAGGTGTTTGAAGAGGACGTCGAGGCGGGCCATGGGCGTTGAGATCCTCTGTCAGGCGAAGCGCTTGGGGTCTTCGGCGTGGCGGCGGGCTTCGGCCTTGGTGACCTGCCCGCTCTTGACCAGGTCGGCGAGCGAGTCGTCGAGCAGGCACATGCCGTCGCCGCGGCCGGTCTGCATGATGCTGCGGATCTGGAAGGTCTTCTCTTCACGAATCAGGTTCGAGACCGAGGGCTTCACGTAGAGCACCTCGAGCACGGGGATGCGCCGCGTCCCGTCGGCGGACAGCACCAGGCGCTGCGAGACGATGGCGCGCAGCGACTCGGACACCATCGCGCGGATCTGCGACTGCTGCTTGGGCGGGAACACGTCGAGGATGCGGTTGATGGTTCGAATGGCGTTGTTCGTGTGCAGCGTGCCCATCACGAGGTGGCCCGTCTCGGCGGCCGAGATGGCGAGCTGAATCGTCTCGAGGTCTCGGAGCTCGCCGATCATGATGATGTCGGGGTCTTCACGGAGCGCGGCGCGCAGGGCGTTGGCGAAGCTCTTGGTGTGCTTGTTCGCCTGCCGCTGATTCACCACGCAGCCCTGCGGCGTGTGCACGTACTCGATGGGATCTTCGACGGTGATGATGTGATCCTGCCGCGAGGCGTTCAGCATGCTGAGCAGCGCGGCCATCGTCGACGACTTCCCGCAGCCGCCCGGGCCGGTGATGAGCACGAGGCCCTGGTGGAAGTCGGTGAGCTTGGCGAGCGAGGCGGGCAACCCGAGCTGCTCGAGCGTGGGCGGGTTCGGCGGAATGGTGCGGAAGACGCCGTCCCACCCGCGTTGCTGCTTGTAGAAGCTGGCGCGGAAGCGACCGACGCCGGGCAACGAGATGGCGGCGTCGAGGTCCCAGTGCTCGTTGAGGCGCTCGCGCTGCTCGTCGTCGAGGCCGTCTTTCAGAATCGCCTCGACCATCGAGGGGTCGAGCACGCCGGTCTTGAGCTCCTTCAGCACCCCGTTGACGCGCATCTGGAGCGGCGCGCCGGAGTGGATGTGCACGTCGCTGGCCTTCGACTCGACGGCCTTGGTGAGGATCTGCTGCAGCGTGGGGAGGCCCACGCGGCTGACGTTCGGCGCTGAGGTCGCGCGAGCCGGGGCTGGGGCCGCCGCGGCGACGGGCGCTGGAGCCGGGGCTGATGGAACGGCCGCGGGCGCGGGCGCGGGCGCTGGAGCGGGAGCCGGCTTCGCAGCCGCTGGGGCTGGCGCGGGCGCCGGTGCTGGAGCCTGCCCACCGTTCTGCTTGGCGAGGAACTGCTGCTGGGCCTGCGCGAGCCACTTCGCCTGCTCGGAGCTGATGAACTTGAGCTCGAGCAGTACGTTGCTCAACGGCCGGGGCTCGACCGCCTGGCGCTGGGCCGCGGCGGTGAGCTGCTCCTGGCTGATCAGCTTGTAGTGAACGGCGATACGACCGAGCAGGGCGTCTTCCTGAGTCTGCATGCAGGAAAGAATGTAGCCCAGCGGTCCTCCGCACCAAGCCTTCCGCGCGATGCGTCCGCTCGCGCGGTAAAGAAAGGTGAAGAGGTGTGTGCCGACGGGGCCCGGCTGGTTAGATGACTGGCTCGGGAGCGCCTGTGCGAAACGACGAGCGAGACAAGAAGACGCCGAAGGTGAAGCCGCAGGTGACGCTGAAGCGGCTGTACTCGCTGGCGTGGCCCGAGCGGTGGCCGCTGTTCCTGGCGACGGTGTTCCTGATCGTCGGCTCGAGCGGGAACCTCGCGTTTCCGTCGGCGGCCGGGTCGCTGCTGGACGAGGCGCTCAACGTGAAGACGGGGCAGGTCGATCTCGAGCGGGTCGACCGTCTCGCGTTGATCCTCGTGGGCATCTTTCTGGTGACGGCGATCGCCTCGGCGCTGCGCTTCTTCATCTTCAGCCGCGCGGGCGAGCGCATCGTGAGCCGGCTGCGGGTGTCGCTCTACGAGTCGCTGATGCGGCAAGAGACGGGCTTCTTCGACGGGCAGAAGACCGGCGAGCTGTCGTCGCGGCTGTCGTCCGACGCGTCGCTGCTGCAGACGACGGTGACGGCGAACATCTCGATGGTGCTGCGCAACACCGTGCAGGCCATCGGCTCGGTGGCGATGCTGCTGCTCACCTCGTCGAAGCTGACGCTGATGATGCTGGCGGTGGTGCCTCCGGTGGCGCTGGGGGCGGTGTTCTACGGGCGGAAGGTGCGCAAGCTCGCGAAGGAGAGCCAGGACGCGCTGGCCAAGGCGAGTGAAGTGGCGGTCGAGTCGCTGGCGGGCATTCGCACGGTGCGCTCGTTCGCCGCCGAGAAGAAAGAGGTGGCGCGGTATGGCGGGGCCATCGACGGCTCGCTCCAGCTCGCGTTTAGGCGCATCACGCTCTCGTCGACGTTCTTCGGCTTCGCGTCGTTCTTTGCCTTCGCCGCCGGTGCGTTCGTCTTCTGGTACGGCGCGCGCATGGTGGCGCACGCGGAGCTGTCGGCGGGCTCGCTGCTGAAGTTCCTCATGTACACGATGCAGCTCGCCTTCGGCATGTCGGCCCTGGCCGAGCTGTGGACCGATGTGCAGCGCGCGTCGGGCGCGGCGGAGCGGGTGTTCGAGCTGCTCCATCGCACGCCGGCCATTCCCCACACCGGAGGCACCACCCTGCCCCAGCTCGCCGGCGCGGTGGGCTTCGAGCAGGTGAGCTTCGCGTACCCGTCACGGCCCGACGTGCAGGTGCTGAAGGACTTCACGCTCGCGTTGAAGCCGGGGGAGATCGTCGCGCTGGTGGGCCCATCTGGCGCGGGGAAGTCGACCATCGCGTCGATGCTGTACCGGCTGTACGACCCGGCGGCGGGGCGGCTGACGCTCGACGGAGTTCCGTACGCGCAGCTCGATCCGGAGTGGCTGCGCAAGCAGATCGGCGTGGTAGCGCAGGAGCCCCTGCTCTTCTCGTCGAGCATCGCCGAGAACATTCGCTACGGGCGGCCCGACGCCACCGACGCCGAGGTGGAAGCGGCGGCGAAGACGGCCAACGCGCATGCCTTCATCGCGGCGTTCCCCGAGGGGTACCAGACGCTGGTGGGTGAGCGCGGCATTCAGTTGTCGGGTGGGCAGAAGCAGCGCGTGGCCATCGCGCGGGCGGTGCTGAAGAACCCGCGCATCTTGATCCTGGACGAGGCGACGAGCGCGCTCGATGCCGAGAGTGAGCACCTGGTGCGCGAGGCGCTCGAGCGGCTGATGCATGGGCGGACGACGCTGATCATCGCGCACAGACTGTCGACGGTGAAGGACGCGGCGCGGGTGGTGGTGCTCGAGGGTGGGCAGGTGGTGCAGTCGGGCACGCACGCCGGGCTGGTGGAGCAAGAGGGGCTCTACCGCCGCCTCGTGGAACGCCAATTCGCCGCGTAAAGGCAGAGCACTCTCTCGTGGCGTCACCAGGCTGGAACGAGTCTGCAGGAAGAGCGTAATTCTGAACCATCAGGTTCGAATCTACCTGAGCCTATGCGAGGCAATACTTGGGGAACACTCCATGACACGCGCGGTCATCGTTTGGACTCTCGTCGCGCTCTCTATCCTGCTTGTCTGGTGGGACTCCGCGCGCCACGAGTCGCTCCGTCTCTGCGTCATCGAAGAGGCGCACGCCTGGATTGACGGTGAATGCTGCTATCAGCTTGCTGGCCGACCGGCCATGGGGGCTTCGCGGTGCGAATAGCAACGGTCACCAGACTCGGAGTCGCGAGCCTCGCGCTGGTCTGGCTGATTGCGCTTCTGATGAGTCGACCCCTGTACATGGTGCGAAATCACGCGTGCGACGCAGTTCGCGGTTCGTGGAACGAGCGATGCCGTCGCTGTGAATTGTGGCACCCGCGCGAAGGTCACAAGGCATTCGTCTCGATGATGTCGCCGGCTTCTCCGCTCGACCTCATGTGGTGGATGTCATTGAGTTCGCCCGGTTGCGCGGACACGTCGGTACACGGGGCGCTCCTTCGTTCGCCAGTTGGTCGCAACCTGAATGCCTACGAGCTGGTGACTCGACCGACCCTCGGAGGGACGCTGACGACGGTCACTCTCTCGTACCGCTACGGGAGCACCAGCAACCTGCCTACCGATGAGATCCCGTCGACGACGGGCACGAGTGCTGCGGCTACCTCAGCCCCGAGCCGTTAATGCAGAGTTCAGGATGGGTGGAGGCTGCGCATGAAGGCGCTCGAGGAGGATCTCACGGACGACCGAAGTCTTCGTCTGGTGGAACTGATGGAGCAAGCCAGCGAGCACGCCCAAGGAGACTGGAGTCAGTTTCAGAGCCTGATCAACAGGATCAGCTCACAGGGCCTGTCCTCGAGCGCGGTTCGCGCGGCCGTAGAGCGCTTCCAGTTGAGTGTTGCGCTTCAATGGGACCTCGGCGAGCAGGAGGTGGTACCGCTGTTGAGCGACCGAGGAAGTCAGCTCGTCTTCTGGGACATGCATCGAAGACAGATTTGCTGGGCGCACCTCATCCGAAAGTTCGCCTGGTACGGCGAGCAAGGCGGCGAGCCCGCTCGCTTTGGCCTCGCCCTCCTCGAGCGCGCTCGCGTCCTCATGCGCGAATGGCACCGCGTCCGAGATGGGTCCATCACTCGAGAGTCCTTCAGACGAAACACCGCAGCCACGCGCGCTTCGGTCGAGGTGATGCTCGGCGCTGGCGCTCGGCTGCCCATCATCGGCGGCTCGTGCCAGCACATCCTCGAGCACCGGGACGCTCTCTGGCGCTTCGCGTCTCACGATGGCGTCGAGCCAACCAACAACCACGCCGAGCAGGAAGTCCGCAGCTTCGTACTCTGGCGGAAGACGACGCTCGGTAGCCAAAGCGCCCGCGGGGACGCCTTCGCCGCCAACTTGAAGTCCGTCATTCAGACCTGCAGGAAGCAGAGGCGCCATGTGTTGGGTTACCTCTCCGACGCCGTCCAGGCTTCTTTCGGCAGGCAATCAGCCCCCTCGCTGCTTCACGCCCGTGAACGCGTACCCGGCTCAGGTCAGCGAAGGAGCTCACGTCGTCTCCGCAACGACCGAGCGCACCCTCGCAAGTTGAGCCTTCGCATAGGGCCGGTCGCGGACCCGAATGTCGGCGTCATGGAGGTAGTGCCAGACCTCGTGAGGGACGGAAGCTTCCCCGCCGTACGCGCGCTGCAGCCGTTCAGCAACCTCGGTGCAGCGCTCCACCAGAGTTGCACCACCCAGGTCGCCGGCGAACTCTGCGGAGATGAAACCGCGAACTTCGTTGAGCACAGCAGCCATGCCGACGCTCTCCCCAGCCGAAGGAGCGTCTTCGTCGCGATTCACAGCACGCCCCGGAAGTGACTCACGATCGGGCCGACCTCTTCGATTCGAACGTCGATACGCGGTCCCTCGACGGTGATCGCCTCACCTTCCATCAAGAACAACTGCATCAGGCACTTTCCCTCGAGTTGAAGTCTCGCTCCGAGAACGACCTCGACCCCATCAGCCGAGATGCGCCCGTCACTGACATAGAGGCGATCGTGCAAGCCCAGGTTGGCCGCGAAACGAACGCCGCGCTCCATGGTCATCGTCACCCGGCAGGACCTCACCTCGTAGCTGTTGGGTTCCATCGTCGGGAAGTAGCCAGAGAGGTGGTCAAAGCCGACCACGACTCGGCTCGAATTGGCCGTGACCATCGAAATCCGACCATCGTGAAACTCGAGGTACAGGGGCGACACGCTCACGCCGGCCTCCGCAAGACGACACCGAGCGCCCGAAGCGAACAGCCCGCGCCGTCCTCACGCGCCTACACCCGAGCACCAGCGAGCCGACTTGAGCAGTGCGGTCACACCCCGCGCAAGCAGCCATACAGCGTCAGTCGCCCGATGGAGTAACCTGGAGCTCGCGCACTGGTGCCACGGCCCACTCGCCGGCCTGTTCCTTCGGAGCGACCACGATGAGACTCACGTTCGTTCTGCTCACCACGGGGGTCGCGTTCGGTGCGACGCTCGTTTGGGATTCTCGGCGGCACGAAGCTCTCGCAGAGTGCGTCATTCGCGGCGGGCATGCCTGGATCGACGATCGCTGTTGCCCAGTTCGTTCAGGCTCGAAAGCGATGGGAGCGACGGAATGCGTCAGCGATTGAGCCAAGGCGTTCGCCGGGGCGCCCTCCTCGTCGTCGCACTGGAACTGCTCATTGCTCTCGTGGTTGCGCCTCGACACCGTGAGGCGCGCGTGCACGCCTGCAACAGCGTGGGCGGGCTCTGGGATGAGCGGAACCGAGCGTGCTCGCTTCTGGAGGGTTGGTGCCACAAACCTCGAGCTGAGTGCGAAGTGAAGATGCTCTCGCCACCATCGCCGCTCGACCCGTACTGGTGGTGGTCGCTGGTCTCGTAGGGAGCGACGAGCCCGCTGCTGCAGCACGTCTTGCGCTCCGGCCCGGTTCGGAATCGTCGCGTCGTCGGGTCACCCTCGAAAAGGTCCTGATTGGGCAGTTTATCTGCCGAAGAGAATGATAAAAGCCTCAATATGGCCTCTTATTTTCCAGGAGTCGCCGACACCCTTCATGAGGTCGGCGCTCGCGCCAGGCACCTCCGTCTTCTGCGAAACGTGAAGCAAGCCGACCTCGCAACGAACGCCGGCGTCGGGCTCAAGGCCCTGCGCCGGTTCGAGGCGAGCGGCATGGGCACCCTCGAGACCGCCCTCCGCATCGCCATCGCGCTGGGTGTCACCGACGCCTTCGGCGCGCTCTTCGAAGCGCCACCGTTCAACTCGCTCGCAGAAGCCGAGGCACAGTCCGCGGTGACGACCCGGCGTCGCGCCAGGACGAAGTCGTCATGACGCTCATTCCCGTGACGCGACTCATGGCGCAGGGGCTCGAGGCCCGCGCGCAACCAACCCGCTACGACGCCCGGTTCTGCAGCACGCCCAGCAGCTTCGCCATCTCGCGCTCCAGCTCGGTCTCGAGCTGCGTCACCTTCGACAGATCATTCTGCGCGCCGGCCAGCTCGAGATCCCTCGCAAGCGACGTGGCCTGCTGCGCCGCCAAACTCACCAGCGCGCCCTTCAGCCGGTGCGCGGTGCGCTTGATCGCCAACGCCTCGTTGCTGCCCACGGCCTTCTTCACGTCAGCCAACAAGACCGGGCCCTCCTTGCGGAAGAGCTCGACGATCTCGTTCACCAGCGCGTCGTCACCGGCGCAGTTCTCCTTCAGCGCCTGCCAATCGATCACGTCCACGAACCGTCCTCCGCGAAGTCCCCACCGACCCTGACCGTCACCCTCGACCCCTCACCCCGCGATACGACCGCGCGTCGAGAGGCACCATACCGCATCACCGCTGAAGCGACTGCAAACGCCTCGCCGCCATGGGTTGCCCTCCCTCGTCAGGGCAGGTAGGTGCCGCTGTCGCATGCCTGCCGACACGACGTTGCTCGCCAGCGTTCCCCTCTTCGAGCGCCTCGACGAAGAGGAGCGCACCCTGCTGGCCGCGCAGCTCGACGACGTCACCTTCGAGCCCGGGCAGGTCGTCTTCAAGCGCGGAGACCCCGGCGGATCGATCTTCATCGTCGTCGCCGGCGCCGTGGAGATCTTCGTCGAAGACACCATCGGCCAGCGCGTCGTCTTCGAGACCGCGAAGGCCGGCGACTTCTTCGGAGAGCTCTCGCTCCTCGACGGCGACCCGCGCAGCGCCTCGGCCGTCGCCCTCGAGGGCACCCGCGCCGTGCGCCTGGACCGCGGCGATCTCGAGCTGCTCTTCAAGCGCCACCCCACCGCCGCGATGGACGTGCTCGCCACCATCGGCAAGCGCCTGCGCGAAGCCGACAAGCTCATCGGCATTCGCCCCACCTACAGCCCCAACGAGGCCGTCGAAGAGAAGCTCACCACGGTGCAGCGCATCGCCGACGCCGCCGCCGACTTCTCCGGCCGCATCAGCTTCCTCGTGCTGCACATGCTGTGGTTCGCCGCGTGGATCGCGGTGAACCTCGACGTCGTGCCCGGCGTGCACGCGTTCGATCCCTTCCCCTTCGGCCTGTTGACGATGATCGTCTCGCTCGAGGCCATCTTCCTCTCGTGCATGGTGCTCATCAGCCAGAACCGCCAGGCCGCGAAAGATCGCATCCGCTCCGACGCCGAGTACGACGCGAACATGCGCGCGGGCCTCGAGGTGACGCAGCTCCACGTGAAGGTCGACGCGCTCTACGAGCAGACGCTCGCCCGCCTCGCCACCCTCGAAAAACGCCTCGCGCCCGCGCCCGCCGACGCGCCCAAACCGGTGGGTCAACCGACGTCGAACGGGTCGCGCTGACCCCCTCGGCCGGCGGGTCGTGCGCCACCCCACGAGACAAGTTCGCGTCGCGACGGCGCACGCTTGCGCCACGGGCCTGACGTCACCCGGGGCGACCGTGACTCAAGAGACAAACGCATTCGAAGCCCCGACAATGGGCCTCGCAGTCGTCGTTCTCACTCACGCACCAACGAGGCCACGTCATGAAGCAGGCTCCGCTCTTCAAGAGGCAGTTCTTCATCCAGCGCCCGGCGCCGGGGCTCGCCAACACCGAAGAAGGCTCGGCGGTCGAGTACCTGCGCATTCACGGCAACCCGGCCAACCCGGGCCAGGTGCTCGACGGCCAGCACGTCAAGCTCACCCAGGGCGGCGTGATGGACGTCGTGGCCGACGCGCGCGGCGGTGACGGGCTCGGCCGCATCGCCTACGGCCCCGGCCTGCGCGCCGGCATCAAGCGCGGCGAAGAGGTCTTCACCTACCGCTTCGAAGTGCCGCAGAGCGCGAAGGAAGGCGACAGCTACGCCATCAGCGTCTGGGGCTCGGACATGCAGCCGCCCTTCCGCTTCACCATCGAGGTGGGGCGGAAGTAACCCCCGGGCTTAACCCCACCAGCGGCGCGTGCCGAAGGCGACGACGAGGAGACTCCTTCCATGCGTCGTCACCTGGCCCTCGCCGCTTCCGTGTTGTGTCTGGCTCGCTGCGGCCCGCCCGCCGAGCCCGAGCTGAGCCTCTTGAGCGACCGCACCGTCTTCGACGGCCGCTTCGAGCGCGCCATCATCCGCGTCATCGCCACGCGGCCTGATGGGAGTTCCGGCACCGGCGCCGTGCAGCTCACCGCCGGCGTCGGGTCCTTCGTCGAGGGTGAGCAGGTCGCCCTCGTCAACGGCGAGGGCAGCGTCACCTTCCGCTGCGATCCCTCCGAAGACGCCGCCTGCGCCGGCCAGGTGCGCCTCGGCGCGAGCTGGAGCGGCGTGTCCCGTGCGCTCACGCTCCGGGTGACGCCGTCGGATCCCACCGCCCGCCCCCGCTGGAGCGTGGTGCCGACGCTCCACCCCGTCACCCTCCACGCCGCCGCGAAGGCTCCCGACGGCACCGTGTGGGCCGTCGGCGATCGCGGCCTGCTGCTCCCGTTCCGTAACAACGCCTGGGGAGCGCCCGTCGACCTCGGCGTCACCGCGACGCTGCGCGCGCTGCACATCGGCGCTGATGGCGTGCTCGACCTCGCGGGTGACGACGGCACGTTGATCTCCGGTCGCCCCACCGCGCTGGGCCGCGTGCAGCACAGCCACGGCCCGGTCGCCTTCACCGGCGTCACCCGGCTCAACGGCGTGCTGTTCGTCGTCACGGCCGATGGGCGCGCGGGCCCGTGGGACGTCGACCTCGTGCTGGAAGAGCTCTCGATGCGCCCCTTCGCGGGTATCGCCGCCGGCGCCAATCAGCTGGTCGCCTTCGCAGGCGACGCGCTCTTCACCTGGACTGGCACCCGCTTCGAGCCGCTCGCGCCACCCGTGCCCGCCACCTGGCGGCAGGCGCGCTTCGACACCGATGGCCTGTGGGTCCTCGGCAAGCGGGAAGCGCCCTCGAACGCGGCCGTCCTCGTGCAGGGCCCCGGCCCCGACTGGAAGAGCGCCACGCTCCCCCCCGGCGAAGTGCGCGCGATGGCCTGGGGCCTCGGCTCCACCGACCGCTACGTCGTCACCGACGACTCCGTGTTCCAGCAGCAGCAGGGCATCGGCTGGCGCGACCTCGAAGCCCCCAGCGGCGGAACGGCCGTCGTCAGCCTCGACGGCACCCGTGTGCTGGTGGTCGGGCCGCCTGGCATCTCGCTGCTCCGGGTGCGCTGAGTCCCGATTTCCTGAACGAAACCAACGGGTTTCCTCGCAGAAAAAAGATCGCTGTCACAGACTGCGGGCCTGGTCGCGTTGAGGGTCTTGAACCCCTCGACGAAAGGAACCACGCCATGCCCGCCGCCGCTCCCCACGCAACCTCCTCGTATGAGTCGTCTGGAGGCCGCCTCGTCAGCCTCGACGGCCGCACCTTGCCGCTCACCGGCGCGTCGCTGTCCGCCGACGCGAAGGCAGGCCTCGTGCGCGTCACGCTGTCGCAGACGTTCCACAACCCGCACGCCGAGCCGCTGCGCGTCACCTACTCGCTCCCGCTGCCGGCTGATGGAGCGGTCAGCGGCTTCTCGTTCACCATCGGCGATCAGCGCATCGTCGGCGAGGTGGACACGAAGCAGCAGGCGCGCGCGCGCTTCGAAGACGCGGTGCTGTCGGGCCGCACCGCCGCGATCCTCGATCAAGAGCGCACCAGCCTCTTCACCCAGGAGGTCGGCAACGTGCCGCCGCGGCTGTCCGTCATCTGCGAGGTGACGATCGATCAGAAGCTCGCGTGGCTGCCCGACGGCTTCTGGGAATGGCGCTTCCCCACGGTGGTGGCGCCCCGCTACCTCGGCGAGCCCGGGCGCGTGGCGGATCACGCGAAGGTGACCGTCGACGTGGCGGATCAGGCGATGCCGGTGAAGCTGACGCTGGGCCTGACGGTGCGAGATCGGCTCGCCGAGGGAGTGCGGCCCGAGTCGCCCAGCCACGCGCTCCACACGGTGCGGGGGCTGAATGGAACCGACGTGGCGTTCGCGAACGACGCGGGCGCGAGCCTGGACCGAGACGTGGTGGTGCGGTGGCGCGCGGCGAGCCTGGCCGTCGGCGTCGAGCTCGACGTGTGCCGTCCTGCGAAGGGGCCGTCGTCGACCTCGTCGTACGGGCTGCTGACGCTGGTGCCGCCGTCGGCCGAGGCGCACGTCACGGCGCTCAAGCGCGATCTGATCGTCCTCCTCGACACGTCGGGGTCGATGTCGGGCCAGCCGCTCGATCAGGCGCGGCGCTTCACCTCGGCGCTCGTCGACTCGCTCACCGAGCGCGACACGCTGGAGCTGATCGAGTTCTCCTCGTCTCCTCGGCGGTGGAAGCGCGAGGCCGTCGCGGCGACGGCGGCCAACCGCAAGGACGCGCAGGCCTGGCTGGCGAAGCTGCGCGCGTCGGGCGGCACCGAGATGGCGAGCGGCATCATCGAGGCGCTGTCGGGCGTGCGGGCCGAGGCCCAGCGGCAGGTGGTGCTCATCACCGACGGCCTCATCGGCTCGGAGCACGAGGTGCTCACCGCCATCTCGAAGCGCCTGCCCGAGGGCTCGCGGGTGCACACCATCGGCGTCGGTTCGGGCGTCAACCGCTCGCTCACCCAGCCGGCGGCGCGCTGTGGCCGGGGCGTCGAGCTGGTGATGGGGCTGGGAGAAGACGTCGAGGTGATGATCCGCCGGCTGCTCGCGCGCACCTCGGCGCCGCTGCTCACCGACGTCACGCTCGGAGGCGACGCGCTCGAGCTGTCGGCCCCGCAGCGCCTGCCCGACGTGTATGGCGGCGCTCCGGCCCTGCTGTCGATGCGGCTCAAGGCCACCGGCGGAACGCTGACGATCCGCGCGCGCACGGCGGTGGGTGACTTCGAGGAGTCGCTCCAGGTGCCGGCGGCCGACCTCGGCCAGGGCAGCCGCTCCGTGGCGACGCTGTTCGCCCGCGAGCTGGTGGAGGATCTCGAGACCCAGCGCCTCGTCGAGCCCGGCGTGAAGGTCGATCCCGCGGTGACGGAGCTGGGCCTGTCGTTCCAGATCTCCACGCGCCTCACCTCGTGGGTGGCCATCAGCGAGCAGCTCACCGTCGACCCGCGCCTGCCGCGGCGCAACGTCACCCAGCCGCACGAGCTCGCCTACGGGCTGTCGGCCGAGGGTGTGGGGCTGCGGCCTGTAATGGCGGCCGCACCGATGCAGACGATGGCGGGTGCGATGCCTGCTCGTCCGTCGATGGCGCGCACCCGCGCCCAGGAGTCGGTCAAGAAGGAGGTTGGCGAAGCGCCCCGTGGAGCCCCCGAACCCATCATGCGCGACGAGGTCGATGACGCCTCGTCGGCCGAAGGGCAGGCGAAGGGCTCGTTCCTCGCGCCGACCGGTGCGCCTGCCGACAGCTTCGCCGACGAAGACGAGGAGAGCCGCTCGAGCGTGATGGAGCCGCCACCCGCTCCGCCCGCTCCCTCGGCGCCCGCTGGTGCGCCCCCCGCGAGGGACCAGGCGGCCCGCAAGTCCCGCGGGTTCGGACTGGGGGCGCTCGTCGACAAGCTCAAGAAGGCCGTGTCGCCCGGTGGTGGGGCCCGGCGTCTGGTGGCGAAGCTGCTCCGCCAGCACGGCACGCGCCTCGATCTCGAGATCGTCGTCGACGAGACCATCGACTGGGTGCCCGCGAAGGACGCCATCGTCGAGCTCGCGGACGGCACCACGGTGAAGGCGCAGGTGAACTTCTCGTTCACCACCTCGAACGGTGTCTACGGCCAGGGCCTGGTGCTGACGTTGACGCTCACGCTGCCCGGTGAGGTGCAGGGCCCGGCCCGCGTGCAGCTCGTCAGCGCCGGGCAGAACGTCGAAGTGGTCATCGAGCAGTGACCGGTGCAGAACGGCGCCGTCCACGCCCGTGACGGGTGGGCGGCGAGAGGAGTCGCGATGCAAGCAGAGCGGGACCAGCTCGCGCGGATCTCGGCCGGCGACGCGGCTGCCTTCGGGCAGTGGGCGTCGTCGGTCGAGTCGTCGCTCCGGCAGACCCTGCGGCCCTTCGCGACGCTGTGTGACACCGAGGCCGTGCTCCAGGAGGCGCTGTTGCGCGTCTGGCAGGTGGCGCCGCGCTTCGTGCACGACGGCCGCCCCAACGCGCTGCTGCGCTTCGCCGTCACGACGACGCGCAACGTGGCCCTGAGCGAGCTGCGCAAGACGAATCCGACGCCGACCGAGGTCGAGGCGCTCCACCGCGCGCTCGACGCCCAGGGCGAGGTACAGCCGCTGGCGCCAGACCCGAAGCTGCGCGCGGCCATCTCGAAGTGCCGAGAGAAGCTGCCGCCGCAGCCCGGGCAGGCGCTCGCGAAGCGGCTCGAAGGCACCGGTGACGACCACGCCCTCGCGGCCGCTCTGCGCATGTCCCTCAACACATTCCTGCAGAACGTCACCCGCGCGCGGAAGTTCCTCGCTGAGTGCCTCAAGAAGGCCGGCGTCGATCTCGATCTGGAGCTGTCGCCATGACGCCCGAAGACGCCCTGCTCGTCGAACGTGTGGTGTCAGCGCACCGGGAGCGCGGCGCCGACGGCGCGGTGAAGAGCCACCCGAACTGGCACGATCTCGACGCGGAGGGCCGGCAGGCGGCGTTCGACGAGACGGTCCGGCAGCGCGCGGTGGAGCGTGGGCTCGACCTCGACGGCCAGAGCAGCACCATCAAGGCCGTGCTCGCGCGCCTGCGCTGAGCTGCGAGCCCGCGGCTCCGACCGACGGGAGCTCCTCCCCGATGGAGGTGACGAGCGTGGATACCGACAGGCTTGGCCGAGCGCACGCCGCCTGGGCCGTCAGCGCGCCAGCCCCGAGATGAAGGGGCCGAACACCTCGCGGCTCCACGACTCGAGCAGCGCGCGCTTCACCTTGAGCCGCCGCACGATGGCCAGGCTCGCGAAGCCGTGGGTGAGCGACCAGAAGCCGAAGACCAGCTCCCGCACCGGGTGCTCGGTGAAATGGCCCGACACCTGGCCCGCGCGGAGCTCCCCAGCGAGCAGGCCGTAGGCGCGCGCGACGAGATCTTCGAGGGTGTTGAACCGCCCGTCTTCGTTGAGCCGCCGACCGAACATGATGCGGTACCGCGCGGGTTGATCGACCGCGAACGTGACGTAGGCCACCGCCAGCGCAGTGAGTCGATCGGCGGGCTTCGCGCGAGCCGGCAGCGCGGTGAGGGCGCCCTCCATGGCCGCGAGGAGATCGCGGTAGCCGTCCTCGGCCACCGCCGCGAGCAGCGCCGTCTTGTCCGCGAAGTGCCGGTACGCCGCGCGGTGGTTGACGCCCACGCGCCGCGAGACCTCGCGCAACGTCAGCTCCTCCGGTGACGAGCCCTCGACCAGCTCGACCGCTGCCTTCACGAGCGCGTTGCGCAGATCGCCGTGGTGGTACGTGTCGCGGGTGGTCTTGCTGCTCCGACGGGGCACGGCCGGGCGTTGTAGCGCGGCCGTCGGAAAACCCCACGGGGCAACGTCGGTGCGCGGGCGCTTGGTTTGACGCGCGAGCAGCGCTATCGACTCGTCGTTCCCTGAAGCACCGGGGCCTATAGCTCAACGGTTAGAGCTGGCCGCTCATAACGGCTTGGTTGCAGGTTCGAATCCTGCTGGGCCCACATGTCGCGATCGTTCGAGCTCTTGTCCGATGCGTGCGCCGCGCTGCCCCACACCCCGCGGAAGATGTTCGGCGGCCACGGCTTCTTCGCGCCCAACGGCGGCATGTTCGCTGGCATCGTCACCGACGACGAGGTCATCTTGAAGCTGGCCGACGAGGCGGCGCGCACCGAGCTCATCGCGGCCGGCGGCCACCCGTGGGTCTACGAGGGCAAGGGCCCGTCGATGACGATGAAGGAGTGGATCGTCGTGCCCGAGGGCTTCTACGACGACCCGGAGCTGTTCGCGGCCTGGGCGAAGCGCGCGCACCGGCTGGCGCCGCCGACGCTCGCGAAGAAGAAGAAGCCGGCTGTGAGCAAGGGCCTCGCGACCGCGAAGAAACCCGCCGCGAAGAAGGCCCCCAGACGGCCACGCCGGTAGCGCCGAGCCCGCCTGGATTCGCTGCCTTCAGCGGGCGCGGCCGTTCGGTGCCGGTCGCGAGCGGACGGAGCGTGAATCACGCACCGGGCCCGACTTTCACCGGACGTGAAAGACGCTGACCTGTGCGGTGGAGCGGTGGGTCGCCTCGTGTGTGGAGCGGCCCGTGTCACTGCGCGCGGCCGAGCGCGTCTTCACCGATGGCCGCGCACCTCGCGCACCGTCACGATCCAGTCGGTCGAGCCCACGGGGTTGCCGTCATACGGCGCGGCGTGCGTTCCCAGCGCGACGAAGTCGTCCGGCAGCGACACCCGGCCCGCGTCGCCGACCAGCACCGTGCGACCCAGCTCGGCGTTCGCCCGCAGCCACGGCACCAGCCGCGCGGTGATCGCCTCGTCGAAGGTGACGTCGCCCACGAGCACGACGTCACAGACGAACGTGGCCGGCGCGCGCTCGAGGGGATCGCCCCACCACGCCTCGAGCTCACAGCCCGGGCCTCGCCCGTCGGCGCGGGTCGGCAGCCCGTTGAGCGCACCATTCAGTCGCACCGCCTCGACCGCGAGTGGATCGACGTCGGCGCACAGAACGCTCCTCGCCCCCGCCCTCGCCGCGGCCAGGCCCTCGATGGCTCCGCCGCACCCCACGTCGAGCACCCGCTGGCCCTCGACGACCGATGGATGATCGAGCACCCACCGCGCGAGCGCTTGCCCGCCCGGCCACGCGACCGCCCAGTACGGCATGACGAGCCCACGCGCCGCGGCCTCCTCAGGCGTCGCGTGCCACAGCGGGCTCGCCGGCATCAAGAGGTGGAGCCGCAGCTCGGGCACGAGCGGCACCGACGCCACCTCGGTCACCTCGAGCACCAGCGCCCGGCTCACCGCGCAAAGCCGGCGAGGCGCAGCTGCTCCTCGGTCAACCCGCCGCGCGCGCCGATCATCTTCGCCACGAACTTGCCGACGATGTCGGCCTCGAGGTTCACCTTCGCACCGGGCGTCTTCGTCGACAGGCTCGTCCGCTCCCACGTCTCGGGGATCAGCATCACGCCGAAGCGCTGGGCCGACACCTCGGTGAGCGTCAGCGACACGCCGTCGATGCAGACCGAGCCCTTCTCGACGAAGAACGGCGCCAGCGCGCCGGGCAACGAGCAGCTCAGCCGCCACGAGCCGCCGTCGGGCCGCACCTCGAGCACCTCGGCCACGCCATCGACGTGCCCCTGCACCCAGTGGCCACCGAGCCGATCTCCGACGCGCAGCGCCTTCTCGAGGTTGATGCGGGTGCCCGGCGCCCAGCGGCCCAGCGTCGTGCGGCTCAGCGTCTCGGGCGCCGCCTGAACGCGAAACGAGCGCTCCTTCCACTCGACCACCGTCAGGCACACGCCGTCGCAGCTGATCGACTCACCATGCCGGTAGTCGGCAGGATCGAAGCCGGCCCGAACCCACACGTCGGTGACCCCGCCCGGCACGAGCCGCTCGACGGTGCCTACGTCCTGCACGAGACCAGTGAACATGCGACCGCTCTAACGCGCCGGCGTCACTTCTTCTTGCCCTTCGCCTTCGCCTTGCCCGGCTTCTTCGACACGCCCGCTTCGTCGAGCATGTCGAGGAACTCGACGATGCGGCTGTCAGCCTTGCGCAACCGCCGTGACAGCATGCGGCAGATGTTCTGCAGGATGATGATGTAGGCGTAGTTGTCGGACTTGTAGAGGTTCCACAGGTCGAGGTTCGTCAGCGCGTAGGTCGTCGTCTTCTTCTTCACCACGCACGTCGCGCTGCGCGGCTGCAGCTCCACCAGCGTCATCTCGCCGAACGTCTCACCCGGCCCCAGGCGAACGATGGGCACCTGGTTGCCGCGCGTGCTCTTGCGCGCCACCTCGACCTCGCCGTCGCGAATGACGTACATCGTCCGGCCGAGCTCGCCCTCGTTGAAGATGTGATCGCCCGGCGCCCACGTCTGCTCCTCGAGGAAGTCGAAGAGGATGTCGAGGCTCGGCCCTTTGAGATCGTGAAACACCGGCACGCTGCGGAGGAAGGTCGCCACGGAGGCGTCGCGCTTGACGTTCATGGGCGCGCAAGCTGCCACAGCCCGTGGCCCGAACCTCGGGGAAACGCCACCGCTCTTCCCGTTTTTCGAACCGGAAGATTGAAAGAATCCAGCCGCATGGGAAGACGGCGCGGGGCCGTGTGGGGCAAGGTCTTCCACATCGTCCACGACCCGTCGTAGGAAGGTCGTTTCGCCGCACCGACGCAGGAGCCCCTCGACATGCCGCAGATCTCCGACCGCCGTCTCTCGTCGCTCTATTCGACCTTCGAGGCCCAGCACCGCTCGAACCCCGGCCTCAAGCTCGGGCAGGAGCAGGTGCTTCAGCTCCTCGCGCAGGTGGGCGACCGCAGCGGCTGGTCGTCGAACAAGGTGCTCGCCGAGCTCAAGAAGCCCGGCATGACGCGCGAGCAGCAGGTGGCCCTCGTGCAGCGGGGCATGTCTGCGTCCGAGAAGCGCGACCTCGCCGCCATCGTCGACTCGGGCCAGGTGCCGCTCGAGCCCTCGGCCAAGCAGTTCCTCGACGCGGTGCTGGGGCGCGGCACCACCATCACCCCGCCGCCCACCAACGGCCTCACCATCACCGGCGACCAGAAGAACGGGCTGTCGGGCCTCACCAAGGCGGGCGCGCAGATCGAGGCCATCAACCTCTCGGCGGCGCCGACGGGCCGCTACCGCGTCGACGACACCATGGTCGTCGGCAAGGCCGGCCAGGACGGCCGCTTCGACATGGCGAAGCTCACCGGCGACATGGCGCTCCGCGAAGGAGACGTCGTGCGCATTCGGGCGCGCTACGACGACGGCTCCACCAGCGACTGGGTCACCATCAACGCGAAGGGCCTCGAGACCCGCGACACCCGCAACGCCGCGGTGGCGCTTTTCCGCATCGGCCTGGCCGACGCCGGCAGCGGGAAGATCGCCGTCACCAACATCAACGCGAGCCGGCAGATCAGCGAGCCGGGCGCGCAGCTGCGGCTCACGAACAACCGCACCCGAGAGTCGTTCTCGGTCACCCTCGACGACAAGGGCAACTTCCCCGCGAACGTCACCGTCAACGGCCGCGCCGGAGACTCGTTCACCGTCGCCGCCACCGACGGGAAGAACAACGTCGACTTCCGCGAGGCCGTCGGCAACGTCACCGTGCCCGGGGGCCAGCCCGGCACGCAGGATCTCGTGCCCGACCCGGCGCTCCACGCCGACGAGCTCGACGCCGCCGGCAAGCCGCGCTTCAGCAAGGCGCGCTTCACCGGCCCGCTCTTCATCGACGGCCCGAAGGCCGAAGACGTCGCGCAGGGACAGATCGGCAACTGCTACTTCCCGGCGGCCATGGCGGCCATCGCGAAGATCAACCCCGACGCCATCACGCGCATGGTGAAGGACAACGGCGACGGCACCTTCACCGTCACCTTCAAGCAGCGCGACTGGGCGACGGGCCGCTTCAAGGACGTGCCGGTGAAGGTCGACGCCGATCTCTACGTGCGCAGCTTCGGCGGGCCGCTCTACGGGCGCAGCACGAACTCGAACGACGCGCGCCAGATGGAGCTCTGGTACCCGCTCGTCGAGAAGGCCTACGCGCAGTGGAAGGGCAGCTACAACGACATCGGCAACGGCGGCCTCGTCAACGACGTCTTCGAGGCGTGCCTGGGCCAGAACGCCGAGTACATGGCGCTGTCGTGGTCGAACGAGGCGCGGGTGTTCGACACCATCAAGCGCGCCCTCGACGCGAAGAAGCCGGTGGGCGCCGGCACCTTCGGCAGCGACGAGTCCAGCCGGTACACCAACACCGGCGTGTACGCCGATCACGCGTACTCGATCCTCGGGTACGAGCAGCAGGGCACCGAGAAGCTGATCGTGCTGCGCAACCCCTGGGCCGAGTCCGAGCCGCGCAACAACGGCCCCAACGACGGCATCTTCAAGCTGAAGGTGAGCGAGTTCATGAAGCTGTTCCAGAGCCTGATGTGGGTCGAGTGAGCCATGGCCAAGCCTCCTGAGCCGCTCGACGAAGTGCTGCCCAACGCGACGTGGATCGTCGAGGCCGAGGTCACCGAGGTGGTCGCCTCGGGCCCCACTCCGCCCCGCAAAGACGCGCCCCCGGGGTCGACCAGCGTCGGCAACCTCGCCGCCTCGCAGACCGTCAAGCTGTCGGTGAAGAAGGTGCTGCGCGGCGACTCGGTGGGAGAGCTCGTCGTCGAGAAGCCCGCCGCCGGCTACGCGCTCAAGCCCGGCGACAAGGGGCCCTTCCTGGTCGATCGCAACAAGGTGATCCTCGGCCGGTACGGCCCCGACTCGTGGCATCCCGACCGCATCGCCGCGGCCATCAAGGGCTGACCGAGCGCTGAAACGGGCGCGCTCGTTCCGTCACCATCGCGCAAGGCCTCCCACGCCGCGGCGCTGGCTCACGGTGGACCGGGGACGGCCGAGTCCTGGGTGCACGGCGTTTCAGCCGAGGAAGGCCGAGTCGGTCGAGCGCTGGCGGAAGCCCTCCAGCGTGCGCACGGCCGGTGAGCGCCCGTCGGCGAGCACGGCTTCGAGCGGCGCCAACAACGGGCGATCGGCCGGGTCGAGCCGCGACAGACCATCGGCCGCGAGCTTCAGCACGGTCGCGGCCATCGCCTTCACCGAGAACCCGGCGGCTTCGGCGTCGAGCCCGTCACGCTGCGCGGCGAGGTGCAGCGCGTGGTGCTGGGCCGGCGTCATCGCGAGCGCGTCGTACAGGCCGTCGAGCGCCTGGCGATCGTACAGGAGCCCACGCATGAGGGCCGCGAGCGCGCCCGTCATCGCGGCGTCGTTGCAGTCGGCCGAGCGCACCTCGAGCACGCGCTTGATGCGCACCTCGGGGAAGAGCGTCGACTGGTGATCGACCCAGTCGCTCGCCAGCGCCGGCTTGCCCTCGTAGCCCTGTCGCAGCAGCTGGCCGAAGGTGAGCTTCGGCGTCAGGTACTTCCCATCGCGGCGCAGGAACAACAGCGGCGCCTCGCACGCCCACTCGACGTACCGCCGGTACGAGAACGAGCCGTCGACCATGAAGGCTGGCGTTCCACACCGCGCGGGATCGACGTCGTTCCATACGCGGCTGCGAAACGACTGGAACCCCGACTCGCGGCCCTCGACGATGGGCGAGTTGGCGAAGAGCGCCACCGTCACCGGCGTCATGCGCGCGGCGGCCGTCACCTTCTTCGCGCAGTCGGCCTCGTCCTGCCAGTCGAGGGACACCTGACCGGTGGCCGTCATCAACATCATGTGGAGCGCGTGCGAGCCCCGCGCGCCGAGCGTCTGCTTCATCGCGCCGTAGCGGGACTTCGGCATCCACGGCATCTCACCCAGCACGTCGAAGGGCCGGTAGCCGTGCGTCACCACCCGCAGGCCCAGCGCGCGGGTGTGCTCGGCGAGGCGGGCGAGGTGCTCGACGTTCTCGGCGTGGGCGGCCCGGGCCGTAGGGTGCGGCGCGCCCGAGAGCTCGAACTGGCCTCCCGGCTCGAGCGAGAGGGTGACCGACCCCTTCGTCATCGCGATGACGGGAAGCCCCGGCGCCTCGCGAAACGGCTCCCAGCCATCGGCCGAAAAGCGCGCCAGCAGCGCCCCGATGCCCGAGGGGCCCTCGTACGGCACCGCGCGCACGCCGCTCAGCGGGTAGATGAGCTTCTCGTGCTCCAGCCCGATGAGCCCCGGGCCGTCGCGCCGCTCCGCCGAGCGGAACGTCGCCTCGAGCTCCTCGAGGGACGTCAACGGCGCCTCACTCTGGCGGGCATCGAGCGACATGCAATGGAGGCGGCTCTATAACGTCGGACCCTCAGGGTCGCGCCATTTGAACGACATCGTCCCCACCCTTCCTGCGGCGCCGACGCTCGGAGACTTCTTCCGCGGCCTCGCCCTGCCCTTCCGGGCCGTGCGCATCATGGTGTCGACGCCGAAGCTGTTCGGGCTGTCGCTGTTGTCGGGCCTCGTCACCGCCGGGCTGCTGGCCGGCATCGTCGTCTTCTTCTGGCCGCGCGCCTTCGGGTGGGCCGACGGCCTCATCGGCACGGGCGGCTGGCGCAGCGTCGCCTCGGCCATCGTCGGCTTCCTCTTCTTCTCGCTCGCGTCGTTCGTGTCCGCGCTGACGCTCCCGAACCTTGTGCTCGCCCCCCTGCAGGATCCGCTCTCTGAGGCCACCGAAGAGCGCTGCGGCGACTTCGTCAGCCCGCCGTTCGAGCTGGGCCGGACGATTCGGGGCACCGCCGAGTCGCTGGGCCACACCCTGCTGCGGCTCGTCACCCAGGTGCTGGGGCTCCTCGTGCTGCTGCCCCTCAACCTCGTGCCGGGCGCCGGCAGCGTCGCCTGGGCCGTCTTCGGCTCGATGTGGAGCATGTTCTGCCTCTCGGTCGAGCACCTCTCGAACCCGATGGCCCGCCACCTCTACCCCTTCGGTCAGGTGCTCGCCGCGCTGCGCCGCCGGCTGACGCTCGCCCTCGGCTTCGGCGCGGCGCTGTACGTCATGCTCTGGGTGCCGGTGCTCAACTTCTTCCTCATGCCCGTCGCCGTGGTGGCGGGGACGCTGCTCTACCGGGCGCTCCGGCAGGCCGGCGCCGTGTCGGGGCCGCCCCCAGCGCGCTGAACCTCCCCGTCGTGGCTGTGGGCCAATCGGAACGTGGTCGACGCGCCCCGTGTTGGCCTTCCTTGAAGGGGCACACCCCGCTGGTTAGGCTCGACCGGTCATTCGACAGGCCGACGTTTCCGAAGGCACTTCGAGGAAGAGACTCACATCATGCACATGCTCCGCCGGGTCCTGGTCGTCGCCGCGCTCATCATCGCGTGGGCGCTGGCTGGAAACGACCGCGTCCCCCTCTCGCTCACCATGTCGAAGGAGGCCGAAGCGGCTCCGGGCCGTGGCGGCGACGAGTCGAAGTCCACGCACGAGCTCTCGGCGCTGCGCGTGCTGACGAAGGTGATCCTCTACGTGAAGGACAACTACGTCGACCCCAAGCGCGTGCGCCCGAAGGAGATGATGGTCGCCGCCCTCGAGGCCGTCGAGAAGTCGGTGCCCGAGGTGATGGTCGACGGGTCGGCCGAGAGCGGCAAGGTGCGCCTCAACGTCAACGGCAAGGCGCGCGAGTTCGACATCACCCACGTCGACACGCTCTGGCGCATGTCGTTCACCATGAAAGACGTGTTCGACTTCATCTCGCGCAACATGCGCCCCACCGATGACACCCGCGAGATCGAGTACGCGGCGGTCAACGGCATGCTGAACACGCTCGACCCGCACTCGATCCTCCTGCGGCCCGAGATGTACCGGGAGATGAAGCTCTCGACGAAGGGCGAGTTCGGCGGCCTCGGCTTCGTCATTCAGATGCGCGAGGGCATTCTCACCGTCGTCAAGGTGCTGCCCAAGACGCCCGCCTTCCGCGCAGGCATCAAGAAGGACGACCAGATCACCCGCATCGGCGAAGAGTCGACCGTCAACATGGACCTCAACGAGGCCGTCGGGAAGCTGCGTGGCCCGGTCGACTCGCGCGTCACCATCACCGTCAACCGCAAGGGCTGGGACAAGCCCCAGGTCATGACGCTCACCCGCGCGCTCATCACCATCGAGTCGGTGCAGTCGAAGCTGCTCGCCTCGAACGTCGGCTACGTGCGCATCAAGAACTTCCAGGGCAACACCACCCGCGATCTGCAGTCGGCGCTCACCGAGCTCGGCCAGCAGGCGAAGACGAACGGCGCGGCCGCGGGCCTCAAGGGCGTCGTGCTCGACCTGCGCGGCAACCCGGGCGGGCTCCTCGACCAGGCCATTCAGGTGTCCGACGTGTTCGTCTCGAGCGGCACCATCGTCGCCACCGTCGGCCTGTCGGACAAGCTGCGCGAAGAGAAGAAGGCCCACCCCGATGACGACGATGACGCCTACCCCGTCGCGGTGCTCGTGAACGCCGGGAGCGCCTCGGCCTCAGAGATCGTCGCCGGCGCGCTCAAGAACCTCAACCGCGCCGTCATCATCGGCCGGCAGACGTTCGGCAAGGGCTCGGTGCAGGTGCTCTACGACTTCCCCGACGAGAGCGCGCTCAAGCTCACCATCGCCAAGTACCTCACGCCCGGCGACATCTCGATTCAAGAGGTCGGCATCACCCCCGACATCCAGCTCACCCCCACGCGCGTCTCGAAGGACCGCGTCGACGTCTTCGCGCCCCGCAAGTCGATGGGCGAGGCCGACCTCGAGTCGCACTTCGGCAACCCGTCGAACGACAAGGCCGCCAAGAAGCGTGAAGACGTCGTCGTGCGCGAGAAGCCGCTCCTGTCGCTCAAGTACCTCAAGGAAGAGAAGGAGAAGGTCGCCAAGGCTCCGCCCGAGGAGAAGAAGGACCCGAAGGCCGCGGCAGCCCCGCCCAAGGGCAAGGCGCAGGCGGGCAAGAACGTGCTGACCGACAGCGAGGGCTCGACGAGCGAAGAAGATCTCGACGACCAGCTCGACGCCGAATCGCAAGACGAGGTGCGCGAGGACTTCGAGGTCACCTTCGCGCGCGACTTCCTCCTCACCGCGCCCTTCACCCGACGCGACAAGATGATCGAGGCCGGCAAGAAGTTCGTGAACGACACCTCGCGCAAGGAAGAAGACCGCATCGCCAACGCGATCACCGCGCTCGGCATCGACTGGTCGCCCGGGGCCTCACCGAAGAAGCCCAGCGTCGAGAGCACGCTCAAGCCCAACGTCGACCGCAAGATCGTCGCGGGCGAGACGGTGCAGCTCGAGCTGACCGCCGAGAACAAAGGCTCCGAACCCATCAAGCGCCTGCGCGCCTGGATCGAGAGCGAGAACGGCTACCTCGACCGCCGCGAGTTCCTCTTCGGCGCCCTCAAGCCCGGCGAGCAGCGCACCTGGACCGTCAGCGTCAAGCTGCCGAAGGATCTCATCTCGCGCCGTGATGGTGTGACCGTGAAGTTCCAGGACGACTCGGGCGTGCTGCAGGAAGCGCTGGCCGGCGAGCTCAACTTCGTCGAGCTGCCCAAGCCCCGCTTCGCCTACTCGTGGCAGCTCCTCGACGACTGCCAGGCCTGCAACCAGGACGGCGTGGCCCAGCGTGGCGAGTCGGTCACCCTCTTGCTCGACGTCACCAACGTCGGCGGCGGCAAGGCCCTCGACACCTTCGCGATGATCCGCAACACGGGCGAGCCCAACATCTTCATCGAGAAGGGCCGCTTCAAGGTGGGTGAGCTCGAGGCCGGTGAGACGAAGACGGCGCGCTTCTCGCTCGAGGTGAAGAAGTCGCTCAAGCCCGACGAGTTCGGGCTGCGCGTCAACGTGCTCGACGAGCCCCTCGAGGAGTTCCTCACCGACAGGCTCGTCATCCCCGTCGACGGCGCGGTGGCGCCGGTGGCGCTCGAGGCGAAGAAGGGCGTCGTCAAGGTGGCCGAGAAGGCCGAGGTCTACGCCAGCGCCGACCCGCGCGCGCCCGTCATCGCCCGCCTGCCGAAGGGCGCGGTGCTGTCCGAGCTCGCCCGCGGGGCCACCGTCGCCCGCGTCGAGCTGGCCGAGAACCGGGCGGCCTTCGTGAAGATCGCCGACCTGCGCGACGCGCGGGGCCAGAAGCCCGTGTTCCCGAAGGACAAGGAGCTCGAGATCGTGCCGTTCCGCGCTCCGGCCCTCATCAGCGTCAACCTCGACCCGGCCCAGGGCGGCACCGCCGTCGACGGCGCCAACTTCACCCTCTCGAGCGTCGTGACCGATCCCACCCTGCTCGACGTCTTCGTCCTGGTGAACGACCAGAAGGTCTTCTTCAAGGGCCGCACGCCCGATGACGGCGACAAGCTGAAGTTTACGACCGAGTTTCCCCTGAAAGAGGGGAACAACTTCGTCACCGTCATCGCCCGCGAGACGCAGGACTTCGCGACCCGCAAGACGGTCGTCATCCGCCGCCGCGCGCCCGCCGTCGCCGCCAACCTGAGCGACGAGCCGCCGAAGCAGGCCAAGCCCTGAAGGTTTGTTGATGGGCTGGAAGGACGCGGCTAGCGTCTTTCCACATGTCGACGCGATCTCTGGGCCTGTCGCTCGCGGTGCTCCTCTCGGGGAGCGCCGCCCTCGCCCAGGGCTTCTCGAACGACTTCCAGATCTCGAAGCTCGGCAACCCGCAGCCCGATGGCGCCATGGCCGACCCGCGGGCCAACGGCAACTTCCGCGTCTTCGCCCGCCAGTTTGGCGCTGTCATCACCGCGGCCAACGGCGCCTCACCGGACACCCTGGGCCACTCGGGCTTCGCCTTCGCCCTCACCACCACCTACTACGATCTCCAGGGCGGCTCGCTGCCCACGGTGGGCGACTTTCGTGGGGCGCGCATTCTCCCCGGCGTGCACGTGCGAAAGGGGCTGCCCTTCTCCATCGAGGTCGGCGCGCGCGCCTCGTGGATCCCCGAGAGCCGCATGGGTGTCGGGGGCCTGGAGCTCAAGTGGGCCGTGCTCGAGGGCTTTCAGTACCTGCCGGAGCTGGCCGTGCGCGGCTACATCTCGAAGCTCATCAACAGCCGCGACTTCGATCTCACCGCGGGCGGGCTCGACCTCGGCATCGGCAAGCAGTTCTCGATCGCCGGCATGGTGACGCTGACGCCCTACGGTGGCTGGAGCCTCACCTTCGTGGGCGCCTCGACGGGCAACGTCGACTTCCGCCCCACCCGCACGCTGGCCGAGGCCGACACCGAGCTGTTCCGCGACTACTTCGTCTTCACCTCGCTGCAGGCCATTCAGAACACCCACAGCCGCTTCTACGGCGGCCTGCGCTTCATCGGTGGCCACGCCCTCATCAACTTCGAGGTGTCGTACGCGTTCTTCTCGCCCTTCCGCGACGCGAACATGGAGACGCGCACCATTCCCGGGGTGCTCGCCCTCACCGGCTCGCTCGGCCTCGACTTCTGAGGCCCGTCACGCGCGGCCCAACGCCTGACGCAGCGCCAGCGGCCGGTTGGTGATGAGCCAGTCGACGCCAAGCGCCTCGAGCCGCCGTGCTTCCTGAACGTCGTCGACCGTCCACACCGCGACCTCGTAGCGGAGCGCCCGCCAGGCCTTCATGCGCGCCTCGGTGACGGCGCTCGCGTGCGGGTGAATCGACGTCTTCGCCGCGACGGGCAGCCACGCCACCTGCGGGAGCCACGCCTTGTCGGGATCGACCAGCAACCCGCGGCGGAGCCCGGGAAAGGCCCGCGCCAGGCGCACCAGACAGAGCGGGTTGAACGACGAGACGAAGGCCCGCTCCGAGAGCCCCCGCGCTTCGAGAAAGCGCCCCACCTCGACCGACAGCCCTCCATCGTCGACCGTCTCGCACTTGAGCTCGACGTTGACGACGGCGTCGGTCGGCAGCGCGGCGAACACCTCGTCGAGGAGGGGAATGCGCGCAGCGGCGAAGCCCAGCCGGCCGCCGACGTCGGCGCGCGACAGCTTCCACCACGGCGTGTGGGCGACCTCCCAGCGAAGCCCCGCGAGCCGGGTCAGCCACTCGTCGTGACACACCACCAGCTCGCCGGAGCCACAGCGCATCACGTCGAGCTCGACGCCGTCGGCGCCCTGCGCCATCGCCCCACGAAAGGCCTCGATGGTGTTCTCGGGGAAGTCGGCGCTCGCCCCACGGTGCCCCAGGATTCGCATCATCGCCCGCCACATGCGGGGGAGCCCGGCCGGTCGTCAAGTTGCGCGAGGCCCCTGCTTGCGTCAGGGTGGAGCCGCCATGGGCCCTTTCGGAATCGGCGAGATCCTCATGATCGGAGCGATCCTCGTGATCGTCTTCTCCGCCTCGCGCATGGGCCAGCTCGGCAACGCCCTCGGCAAGTTTGTCTATTCGTTCAAGAAGGCCTCGAAGGGTGACGACTTCGTCGACACGTCGGCCTCGAAGAAGCTCGAGCGCGGGCAGACCGACGCCCAGGTGGTCGACGGCGACGTGAAGAAGCCCTGAAGCCTCAGGGCGGCCGGGGGCCCAGCTCGAGCAACGTGCGCGCCTGCTCCTTCAGGCTCGGGTGCAGCCCGCTGTCGGCCACCAGGTCCTTCAAGTCGGCGCGGGTGAGGAGCGGCACGATGCGGGCGCCCACGTCGACCGGCAGGTAGGGGTTGAGCGCGAGCGCGCGGCGAATGGAAGGGCGGTTCGACCAGCGATCCGAGCGCCAGATCTCCACCAGCGGCTCCGGGCGCGCGGGCCGACGGGCGGCGATGCGCAGCACCAGCTCTTCGGTGAGCCGCGCGTTGCGCAACAGCTCGCGCACGACCGCCGCGTTCGAGGCCACGGCGAAGCGGGCCATCTCGTCGGGGTTCTGCGTCAGCCGCGCCCGAGACTTCAGCACCCCGAGCGGCTGCGAGAAGAGCTTCGCGTCGGCGCGGGCCGCGGCCGTCGCGTCATAGGCCATCGCCGCCTCACCCTCGGAGAAGAGCAGCTCGACCGTCGCCGCGCCGTGCAGCGAAGCCGCGCGCCGCAGGACGTCGACGTGGGGAATCGCCTCGGCCTCGAGCTCCAGCGCGCGCGACAGCGCCTGCTGCGCCTCCCGCGCCCCGGCGTGTCCCGCGCGCGTCAACACCTGCACCTCGTGCAGCAGCGTCACCGCCTCGGTCGGCGGCAGATCGGCCAGCACACGCGCGGCAGCCTTCCGGCGCACCTCGTCTCCGCCCGACAGCACCGTCAGCCTGCGAACGATGGTGACGGCGCTGCGCGGGCCACTCATGACGACTGACGAGTTCACCCTACGGCGCGGCGGCGGTCGCCTGCCCGTCCGGCGTCGCGGTGACGCGCACCCGGAAGGCCTTGAGGTCTGGCGGGTACTCGGCGAACGGCACGAGGAAGGGCGCCGTGCCGCCGGCTTCGACCGTCGGGGCCTTCGAGGTGCCCCGCTCGAGCAGCGCCTTCACCTCGTCGGGGGTCGCCAGGCGGAAGAGCTCCTCGGGCGTCGGCGGTAGTCCGGCCACGACCTCGGCGCTGCGCACCAGCGTCTGCCCATCGAGGATCTCGGCCTTCACCCTGAGCCGCGCCGCGCTCGACGAGCGGTTCGTCACCACCCCGCGCACGTAGAAGACGGGCCGCCCCATCTTCGTGTCGTACAGCCCGTTGGTGATGTCGTCGGCGGTGAACTCAGAGGTCGGCGTCACCAGCGCCTTGAGGCTGGTGCCGATGCTCTGCACGTCGAGCTTCCCTTCGTTCAACGTCGCCGTGGCCACCACCACGAGGCCCACCACCAGGAGCGCGGCGATCACCACGTTGACGACGATGCCGAGCACCCGTCGGCCGCGCTCGGTGGCGGGATCCGGCGGCCGGGGCGCCCGCATCGGCACCGGCGAGGGCCCGAAGTCGGCCGGCTCGGGCGGAGGCAGCACGGGCATCGGCGCGGGGGCCGGCGCCTCGGACGACGGGGGCGCGGCCACGGACATGTCGAAGAGCGCGCTCCGGGCCTCTTCTTTGCTCGCGCCCTCCGGCACCACCGGGAGCGGGCCCGTCACCTGCTGCGTCGGGGCCGCGAAGAAGTCCTCGCCCAGGGCCGGAGCCGCGGGAGGCCCAGCCGGGGGAAGGTCTCCCAGCAGGCCTGGCGGAGGCGCCATCGGCAGGTCACCCAGCAGGCTGGGAGGCGCCGCGGCACCGGGCGCTGCGGTTGGTGGCGGCGGCGGCCCCAGGCCCGCTGAGAAGTCGAACGACATCGGTGGCGCGTCGACCGGTCTGGCGGGCGGTGAGGTGCGAGGTGCGGGCACGGTGGCGGCAGCCGGCGCAGGCGGCGGCGGCGCCGTCAGCGCCGAAAAATCGAACGGGGCGGGTCCGCCGGCGGGTTTGGCGGCCGCCGGGGGAGACGCCGCCACGAGGCTCGCGAAGTCGAACGGCGCGGGGGCCGCCGCTGGAGCAGGCGGCGGAGCGGCCGCTGGAGCCGGCGGCACGAGGCTGCCGAAGTCGAAGGGCGACGCCGGCTTGGCGGGGGCTGGAATCGGCGGTGGCGCGGGGGGCCGTGGCGGAGGCGCGGGGGCGGGCGCGGGTTTGCCGAGGTCCGGCATGCGCGACGCCTCCACGCCCAACGCGAAGACGCCGGGCCGTGTCTGCTCCTCTTTCGGAACGGAGTTGGGCTGGCCGAACCGACTGAACGGATCTGCGCTGTCGAGCGCCACCGTCCTCGGGGCAGGGGGCGGAGCGGCCGACGCAGGCGGAAACGCGCCCGACGCGGGCGCCGCCGAGTCCTTCGTCACGCGAAAGGTGTGGCCGCACTTCGTGCAGCGAACCTTGACCCCCTTGTCGGTGACTTTGTCGTCGGGAATCTTGAACTTCGTCTGGCACTGCTCGCACTTGACGATCATGACGGGGGCCCGGCTCGGCCGAGGCATCGCAACTATACGTCATTCAAGGTGCTTGCCCCCTTCCTTGTCCGGGTGCTAGGCGCGTTTCGCACTGCGTCAGACTTACCCGGGGAAGGCGATGAGCGAAGCCGAGCAGACGACCCGCGAGCCGAAGGTCATCAAGCGCTATACGAACCGAAAGCTCTACGACACCGTCGAGAGTCGGTACGTCACGCTCGATGAGATCGCCGACATGGTGAAGCAGGGCGTCGAGGTGCAGATCGTCGACAACCGCACCAAGGAAGATCTCACCTCGGTCACGCTCGCGCAGATCGTCTTCGAAGAAGAGAAGAAGAAGAACCAGATGCCGCTGTCGGTGCTGCGCGAGATCATCCGCCGCCCGCAGGACTCGCTCAACGAGATCACCGCCACGGTGACGCAGCGGGTGGCCTCGTTCCGCGAAGAAGCGACCCGCGGCATCGACAAGCTCCTGGGCCGTGAAGCCGAGGCCGAGCCGTTGACGCCCACCGCGCTGCTGACGCAGTCGCAGAAGGTGGTCGAGGCGTGGCAGGCGAAGATCGACGAGCGCGTGAAGCACGCCATCGAGAACGTGCTGGGCAACCTGCCAGCGCTCGGCCGCGACCTGAACGCCCTGGTCTCGCGCATCGAGCAGATGGAGAAGCGCATCTCGGAGATCGAAGAGGCGCGCCGCTCCGACGAGCCGAGGCGCCGCGAGCGCTAGGCCGCCTTCGGGTCCTTGCCGGCCTTGTCCACGGCCTCGGCGATGCCCTGCAGCATGGTGGCGCCGCGGCTCCACGGCGCGTACTCCCAGATCGTCTTGCCGTGGCTCTGCGCCTCGTCGACGGTGACGCTCAAGGCGAAGGGCTCGGCCGTGCGCCTCGGAAAGTACGACTTCAGCTTCTCGACGATCTCGTCGGCCAGCTGGGTCTTCCGGTACAGCGTGGGCACCACCAGCGAGATGCGCAGCTGGGCGTGGGCGTAGCGCGCCTTCACCTCGGCCACCGTGTCGACCATCTCGGCGCAGCCGTCGAGCGCCAGGTACGTGGTGGCGACCGGCACGACCACCTCTTCGGCGGCGACGAGAATGTTGGTGGTGGTGAGGCCGAGGCTGGGCGGCGCGTCGAAGACGATGACGTCGTAGCGCTCGAGCGCCGGGGCCAGGGCCTCCTGGAGCCGGTACGCGCGCCGGGGGTCGCCGCCCGCCAGCGTGGGGAACTCGGCCATGTCCTTCCACGAGGGCACCACGAAGAGCTGCTCGGTGCTCGTCGGGAGCGTCACCTCGTCGAGGGTGACGCCGGGCTCGGTGAGCAGGTGGAACACGTTGCGCAAGGCGCCGCGCGGGTCGACGCCGAGGGACTTGGCGGCGTGCCCCTGGGTGTCGAGGTCGACCAGCAGCACCCGGCGCTTCTTCTTGCTCGCGAGATACGCGGCCACGTTGACGGCCAGCGTCGTCTTGCAGGTGCCACCCTTCTCGTTGATGAAGGCGATGCGCCGCGCGGCCATGGGCCTACTTCTTCTTGTCGACGAGCACGTCAACCTTGCTCTCGAGCTGGGTGAGAATGCGCTCGAGGTCGTCGATCTTCTCGCGCAGGGTGTCGAGGTCGCCCGTCGAGGGCAGGTTCATCGCCGAGAGCGCCGTCTTGATCGACTTGTCCATCGCGCCCTTCGCCGACAACGCCCGCGACACCAGCGTCTGCACGCCGGTCACGAAGGCCTCGTTCGACATCAGCTGTTGCACCAACTTGCCGATGCGCTCCTCGCCGGTGGCGACGAGCTTCTTCATCACGGGGTTGTCTTTCAGCATGGTGGCGCGAGGCTTTTCCGACCCACGCGACAAGTCAACGAATGCCTGATGCCCCGATGGCCGCGGGTTGCTAGAGGCCTTCGCAGGACGAGGTCGTGATCGAAGCCCTCTCGGACAAGCGCCTGCTGATCGTCACCGGCAAAGGCGGTGTGGGAAAGACGACGGTGGCCGCGGCCCTGGCGCTCGACAGCGCACGGCGGGGGCTGCGCACGCTCGTCTGCGAGGTGAACACGCGCGAGCGCATCGCGCCGCTCCTGGGCAGGCCCGAGGCCGGCGCCGAGGTGACGTCGGTCGAAGAGAACCTGTGGGCCGTCAACGTGCGCCCGGAGCCCGCGATGCGCGAGTACGCGCTGATGGTGCTCAAGTTCGAGAGCATCTACAGCGCCGTCTTCGAGAACCGGGTGGTGCGCTACTTCCTCCGCTTCATCCCCTCGCTGCAGGAGCTCGTGCTGCTGGGGAAGATCCTCTACCACCTGAAAGAAAAGCGCTCCGACGGCTCGTTCCGCTTCGACCGCGTCATCATCGACGCGCCTGCCACCGGGCACGCCATCACGTTCTTCTCGGTACCCCAGGTGATCCTCGACACGGTGCCGCCCGGCGCCATGGCCACCGACGCGGCGTGGATGCGCGACTTCCTCGTCGACCGGGCGATGACGGCCGTGGTGCTGGTCTCGCTGCCCGAGGAGCTGCCGGTGAACGAGACCCTCGAGCTGCACCGGCAACTGTCCGAGCGCGTGCACGTCACCTCGGCGGCAGTCGTGCTCAACGGCTTCATCCCGCGGCGCTTCGACGACGCCGAGCGGGCCTCGGAGCTGAGCCCCGGGCTGCAGGACGTCGTCCGCGCGCATGAGCTGCGCGCCGCCCTCTCGGTCAGCTGCCAGAAGACGCTCTCGACGCTCGGCCTGCCGCTCGTGCCGGTGCCGCGCATCTTCACCGACGAGTTCGGCCGCGGCGCGCTCGAGCAGGTCGCCAGCCACCTCACCGGAGCTGCCCGCCCGTGACGACGCCCCTTCGAGAGGCGATGAACGACGCCGACGTGCTCGTCACCGTGGGCTCCGGCGGCGTGGGGAAGACGACCGTGGCGGCCACCCTCGCGCTCCGCGCCGCCATGGAGGGGCAGGGCTCGATGGTGTGCACGATCGACCCGGCGCGTCGGCTCGCGAACGCGCTGGGGCTCGAGGCCCTGGGCAACAAGGAGGCGAAGATTCCCGACGAGGCCTTCGCGAAGGCGGGCCTGCTGCCGCGCGCGACGATGCACGCGATGATGCTCGACATGAAGCGCTCGTGGGACGAGCTGGTCGAGCGCCGCGCGCCGCCCGACAAGCGCGAGAAGATCCTCTCGAACCGCTTCTACCAGGCGCTCTCGACCGCGCTGGCCGGCTCGCAGGAATACATCGCGATGGAGAAGATGTGGGAGCTGCACGAGCAGGGGCGCTACCCGTTGCTCGTCGTCGACACGCCCCCCACCGCGCACGCGCTCGACTTCCTCGACGCGCCCAACCGCATCCTCGACTTCCTCGACAACGACGCCGCGAAGTGGCTGCTGGCGCCCGCGCTCGCCGCCGGCAAGTTCGGGCTCAAACTCTTCAACCTCGGCGGGAGCTACGTCGCCAAGACGATCTCGCGCTTCACGGGCACCGAGACACTCCAGCAGCTCGCCGACTTCATGCTCAACATCACGAGCCTGACGGAGAGCTTCCGCGAACGCGCGCACCAGGTGCGGGGCCTGCTCCAGTCGCCGTCGACGGCCTTCGTGCTCGTGACGGCGCCCATGCCCGAGCGCCTCGACGAGGCCGTCTACTTCCACACGCTGCTCCAGCAGAACAAGATGCGCGTGGCCGCGGTGGTGGTGAACCGCGTTCACGCGCCGGTGCCCGATGCCCTGTGGGGCGAGGTGGCCCGACTGTCGGGGCCCCTTCAGGCGAAGCTCGAGCAGACGCTGAAAGAGAACGACCGCCTGGCCGAGCAAGACGCCAGGGGAATTCAGCGGTTACGAGAGCTCTGCGCCCCCACGCCGCTGGTGTTGGTCCCCCGCTTCGAGCTCGACGTGCACGACCTGAAGGCCGTGTGGGAGACGAGCCGATATCTCTGGGGTGACGCGACGGTGGAAGGCGTCGGCCCGGTGCGCTGAGCGCGTGGGGCGGCTATCGTTGGGAACCCCTGTGGTGACCCGGCTGTCCCTGCCCGCGATGCACACCTTCGTGAGACGTCTGGCTCCGCTGTTCGTTGTCTTCGCGGTTGGCTGCGCGCACGTGCGCCCCCAGGCGACGGCGACCGTGCAGCAGGTGACGTTCGACGACGTCGTGATCACCGGCGACCTCGAGCTCGAGAAGCTCAACGACGAAGAGCTCTTCGCCGCGGGGACGAGCTTCTACGCCGCCGAGGACTGGGCCCAGGCCGCTCGCTACTTCTCGCGCATCTGCGACTTCCACCCCAACAGCAAGCACCGCCGGCTCGCGCTCTACAACGCGGGGCTCTCGTACGAGAAGCTCAAGGCGTGGGACGAGGCGTACGCGAAGTTCCTCGAGCTGTCGGATCCCGCGAAGGGCACGGGCGACGCGCTCGACGCGGCGTTCCGCGTGGCCGAGGTGCTCTACCACCTCGAGCGCTTCCCCGAGGCCATCGAGGTGCTCCGGGTGATCGCCGATCGGCCCGATCTGTCGGTCGACAAGCGCATCGAGGCGCGCACGCAGCAGGGCATCTGCGAGCTCGAGAGCAACGACATGGACACCGCCGAGAAGTCGCTGCGCTCGGTGCTCACCATGTACACGGAGCACCCCGACAAGGATCTCATCGACGAGTACTTCCCCGCCCAGGCCCAGTTCTTCGTCGGCGAGATCTACCGGCTCCGGTACGAGTCGGTGGTGCTCGACGCGAACAAGTCGACCGAGAAGCTGGCCGACGACCTCGAGTACAAGTCGGAGCTGCTGCTGTCGTCGCAGGGGCACTACCTGCGCGCGATTCGGCTCGGCAACGGGTACTGGGCCACGGCCGCGGGGCAACGCATCGGGCAGCTGTACGAGAACATGTACGATCACATGACGAACGCGCCCGCGCCGGCCGATCTGGGCCAGGACGAGCAGGACGTGTACCGGGCCGAGCTGCGCAAGAAGATCCGCGTGCTGATCTCGAAGGCGATCACCGTCTACGAGCGCACCCTCGAGGCAGCCGAGCGTATCGGCGCACAGAGCCCCTTCGTGGAGGAGACGCGGGCGAGCCTGCAGCGCATGAAGCAGCTCTTGCTGGCCGAGGCGAAGGCCGAAGAAGAGGCGCCGCCTCCGCCACCTCCTCCGCCACCTCCAGCGCCGAAGGGGAAGAAGGCAAAGCCCCACAGCTGATCGCTGCACTACGCTGTCGGCGTCGTGGAGCCCATCTACACGCCGGAGCAGCTCGCCGAGGTCAAGGCGTACCATGAGCCGCGCTACCTCGTGAGCGCGGTGGACTTCTTCGTCACCCCGCTCGTGCTGACGGCGATGGTGGTGTTCGTCACCCGGCCGCTGTGGGGCTTCTCGAGCCGGCTCGGGGAGCGGTTCGAGGCCTGGTCGGTGGGCGCTCCGGTGGTGCGGGCTCTCTCGCGCGTGGGGAGCCTCCTGTGGCGGGGACCGGGGTGGGCGGGCTCGTTGCTGTTCGCCCTGCTCTTCTTCGAGCTGTTCAGCCTGACCGACCTGCCGACCGAGATCGGGCTGGGCTACTTCCACGAGCACGCGCATGGGCTGTCGCGCACGACGCCCGGTGTGTTCGCCGTCGATCTCTTCAAGGCCAAGCTGGTGTTTGCGCTGGCGATCGGCTCGCTCGTCTTCGGGTTGTACGGGCTCGCCCGTCGAACGCCGCAGTGGTGGTGGCTGCTCGGGGTGAGCGCCTCGGTGTTGATGCTCGGGTCGGCGGCGATCGATCCCTACCGGGCGCGGCTCTACGTGCAGCAGACGCCGCTCGAGGCGGGCCCCCTTCGCGAGCGGATCACCGCGCTGATGGGTCAGGCGGGCATCGACTTCCAGGACGTGCTGGTGGACCAGACGTCGAGCCGCACGGTGCGGGTGCAGGCGTACTTCGCGGGCGCGGGGCCGACGCGCACCATCGTGCTGAATGACTCGTTGGTGAAGGAGCTGACGACGGACGAGGTGTTGGCGGCCGTCGCGCACGAGGCGGGGCACGTCAACGAGCCCCGGTGGAGGGGCCGGGTGGCCTCGGCGGTGGTGCTGGTGGGCTTCCTGGGGCTGCTCGAGGCGTTGTTCCGGCGGTCGGCGTCGAGGCGCTGGTTCGGCATCGAGGCCAGGGCCGACGTGCGCACGTTGCCGGTGATCGCCCTGCTCTTCACGCTGGCGATGATGGCGAGCGGGCCGGTGAGCGCGGCGGTGTCACGGGAGCGGGAGTACGCGGCGGACCGGTACGCAGTGGCGCTGACGAAAGACGTCGCGGCCTTCCGGTCGATGCTCCGGAAGGCCGCGCGGGTGAACAAGATGGATCCGTCGCCGCCGAGGTGGGTGGTGCTGCGGAGCTGGTCGCACCCGCCCATCACCGACCGCCTGGAAGCGCTCGAGTCAGTGCTTCACTGACGCGAGGATGGCGCGGGCCCGGGCGACGTACTCGGCGCTGCCGGCGCGGGTGTCGTCGAGCACGTTCTTGAGGGCGATGAGGCCGTCGCGGTCACCCTTCTTGAGCTTCACCGTGCCCAAGCGGAGCCACGCGTCGACGTTCTGCCGGTCGCGGGTGGTGGCCTGGTCGAACGCCTGAATGGCGTCGTCGAGGAGCTCCTGCTGCTGGTACACGCACCCGAGGGCGTGCCAGTAGGCGGGGCTGCGCGGGTTGAGGGTAACGAGCCCCTCGAGGATGACGCGGGCCTCGTCGAGCTTCCCGTCGCGGGCGAGCTCGAGCCCCTTCTCCGCCCACTGCACGCCGTTGTCGAAGGTGATGCCGAAGGTCTGCGCGAAGGTGGGCGTGCCGTCGAGCCCCATCAGGTTCTTGAGTTGGATTCGCATGTTGGGCCTCGGGTCAGCGCATATTGCGGATGGAGGACATGGCCATTTCGTTGAACATCTTGGACATGTTCGAGAGCATTTCCTGCTGCTGCTTCATCATTTGCATGAGCGCAGAGAGACCCGCCTGAAACTTCGCGATTTCGGCGTTAATGAGCGAGATCGCTGCCTGGTCGCCACGTGCGCCTGCCTCGACGAGGTCGTTCTGAAGCGCATCGAGCTTGCCTTGGCAGAAACGAAGCCCATCCTGCATGCGCCCGTCTGGTGTCGTTGCGGTCGACGAGAACTCGCCGTACGCAATTGAGTTCTTCAGGGATTTGGCCCGAAACTCGGACGGAGTGAGCTCGGGCGGCTTCGTCGGCTGGCCGCCATCGCCTGTAATCGGGGCCTGATTTGTACCGGGCTGAGGCGATGCATTGCCGGGAGGCGATGGATTCCCGGGAGGTGACGCATTGCCCGGTGGAGGAGCGCCGCCCGGGGCCGTGCCGAGCGAAGGCGGTGTAGGCTCTGGCGGGACCGGCCTCTCAGTCCTTAGCTGCTGGCTCAACTCGGTGTTCTTCTTTCTGAGCGAGGAGATCCAACGCAGGAGCTCCTCAGAGGTGATATCTCCAGCCCAGTTCTTCGAGAACGAATTCCAATTGTCCAGAACCCATCGCGCCGCTTCTTTGACTGTCGTCGACCGGGTGGCGAGGTTTTCGATCTCACTCCACGAGAAGCGCTTGTCTCGGAAGTCAATGTGCGCCATCAGGGCTTCGATATTCTCAATCGTTAACGAATTGGCAGCGATCTGTTCCTGGATTGGACGATTGTGAGCCGCGACCGTCGCGTTCTCTGCGATAATTGCGTTGCGTGCCGCGACCGCGCTCTCGTACTGAGCATCTGCGCTCTTTGGGGCCTGGCCCTGGCTCGCACCCTGCTCGGTCTCAGGAGTTTTGGGGGCCGGAGGCGCGATGGTGCCTTCGGAGACTTGCTTTCGAATGGAGGCGATATCGAGGCCGATCGCGCCGTGCTTCCCTGCCTTGGTCGGCAGTTCATTGAAGAATGCGCGATTGTCCATCAGCCACTTCGCAGCGGGGTCGCCCTGGCGAGTCGCCATGTCCACGACTTCACTCCAGGTGAGAACACCGTCGCTGGCCGCGGGTGAACTGAACAACGAATTGAGATTCTTGTTCATCTCCTGGGTCGCGGCTGCCGATTTCGAAGCACCGTGACCGGTCTCGGCAGCGGCGTTCAAGGACAGCGACGCAGCGAAGCGTTCGTCCAGCAGGCGCGGGCTCGTGAGCAGACGCTCTTGGATGTTCTGATCGAGGCCCACACCTTTCGGAGGGCGAAGCGCCTTGATCTCGTCGGGGCCCTGACCTGTCACATTGTTCATTCCAGTTGGCGTGGTGTTCGGCTGAATCTTGCTCATGGTGAGTTCCTTGTGGGCAGCGGCGAGAGTGCCGGGTGACGGGCCCCCGTGCAGCCCCCCTGCCAATCAGCGCTGCGACTGATCTTGAGGGGTTCTGAATCACGGTCCGCAGGCAAGGACACGACGGCTCGTGGCGCGTCTTGGACCGGAGACCCCGAGCCTCGAAAGATCGCCAACTGCCTGATTTCACTCAACATGGTCGACTGGCACCGACCTCGCTGTGGCGGCCCGTACCCCTCATCCCAGGAGCCCCCATGAGCCACACGATCGGCAGTCCACCTCCAACCTCCACCGCCTACGCCTCCCAGTCCGTCGAGCCCTCGGCCGTTCCCGATCGAGCACGCTCCTCGTCGTTCGACCGCGCGCAGGGGCACCAACTCGTCGCCCATGCTGCTCAGGCCGTACTGACCGCGCCTGGAGCCCCTTCTCTTCCACAGGCGCTCGGCTCCGAGGCGCCAAAGTTGCTCCTTGGCCTCATTCCTGTCATCGGGCCCTTCATTCTTCTCGCGCAAGCGTTTGGAAAGGTTGCCCAATTCGCTGGCACGGCCCAACCCTCGCCCCAGGGCGCGCAGGGCCAGGCGCCCGGTGCCCCCGCTGCACCGAACGCCTTTCAGCCGAAGATGAAAGGCAATGAGCTCGAGCTTCTCAGCGGGTCGGTCAAAGAAGAGGTCGAACTCGAGCGTGAACTCAGCGGCAGCTTCGGTGACGAGAAGAACGGAGGAAGTGGCAGTCTGAAGGCTCGCCTCAGCGCAGGCGCTCGTGCCGATGGCAGCGTCACCGTCGGCCCAGATGGTGTCACGGCCAAAGGAAAAGCAGCCGCCGAGCTGCGCGCCGAAGCGAGTGCGCGGGGAGAGCTGCACGGGTCCGCGGGGTCGGTGAGCGGAGAGGCCAACGCCTACGCCACGGTGTACGGGACTGCCGAAGGCTCGGCCACAGTCAACCAGTCGGGACTGACCACGAAGGCGGCGGCTGCTGCGGGCGCTGAGGCCGGCGCCAATGCGCGGGTGTGTGCGGAGTCCGCTCCCATCGTGAAGCTTGGCGACTACGAGTGGACCGCAGGTGCCAACGCCGGCGCGTACGCCGTGGCAGGAACGGGCGCCAGCGCTGACATCGAAGCCACCGCAACGTTCGCGCCGCCTGAAATCGTCGGGAAGGCGGGTGCCCGTGCATTCGCTGGCGCGCGGGCAGGAGCCAGCGCCACCATCGGGACCGGCCCCTTCAAGCTCGATGTCGGTATCGACGCCCGCGCCGGAGCCGGTGTCGAGTACGGCTGGGACTTCTCATTCAAGGACGGGAAGCTCAACGTGAAGGGCTTCGCCGGCATCGCTGCGGCCGTGGGGCTCGGCGCGAACTTCAACCTCTCGATCGACTTCAACGCCCTGGGCGGTTTGGTCGCCGGAATCTTCCAGCAGGTCGCCATGGACGCGCCTCCTGGCAGTGCCGGACAGGCTGCGGCCGCTGGCGTGGCCAGCTTCGTGAAGGCTGCGACGCCCTTCGTGGCCAAGAAGCTCGAGAAGTACGCCTCGCACGATCTGCTCAAAGGCAACGGCAAGGATGTCGAGGAAACCACGTCTCGCACGAAGCGCGATGACTCGGCGCTCGATGGCCTCGATCAGCGCGAGCGTGACGCCATTCAGGAAGCTGACAGCCGCCGGATGGAACAGAACATCAAGAATGACATTTCGAAGCTCGGCAGCCGCGCCGGCCGCTCGGTGCTCACGTGAACTCCGCTCTGAAAGGACTGACGACCATGGATGCCATGACTGCTCTGATGACCCAGGCCGAGACGTACCTTCTGCAGAATGACTTCGACCGCGCAGCCCTCCTCGTCAAGCATGCGAAGGCGCACGAGCCAGCGTCGATCGAACCCGATGTGATGATGGGCCGCATCGCGCTGCACCTCGAGAAACTCGACGACGCACGCACCATTCTCGACGGGGTCATCGTTCGCGCGCCAAAGCATGGCTACGCCCGCATGCTGCTCGGGCTGGTGCACGAGGCGAAGGGCCAGCACGACGCCGCGCTGCTGCACTTCGAGCAGGCCACCCGCTTCGCGCCTGCGCTCATGCCGGCGTGGTTCAACCAGGCCCGCCTGATGCTCAAGAAGGCGCGCCTGGTCGAAGCAGCCATCGCGTTCGAGCGCGCCGCCGAGCTCGCGCCTGACAACGTCGCCGTGCTCGCCGCCTGGGCCCAGACCCTCGCGAAGCTCGGCCACGCCCGACGCGCCGCGAACACCTACCTACGCTGTATCGAACAGAACGTCGCCAACCCGTTCTTCGTCACCGAGCTCGCCGACCTGCTCGTCACCGCCGGAGAGCACGGCCTGGCCGACGAGGTCCTCGAGGCCGGCTCGAAGGTGTTCCCCAGCCAGGGGCTCTTCGAATCGAAGCGGGGCGCGCTCGCCATTCAGCGGAAGGATCTTGGCACGGCCCTCAAGCACGCACGGGAGGCCGTTCGTCGCCAGCCGGACTGCGCCGAGTTCCTCCTCTCCCTCGCGGCGATCGAGACCGCGCGCCTTCACCTCGACGAGGCCCGTGCGGCCGCCGAGAAGGCCCTCGCGCTCGACCCGAAGAGCTGGAAGGCGCTCCACCAGCTCGGCATCGTTTTCGAGGCCGTGAAGCAGAAGGAGAAGGCCATCTCGTTCTACCGGCGTGCCGTCGAGCAGGCGCCGACCGAGTGGGCTCCGCGGAACAACCTCGCCGTGCTCCTGCTCGAAGCCGGCTCAGCCCGCGACGTGAAAGAGGCGACCGCGCTCCTCGAGGTCGAGTCCGGTCGGGCGTCGGCCACCGTTCAGCTCAACCTCGCCCTCGCCCACCTCAAGGCCGGTCAGAAGACGCTGGCCCGCCAGTTCGCCGCGACAGCCTCACGCCTCGGCGTCGCTGGAAATGAGATCGCGACCGAAGCGGGGCTCCTCGCAACGGCGCTCCGCTGACCGCCTCGAAGCGCCGGCGATGGGCTGGCGACCCGAAGCAGGTCTCCGCGAGACGGCGCTTCACAGCCGCGCACCAGTCGACCTCCACCAGGGGCGGCCCACGTCTCGAGGAACGAGCTGCCACCATCGGAGGGTTCGCTCCCGGTCGCGAAGCGCTCCGGTGGGCGTCGGTCGATGGGCGCGACAGCTCGTCGACGCGTGGAGGCGACAGTGACCACAGCGCGGCGCTGCGCCGAGCGCCATCACGGCCTGGTCCGACGTTGGACCAGTGACCTGGGAACACGCTCTGCGTCACGCCAGTGAGCGTCGACATCAGCCGGGCGTCAAGGTCACCTCGCAGCAAGACATCGCGAGCGTGCTCGGCCTCGAGCAGCTGCTCGACAGCGATCAGGCTTTCGCCGCTGGGCGCTTCCCCGACTCCACGGAGCCGCGTGGGTGAGCGACCACACCAGGCTGCCCGAAAATCCATGGAGCACGCTTCGCTCGCGGTAGGGTGCGACTCGCGTGCGCGCGATGGGCCTCGATGTCGGGACGAAGACGGTGGGCGTGGCGGTGGCCGACGAGCTCGGTTTCACCGCGCAGCCCATCACCGTCATCCGCCGCTCGAGCCTCAAGAAGGATCTCGCCGAGCTGATCTCGATCGCGAACGAGCGTGGCGTCGACCGGTTCGTCGTCGGGCTGCCGCTCAACATGGACGGCTCCGAGGGCCCGCGCGCCGTCGCGACCCGCACCTTCGGTGACGCGCTCGGCGCTGCCTCGGGGCTGCCCATCATCTACCAGGACGAACGCCTCACCACGGTCGCGGCCGAGCGCGCGCTGCTCGAGGCCGATGTCTCGCGCCAGAAGCGTCGCCAGGTCATCGATCAAGTCGCCGCTTCGATCATTCTGCAGGGCTGGCTCGACGCGCAGCCCAGGAGCTCCACCGCGTGAAGAAGGTCCTCATCGGGCTGGTCGTCGTTCTCGTCCTCGGAGCCGTCGGCGCTGCCGGCGCCTGGTACTTCTTCGAGCAGCGCATCACGACGTTCGCGGCCACCTCCTTCGGGAACTCCGCGCCCATCGTCGTCGAGATCCCGCCCGGCACGAACCCTCGCGGCGTCGCCGCTCGCCTGGCGAAGGCCGGCGTCGTGAGCGACGAAGACCTCCTCTACAACTGGCTGCGTCGCGAGAAGCTGGGCCCCAGGCTCAAGGCCGGGGAGTACGAGTTCGTCGGGCCCCTCACCCCTCCGCAGGCCATCGACAAGCTCGTGCGCGGCGACGTCAAGGTCTACCGGTTCACCGTGCCCGAAGGCCTGCGCTGGGACGAAATTCTCCCCATCCTCGCCCAGTCCGACCTCGCGCTCAGCCTCGACAAGCTCAAGGCGCTCGTCGCCGACACAGCCTTCCTCAAGCGCGCGGGCGTTCCGGCCGATCGCATCGAGGGCTTCCTCTTCCCCGACACGTACACGTTCCCGAAGGGCTCCACCGAGGAACAGGTCTTGCGCAAGATGATCGACAGCACGCTCGACACCGTGAAGAAGGCGACGCGAAAGAGCGGCGTGACGCTCGACGTGCTCCAGACCGTCACCCTCGCGTCGATCGTCGAGAAAGAGACCGGCGCCGTCGAAGAGCGCCCACGCATCTCGTGCGTGTTCCACAACCGCCTCAAGCAGGGCGGCAAGCTCGAGACCGACCCCACCGTCATCTACGCAAAGATGCTCCGCACCGGCACGTACTCGAAGAACATCACGAAGGATGACCTGCTCACCCCGCACCCGTACAACACGTACAAGGTGAAGGGGCTGCCTCCGGGCCCCATCGCGAGCCCTGGCGGCGCAGCCATTCAGGCGGCGCTCAACCCGCTCGACTGCGGCGACTTCTTCTTCGTCTCGAAGAACGACGGCACCCACGTCTTCTGCCCGGACTACGCGTGCCACGAAGCGCAGGTCGAGAAGTGGCAGCGCGAGTACTTCCGCAAGAAGTAGTCGCTGGCCAGGCATCGAACCCGGTGCTGCGGCGACCGACCGGGGCGCGCAGACCGTTGAGGCCTCCGGTGAGCCAGCGTGGAGACGGTTCCTCGTCCGCCGACCTTCGAGCCTCGCTGGAATCTCATCCGAGCTCTACGGGCGGAGCACCCGAAGGCGACCCGCGCGAAACACCTCCACTCCCCGGGGCGACAGCACGCCTCCCTCGAAGTGCACGACGAACCGGGGGCCCCGCTCAGCGATGGCGTCGAAGGTTGGCGCGCGACGGCGAGCCACCTTCCCCTTCGGCAACCGCGACTCGAAGGCAAGCTGGAGATCGTCGAAGCCCGTCGGATCGACATCGATGGCGAGGACATCGTCAGCGCGCAATTCACTCCGGAGCCATGACGCCACGGCCCTCACGTCGTCAGGGTTGACGGACAGGGCGCTCACGGCCCGGAACGAGTTGGCCCACCGCCACGGAGCGCGCGCCGCGGCTTCGAGCAGCGGCAACCAGGTCACCAGCATCACGACGAGCACGGGCGCCAACACCCGTCGGCGCTCTACCAGCGCCGAACACCCGGCCCCCACGAAGAGCGCGAAGAGCGACAGCTCCTTCATCGTGAACCGTGAGAGCGGCACGAACGAGCCGAGGAGCGCGCCGCGCAGGGACAAGAAGAGGGCCGGAACGACGATCAACACCACGAGCCAACGAGCGGGCGTTCGCCACGCGCGCAGCAGCGCCCACCCGCCCAGCACCGCCCCGACCGGCGTGAAGGTCGTCACCGCGGTGAGCGGCCAGAACCCCAGCACGATGACGCGGTACGCGCGCCCCCACAGCTGGGCTTCCGACACGAACCACGCGCGGTGGTAGTCGTCGATGACGCGCAGCGGGTAGAGCGCATCGCCCGTGTCGACGAGGTGCCCGACGAGCCACGCCATGGGGAACGACCCCGCCACGGCGCCGAACACAAACGCCTTCACGAAGCCCAGGCGCCACCACACCACCAGCGACAACAGGGCGATCCAGACCCAGACGTCGTAGCGAACGGCGGCGGCCAGGGTGAGGACGAGCCCGGCCCCCAGCAGTGTCTCTCGCTGCCCCGTCTCGAAGGCGCGCGCCAACGTCGCGACGCCGAGCAACACGAAGAAGCCGCTGAGCCCCTCACTGGCCGCCGTCGTCGACGCCTGCACGTGGAGCGACCACACCGAGAACACCAGCGCGCTCCACCACGCCGCGCGCTCGGAGAAGAGCCGCTGCGCGAGAGCGAACACCGGGAGTACCGACGCGACGCCCACGACGAGGCTCAACAGCCGACCTGCCAGCGCGAGGCTCCCGGTGAGCCACTCGACGAGGGCGAGCAACGGAAAGTGGAGCGGCCCGAACTGCAGGCAGCCCTGGAGCGACGAGCCGATGAGGTGCGGCGCCTCGAGGAAGGCGTGACCCATCCACGCGCGGACGACGGCGTCTCCCGCAACGTTCTCGGCGAACGGGAACACCAGCAGCCGTGGCACGGCGGCGAGCAACACCAGGAGCCCGACCGTGCGCCGACTCATACGGGCGCCGGGAACCTCGCCATGGTCGCCTTCAGGGTGCGCAGCGCCGCGCGCACGTGCTCACTGCGGTCCGACGGGCTGGGCGCGCCACCGGGGTGCGCGTCGTCAGGCGGCTGGGTGCGCTCGGCGTGTTCGATGCGGCGGGTGATGCGTGCTTCGAGCGTACGCGCCTGCGCGGGCGACTTCGTGTGCATCACGTGGCCCCACTCGACCAGCCCGCGATAGACGTCGACGGCGTCGAGCAGGCTCGCGTCGTTCACCTCGGTGAGGGCCGCCGTCGCCTCGGCGATGAGCCCCTCGGCCTGCCCGAGCCGCCCCCGAATCGCCTCCACCGCGCCGAGCCCCGCGCGGGCGAGCCCCAGGTAGCGGGTCTCGCCCAGCTCCTCGAGCAGCTCGATGGCCGACTGGTAGTGCGCGGCCGCCGCGGGCAGCTCGATCAGCTCGTGGTGCAGCGCCCCTTTGGCCACCAACACGATGCCTTCGTGCCGGCGCGCGCCAACTTCGCGCAGAATGTCGAGGGCACGGTCGTACTCGGCCAGCGCCGGCCCGGGCTTTTGCTGATCGCGGTACAGATCGCCCAGGTTGATGTGCGAGATGCCCTCGGAGCGCCGGTTGCCCAGCTCGCGGTGAATCGCGAGGGCCTGTTGGTAGTTGGCGCGCGCCTGCTGCAAGAGGCCCATCGCCTGCTCGGTGACACCGAGGTTGGCCAGCGTGATGCCCTCGTAGCGGCGGTCGCCGACCTCACGGTGGATCTCGAGGGCCTTCTCGTACGACTGGAGCGCGTCGTTCTCGAGCCCCAGCTCGTTGAGCAGCGTGCCCTGCGTCGACAGGCAGCGCCCTTCCATGCGGCGGTCCTTCGCCTTCCGGAGCAGGGCCAGGGCGCGCGAGAAGTGTTTACGGCTCTCGGCCCGCTGCCCGACGAGGCGGTGCGCGACGGCGAGGAACGACTCGATGCGCCCCTCGCGCGCGACGTCGCCCAGCGTTCTCGACAAGCGGAAAGCCTCTTCGAAGTCCTCGAGGGCGTCGGCGGGTTTGCCGCGGGCGAGGCGGGCCTTGCCGCGGGCCTCGAGCCCCTCGGAGCGGCGCTCGGCGTCGTCACCACAGCGCTCCAGCGCGGCGTCGAGCATCGGCAGGTGCGGCTTGAAGGGGCCGCGCAGCGACAGGAGCGGATCGAGCGCCAGCACCGCGTCGAGCGACTGGCGCGCCGGAGCGCGGGGGTCGAGACCGCGGTGGTACACGGCGAGCAGGTTCTCGCGCTCGAGGTCGAGGGCCGACAGCTGGGCAGCGTTCGACTCGGCGCCATCAGCGAGCGTCTGGCCCAGGGCGAGGTAGGCCCGGGTGTGGCGGCCGAGCGCCTGCTGCTCGACGGGCATCGCCATCAGCTTCTCGCGCGCGTACTCCCGAATGCTCTCGTACAAGCCAAAGCGCGTCTGCGCCTCGTCCCCCGAGGGGAAATAGGCGCGCACCAGCGACTTGGCGCGCAGGGTCAGCAGCACGCTCAGCGCGGTGGCTTCGACGTCGACGTGCCCCAGGGAGACGACCGTCTCGGCCGCTTCGGCGGTGAAGCCTCCGGCGAAGACCGAGAGCTGGGCCAGCATCGACTGCTCGGCCGGCCCCAGCATCGTCCACGACCAGTCGATGGCGCCGCGCAGGGTGGCCTGGCGATCCGACACGCCCTTCTTGCCGACGAGCAGCTCGAAGCGCCGCGGGAGCCGCTGCACGAGCTGGCCCGGGTTGAGGAGCGACATGCGCGCGGCGGCGAGCTCGATGGCGAGCGGCATGCCGTCGAGCTGACGGACGATCTCGGCGATGGCGGCTTCGTCGGTGGGCGTGGGCTCCCAGCCGGGGCGGACGGCCCGGGCGCGCTCGACGAAGAGCTCGACGGCCTCGGCGCTCCGCACGGCCTCGGCGGGCTTCGGCGTGCGCAGCGGCGGCACCTCGTAGACCGTCTCGTGAGGCACCCGCAGCAGCTCGCGGGACGAAACGACGAAGCGGGCGAGCGGCGCCGCGCGCATCCACCGCTCGAGGGTCTCGCCGGCGTGCCCGACGACCTGCTCGAAGTTGTCGAAGACGACGAGCGTCTCACCTCGCGACGCGAGGGCGTGGCCGAGCTGCTGCACTGCGTCTCCGGCCAGCAGCGGGACGTCGAGGCTGCGAGACAGCGCCGCGCAGATGCCATCGGCGTCGCGCGCCTCGGCGAGCTCGACGACCCACACGCCGCCCCGCCGCTTGCCGCGCTCGTCGACGCCCTGGAAGTGCGTCACCAGCTGCGAGCCGAACTGCAACGACAGGCGCGTCTTGCCGGTGCCGCCGGGCCCGAGCAGCGTGACGAGGCGGGTGCCCTGGCGGAAGAGCTGATGCAGGTCGGCCAGCTCGGCGACGCGCCCGACGAAGCTGGTGGCCTGCGGCGTGAGGTTGGTCGGCCGCTGCGACACCTCGCCCAACAGCCGCTTCGTCTCGGCGAGCTTCTCGTCCGACAGGTGAACCTTGAGCCGGTCGGCGCGGGTGAGCGGGCTCTTCGAGACGACCGCGCCCTCGGCGGACTCGTCGGAGGCCTCAATAACGGTGCGGGCCTCATGCGCGTCGACCACCGCTCTGGCCTTGTCCTCGCTGACCTCGACGTCGAGTTCGAACTCGCCCGAGTCGTCGAGGCCGGGCACGTCTTCGTACTGGCTGAACCAGCGCGCGAAGTCGAAGGGGCCGACGTCGGCCAGGTACACGGCCACGGCGTCGTGCAGCTCGCGCGCGCTCTGGTACCGATCGGCCGGCGCCTTGCGGAGCGCCTTCATGACGATGCGTTCGAGGGCGGGCGGGCAGTCGGCGCGGCGCTCCGTCACCAGCGGCACCTCGGCCGCCCGCACGGCCTTCACCGTCAGCGCGTCGGTCTTCCCACGGAACAGGTAGCTGCCGGTGAGCGACTCCCACATGACGATGCCCAGCGCGAACACGTCGGTGCGGCCGTCGACGTGCTTCGCGCTCGCCTGCTCTGGCGCCATGTAGGGGAACTTGCCCTTCAAGATGCCGGTGGCCGTGTGCACCGACTTGTTCGCGGCCTTCGCGACGCCGAAGTCGATGAGCTTCACCACCCCCTCGTTGGTGACGAGGATGTTGTGGGGCGACACGTCGCGGTGGACGATCTTGAGCTCGCGGCCCTGGGCGTCGGTGGCGTGGTGGGCGAAGTCGAGCGCGGCGGCGATCTGCAGGGCCACGCGCGCCACCACCTGCGGCGGCACCGGGTGCTCGACCTCGCGCGCCCGCATGAGCAGCTCGCGCCAGTCCTTGCCGGGCACGTACTCCATCGCGACGAACCACGTGCCGCCCACCTCACCGAACTCGACGATGCGCGCGATGTTGGCGTGCACCAGCCGCGAGGCGATGCGCGTCTCGTCGAGGAAGAGCCGCAAGAAGCGCGGGTTCTCGGTGAGGTGCGGGAGAATTCGTTTCACCGTCAGCAGTTCGCCGGCGCCGTCCTTCGCGAGGTACACCTCTCCCATGCCGCCCGCACCCAGGCGCTTGAGGAGCGTGAACCGTCCGAAGGCCTCCATCGAGGGCGCAACCTACCCAAAACCGCCGTGATTCCCGTCGTTTTCGGCACGCAACAGGGGGTCGAAACCATGCGACAATGTGCGCATGCCCTTTCGAATCAATGGTGGTCCCCGCTACACGTTGCCGACGACGAATCAGCCCGCGACGACCACCACCCCGACGCCGACGACGCCGACGAACACCACGCTCGATCCGCGGCTCGCGAACCTGAACGTCAGCAACACCACGGTCCGCACGGTGGCGACGCCGAACTCGAGCACCTTCGAGAACGTTCGCAACACGACGATTCGGCGCGGAGGCACTGACGACGACTCGTTGGGCGGCGGCGTGGCGTTCAAGGGCAAGGGCTACGACGTGGTGAACGAGGGCCTGGTGGGGCCCGACACGGATCCGACGCGGCTGGCGCTGCGGGACGCCATCTGGGAGCGCCTCGAGACGCCGACCTACCTGCTCGAGCCGCGCACGACGAAGGCGGTCGACCTGAAGGCCCTGACGCCGGCGCTGGCGGAAGCGGCGAGCGGGCGCCAGGCCTCGACGCTCTCGAAGCTGGCCCAGGCGAAGCCGGAGGCGGCGGCGCACCTGTCGGAGTTCCTCTCGAACACGAAGGGCCTCGCGAAGGACGTGCGCGGCTCGCTGCTGCAGACGCTCGCGTCGAACGCCCAGGGAGTGGCCGGCGCGGTGGTGGCGGGCATCAGCGGGTCGACGGCGTTCTCGGCGATGAGCGCTCCCGACAAGGCGGCGCTCGCGCAGGTGATGTCGCGGCTCGACGAGGCCGGGCTCAAGGTGCTGGGGTCGATGGTGGAGCGCGCGCCCGAAGCGCTGAAGGACGTCGACTCGGCGGGCCGCTCGTTGCTCTCGAACCTGGCGACGCTGGCCTCGCAGCCGCTGCACGCCTCGCTCGCCGGGCATACGACGACGGAGGAGCTGCTGTCGGGCATCCTCACCGACGTGATGAACCCCAACCGCATCGACCAGGGCAACGCGACGACCTGCACGGTGGCCTCGATGCAGTTCGAGCTCGTGGCCGACGAGCCGGCCGAGTACGCGCGGCTGATGGCGGGCCTCTCGGGGCCGAAGGGCGTGGTGAAGATGCAGGGCGGCGGCGATCTGCGGCTGGGCCCCGGTGACGCCGACGCGCGTGCGCGCAACGGCCGCTCTGCGAGCCAGACGCTCTTCCAGTCGGCGGCGATGGAGTACGCGAACGGCCGCTTCTCGAACTACGACCCCGTGCTGGGCGTGAGCATCAACGAGCGGACCGGCGAGGAGCGGCTGGGCCTCAGGCCTGACAACCAGCAGGCGCTGCTCGAGAAGCTCTTCGGTGTGACTTACTCGATCGACCGGCTCTTCACCGAGGCCGAGGGAGCGAAGGCGCTCGGCAAGCTCCAGGGGTGGGACGCGCGGGGCTTCCGGAACCGGCCCATCATCGTCGACCTCGACCAGGGCAAGTTCAACCACGCGGTGACGCTCGAGGCGGTGACGAAGGAGCGCGTGACGTTCCGCGACCCGTACGGCGTGCTGCGCTCGATGCCGGCGAGCACCTTCCCGAAGGTGGCGGTGGCGATTCACCTGCCGACCGACGTGAAGCTGAACGGCGTGGGCTGAGCGGCGGGCGCGGCGACCGGTCGAACGATTCGCATTCGCATGCTCGCCGTCCAGCCGTCCAGCGCCTCGACGCGCGAGCGGGGACGAACTCCCACGGTCCCCCTGCGTCAGGAGTCCCTGCATGCGGCCACCCTGGTGGCCCTCGTCGCGCTCGCGGGTGGTTGTCGGTGCCAGCGCACGAGCGCCATCGACGCGGGGGTCGGGCCTTCCCGCGAGTGGCTGAGCGGGGCGCTCGAGGCCGAGGCGGGTGCGCCGCGGCGCGGGGGCCGACTGGTGGTGCGCTCGATGACCGAGCCGGGCACGCTCAACGCCCTCGAAGGCGCGACGTCGCGCGACACGTGGACGCTGCGCATCACCCGCAACCTCGTCACCGAGTCGTTGATCAGCATCGACCCTTCGACCTTCGCGCTCGTGCCGCAGCTCGCGGCGTCGTGGAGCGACTCGGCCGATCACCGCACCAGCACCTTCACCCTGCGCGAGGGCGTCACCTTTCACGATGGCGCGCCGCTCTCGAGTGCGGACGTGGTGGCGACGTTCACGGCCGTGCTCGACCCGTCCAGACCGACGGGCGCGGTCCGTCAGGACTTCGGCGCGCTCGAGCGAGTGACGGCGCTCGACGCGCGCACGGTGCAGCTCTCGTGGAGGGCGCCGTCTCCGTTCGCGCTCCGGCAGGTGGCGAAGCTGCCCATCCTGTCGGCGAAGCAGCTCGCCGGAGACTGGCAGGCGCTGGCGAAGGCGCCGGTCGGCACCGGCCCCTACCGGGTGGGCGCGTGGGTGAAGGGCGAGTCGCTCACGCTCGAGCGGGTGCGTGACGGCGCGCACCTCGACGCCATCGTGTTCCGCTTCGTGAAGGATCACACCGTGGCCGCGAGCCTGCTCGAGCAGGGGGCGTTCGACGTGATGACGGCCGTGCAGCCGACGCTGTGGCGCGCGCTCGAGGCGCCGACGCCTGGAAACGTGTGGGCGCAGACGAGCTACCGGCGCCTCGTGTCCGTCGACAACAGCTACTCGTACGTGGCGTGGAACCAGGCGCGGCCGGTGTTCCAGCACGTCGAGGTGCGGCGGGCGCTCGCGCACCTCTACCCGGCGGCCATCGTCGAGCAGACGGTCGATCTCGGCCTCGAGACACCCACGACGTGCCCCTTCTATGCGCTAGGCCCACAGTGCGATCCTGCGGTGTCCGCCCTGCCCTTCTCCGTCTCGGCCGCGAAGGCGCGCCTGGAAGACGCGGGCTTCGTCGACGGCGACGGAGACGGCGTGCGCGAGCGCGAGGGCGTGCGCGCGGGCTTCACCTTCCTCGTGCCGACGACGTCGGTGCGGCTGGGCAAGGTGGTGCCGCTGCTCGAGGAGCAGGCGCGGGCGGCGGGCGTCGAGCTGCGCATCGAGAAGGTCGACGTCGCGACCCTGAACGCGCGGGTGAACGCGCGGGACTTCGACGTGGTGTCGCGCGTGTGGACGGAGTCGGATCTGGAGAGCGAGCTGTTCGGCACCTTCCACTCGTCGGCGCGGGACGGCGGGTCGAACTTCGTGGGCTACACGAGCGCCGAGGCCGACCGGCTGCTCGAGGCGATTCGTGGCGAGTGGGACGAAGGGCGGCGCCGCGAGCTCGAGCGGGCGCTCCACCGCCGGCTCTACGAAGATCAGCCGTACCTCTTCATGACGTCACGGCGCTCGCTCGACCTCGCGAAGCGGCGCGTCCACGGGCTCGTCCCCAGCGTGCTCTGGTACGACCTGCGCCGCGTGTGGGTCGAGGACTGACACGGGCGCTGTCAAGCGTCCCTCGCACCGTCGGGTGGGTCGTTCGGGCCGAAGGGGTGCGCGGCAGAGCGCGTGTGCCATACTCGCGAGCGACGTCGTTGCCCTGAGCGCAAGCTGGCAGTTCCGCGGTCCGACTCCGCGGCGGGGCAGACGGAGCATTTCGGCCACGACCCCATTTCGTGAAGGAAGCCATGACGACAGCCTGGTCGGAGAAGATCTCGGCGTTGCAGAACAAGAAGGAATACGCGGAGCTGAACTGGGAGGGCAGCTTCGACGAGTACCTCGACGTCGTTCGCGGCAACCCGCGCGTCACGCGCACGGCGTACCAGCGCGTGTACGACATGATCCTGAGCTACGGGAAGACCGAGTACATCGACAACAAGAAGCGGCTGATTCGGTACCACTTCTTCTCGGACGAGAAGAACGGCTCGCGCGACGCGGTGTTCGGCCTCGACGTGCCGCTGATGAAGCTGGTGAACGTCTTCAAGGCGGCGGCGCACGGCTACGGCGCCGAGAAGCGCGTCATTCTGCTCCACGGGCCAGTGGGCTCGTCGAAGTCGACCATCGCGCGCGTGCTCAAGCGAGGCCTCGAGGACTACGCGCGCACGGCCGAAGGCGCCGTGTACACGTTCAGCTGGGTGTTCGACGAGAAGGTGACGCTGGCCGACGGCTCGGTGCTGCATGGCCGCATCAAGTCGCCGCTGCACGAAGAGCCGCTGAAGCTCATTCCCTCGGACCTGCGCGGGAAGTTCTTCGGAGAGCTGTGTCCTCCCGACTCGGGCTTCACCATTCCCGAGCTCGGCGAGCTCAACCCGCACTGCCGCTTCATCTTCCAGCGGCTGCTCGCGCACTACGCGGGCGATCTGAGCAAGGTCTACAAGCACGTGCGTGTGCACCGCATGGTCTTCTCCGAGAAGGACCGCGTGGGCATCGGCACCTTCCAGCCGAAGGACGAAAAGAACCAGGACTCGACCGAGCTCACCGGCGACATCAACTACCGGAAGATCGCCGAGTTCGGCTCGGACTCGGACCCGCGCGCGTTCAACTTCGACGGCGAGTTCTGCGTCGCCAACCGCGGTCTCATCGAGTTCGTCGAGATGCTGAAGCTCGACGTGGCGTTCCTCTACGATCTGCTCGGCGCGACGCAGGAGCACCGCATCAAGCCCAAGAAGTTCCCGCAGACCGACATCGACGAGGTGATCATCGGCCACACGAACGAGCCCGAGTTCAAGAAGCTCGAGTCGAACGAGTTCATGGAGGCCTTGCGGGACCGCACGATCAAGATCGACATCCCGTACATCACGAAGCTGTCCGAGGAGATCAAGATCTACGAGAAGGAGTTCAACCCTCGGCGCATTCGCGGCAAGCACATCGCGCCGCACACGCTCGAGATGGCAGCGATGTGGGCGGTGCTGACGCGGCTCGACGAGCCAAAGAAGCACAACCTGTCGGTCCTGCAGAAGCTGAAGCTGTACAACGGCAAGACGCTCCCGAACTTCACGGAAGACAACATCAAGGAGCTGCGCAAGGAGGCCGCCCGCGAGGGCCTCGAGGGCATCAGCCCGCGCTTCGTGCAGGACAAGATCTCGAACGCGCTGGTGAGCGACAAGTCCGAGACGTCGATCAACCCGTTCATGGTCTTGAACGAGCTCGAGGCGGGCCTCAAGTCACACTCGCTGATCCCCAGTGAAGACACGCGCAAGCGATACCGCGAGCTGCTGGGCACCGTGAAGCAGGAATACGAAGACATCGTGAAGAACGAGGTGCAGCGCGCGATCTCGGCCGACGAAGAGGCCATCGCCAAGCTGTGCTCGAACTACATCGACAACGTGAAGGCCTACACCCAGAAGGAGAAGATCAAGAACAAGTACACGGGCCTCTACGAGGAGCCGGACGAGCGGCTGATGCGGGCGATCGAGGACAAAATCGACATTCCCGAGAGCCGCAAGGACGACTTCCGGCGCGAGATCATGAACTACATCGGCGCGCTCGCCATCGAGGGGAAGACCTTCAACTGGCGCACGAATGAGCGGCTGCAGAAGGCGCTCGAGCTGAAGTTGTTCGAGGATCAGAAGGACTCGATCAAGCTGAAGACGTTGGTGAGCTCGGTGGTCGATCGCGAGACGCAGGAGAAGATCGACATCGTGAAGTCGCGGCTCATCAAGAACTTCGGGTACGACGAAGAGAGCGCGACCGACGTGCTCAACTTCGTGGCCAGCATCTTCGCGCGCGGTGACGCCAAGGAGTGACGAGTGGGACTGCGCATCGACCAGGACCACACGCGCTTCAAGGCGATCGTCCGCGGGAAGATCAAACAGAACCTGCGCAAGTACGTGCAGCAGGGCGAGATGATCGGCAAGAAGGGAAAGGAGTTCATCTCCATTCCCGTGCCGTTCATCGACGTGCCCCGCTTCAAGCACGGCTCGCGGCAGGGCGGCGTCGGCCAGGGCGAGGGTGAGCCGGGCGATCAGTTGGGTCAAGGCCAGCCGCAGCCGGGCGACGGCAGCGGCAAGGCTGGCGAGGGTGAGGGCCAGCACGTGCTCGAGGTCGACGTCAGCCTCGAGGACCTCGCGCAGATCCTCAGTGAGGAATTGCAGCTGCCCAACATCGAGAACAAGGGCAACGACAAGATCGTCACCACGCGCATCAAGTACACGGGCATCAACACGGTGGGCCCGCAGTCGCTACGGCACTTCAAGCGCACGTTCAAGGAAGCGCTCAAGCGGCAGATCGCCACCGGCACGTACGACCCCGGCAACCCGGTCATCGTCCCCCGCCGGCAAGACGTGCGCTACCGCACGTACAAGCTCGAGAACCTGCCGCAGACGAACGCCGTCATCATCTACATGATGGACGTGTCGGGCTCGATGGGCGACGAGCAGAAAGAGATCGTTCGCATCGAGTCCTTCTGGCTCGATACGTGGTTGCGCAACCAATACAAAGGCCTCGAGACGCGCTTCATCATTCACGACGCGGTGGCGCGCGAGGTCGATCGCGACACGTTCTTCCACACGCGCGAGTCTGGCGGGACGATGATCTCGAGCGCGTACAAGCTGTGCCGCGACATCATCAAGGCCGAGTACCCGGCGTCGTCGTGGAACATCTACCCGTTCCACTTCTCCGACGGTGACAACTGGTCGGCCGACGACACGCGGTCGTGCATCGAGCTGCTCAAGACAGACATCCTGCCCGACGTGAACCAGTTCGCGTACGGGCAGGTCGAGTCACCGTACGGGTCGGGCCAGTTCATCAAGGATCTGCGCGAGCACCTGGGCGATCACGACAAGGTGGCCCTGAGCGAGGTCGCCGACAAAGACGCGATCTACGGCTCCATCAAGGACTTCCTCGGCAAAGGACGATGAAACCGGGCGCACCCAACAGCGTTCTGGAGCTGTTCCTCCGGCTGCCGAACATGATCGCGCGGGAGAGCAGCCCGGTCACCCTGTTCGTCATCGGAGGCGTCTTCGCCCTCGGCGGGCTGATCCTGGTGCTGGGCGCCGGTCCGGGCCTCACCACGATCGTGCTCTGGGGCACTGGGGTGTTCGCTATCGTCAAGGGCATCCAGCGGGTCCACACGCCGCCTCCCGTCGATCCCTTCCGTCACCTGCGACTCGATGGAGCGCCCCTTCCCATCGCGCTGTGCTTCCAGTGCCGAAGGCTCCTCGAGTTCTCGACCGAGCGGTGTCCGTTCTGTTCCAACGGCGGAGAGTGCTTTCAAGTCGCCACTGAAGTCGATCGTCGCCTCGCGCAGACGCGCCTACGCTCCGAGGAGGAGCGCTGAATGCCCAAGTCACTCACCCCTCGCCTGATGGATCTCAAGACCGAGATCGAAGGCTACGCCCGCACCTTCGGCCTCGACTTCTTCGAGCAGGTCTTCGAGGTGCTCACCACCGAAGAGCTCAACATGGTGGCCGCGTACGGCGGCTTCCCCACGCGCTACCCGCACTGGCGCTGGGGCATGGACTACGAGCAGCTGTCGAAGTCCTCCGAGTACGGGCTGTCGAAGATCTACGAGCTCGTCATCAACAACGACCCCTGCTTCGCCTACCTGCTCGAGGCCAACGCCGAGGTCGACCAGAAGCTCGTCATGGCCCACGTCTACGGCCACAACGACTTCTTCAAGAACAACTTCACCTTCAAGTTCACCAACCGGAAGATGGTCGACGAGATGGCGAACCACGCCACCCGCGTGCGCCGGTGGATCGACAAGCTCGGCGTCGAGAAGGTCGAGGAGTTCATCGACGTCGCCCTCGCGCTCGAGAACCTCATCGACCAGCACGCGCCCCACATCAAGCGCAACCCCGACCCGAAGACCGCCGAGGCGCAGATCAACACCCGCGCCGAAGGGTTCAAGGTCGACAAAGACTACATGCGGCCCTACGTGAACCCGGCCGCCTTCCTCGAAAAAGAGCGCAAGAAGATCGAGGACGAGAAGAAGCAGTCGAAGAAGTTCCCCGAGCGGCCGCAGCGCGACGTGCTGGCCTTCCTGCTCGAGCACGCGCCCATGGAGGACTGGGAGCGCGAGATCCTCTCCATCGTGCGCGAAGAGGCCTACTACTTCGCGCCCCAGGCCCAGACGAAGATCATGAACGAGGGCTGGGCCAGCTACTGGCACTCGACCATCATGACGACGCGCGCGCTGCGCGATCACGAGATTCTCGACTACGCCGACCACCACGCCGGCACCATGGCGATGCAGCAGGGCAAGCTGAACCCCGACAAGGTGGGCATCGAGCTGTTCCGAGACATCGAGGAGCGCTGGAACAAGGGCCGCTTCGGCAAGGACTGGGACGAGTGTGACGATCTGCGCGCCCGCCGCTCGTGGGACAAGAAGCTCGGCGCCGGCCGCGAGAAGATCTTCGAGGTGCGCAAGCACTACAACGACGTCACCTTCATCGACGAGTTCCTCACGCCCGAGTTCGCCATCGAGCAGAAGCTCTTCGTCTACAACTTCAACGACAAGAAGAACTCGTGGGAGATCGCCACCCGCGAGTTCAAGAAGGTGAAGAACAAGCTGCTCCAGTCGCTCACCAACTTCGGCCAGCCCGTCATCGACGTCGTCGACGCCAACTGGGAGAACAAGGGCGAGCTCATGCTGTCGCACAAGCACGACGGCGTCGATCTCGACCCCGGCTACGCCAAGGAGACGCTCAAGAACCTCCAGGGCATCTGGCGACGGCCCGTGGGCATCTTCACGAAGGGCGAGGGCAAGGGCCTGCTCATGCGCCACGACGGCAGCACCTTCTCGGAGAAGAAGGTCGACCTGTAACCATCTGAACCAACAGGCAAATCAACCGTTCCGAGCGGCCCGAGCCGCCGGTCATTAGGACATTCGTCGTGGGCCCCCTGCGCTTGTCCCTCACCGTCGACTCCACGCACCTCGAGGTGCCCGTGAGCGACTTCGAGCACCTGGCCATCGAGCTGCACTGCACGCTCATCGAGTCGCGGCGCGAGCTGACACTCTCCACGAAGCAGGGGCGCCTCACCTTCGACCGGGTCGGCCCACTGGCGCTGCTTCGTGAGGTGGCCATCACCGACGACGGCGACGGGCTCTTCACGGTCAACGTCTTCGGCCGGCTGCTGGCCGCGTACGAGGGCGAGCTGCACGCCGCCATCGTCACCGCGCCCGCCGACGTCTACCCGCCCCGCGTCACCGTGCGCCGCGGCGAGTCGAGCCATCCGCTCTTCGGCACCGTCATGCTGCCCGTCAGCCCGGCGTTGACGCCCGCCCAGCTCGCGGCCGTCGAGCAGCTCCTCGACGAGGCGAAGGCCCACTGGGAGCGCTGGCAGGCCTCGAAGGCCGGTGACGAGAACCGCTCACGGTAGAGCCCCCGAAGGCGCCGACTCGGTGGCAGAGTGGGCTCCACGCATGGCCACCTACCGCAACCCCACGCCCACCGTGGACTGCATCGTCGAGCTGCCCGGCGAGCGCATCGTGCTCATCAAGCGCAAGAACGAGCCCATCGGCTGGGCCCTGCCCGGTGGCTTCGTCGACGAGGGAGAACCCCTGCACGCCGCCTGTGTGCGCGAGGTGCGCGAAGAGACCGGCCTCGAGGTCGACCTCTCGGAGCAGTTCTTCACCTACTCGGACCCCTCGAGAGATCCCCGCAAGCACACCATCTCGACCGTCTACATCGGGTGGGCCGAGGGCGACCCCGTCGGCACCGACGACGCCGCCGAGGCGAAGGCCTTCTCGCTCGACGCGCTCCCGAAGGACCTCGTCTTCGACCACGGCACCATCGTCGCCGATTACGTGGCCTACAAGCGCACCGGCCGGCGCCGGAAGATTTGATGGCGTCTGCCGCAGCGCGGCGTAGAAACTTTCCTCGTGTCCGCAGTCGATTCGCCCCGCGCCCGCGCGCTCAAGTCCCTCGCTGACGAGCCGTTCGATCTGCTCGTCGTGGGCGGCGGCATCACCGGCGCCGGCATCGCCCGCGACGCGGTGCTGCGGGGCCTGAAGGTGGCGCTGGTCGAGAAGCTCGACTTCGCCGCCGGCACCTCGTCGAAGTCGACGAAGCTCATTCACGGCGGGCTGCGCTACCTCGAGCAGGGTGAGATCAAGCTCGTCTTCGAGTCGGTGAACGAGCGCAACCGCCTCATGCGGCTGGCGCGGCACCTGGTGCGCCCCCTGCCCTTCCTCGTGGCCAACTACCGGGGCGATCGCCGCTGGCTGGTGACGCTCGACGTGGGCTTGTGGCTGTACGAGGCCCTGTGCTTCTTCGGTGGGTACAAGAACCACCGCACCTACCGGGCCGCGCGCACGCTCGAGCTCGAGCCGACGCTGCGCCGCGAGGGGCTGGTGGGCGGCATCGTCTACTACGACGCGATGACGGACGACGCGCGCATCACCCTCGAGAACGTGCTCGACGCGCAGGCCTCGGGCGCGGTGGTGGCCAACCACGTGCGGGCCGGTGCGCTGCTCACCTCGGGCGACGCCATCAGCGGCGTCACCGTCACCGACACCCTCTCGGGCGCCTCGTTCGACGTGCGCGCCAAGGTGGTGGTGAACGCGACCGGCCCCTGGAGCGACGAGGTGCGCGCGCTGGCTGGCGAGAGGCCGCTCCTGAAACCCACGAAGGGCATTCACGTCGTCGTCGACGAGAAGCGGCTGCCCGCCCGGCACGCGCTGGTGATGACGCACCCGAAGGACAAGCGGGTGATGTTCACCATTCCCTGGGGCCTCGGGCGCACCGCCATCGGCACCACGGACACCTTCTTCGATGGCCGCCCCGACACCGTCGAGCCGACGGCCAGCGACGTCACCTACCTCCTCGACGCGGCGAACCACTTCTACCCGGACGCGAAGCTCACGCCCGACGACGTCATCAGCACCTGGTCGGGGCTGCGGCCGCTCCTCAAGCCCGCCGACGAGGGCGCCGGCGCGAGCCAGGTGTCGCGGGAGCACCTCATCGTCGAGCGAAAGGGCTTCCTCACCATCGCCGGCGGCAAGCTCACCACCTACCGCACCATGTCGGCCGAGGTGGTCGACCGCGTGGTGAAGCAGCTCGGAACGAAGGTGCCGTCGACGACGAGCGAGCGGCCGCTCCCCGGCGCGAAGGGCTTCGAAGACTCCGACGAGGCGTTTTCCCGCTTCACGGCGCAGCTGGGGCGCCCCGACGCCGAGGCCTTTACCTCGATGTACGGCGGTCGCGCGAAGGCAGTCCTCGAGCGCTGCGCGTCACCAGACGGAAGCCAGCGGCTCGATCCCGAGCTCCCGTGGTTGCTCGGCCAGGTGGACGAGTGCGTCGACGCCGAACTGGCCCAGACGCTTGATGACGTGCTGTCCCGGCGGCTGTCACTGGTGCTGCGCGCGAAGGACCAGGGCCTGGGCATCGCGCCAGTCGTCGCGCAACGCATGGCCCAGCGGCTGGGGTGGTCCGAGGCGCGCACCGCGCACGAGCTCGAGGCCTACCGCGCCGTCGTGGCCAGCTCACGCGCCTGGCAGCGTGGCTGAGCGGGAACGTCGACCCCTGATTCACGGCTCCACGTCGACCAGGTCTTCCTTCGTCGGAGACCCACTCCACCACCCGCTCCGCACACGCCTCAGCGAATGGCCCCGGCCCAGGCGTGGGAGCACGCCCGAATCGTGCCCGCGTCCCGTCTTGCGCGCCGCGCCCTCGTGTCATCGGCCGGGCGAGGAGCCCTCGAGACGTACGCGCTCGAGGCCTCGAAAGACGAGACGCGCAGGGCGGCGGCCAACGCGCGACGCGCCGTCAGAGGGGCTTGCCCAGCCGCTCGAGCCACTGCCCGTGCGTCGCGTCGAACCGGCGAACGCCCGTCGTGCGGAAGCCTTCGCGCTCCCAGAAGGCTCTCCCGCGGGGGTTCGCGTCCAGCACCGCCAGGAAGAGCGTCGTCGACCCGGCGGCCCGCGCGAGGGCTTCGACGTGAGCGAGGAGCCGGCGGCCGTGCCCTCTCCCCTGCGCCCACCGCCCCAACACCAGGAGGCCGAGGAAGGCCTCTGGGGGCGAGGGAAAGCCGAAGGCCAGCTCGGCCAGGCCCGACAACTGCCCGTCGAGCATGAGCCCAAGCCGATGCGATCGTTCGACGTCGGCACCGGGAGGGGCATCGGTGAAGAACTCGTGGGCCTTTCGACTCGCGTCGCACGCCCCCTCGGCGAGGAGCCAGTACTCCGGAGCCGCGCGCCAGAAGGCCTCGACGAGCGGCACCTCGGACGACGAGAGGGCCCGAACCTCGAGCGTCATGTCTTGCGCGCGGCGCGCTCGTTTCGCCGGGCCAGGAACGAGCCCTCGAGCGGCGTCCGCGCCACGTCGCGGAAGACGACGCGCGCCGGGCCGCTGGAGACGTGGGCCACTGTCTCGGGCGGGAGCGCGAGGAACGGCACGAGATCGGGCTTGAGCGCCGACAGGGCGAGGAGCGGCAACACGAACGCTTCCCCGTGGTCGTGGGCCTCGGCGCACGAGAGGCTCCAGCCCGAGAGGCCCTTGCTCGCGCTGCCCGGGTCGCGGCGGGTCAGCACCACGGCGTCGGCGTCCTGGGCGCAGCGGTTGACGAGCAACGAGGTGCGCGGCGGTGCGAAGGCGAGCTCGAGCCCGACGCTCTCGTTGACGAACTTCTGCAGCATCACCTCGCGGACGGTGCGGTCGACCGCTTCGAGCCAACGCTCCTTCGGGGCGGGCTCGGGCTCTTCCACGCCGAGCGTCCCATCGGCGCGCTCGCAGAAGCGCAGCAGGTGGCCCCCGATGGCCAGCGTCTCACCGGCGTGAAACCGGGTGCCACGGGCCACGGCCGCCTCGACGTGGTTCAGAATGAGCCGCTCTCCGTCGGGGATGAGGGGCGGCTCGAGGAAGGTGACGGTGACCTCAGGGTGCCCGTGCAGGGAGCACCCCGAGGTGGTGAAGGTCGTCGTCATGCGCGAGGGGAGCCCCTCACGTCACATCGGCGTCAACCCGCAGCCGAAGCCGCCATCGCGCGGCTGCACGTAGCGGTTGCCGGGGAAGGCGCACACGTAGGACTCGATGCAGACGCTGGTGGCGCCGGGCACGCCGTCGAGACACACCGAGCTGATGCCGGCGTCTCCGTCGTTCGGGCACTGGTTCATCATGCCCACCTGGCACAGACAGGTCTTGATGGGGCCGCCGTCGGGGAGGCGCTGGAAGGGATCGTTGCCGCAGCGGCCCATGGGCGCGTTCACCTGGCAGTCGGTGTCGACGCTGCAGTTGTCGGGCCCCATGCCACCGCCGCGGCTGATTCGAATCGGGCGCTCGTCGTAGTTCACTGGGCACCCGCGGTCGGCTTTCGTGCGCGAGCTGCCCATCGACACGGCGGAGCGATCGTTCAGCGTCGCCGGCGCGCACACCGTCACCCGCCCCATCATGCTCTGGAAGCCGACGATGCACTTCATCGGCAGCGGGCTGCACGAGGGCGAGAGGCTGCCGTTGGTGCAGTGGCTGATGGCCCAGGGCGGAATCGGCGCGTTGGCGCAGTCCTGATCGTTCATGCAGGTGGTGCAGAACGGAGGCTCGGGGGCTCGGTAGCAGCCGACCTCGTTCTGCTCGCTGCGGGGCGGGCACGGGTCGGGCTGGCCGTCGTCGTTCCTGTCCTCGCCGCAGCAGTACTCGCCCGTCGAGCAAGCGTTGCCGGCGCCGCCCTGCTCCACGCAGGACTGGATGCGGCAGACGCGCGAGCCACCGTCGAGCGCGCAGGCGTAGGGGGAGCGGCAGTCCTTGAAGGCCTGGCCCGTCACCGGGTCGTCGCCGAGGCGGCAGTCGGTCTCACACGTGAAGCCGGCCTTGTCGCAGTACCCGAGGTACGGGTTGTCGGGGTTCGGCTGCTCCGGGCACTCAGCGTTGTCCATGCACTGGCCGTTGGCGCGGCAGCGCTTGGCGGTGTCGCCGCCCGACTTGTCCTTCTCGGCGCGGCACGAGAGGTTGGAGCCACCGAACGGGTTCGAGGCGCCGAGCCGGCAGTCGTTGTCGTCGTTGCAGGCCGGCTTGCAGCGGCCCGAGCCGTAGAAGATCGACGTCGGGTCGAGGTTCTTCGAGTCGACCCAGCACGTCTGGCTCGCGGGGCAGCCGGGGGCGACGAGCTCTTTGTTGATGAAGTCCCAGCGGCAGCGGGGCACGCAGATGCCGCCGCACGAGCCCACGCCCGCGTCGGGGTTGTTCACGGTGCAGACGGAGCCTGAGGGGCAGTTCTTGTCTTCGTTGCAGCCCACCTGGCTGCAGCTGTTCGACTGCGGGGCGCAGAAGCCGGTGCCGTCGTCGATGGTGCCGCAGGGGCACTGGCCGACCTTCTGGTAGCGGCAGTACTTCTTGCCGCTGGTGTCGCCCATGAAGCCCGAGCACTTGCCGACGCCGATGCCATCTGGGGGCGAGAAGATGATGCCGTTGGTGCCGCACTGGTCGTCGTTGAGGCACTCCTCACAGGGGCCGAGGCGGCGGCGGCAGGTGCCCGCGGCGTTGGTGCCGGCGGGGGAGTCACCCTTGCTGCAGATGCACCCCTGGCCACCGCGGTAGCAGGCGTCGTCGGTGTCGAAGCTCTCCTGGCACTCGGTGTCGTCGTTGCACGCGCCGCCCAGCCGCGTCCCGATGCGGGCGGGAGCGCAGGTGCCGGCCATCAAGTCGCAGATGCTGCCGTTCATGTTGCGGGCGCACTCGAGGTCATTCTTGCACTTGGGAATGCAGTCGCCGGTGGCCGTGTCGCAGATGGGGCCGCGGGGATCGTTCGCGCAGCTCGCGTTCGAGGTGCACGGCTGCGGGCCGGCGTCGACCGTCATCATCGGCGTGACGCAGGCGTTGTCGGTGCAGAGCTGGCCTTCGGCGCAGGTGCCGCACATGGCGCCGCCGGTTCCGCAGGCGCTCACCTCGTTGCCGGCCTGGCACTTCCCGGCGGTGTCGCAGCAGCCCGTCTTGCACGTCTCGCTGCATGGCCGGGTACAGGCCGGCGTGAATGCAACGATGAAGCCCATCACGGCGCCGAGCAGCGCCACCCGTGTTTCAACTCGCATGAAGTCTTTCCTCGTCGGACGAACGTCGGCCCTGGATGCAACGGCGACGTAGCAGACTTCAGGGCCCCAAGCCTACCCACACCGCACCGTCGCTGGTGGTTTCCTTCTTCCAGATGGGCACGTCTTGTTTGAGGCGGTCGATGGCCCACTCGCAGGCGAGGAAGGCCTCCTTGCGGTGGGGCGCCGAGGCGGCGATGACGACGGCGAGGTCTCCCGGCTCGAGGCGCCCGACGCGGTGCACGATGGCCACCTGGGTGCCCGGCCACTTCGCGCGGGCCTCGTCGGCGATGCGCGCCATCTGCTTCTCGGCCATGGGTGGGTACGCCTCGTACTCGAGGTGGGAGACCGACTGGCCCTTCGAGACGGCCCGCACGGCGCCCGAGAACGTCACCAACCCGCCCTGCCCCGGCCCACTGACGGCGTCGACGACCTCGGCCAACGAGAGGGGCCGATCGACGACCCGAAAGAGGCCCGAGGTGCCTCCGGCCACGGGAGGAATGAGCGCCACCTCGACGCCGTCGGCGAGGGGCAGATTGACGGGGGCGAACTCTTCGTCGACGGCCACGCGCAGGTGCTTCTCGAGCGACTGGAGCGCCGGGCGCTTCGCGTACACGGCTGCCAGCAGCTCACCGACGGTGGCGCCAGCCGGCAGCGTGAAGACGTCGCTCGAGGCCCTGGCCTTCTCCCGGGCGGCGGCGAAGTAACGCACGGTGACGGAGATGGTGCTCACGGCGGCGGGCCCTCGTTCTGGCGTGGCGTCAGCGTCACCTCGACGAGCACGGTGGCGCCGTCGGCGGCGGGCGCGGCGTCGAGGAGCACGGTGTCGACGGCGGTCAGCTGCGACAGGAACGTGCTGGTGAGGGCCTGGGTCATCACCACTTTGCGGGGGTCGAGGCCGGGCACCATGCGCGGCTCGAGCAGATCGCGCGTGAGCTGGCCGACGTCGACGAAGGCCGTGACGTGCCCGGGGCCGCAGGCGCCCTCAGACCGTTTCCCCAGCGTCGACACGAAGTCCGTCGGCGTATGGCCGGCGAGCGGGCGGCCCAGGCGCGCGTAGAGCGTGTCGGCGTCGAGGGCGAGCTCGAGGGGCTGGGCGTCCATCACGCGGGTGCGCCAGATGGTGGTGCCCTTCTCGGACGCGGTGTCGAAGGGCTCCCGGCGACGCGTGAGCAGCTCGCCCACGACGCGCGAGACGTCGGCGCGGTCGGGCACGGCGGACTCGCCGAGGAGCGTCACCCGGGGCGTGGGGCGGCCCTTCGCGGCGAGGGTGGCCACCAGGAAGGCCTCGCCGTCGAAGTAGAGCGCGAAGTCGAGCCGGCGGCTCACCACCGAGAGCCCCGCGCGCAAGAGGCCCTCGTCTTCGTCGTCTTCGAGCGGAACGCCGAACGTCGAGAGCACCTGCGCGAGCGGCACGTCGGCGGAGAGCAGCCCCACCGGGCCATCGGGCGCGTGGGCGAGCAGCCGCGCCGGCCGTGACGGGGGCGGCGTCGTCCACAGCGGGCCAGCGGCGAGCAACCGGCCCGCCAGCCGCGCCTCGTTCTTCGAGAAGCGCAGCGCGGCCAGGCCAATGGACCAGCGGGCCTTGTCTCCCAGTGAACGGGAACGGCCAGCGCGCTCCGAGACCGAGGGCGTCGCCAGCACCGCCACCCCACCACTGGCGAGCGCCGAGAGGCCAGCCGAGAAGACGGCGTTTCCCTCGAGCCCGGTCGCAGGCGCCTCGCGCACCCGTCGGCTCGCCGCCGCCAGCACCTTCCAGTCGGAGCCGGTCACCATGAAGAGCGTGCCCCGGTCGACGAAGACCTCGGCGAGATCGCCGTCGATCGACAGCCGCTGGGGATCGTCAGGATCGAGCCGATACTCGTGATCGACGAGCCACTGCGTGAAGGCCTGCTGCGCCGCCGGGCCATCGACGACGCCGACGAATGAGACGGCCGCGTCGAGCCCCGAGGGCAGGTACAGGCCCGCCCCCTCGAGGCGGTCGAGCGTGGGCGCGCCCTTCGCGCCGGGGTCGAGGGCGAAGGCGAAGACGGGCGTTCGCTCGAGCACGCGCTGCACGGTGGCGGGCGAGGCGAGGCGCTCGAGGAAGTCGACGGCCGGGGGCAGCTCGTCGAGCGACCGGAACACCAGCACCGCCTCGGCCGAGGGCGCCACCGCGCGGAAGGGGTCGCGCGGCTGCACCAGCACCGAGATGCGATCGGTCAGCCGATCGCCGTCGAAGGCCTTCACCTCGTACCGGCCGGCCCGTGCCCAGGCGTGCGACGCCTCGAGGCCCGAGGCCCCCTGGCCGTCTCCGAAGTCCCAGCGGCGGGCGCTCTCGGCCCCGAAGGTGACGGCGGCGCCGGTGTCGACGGGGCGGTCGCGGCGCTCCTCGCGGACGGCGCGCACGCACCCGGTGACGACGAAGAGGCAGAGGAGCAGGCGCCGCACGTGCGCCCTCGACTCTCTCACGACTGAGGCCAGCGTCAGAGGTCGAACGCGATGCCGAACAGCCAGTGCCGGCTCGAGAAGTTGAGCGACGTCGGGTTCGCCCGGAACGTCTCCTGGAAGTTGAACTCGGCGAAGAGGTAGGTGTGGTTCACCCCGATGCTCGAGTCGAAGTCACGCGCCAGGCGCTGGTCGAGGAAGTCCAGCATGAACGACAGGCCCACCGTGCCCGCGGCGCCGTAGGTGATGCCCTGGCCGGGCACGCCCTCGTAGTTCGCCAGCTTGTTCCCATCGATGTACCACCACGGCATCACGACGAACTGGGCCTTCACGTAGGGCACGAGGGGCACGTTGTATTTCATGGCGGCCCAGTCGAAGCGGTACGCCAGCGTGGGCCGAATCGTGAGAATGCGAATGCCCGTCGACTGCTCAGCCAGCTCCTTGGTGGCCTCGACGATGCCGCGCTTGAACTTCTCGGCGTAGGCGACCGAGGCCCCCGCGGTGAGGGTGCCGAACTTCTTCCACACCATGTACTCGAGGCCGAGCTCGCCCATGAGCATCGGCTCGTTGTTGAAGAAGCGCGTGTAGAGGCCCGGGTCGTTCGCCCCCAGGCCTGGCAGGCGGGTCTCGTTGAGCAGCGGCGTATAGGGCCCGAGCTTGAGCTCGAGCACGAAGGTGCGGGGCGACTCACCGACCTTCTCGGCCGACGTCGAGACCTGCCCCGGCGTCTGCGCCAGGAGAACGAGCGACAACGCTGCGACCATCATGAACGACGTCTCCTCGAGAAGGCGAGCAGGGCCAGCACCGCCGGCACCATCAGGCTGGGCGTCGACTGGCAGCCCCCCATGTCCTGACCGCCGGCGTCACGATAGGCCGCCCAGAAGCCCAGCACCTTGCGGGGCGTGCCCGACACCAGGCCGCTGTCGACGCTGACGTTGCCCGCGCCGTCCACGCTCTGGGCCTTGACGTCGTAGGTCGTGTCGTTGCCGAGCCCTTCGATGAGCAGCTCCTTCGAGCCGCCCAGCGTGACCCGCGAGCGCGCGGTGAAGTCCGTCTCACCCTGCGCCCGCACGAAGGGAATGACCTCGACGGTGTCGCTGCTGACCGAGATGGGAATGCGCAGGCCCTTGTCGACCCCGCGCACCTCACTCAGGATCGGCGCGGGCGGCGGCTCGACGTCGTAGATGATGCGCAAGGGGCTCGCCGACTGCGTCTGCGGGTTCTGGAGCCCGAAGCACTGGAGCGACGCCGGCACCGCGGCGCAGATGCGGTGCTCGACGTTCTTGGTGAAGCTGCCGCCGCAGGGCGTGGCCCCCGTGGCGAAGGCCGGCAGCTCGTCGATGTTGAAGGTGATCTGCCCCTGGCGCAGCGAGCTGATGAGGAGCGCGTTGACCGAGTCGTATTCCTTGTCGCCCGACTTCGGCTCGGTGCCGCAGCTGTCTCCCGAGGTCGCCCACAGGCGCATGTTGTTGCAGGGCTGCGTGCCGACCTGGTTCCACAGCCAGAAGACGATCTGACTCGACCCGCACCGCGAGGGCCCGATGGTGATGATGTCGGTCGTGGCCGTGGGCGTCTCGCGCACCCCGAAGGCGACCAGCGCCTGCGTGGGGTTGATGGTCTGCGAGAAGGCGCTCGGCGCGACGACGAGCAGCACGGTGAGCAGGAGTCGCATGCAGTGCTCCGGTCGTAGCAACCTCGCGGCCACCCCACCAGCGCCCTCATCCACCTGAAAGCACTGGTCTTTCAACATCACCCCCCACGCCGGTCGTGACATTTTGTCAGTCCCGGTCGGCCAGCTCGAAGGCGATGTCCAGCGCGGAGTCGGCGACGCGAAAGGCGTTGTCGACGCAGGCGACGAGTTGAACGCGCTCCCCCAGGGCCCGCACCCGGCCGACGTGCACGCTGCCGTCGTCGGTGGTGAGCATCGGCATGGGGAAGACGTTCTCCTCGGGCACGTCGAGCAGCTTGAGCCCGGTGTCGGCCTTGAGGCAGGCGCGAACGCCCTCGGCGTCGACGCGGCGGCCGAGGTGCGCCGACAGCAGGAGCGTCACCCCGTGGTACGTCGGCACCAGCACGCTGGTGGCGGTGAGCGCGGGCAGCTTCTCGCCGCCCCACACCCGCGCCGCCTCGACCAGCATCGCGCGCTCGTGGGCCGACAGCCCATTCTCGAGCGCCCCCACGGCGGGGATGACGTTGAAGGCGAGCCGGTGCGGGAACACCTCGAGGTCGGGCTCCTTGCCATTCATGAGCTCGGCGGTCTGCTTCGACAGCTGCGCCACGCCCGCGTTGCCATGCACGGCCGCGCCGCACAGCACGGTGGCGTCGGCGAAGGCGAGCCCGAACTGCGCGCGCAGGGGCTCGAGCGCGCGGGTGAAGGCCTGCGTCGCCGCCTGCGCGAGGGTGACGATGCGCCCGGAGAACGGCCGGTCGAGCACGCCGTCATTCACCCCGGGCACCACGAGCGGCACCTTCTCGTCGAGGCGGAACGCGCCGGAGCAGTCCACCACCCACACGCCAGCGAGCTGCGCCTGCTCGGCGAGCGGCCGGGCCACCTCGGGCGGCACCGCGAGGATGGCGACCTGCGCGTTCTTGAAGGCCTCGGCGCCCACCTTCTCGACCACGAGCGAGTCTTCGCCGTAGTCCAGCTCTTCCCCCGCGCCGCGCTCGCTCGACCACGCGCGCACCGCTTCGGCCGGGTGATCGCGGAGAAACAAGGCCTGGACGACCTGCCGGCCGACGACGCCGGTGGCGCCGATGACGCTGATGGTGGGCTCGCTCATGAGTCCTTCACGCTGGTGGGGAGCAGCCGGGCCTTCGACTCGACGCCCGGCAGGGGCGGAAACTTCGGGTTCTCTTCGGCGCCGCTGCCGCGCAGGTAGTGGGGCTCGAGCGCGAAGACGGCCTGGGCGTCGTACGCGGCAGGCCAGCTCGCCAGGCGCGCGAGGGCGACCGCCGAGGGCACGAGGGGCCCGTCGGCCAGTTGGGCGGGCGCCACGCCGCGCTCCAGCAGCGCCTCGCGGTAGTCCACCAGCGCGGGGCCCACCATGCGGGCGTCGGGCGTCCGGGCGAGCGCCGCGGCGAAGGTGTCGAGCGGCAGCGAGGTCTCGGGCTCCAGGGCGAAGGCGGCTTCGCCCACGTTGCGGTACCTGCCCAGGTACAGCTCGTTCTTCTTCACTACCGAGGCGCACCACAGCTCGGTGTCGTGCGGGCCTTCGAGCGCGAGCGCCTTCAGCGACGACACGCCCACCAGCGGCACCTTCAGCGCGTACGACAGCCCCTTGAGACACGCGATGCCGATGCGCAGCCCCGTGAACGAGCCCGGCCCCAGGCCGGTCACCAGCCCCTTCACGTCGCGCAGGCCGAGGCCGTTGCGGGCCAGCACCTCGCCGATGAGCTGCGGCAGCACCTCGCTCTGCTTCGTCGGCGGAGGCACCAGCACGTGCTCGACGACGTCACCGCCCGGCCGCACGAGGGCGAGCGAGAGCGTCAGACACGAGGTGTCGAGGGCCAGCCACATCTCGCACCGGCCTTAGCGGAAGAGCTTGGTGATGTCGTTCTTGAACACCAGCACGAGCAGCATGGCGATGACGACGAGGCCCAGCATGTTGGCGTACTCGCGCACCCGAATCGGAATCGGCCGGCGGCGAATGCCTTCCCAGAAGGCGGCGAGGAGCGCGAAGCCGTCGAAGATGGGAATGGGCAGCAGGTTCACCAGGCCCAGGTTCACCGACACGATGCCCATGTTCATGAGGTAGGTGTCGAGGCCCGCCTCGGCGCTCTTGGTGGCCACCTGGAAGACCGAGATGGGGCCGCCCACCGCGTCGAGTGGCACGCCGCCGGTGAAGAGCTTGGCGATGACGAGGCCGATGAGCTTGATGGCGCGCGGCACCTCCTTGACGGCCATCACCGCGGCGTCCTTCGGCCCGACGAAGATGGTGCGGGTCTCAGCGGGCGTGCCCTCGGCCGTGAGTGCGAAGAAGCGCGAGGTGCCGAAGATGAGCTGCGTGCGCTTGTTCTTGTAGTCGTCGTAGGTCGTCTCGGGCACGCGGGCGGTCTCGGCCGACTTCGTCTCGGTGCCGCTCTTCCAGGTGATCTTGAACTTCCGATCCTCCTGGGCCTTGAGCTTGAGATCGTACAGGTAGAACGAACGCACCGGCTGGTCGTTCACGGCGAGGAACTTATCGCCCACCTTCACGCCAGCCTTCGCGGCGGGGCTGCCGGGGAGCACGGAGGCGACGTAGAGGTCGCTCCCCTCGGCGCCGAGCGCTTCGTAGAGCTCGCCCGGCTGTTTCTGGAGCGTCAGCTTCAGCACCCGGGGCACCATCACGTCAGCGCCGCCGACGCTCGTCGGCTCGACGCGGGCCACTTCGACGGTGAGCTCGCCCTCGAGCTTCTGGGTGAGCCGCAAGAGGCCCCACTCGTCGGCGACCGGCTCGCCGTTGAGCGTCAACACCCGGTCGAACGTCTTGAGGCCGGCCTGCTCGGCGATGGAGCCCGCGGGCACGCCCAGCACCGGTGCCGAGCCGCCGCCCTGAATGCCCAGCCACCCCTTGGGCGCCTTCTGAATGCCGTTGGAGTCGTCGATCGACACCACCGGGTTCACCTGGAAGGTGAGCTCCTGCTCGCCGCGCCTCACGGTGACGGGAATGGCCGACGTGGCGTCGGCGATGGCGTCGCTGATGTCGGTGAAGCGGGTGATCGGCTCGCCGTTGACGCGGGTGATGAGGTCGCTCGGCTTGAGGCCGGCGAGCGCGGCCGGCATGTCGGCGGCGACCCAGCCGACGCGTGGCGTGACGATGGTGTGCTCGCCGAGGAAGGCGACGAAGTACGCGAAGATGGGGAAGATGAGGTTGAAGGCCGGGCCAGCGGCCATGATGATCGCGCGCTTCCACCACGGCGCCGCGTAGAGGCCCCGGTGGCGCTCGGGGTCGTCGAGGTCGTGCTCCTCGCCCGGGTAGTCGCCGTGCATCTTCACGTAGCCGCCCAGCGGCACCCACGCGACCTGGTACTCGGTCTCACCGCGTCGGAAGCCGAAGATGCGGGGGCCAAAGCCGACCGAGAACTTCACCACCTTCACGCCGGCCCACTTGGCCGCGAGGAAATGGCCGAGCTCGTGGACGGTGACGAGCACCCCCAGGAAGACGATGAAGACGATGAATTGTTGGGGGCCGGACATGAGGAGGGGCGACGTTAACCAACGTCGGGGCGGCCCGCATCCCGCCCGGTGGGACTACCGGTTCATGCCACCGAGGAACTCGGGGTTCCCCTTGGTCGGCCGCATGTGCTTGAGCACGAACTCCATCGCGTCGATGGGCGTGAACGGGTGGAGCACCTGCCGCAGCGCGGTGATGCGCACGAGGTCCGACGGGGTGAGCAGCAGCTCTTCCTTGCGCGTGCCCGACTTGTTGATGTCGAGACACGGGAAGATGCGCTTCTCGAACAGCTTCCGGTCGAGCACGATCTCGGAGTTTCCGGTGCCCTTGAACTCCTCGAAGATCACCTCGTCCATGCGGCTGCCGGTGTCGATGAGCGCGGTGCCGATGATGGTGAGCGAGCCGCCCTCTTCGATGTTGCGGGCCGCGCCGAAGAAGTGCTTGGGCCGGTGGAGCGCGTTGGCGTCGACACCACCCGAGAGGATCTTGCCCGAGGCGGGCACCACGGTGTTGTAGGCGCGCGCCAGGCGGGTGATCGAGTCGAGCAGGATGCAGACGTGCTGCTTCTGCTCCGCGAGCCGCTTGGCCTTGTCGATGACCATCTCGGCCACCTGCACGTGCCGGGTGGCCGGCTCGTCGAAGGTCGACGACACCACCTCGCCGCGCACCGAGCGCTGCATGTCGGTCACCTCTTCCGGGCGCTCGTCGACGAGCAGCACGATGAGGTGGATCTCGGGGTGGTTCTTCGAGATCGCGTGCGCGATGTTCTGCAGCATCACCGTCTTGCCGGCCTTGGGCGGCGCGACGATCAGACAGCGCTGCCCGAGGCCGATGGGGCAGAACAGATCGATGATGCGCGTCGTGTAGTCGTTCGCGTCGTGCTCGAGCTTGAGCTTCTTCGTCGGGTAGAGCGCCGTGAGGTTGTCGAAGAGAATGCGCTCTTTGACGTCGGCCGAGAACGGGTCGGCGAAGTTGATCTTCTCGACCCGCTGGAGCGCGAAGTACCGCTCGCCCTCGCGCGGCTGGCGGATGGGGCCCGTCACCGTGTCGCCGGGGCGCAGGTTGAAGCGGCGCACCTGAGACGGCGAGACGTAGATGTCGTCGGGGCTGGGCTGGTAGTCCGAGTCGGCCGAGCGCAAGAAGCCGTAGCCGTCGCTCATCAGCTCCATCACGCCTTCGGCCTGCACCTCGTACTTCTTCTCGGTGACGTTCGAGAGCACCGAGACGAGCAGCTCCTGCTTCTTGAGCCCCTGCGTGCCCTCGATGCCCAGGTTGTGGGCCATCTTCGAGAGCTCGGTGATCTTCATGCGCTTCAGATCGTTGAGCTTGAGCTCCTGCAGGTGCGGGTGCGGCGCGCTCTCGTCGGACGAGGGCGCGGCCTCGGCCTCGGGGGCCTCTTCCTTCATCACCGCCTCGCCTGAGATCTGCGCCTCGCGAATGTCGTCGTCGCGCACGGCGCGGTTCATCGGCGTCAGCACGGGCTTGACCCGGGCCTCGCCGTCTTCGCCGTCACCCTCGTCGTCGCGGGCCTCGTCGGCCTCGTCGTCGCGCTCGTCGTCCTCGGGGTCGGGAATGGCCTCTTCGACCTCTTCGGCGGCGGCGACGCGGGCCTTCTTCTTCTTCGGCTCGTCGTCCTTCTTCTTCGCGCGCTTCTTGTCGGACTTCGCGGGTGCCCTGGCCATGGTGATGAGACTCAATCGGCCGGGGAGGAGTGCTGCTGCTGCTCACCCGGCGCTTGCTTGTGACGGAGGTGTGAATCGCGGAGCGCAGCGCGACGTGCTTTCAGAAGTGCGCCCCGACAGCGAAAAGCAAGGTACGGGGGGCCTCTGGCGCTGTCAAGGCGAACTCGTGGACAGCCGCGGGCCGATTGGCCACAACGCCTCGCCCGCCACCCGAGGGACGCGACATGACCCCAGCCGAGAGAGCCACCGAGCTGCGCCGCGAGCTCGCGTACCACAACCACCGCTACTACACGCTCGACGCGCCCGAGATCTCCGACGCCGCGTATGACGGCCTCATGCGCGAGCTGCTGCAGCTCGAGGCCGCGTTCCCCCAGCTCGTCACGCCCGACTCCCCCACCCAGCGCGTCGGCGGCGCGGTGCTCGAGAAGTTCGAGAAGGTGACGCACCGGCAGCAGATGTTGTCCTTAGGCAACGTCTTCGACGACGCCGAGTTCAGCGAGTTCGACGAGCGCCTGCGCAAGGCCACCGGGCTCGAGGCCGTGCAGTACGTCTGCGAGCCGAAGATGGACGGCCTGGCCATCGAGCTCGTCTACGAGAATGGCCGCTTCGTGCAGGGCTCGACGCGCGGCGACGGCGTCATCGGCGAAGACGTCACCGAGAACCTCAAGACGCTCAAGAACCTGCCGCTGACGCTGTCGGGCGACGGGGTGCCGAAGCGGCTCGAGGTGCGCGGAGAGGTCTTCATTCGCAAGGCCGACTTCAAGCGCATGAACGACGCGCTCGTGGCGCGCGGTGAAGAGCCCTTCGTCAACCCGCGCAACAGCGCCGCCGGCTCGCTCCGGCAGCTCGACTCGCGCGTCACCGCCTCGCGGCCCTTGTCGATCTACCTCTACGAGGTCGGCGTGGTGGAAGGCGCCACGTTCGAGACGCACACCGAGAAGCTCGCCGCGCTCGAGGGCTTCGGCCTGCCCGTCAACCCGCGGCGCAGCCTGGTGACGGGGTTCGACGGCGTGAAGGGCGCCTGGAGCGCGCTGTTGGCCGAGCGGCACGCCCTGCCCTACGAGATCGACGGGCTGGTGGTGAAGGTCGACCGCTCCGAGCTGCGCACACGCCTGGGTCAGGTGTCGAAGAGCCCGCGCTGGGCCGTGGCGTGGAAGTTCCCGCCCGAGGAGCTCGAGACGAAGGTGCGGAAGATCCTCGTGCAGGTGGGCCGCACCGGCGCCATCACCCCGCTCGCCGAGCTGGAGCCCGTCTTCGTCGGCGGCGTCACCGTGTCGCGCGCGACGCTGCACAACGAAGACGAGCTGCGCCGCAAGGACGTGCGTGAAGGCGACTGGGTCTTCGTGCGCCGCGCCGGCGACGTCATTCCCGAGATCGTCAAGGTCATCACCACGAAGCGCACCGGGGCCGAGGTGCCCTTCGTCTTTCCCACCACCTGCCCCGTCTGCCAGGCCCCGGTGAAGAAAGCCGACGACGGCGCGATCGCGCGCTGCACCAACCGCGCCTGTCCCGCGCAGCTCGCCGGGCGCCTGCGCCACTTCGCCACCCGCACCGCGATGGACATCGACGGCCTCGGCGAGAAGCTGTGCGAGGCGCTGGTGGAGCGCTCCCTCGTCGCGTCCGTCGCCGACCTCTACCGGCTCGACCTGAAGACGCTCACGGGGCTCGAGCGAATGGGTGAGAAGAGCGCGCAGAACCTGCTCGATGCCATCGCGCGCTCGAAGGAGACGACGCTCCGGAGGTTCATCTACGCGCTCGGCATTCCCGACGTGGGAGAGGCCACCGCCAAAGCACTCGCCGAGCACTTCCGCGAGGTGCCGGCGCTCATGGCCGCGTCGTTCGACGATCTGCAGCGCGTGAAGGACATCGGGCCCGAGATGGCGACGTCGATTCGGGGCTTCTTCGACGAGCCCGACAACCGCGCGATGGTGGAGCAGCTGCTCGCGGCGGGCGTCACCCCGGCGCCACCCGAGGTCGTCGCCACGGGCACCTTCACCGGCAAGACGGTGGTGCTGACGGGCACGCTCACCGGCATGACGCGCGACGAGGCGAAGGAGGCCATCGAGAAGCGCGGCGGCAAGGTGTCCGGGAGCGTGTCGAAGAAGACCGACTTCCTGGTGGCTGGTGAAGAGGCGGGCTCGAAGCTGACGAAGGCGCAGGAGCTCGGCGTGAAGGTGCTGACCGAGGCAGAGTTCGCGGCGCTCCTCGGGTAGCATTCGGGCTCGATGCCGCGTGCCCTCATCGTCACCGACCTCGAAGGGGTGCACGGCGCGGACTCCGTCGAGGCCCTCGTGGGCGGCACCGACGCGTGGAGCGCCGCGAGGCTCCGCGCGACCCACGAGGTGAACCTCGTCATCGCGGGCCTTGGGCGGCAGGGCTTCACCGAGTTCATCGTCTCGGACAGCCACCGCAACGGCACCGACGAGCCCAACCTGGTACTCGACGCGCTCGACCCGCGCGCGCGGCATGATCTGCGAGACGACGCCTTCGCCGCCGGCCTGTTCTGGAAAGCCGAAGCGGTGGCGGCGCTGGGCATGCACGCTGGCGGTGGCGTGCCCGGCTACGTGAGCCACGCGCTCGACGTCACGCTCGCCTGGGAGCTCGAGGGGCGCCTCTTGTCCGAGACCGATTTCCTGCTCGACCTCTGCGCGCAGGCGGGCGTGCCCTTCCTCTTCGTCTCGGGAGACGACGCGCTCGTGCGCTCGGTGCCAGAAGGGACGCAGGCGGTCACCACGAAGACGGTGCGCTCGCCGACGCGCGCGGCGTCGCTCCCGCTCGAGGCGGTCGACCAGGCGCTGGTGGAGATGAGCCTGAAGGCTCCGCGGCCCGCGACGCCGCTCCCGTCGGGACCCCTGCGGCTGCACGTCAAGTCGCGCGCGTTCGAGCTGATCGACGTGCCGTACCTCACCCGCGAGTCGGACTTCGTGGTGCGCGTCGACGGCGCCTCGCCCCGGGAGCGCTACGCCAACGCCCTGGTCGCCATCGACTGCGTGTCCACGGCGACGGCCGACCTCGTGACGTCGAGCCTCGGCGATGAAGGCTTTGTTCAAGACGTCGAGCGCCTGCTGGCGGCTCCGTGGCCTTCGCTCGCGCACCGCTGAGCACACGCGTGCACACCTGAGAGGACTGTCCGTTTGAATGCCCCCGGGTTCTCGGGGACACTGCCGCGCATGCGACGAGTCCTGCTCGGGGGCAGCCTGCTGCTGATGGTAGCGGCCTGCGATGGAACCACGGTCATCGAAGGCACCGGAGGAGGCAGCGCCGGCGGTGCGACCGGAACGGCTGGTGGTGCGGCGGGCGGGGCGGCTGCAGGAGGCAGCGCGGGTGGTGATGCGGGCGGGACGGCCGGTGGGGGTGACGCGGGTGGCGCGGCGGGTGGTGACGCCGGTGGCGCGGCCGGAGGTGACGGTGGTGGCGTCGCGGGAGGGTCGTCGGGGGGCTCCGCAGGTGGCGCGGCAGGTAACTCCGCAGGTGGCTCCGCAGGCGGCGCGGCGGGTGGTTCCGCGGGCGGCGCGGCAGGTGGTTCCGCAGGCGGCGCGGCGGGTGGTTCCGCGGGCGGC
>JANRKQ010000216.1:0-31633 GCA_033763395.1 Myxococcaceae bacterium
TGTCCCACGTGAGGCCGCTGGCGCGTCTACGAGGAATGAAGGTGACTCACGGGCCCGCCAGCCTGCCGAAGCCGGCTCCAACGGCGCGCGCGGTGTCCACCTCCCCTCGGCGTGAAGCGTCGAACGTGACCGGTGGCCGGTACGCCGACGCGTTCTTCGCCGCGAAGGACGTCGCGGTGGCCACGAGACAGGCCGCTGACCGGCTCGCGTCGGCTCCCGTGAGGGGCTGCTTCGGAGCGCGGGACCAGTGGGCGGCCGTGGACGCGTCGGCGACGGGTGACTCGTCAGCGGCGAAGCCAGGGGCCAATCCAAAGCCGGCGGTTGGCCACGACTCGAAGGCCTGAGCGCGCCGTTTGCCCGGGGTGCCCAGGTGCGTCGCTGTTCGCTTGCGGCATTCACCGCACCATCGAGCGCGGTGAGGTGCCCACACGCGCACACCTGCCGGGTGAATTCTCGGTGGTGAATGACCCGTTTCGCGCGCTCCGTGCCCCTTGAGGGGTGCGGCGGTGACGACGTCGCTTTTCGGGAGGAAGACACATGCCTCAGCTCGCAACGCGCACGCCGCCGGGTGGAACGCCGGTCAGTGCCACGCAGGTCCGCGTCAAGGTGCTGCTGAAGGCGGCACTCGAGGACGAGCACCGCGGCAACCTGCAGTCTGCCGAGACCAACCTGCGGCTCGCCCAGGCGTACGGTGGCACTCCCGACATCGCTGGAGCGCTTCAGCGCGTGGTCGACGCGCGCGAACAGGCGCGGCGAAAGGCCTCGGGCCTCCGCTGACGGGGTTGCGCCGTGGGCGCGACGCCAGCCCCTGAGTGTCGACACGTGCAGGGGAGTCCCCCTGCACCCGGGGTCAAGACGCGGCGCTGGCGTGTCGATGATCCACCCGATGGACGTCGAGGCCGCCATTCGCCAGCGCGTCGCCGAACGTCGGCTCCGGGTTCCGCCAGCGCCGACGGCGTGCGTTCAGCTCTCGAGCCTCCTCGGGCGCGAAGACTGGTCGATGGCCGAGCTCGAGCGGGTGGTGCGCTCCGACCCCGCCGTCGCCGCCGCCGTGCTGCGCGTGGCGAACGGGGTGGCGGTGCGAGGTCGCGAGCCGGTGTCGTCGCTGAGCGCAGCGCTCGGGCGCATCGGCGCGCGCGGCGTCATGCGGCTGGCGTGGGCCCAGCAGGCAGCGGCCTCGGGCGCCTCGCGCGGCCCGCTCCAGGGCCTGCGAGTGCGGGCCTGGCGCGAGGCGCTGGTTGGAGCGCACGTCGCCCAGTGGCTCTCGGGCCCGCGAGCCCTCTCTCCGCTCGTCCCCGAGGTGGCCTTCGTGGTGGGGCTGTTGCGCGACATCGGGCGGGTCGTCGTCATCTCCGCGCTCGAAGACCTGCTGGTCGCGCACCCCGAGGCCGACACGCGCACCGACCCCGGCTGGTGGGCGCTCGTGGAAGACCTGCACGTGCAGGCAGGCAGCGCGCTCGTCGAGGCGTGGAACCTGCCGCACCCGCTCGCCGCCGCCGTCGCCTTTCACCACGCCCTCGGCGCGTGGGACTGGCTCGGCGTGGTGGACGAGGTGGTGGCGCAGGTCGAGGCGGTGCCGCACCTGACGCCAGAGCGGCTGGGCTCCATCGCCGCGCTCGACACCCAGACGTGTGAGTCCCTCGCCGCGCAGCTGCCGGGCCTGGTGGGCGCGCTGCGGTTGGTGGACGAGTCGGTGCCGCCGCCGTCCGCCGCGTCGGTGTTCGAGGTGGGCGCGGTGCGGGTGTCGACGGGCACCGAGGTGGTCGAGGTGTCGCTCGTGCGCGCCGAGGCGGAAGGGCTCGTCGTCACCCACGACCCGACGTTGTCGACGTCGCTGCTCGTCTTCGTTCGTTGTGAAGGGCTCGGCTGCTACGCGCGCGTCGAGCCCCTCGACGGGCGAACGGCACGCCTGCGGCCGTGGGCCCTGTCGGCCGACGACGCCGCGGCCTGGGAGCGCTGGCGCGAACGGACGTTCGAGGCGGTGGCGGCGTGAAGCTGGCCTCGCTCCAGTCGGTCGCGCTCGAGGGGCTGGGTCGCGCGGGTGACCGGCTCGCCCAGCGCGCCGCCGAGGTGGCGGTGCCGACCGACCGCGTGAGCCTCGAGTCGTCCCTCGTGGGCAGCCTGGGTGACGCGCTGTCCTACCGGGCGAACCTCCGGGTGCTGAAGACCTCGGCCGCGTTGGACGAGACGCTGCTGGGCCTCACTTCGCCGGCGCGGGCTTCTTGAGGCGTGTCATCGCGTCGGGGAAAGGCCCGTCGACAATGATGATGGGGTCTCCCAGAACGTGGCCCCGCGCAGCGGTGACGGCCGCCGCGCTCACGGCAACCGTGGCTCCGATGAGCTGCGCCTGGTCTACCAGCTTCGCCGGTTCGAGATAGGGCGCGAGGGCGGCGATGGCCTCGGCGAGCGCCGATGGGTTGTCGCGAAGAGAAGCCTCCCGGGCCTTCAGGCGGCGCTCGACCGCCGTGAGGTCTTTGGGCGCCAGCGCTCGCGGTGGGGCCTGGGTCACCTTCATCAGCCCCTCGAGCAGGTCGGCGGCGCGGTGCTCGAGGCTGAACGCCAGGACCAGGGCGAACGCCCACCCGTGCACCACCACGCAGTCCGATGCGACGGTGGTGCGCGACGGCGGCAGCACCCGGAGGGCCTGGAGGTGCCGCGCCGCGGCGTGGAGCCGGCACGCATCGAGGTGCTCGACGGCGAACCGCTCGGCCACGATGGCCTGCCCGTAGGCAAAGTCCGAGACCGACACCCGCACCCGCTCCGGCACCGGCGGCAGGGGCTTGAGCTCGGCGACGGCGGTTGGTGGCCACCGGCTCTCGGCGTCGACGACGCGCTTCACCACCTCGGCCGTGACGTCCCCGACGATGATGAGCGTGGTGCGGCCGGGCCGGTAGAACCGCTCCAGGAAGCTCACCACGTCGCTGCGCGTCGCACGCCCGAGCGTCTGCTCGTCTCCGCCCACCACCCGGTCTCCGAAGACGGCCCGCTCGATGGAGCCGTTGCGCTCCCGGCGTCGGAGCGCGTTCTCGTGGTGCACCACGCCCACTTCGCTGCGCACCGCTCCGGGCGAGGTGTCGATGGCCGTGACGAGGTGCACCAGCGCTCCGAAGCCCTGCTCGAAGCTCGCGCGTGGGACGTCGAGCTCGAAGGTGGTGGCCGTCGCGGTGGTGCTGGCGTTCAGCCGGCCCTGGGCGCGGGTGATGACGCCACGCTGTTGCTCGGCAGACGGGCTGCGAAACGCGAGGTGCTCGACGAGGTGTGCGAGGCCGGCGCGCGACGCGGGCTCGTCATCGGCGCCCGCGCGAACGACCCAGCGTACGGCGACGTCGGTCGCGCCGGGCTGAGGCACCACCAGCAACACCGTTCCGTCTGCGAGCTGCTCCTGGGTGACGGGACCCGGCGCCGCGAGGACTGCCACGAGCAGGAGGGCCGTCGTCATCGCAGGAACCCCCTGGTGACGCGAAGCCTGTAGCCGAACGCTCCACCCAGAAATCGCGACAGCTCCCGGTTGAAGCCCTCGAGGGTGAGCTCGTGGAGCGCCACCTCGGCCTCGGGGCCGCACCAGCGCTCGTCGCCCTCGGCGCCGGCGTAGCAGCGGGCCGTCTGCACGGAGTCGAGTGCGCGCGTCGCCCAGACCGCCAGCGCTCGCGAGCGGGCCGCCTCGAAGTCGACGTTCGACAGCTTGCCCTGCTTGAGCGCCTCGATCGAGGCGGACTCCATCTGCTTGGCGTCGTAGCGCTGTGAGTCACCCACGGGCACGACGATGGTGAGCAGGTTGGTCCACGTGCTGACGTAGGGCTCGACGGCGATGAAGTACGTGTTCCCCTGCTTGCGGAGCGGCTCGAGGATGGCCTGGGTGAGCGCCTCGACGGCCACCCGGAGCGTCGCCATCGCCTGCGCCTTGCTCCGGTCGAAGCTCATCATGACGAGGTGCTCGTCGGTGAGCCCGAGGAACGTGCCGCTGCTGCTCGGCACCAGCAGCGGGCGTGGCGTCTCCAGTCGTCGGCCGCCGGTGAAGGGGGCGAGGTGGCGCTTGAGCGCCTCGACGTCGACGGGCCCCGCGACGACGACGTCGGCGTTGGCGGGCGTGAAGGTGAGGCCGAGGTGTCGTTTGATCAAGTCGACCGTGGCCGCGGCCGGAGGGCGCTCGAGCGGTGTGTGTTGCACGAGGAAGGGGCCGAGCGCGTCGTTGTCGTCACCCGCGAAGGGCCACGGCAGCGGGTGCGTGAGGAGCGCCGCCAGCCGCGCGTCGTCGAGCTTCGGCTTGAAGAGGCCCGGCAGCACCACCCCGAGCACGGCGTCGAGCTCGGCCGGCGCGCAGGTCAGCTCGTAGGTCGTGCGGTTCCAGCTCACGTAGGACGAGAGGTTGCCGTCGGCCGAGAAGAGCGCCTCGGAGAGCGCCCTGGGCTCGAGCGCCCGGTTGGCCTCGAGGAGCGCGACCCGGCTGGCGTTCGCGAGGTCAAGCACCTCACGGTTGGCCTCGAGCCCCGTGCGGAACTGGATGATGACGGTGACAGCGGCAGACGGCCGGCGGGCCACGACGAGGCTCGGGCCGTCGGGCAGCGACAGGGCGGTGGCGGGCTCGAGGGCCGAGAGCAGCAGGGCGAGCAGGTGGCTCATGGGTCGATGCCTCCGTCGGCGGTGATGGTGAGGCCTGCCCGTACGGCCCGCGTTCGCAGGAGCGGGCCGGTCCCAGCCACTTCGGCCGAGCTCAACAGCGCGCGCCAGTGGCTGACACGATGGCCTCCGTACAGGCGTTCGAGGTCTTCCTTGCTCGAGACCTCGATGACGCCCGCTCCGCCGTCAGCACCTGCGTCGGCCGCGCGCTCCCTCGGGTCGAAGGTCTCGAGGAGCGCCCCGGTGCGCGGCTCGTAGCGGCTCCACGTTCCGACACGAACCCCCTTCTCGAAGGGGCCCTCCTCGAGGCGCTGCCCCTGCACCTTGTAGACCCAGGTCCCGCTCCGCTGCCCCTTGACGTAGGCGCCGGTGGCGACGACGCCGCCCTCGAGGAACTCCTCTGCATCACCCTGGAGTTCGCCCGACGCCCAGGTTCGACGCGCCAGCAGCACCCCCGCGTCGCTGCGGGCCTCGGTCAGCCCGAGGAACGCCCCATTCCAGGCCACACACCCGGACACCAGCTCGGGCCCCACCGGCTTCTGCGCCCTCGTCGACCCGGGCGGGCACCCGTCAGAGGGCGGCGCTGGCGTCGGCAGCGCACGCATCACGAGCACGCCGACGAGCGGCACTGCGACGAGGGCGAGCAGCCAGAGAGGCACCCTGCGACCTCGCGCCGGCGAGTCCTCGCGGAGCGGTGCCTCGACGGGCTGCACCGGCACGGGCACCTCGGGGGCGCTCTCGGGTGAAGGCGCGACGAAGCGCCGCTCGTAGGCGAGCTCGAGTGCGGGGGCTTGCGGCTCTTCGACGAACTCGAGGTCATTCGGCCCGCTGGCGCTCGGGGGAGCGACGGGAGCGCTGGCCGGGGACGACGTGGCCACCGGCGGAGGTGGAGCGACGCGCGGCGCGGCCTGCGGTGTCGTCGCGGGGGGCGGGGGCGCCGAGGAGCGTGACGCCTCGAGCGCGCGCACCTGTTCCAGCACCTGCTGGGTGCCCGCGGCGTCGTGCAACTCGGCGTGAAGGACGCGGCCCTTCGCCTTGAGGAGGCGGAGTCGGTCGGCGGGCTGCGGTGACAGCGTGAGCGCGGCGTCGAGCCACCCGATGACGCCAGGCCACTTCTTTGCGGCCGCATAGGCCCGCGCTGCTCCTTCCGCCGCGGCTGCCGAGGCGACCAGCTGGTACGACTGGTAATAGGCCTGGGCCGCGCGAGCTGCGTTGCCCTCGCGCTCGAACGCGGCCCCAGCCTCGACGAGGGCCCGCGCACGGCCTGCAGGCTCCGGGTTCGCGGCCGCCGCAGCGAACAGCACCTCTCCAGATGACATCGCACGACCCCCTCGGCGCGCGACTGTACTGGACACAGCCGCCCAGCACCGCACCCTTCGCTCCGATGCCTGTGGTTGGCGGACGTACAGCGCGCTGACTCGAAGGGTGCGGTGCTCGAGGGTGTGTAGAAGACTGACAGACTCACTCAGGATTCTGTCACTTTCTTTCGAGCCACCCGATGGGGCACGGTGCTCCCCATCATGGATATTCCCTACGTCCGAGGTCGAGTCGCGCAGCAGGCCCACGTCGGGCTCCCCGACGGCACGGTGGAAGAGGAGTTCGCCCGCAACGGCTTCTTCGGCCGCTACGCGCACCTCTACCGCACGCACGCCCCGGTGGGCTGGACGCGCATCGAAGGCCCGCTCAAGCCGCGTGCGTACGACCTGCGCAGGCTCGAGGCCATCACCACCGACTGGCTCGACGGCCGCAAGGCGCTCCTCGAGAACGCCGACGTGCGGCTGTGCCAGACGACGCTGACGCAGGCCATGCCGTACCTCTTCCGCAACGCCGACGCCGACGAGGTGCTCTTCGTGCACGAAGGCGCCGGCCGGCTCGAGACCGACTTCGGGCCGCTGTCGTACGAGGCCGGAGACTACGTGCTGGTGCCCCGCGGCACCGCGTACCGGCTGCTGCCCACCAGCGCCTCGAAGTTCCTCGTCGTCGAGGCCTTCAGCGAGGTGGCCTTCCCCGACAAGGGCATGCTCGGCCAGCACGCGCTGTTCGACCCGGCCGTCATCCAGGTGCCGTCTCCCGACGAGAAGTCCTCGCTCACCGCCGACGCTCGCGGCGAGTTCGAGCTGCGCATTCAGCGCCTGGGCCAGCTGACGAAGGTGTTCTACCCGTTCAACCCGCACGACGTGGTCGGCTGGAAGGGCACGCTCGCGGTGCAGAAGCTCAACGTGCGCGACATTCGCCCCGTGATGAGCGACCGCTACCACCTGCCGCCCTCGGCCCACACGACCTTCGTGATGCGCAACGCCGTCATCTGCACGTTCGCGCCGCGCCCGCTCGAGAACGGAGACCCGGCCGCGCTGAAGGTGCCGTTCTACCACTCGAACATCGACTTCGACGAAGTGCTCTTCTACCACTCGGGCGAGTTCTTCAGCCGCACCGGCATCGCGCCCGGCATGCTGACGTTCCACCCGCAGGGCATTCACCACGGGCCCCAGTCGAAGGCGTTCGACCGCGCCGCGAAGGCCACCCGCACCGAAGAGGTGGCGGTGATGCTCGACACGAAGAACCCGCTGGTGGCGTGCACCGCCGCCGAGCGCACCGAACTCACCGACTACTGGAGGAGCTGGCAGCCATGACGCGTCCGATTCGCCCCCCGCAGTTCACCGTCTCGAAGAACAACCCGTGCGGCCTCGATGGCATCGAGTTCGTCGAGTTCGTGTCGGCCCAGCCCGAGGCGCTCGACGCGCTCTTCAAGGGCTTCGGCCTGTCGAAGACGATGCGGCACGCGACGAAGCCGGTCGACCTCTACCAGCAGGGTGACATCACCTTCCTGGTGAACCGCGAGCCCCGCTCGTTCGCCGCGCAGTTCGGCCAGGTGCACGGGCCCAGCATCTGCTCGATGGGGTGGCGCGTGAAGGACGCGAAGCGCGCGCTCGCCGAGGCCACCTCGCGCGGCGCGAAGGCCCGGCCCGAGGGCGACTTCCTGCGCGATGGAAAGCCCGTGCCGGCGATCTTCGGCATCGGCGACTCGCTCATCTACTTCGTCGACCGGTACGAGACGGCGCCCTGGGAGTCCCTCGGCTTCGTGCGCCTCGAGACGCCCGAGGTGGTGCCCGCCAGGGGCTTCTTCGCCATCGACCACCTCACCAACAACGTCGAGAGGGGCACGATGCAGGCGTGGGCGACCTTCTACAAGTCGGTGTTCGGCTTCGAAGAGGTGCGCTACTTCGACATTCGCGGCGCGAGGACGGGGCTGACCTCGTACGCGCTGCGCTCGCCCTGCGGCCGCTTCTGCATTCCCATCAACGAGGCCGACGAGAAGAAGTCGCAGATCAACGAGTACCTCGAGGAATACAAGGGCCCGGGCATTCAGCACCTCGCGTTCCTCACCGACGACATCCTCGCGTCGCTGCAGAAGCTCGAGGGCACGCCGGTCGAGATGCTCGACATGGACGACGACTATTACCGCGACGTCTTCCAGAAGTTCCCGCAGGTGACGGAGGACAAGGCCGAGATCCAGCGGCGCAACGTGCTCGTCGACGGAGACGAGCAGGGCTACCTCTTGCAGATCTTCACGAAGAACCTCGTCGGGCCCATCTTCATCGAGATCATCCAGCGGAAGAACCACTTCAGCTTCGGCGAGGGGAACTTCGGCGCGCTCTTCCGCAGCATCGAGCGCGACCAGCAGAAGCGCGGCGTGTTCGACCGCGAGTGAGGCGCTCCCTCGTCGTCGAGCGCCCCACGTCGCGTGGGTGGCGCCTCGTCAGTCGGCGAGGAGCTTCTTCGCCTGCGCGTCGGCCTTCGCGACGAGCTCCTTCGGGGCCTTGTCGAAGGTGTCCTTCGCGCCCTTCGACGAGAACAGGTACACCTTCCCGTCGACGACGCTGAAGAGCGCGGGGTCGCTGGGAATGCGCTTGCCCGTCGCGAGGCCGGTGGCGCACCAGGCGTCGTACTGAATGGCGCTGGTGAACTTCTGCGGGTCGGCGTCGAAGGCCTTCTTCGCGCCCTCGTTGATGAAGGCGTACACGCGGCCGTCGACCTCGCTCGTCACCTTGAGGTCTCCGGGCAGGGCCTTGTTGGCCGAGACATAGGCGACGGGGCAGTAGCCACCGAGCTTGACCTTCGAGCCATCGGCGAAGGCGGTGACGGCGGACGAGACGACGAGCGCTGCGAGCGTGAAGCGGTGCATGGGGACTCCGGGGAGTGGGGCCGGCAGGAACGCCGGGCGGCCGCGTGACGAGGTGTCAGTCGCGCGTGGCATTACAGCCCCAGCTCGGTGAGGCCCGAGAACGTATCGGGGCGGCGCGGGCCGGTCCACGTGAGCTTTCGCGCGTCGGCCTCGATGGCGACGTCGTTGATGCTCGCCAGGCGCCGCCGCATCAGCCCGTGCTCGTCGAAGTCCCAGTTCTCGTTTCCGTACGCGCGCCACCAGCGGCCCGCGTCGTCGTGGAACTCGTAGGCGAACCGCACGGCGATGCGGCTGCCCAGGAAGGCCCACAGCTCCTTGACGAGCCGGTAGTCGTGCTCGCGCGCCCACTTGCGCTCCAGGAAGGCGACGATGGCCGCGCGGCCGACGAGGAACTCGGAGCGGTTTCGCCACGCCGAGTCGGCCGTGTACGCGAGCGACACCCGCGCGGGGTCTCTCGTGTTCCACGCGTCTTCGGCGCGGCGCACCTTTTCGACGGCGGACTCGAGCGTGAAGGGGGGCACCAGGGGTCGGTTCATGAGCACGAGAGGTCGAGCCACACCGCTGCATTACGGTCGAGCGAAGACGAGGGTCCCGCGCGGGTGGTGCCACCGACGTTGTCCGCGGAGTGGTGCTGCGACCTCGCCCACGACCTTCGCAGCCTCGTCGAGCGCCGTGTGTCCCCGACTCCCGCGCATGGACTCGGTGGTCGGCGTTTCCATCTGCCGCGATGGAGTGCGCGAGCTCGAGGAGCCGCCCGCGCATCGAGCCGCTCGAGCGCGAGCCGGCGGAGCCCGCCCGTCCCATCAGCGACACCGTCGCCCATCTGAGAGGCGGCTCGAGGGGGCCGGTCGCCTCACGCCGAGCCCCTCAGTCCCTGGGCCCCCGTCCCACGACCTCCGGAGCGCAAGGACGGGGACCTCGGGTTCGCCGAGGCGGCCTGGGCGTGCTTCGAGACACAGCTCCGGGAGCGCGGCGGCGGCTCCAGTGGAGTGGAGGCGCGCCCACACGGTGTTCGCGCCCGGAACGATCTCAGGCGATTGCGGCGCGCTGCAAAGGCGCTTCGCAGTCATTCCGTTCGGCACGGCGCTGGCTCTCGGTGCGAGGCATGCGTGTCGCGCTGATGGTCGGAGTGGTGCTGTCGGGCTGTGGCCTCTCGGAGGTCGACCTGCGGGAAGACCCCCGCGAAGGCGGTGGGGTGGCGCGGGCCACGGCGGGCTTCGAGCGGTCCACCGATGAGCGAGTCCTCGTCGACGCGGGCGGGCCGCCCAGCGACGCCGGCCCCGAGGCCACCGTCGACGCCGGACGCGAGCCAGAGCCACTCGTCGACGCCGGAACCCCCGCGCCGGTGCCCGATGCCGGAGCGCCCGAGCCGACTCCCGACGCCGGCGCGCCCAACCCCGAGGTGCCGCGCGACGCGGGGCCTCCGCCCGAGTGCGAAGGCGTCACCAGCCGACCGTGCACCACGACGTGCGGAAGCAGCTCGACGCAGCGGTGCGAGCAGGGGCGTTGGGGCCGCTGCGAGGTGCCGCGCGAGGTCTGTGGCGATGGCGTCGACAACGACTGCGACGGTCGCATCGACGGGCGCGACTTCGACTGTCCTCCGCCGGTGCGTCGCTGCGAAGACGTCGAGGGCGGCGGGTGCAATGGCGACCTCGGCTACGGCAACCGCTGCGCGCCGTCGGACAACACGGGCGGCTGCAGCCCCTCGCGCTTCCACGCGTGGTGCAACCGGAGAAACCCGGCGTACCCGAACGTCTGGGACACGTGGATTCGCACCTGGGTCGACGCTCGCTGCGACGGCACCCTGTCCGAGACTGGCGGGCAGTACAGCACCTGGGTCTGCACCTCATCGGACAACGAGCGCTTCGAGTGCACCACGCCGCTGGTCGTGAGCCGTGACGGCGCGCCGGTGCGCTTCGAGCGCTCCGCGGCGCGGTTCGCCTTCACGCCCGGCCGGCCGGTCTTGACCGACTGGCCCTCGAGCGAGACGCCGTGGCTGTGCCGCGACGTCAACGGCAATGGGCGAATCGACGACGGGAGCGAGCTGTTCGGGAGCGACACCCGCGTGGCCGGCGGGACTGCGAGGCACGGCTTCGAGGCGCTGGCGGCGCTCGACGCGAACCGCGATGGCGTCATCGACGTGAAGGACCCCGCGTTCGCCGAGCTTCGACTGTGGAGCGACCTCGATGGAGACCGGCGCTCGACGCCGGAGGAGCTGACGACGCTCGAGGCCGCGGGCCTGCGCACGCTGAGCCTGGGCTTCTCCGTCACCCCCCGCTGTGACGGCCGGGGGAACTGCGAGCGCGAGCGGGCGACGGCGACCTGGCGCGAGGGCCACGTCGGATCCGTCGTCGACGTGTACCTGCGGCACCAGCGCGCGCCGCGCCACCTCGCGTCAATGTCGTGCAGCGGGCGCTGACATCGGTCGCGTCGCCCGAACGAAGGCGAGGAACGTCATGCGCACCTGCGTCGCGGGCCGCACGGCGACGACCCCTCGATCGACGGCCCAGCCCCAGCGTGGCTCAGGCGCGGGCGCGGACTCAAGCGAGCCACCCCTCGACACCCGCCACCCAGTGATGACTGGCGTCGAGGGGTTCCTGGCAGATGACGCCCCGGCTCCCGGTCCGGAACGCCCACACTCAGTACACGGGCCCGTCGTTGTCCTCGGCGAGCTTCTGCGTCGCGACCTGCCAGGTGGCCTCGGCCTCGGTCGCGTTCCAGTGTGTCGTGACGCTGCCCCCTCGGCTCACTTCCGACACTGCAGCCATCGCGCGGGCGTGCGCCGGGCTGCCAACGAAGCGGTACATGTCGGCTTCGGTCTTCCACACTGTCAGCGTGCGCGCCGTGTTGCATGAGCCGGCGATGCGCGTGGTGGCTCGCACCAGGCCTGGGTTCGCCCGAAGCTCGTCGTCCATCGGAACGGCGAGCTCCTGGAAGCGCTGCACGGCGCGCTGGCTCAGCGGAAGCCGCAGGTAGGTGGTGCTGACGACGTAGGTGCCCGGGGGGAGCGCTGCGAGCAGCGCGCTGTCGCGGCCATCACCCTCGAGCCGCTCCTTGGAGCAGGCCGATTCGTCGATGGGCGGCAGGGCATCGGGGTCGGCCCCGACGCCACAGGCGGTGACGAGGGACAGGATGGACAGCGGAATGAGGAGCGTCTTCATGGGTGGTTCCTTTCGGGTGTTTCAGTTGAGCAGCTGGACGGTGATGGTGACGGGCTGGGTGCTGTCGACCGTGAGCCGAGCGTCGCTCCAGCGCGGCGCCGAAGTGGGCGGGATGACGTTGTTGCTGACGCCGTACCCCTCGAGCGGGACGCCCAGCACGTTGTTGTCGAGGTTGCCGTTGGCGTTCTCGTCTTGAATGACGCTGACGGCGTAGTCACCAGCCGGCAGGTTCGCCCACGCACAGACCGGCTCAGCGCTCGCCGCGACCTGGAGCGAGCCGCCGACGATGGGGCTCGGCCCCGGGAACCCGTCGGCGGAGTTGAACAGGTCGCAGAAGACGGGACCGCGGTCGGTCTTCACGCGCTCGACGCGCACCGTCAGAGTCGATGCGCCAGGCGCGAGGGTGATGGTCGGCGCGGGCAGCGCCATGGTGGCGGCGCCTCCGCAGGCGGCGAGGGTGAGGAACGTGAGGGCTGCGCCGAGGGGCTTCATGGCTTCTGCTCCGGGGTGGGGGTGGACGACGCGGCGCGAACGGCGCCGAACAGCAACGGTGAGAACGAGCGGCCGAGCCGGGTCGACGCGAAGGTGTCAGCGCGCGCGACCGCCGTGACGGTGACGTGGTCGTCGGCCGTGGCGAGCTTCGCGACGGTCGCGACCCACACGGCGTCGTCACCGGGGCGCTCGACCCGCAGGTAGAGATACGGCCCGGCGCGAAGACGCTCGGTGACCAGGCCGTCGAGCACCACCGGCTCGGTGAGGGCATGGCGGGTCAGCGGGCTCGCCGCCGTTGTTTCGCGCGTCAGCGCCACCGCGCCCGCGCCTGCGAGCAGCAGCGGCATCACCAGCAACCATCGGTTTCTCATGCGCCAGACAGTACGGAGCCGCTCGTCGCTGCACGCGTCGCGCCGATGACCGGAGCGCCCGGGCGGACGAGCGGCAGCCGGGGGCCGACCAACGGCGCCCGCCCTCGTGGCTTGATGTTTCCAGTGGTCACACCCAATGTTTCCAGTGGTCACATGGCCCTGCGTCCAGGCCCAGTCTTCCGGGCATGGGTCCAGAAAAGGGACTAGGCGGGCCTTCATGAGTGCCCTCCTGTTGTCCCTCGTCGTCCTCGCGCAGGACCCCCCGGCAGCGGCTCCGGTTGACGCGCCCCCTACGCCCGCCCCGGCCATGCCCGGCGCTGCGGCAGCTCCGGCGAGTGATGCACCGCCCGTGGTCGATGGCGTCGCGATTCCACCGCCGGCCCCAGCGCCGACGGGTGCGCCAGTCACCGCGCCGGCCGCCCGGCTCTTCGACTCGTTCGTCGTCGACGCCGAGATTGGAGCGGCCTACCTGTTCCAGAACGACGGCCGCTACGGCGCCAACGGTTCGAGCTACGGCGCCGCCGAGGTCGGCCAGCAGCGGAACCTCGCCGTGGCCTTCCGCCTCGCGCTCGAGACGCGCATCGGCCGCCACACCGTCATCGCCACCTACGCGCCGCTCGACCTGACCACCCGCACGACGTTCACCCGCGACTTCACCTTCCAGACGACGACCTTCGCCAACGGAACGGTGGTGGACCACCGCTACCTCTTCGACGGCTACCGGCTCACGTACCTGTTCTCGCTCCTCCAGACGTCGCGCTTCACGCTGGGCCTGGGCGCCTCGGTGCAGGTGCGCAACGCCTCGGTCGAGTTCCGCACGGTGGACGCCTCGCCCGCGCAGTTCGCCGTCGAGCGCGACATCGGCGTCGTCGGAGCGGTGCGGGTGCGGGCGCGCTTCGACGCGGGCGTGCTGTACGCGCTCGCCGACGTCGACTTCTTCAACACCTTCGGCCTCGGGCTCCCGGCGGGCATTCACGACGTGGCGCTCACGCTGGGCATTCCGGTGTTGCCGGGCGTCGACTTTCTGCTCCGGCTTCGCCTCGTGGGTGGCGGTGCCAACGTGCCCTCGCGAGACATCTACAACTGGGGCAACTTCGGCTTCGCGGTAGTGGGCCTCCGCGTCGACCTGCCAGCGCTGTGGGCCCAGCGCTGACGCGCGAACGTCACGAAGCGCCGCGAGGTGGGGCCGGGTCCCGCGCTTTGCCATCGCGACGTCGGTCCCGTCGCGGGAGGAGGCGCTCCCACGGTCTGCCGGTCGCCGAGCCCACGCGACGAGCACCCCTGGGGGCCGTGCTGAGCGGTCCCGTCGCGGGAGGGGGCGCTCTCACGGCCCGCCGGTCGCTGAGCCCTACGCGACGAGCCGCCCCGGGGGCCGTGGTGAGCGTGTGCCGGCTGGCGCCGAGAGGTAGGCTCCAGCGCCTTGATGACGCGAATCTCGCTCTGCGGCCTTGCCGTCGCTCTCGGTGCCTGTGCGCCGCTCATGCCCATCGACGCGCCCATGGCCGCTGGCCTCACCTGCGACCGCATCGTGGTGCCGCCCGTGTCTCTCGAGGAGTCGCTGCGCACCGCCAACGCCGGTGACTGCATCATCCTCGCGAGCGGGACGTACTCCGGTTCCTTCGTGGTGCCGTCCAACGTCAGCCTTGCCGCGAGTGAGGGCGCGATGGTGACGCTCACCGGCGGCGACCCGGTGCTGACGGTGAAGGGCGGCAAGCGCAGCGTGGTGCGCGGCGTGCGCGTCGTCGGTGGGTCGGGCCTGGGCATCGCCATCGACCCCGGGCCGGCGCAGCTCATCAGCGTGGCGGTGACGCAGATGCAGCGGAGCGCGCTGTCCATCTCGTGCGCCGAGGCGGACTGCGGGGAGCGCGAGGTGGTGCTCACCGACGTCGAGCTGACCGAGGCGCCGACGGGCCTGCGCGTCGACGGAGCCGTGGTGCGGATGGAGCGCGGCCGCGTCTCGGCCATGCGCGGAACGTCGTTGTCGTCTGGCTCAGGCGTGGTGGCGACGAAGGGCGCGGTGCTGGCGCTCGACGGCGTGGCCATCGAGCAGAACGAGAACGTCGGCGTGTTGCTCGACGGGGCGGCGACGCGCGCGACGGTGCAGGGCTGCACGCTGGCGGAGAACCAGGGCCGCGGGCTGTGGGCCCAGGGCCAGGCCGGCCCGGGCGCGACGGTGACGGTGACGGGCGGCGAGGTTCGCGCGAATGGGCTGGTGGGCATCGGCGTGCGCGACACCGAGGGCCTCGTCGTGCGTGACACCCGCGTCGTCGCGACGAAGGCGGTGCGCGTGGCCATCGACTTCAACCGCTTCGACCAGGTGGGCGATGGCATCGGGCTCTTCTCGGGCACACGCGCCGCGACGCTCGAGGGCGTGGTGGTCGCGGACAACGCCCGCGCCCAGGTGCTCGCCGACGCGGCGGGTCGCGACGTGTCGGTGCGCGGCACCTTCTCGGGTGGCCGCTTCCGCGTCGTCGTGCAGAACGCCACCGCTGCCGTGACGGCGGACCCGATGGCGCTCGACCAGCCGGCCGAGCCGCTGGTGGTGCGCGCGGCCGAGGTGGGCCTGTCGCCATGAACCTCCGTGCTCCGTCACCCGCGGGTCTCCGTCGGCCACGTCGCCGAGGTGCGAGGTGAGAGGCACGTGGCTGGTCGCTTCGTCATCGCGGCCCCTGGCGGCGCACGGCGCCAGGGTGGGCCGTGAACCCGCGTCGCATCGTCGCGGCGGACCTCGGTTCGCGCACGGCGGTGGTGTCGAGCCCCCCGGGAGGTGGCTTCTCTGGTCGACGACGTCGCGTGCGGCGTCTGCGCAGAGCTCACGCCGTGAGGTGGGCGTTCCTCTTTCCTGCTGCTTGGTGCCGCTCCCTCGGATCGACGCTGTGGAGTGCACGTTCCCGTTCGCCGCAGCACGGTGCGCCTTCGCGGAGGCGACGCTGTGACGTGCACGTGCCCGTTCGCCGCCGCACGGTGCGCCTACCCGGAGTCGACGCTGTGAGGTGGGCGTTCCTGTTCGCCGCCGCTGCGTGGTGCGCCTGCGCGGAGCCGACGACGCCCGGAGTGGATGCAGGGCCGGCCGCCACCTCGAGAGACTCAGGCCCCTCGCGCTGCACGGCCGGCGCGTTCGAGAGCGCGAGCGGTGCGTGTCAGCCCGCGGGGTGGACCGCCTGTGACGGTGGCTTCGAGCGCGCCGCCGATGGCTGGAGCTGCCTGACGTCGCCCGAGACGTGTCCGGCCGGAACAGCTGCCGTCCCCGGGCGCTGCTTCTCCGCCGGGTGGAACGCGTGCCCCGCGGGCTTCACGCTCCAGACGTCAGGCGAGGCATGTGTGCCGGTGTTGCCAGCCGCAGCGTGCACGGGCTCGACGCGAGCGGCGCTTGACTCCACCACCTGCGCGCCGGTGGGCGACTGCGCGGCCCCTTTCCCGCCCTCGGCTGCTTCGCTCTTCGTCGAGCCTGATGCAGGCGCCGGGCCCGTGCGGTTCGGTTCCATCTCGGCTGCACTCGCCGCCGCACCCGCTGGCGCCACCATCGCCATCGCCGACGGCACCTGGCGCGAGACGCTGCGGCCGACGAAGCCGGTGACGCTGGTGGGGCGATGCCCGGCGCGCGTCACGCTCATCGGGGCCCCGGCGCTCGAGATCATCGGGACCCGCGGCGTGGTGGTCGAAGGCGTGACGGTGCGTGACTCGCTGCTGGCCGCGCGGCTCGAGTCCGGTGGGCAGCTGACGTTGCGGCGCGTGGTGCTGGAAGGCAACGAGCGCTCCGCGGTGCAGGCTCTCGACCGCTCGACCGAGGTGACGCTCGACGAGGTGGTGGTGCGGGGCACGCGGGCGGACTCCACCTCGGGCACGTTCGGTCAGGGCGTGGCGCTCGGCGCCGGGGCGCGGGTGGTGATGTCGAACGTCGAGCTCCGCGACAATGGAGAGACAGGTGTGTTCCTGAATCAGGCTGGCACGAGCGGGGCGCTCACGAACGTCGTCATCTCGGCGACGCGGCCGCGGGCGAGCACGGGACGGCTCGGCTGGGGCCTCTCGGTGCAGGCGGGCGCGACGTTGACGGCCGAGCGGGTGGTGCTCGACGGCAACCGCGCCGTCGGCCTGCTGGTTGCGCAGCGTGGCAGCCGGGCGACGCTCACGGACGTGGTGGTGCGAGACGTAGGCGCGGGCGCCGACAACGCCGGCACGCCGGTCGGGCTTGGGGTGTCGGTGCAGGGCGGCGCGCTCTCGTGGACGGGCGGGCTCATCGAGCGCGTCGCCGGAGGCTTCCTCGACGTGCAGGGCGTCGACGGCACGGCCACGGTCTCGAACGTCACCGCGCGCACGTCGCTCCCGGGGCCCGCGGCGCGCTTCGGCGTCCAGGCCCGCAACGGCGCGAGCCTCACCCTGGAGCGCTGCGACATCGGCGACGCGCCCGAGTCGGGCGTGCTGGCCATCAACCCCGGCTCGCGCGTGACGCTGAGCGACGTGCGCATTCACGACGTCGACGGGGCGGGCGTGCGCGCACAGGAGGGCCGCGTCTCGTCAGTGGGGCTGCGCGTCGAGCGGGCGCAGCTCAGCGGTCTCCTCGTGCAGCGGCAGGGCGTCCTCCAGGTCGAGCGGTGCGCCGTCATCGGAGCCGCCGATGGAGGCCACGGGGCGAGCGCGGGTGAGGGCGGCTCGCTCAGCGTGTCGGACTGTCTGATGGCCGGCGCGACGACGGCCGGCGTGTACCTTCGCGACGTCGGGACGACGGCGGCCCTCTCGCGCCTCGAGGTGCGCGACACGCGGCGCGATGCCAACGGCGAGTTCGGTCAGGGCGTGCTGGTGGAGTCGGGCGCGACGGCCGACCTCGAAGACGTGGCGGTCGTGCGCGCGGCGACGGCGGGGCTCCAGGTGCAAGAGGCCGGCAGCTCGCTCGTCGCGCGCCGCGTGACGGTGCAGTCGACCCAGCCCAACGCGCAGGGCACCCGGGGCCGCGGCGTCAACGTCAGCTTTGGAGCTACCCTCACGGCCAGCGAGACGGCCTTCCTCGACAACCAGCAGGTGGGCGTCTTCGTGTTCGACGCTCGCGTCGAGCTCATCGACTCGTTCGTGCAGGGCACGCGGGCCGACCCCGATGGGCGGTACGGAAACGGCGTGCAAGCGCTGACCGACGGTGTCCTCACCGTCACGCGCGGAGCCATCGACGGCAGCGCTGGCCTCGGTGCCGCGTTCGCTGAAGCCGCAGGGGTCATCGACGGCGCCCGGCTGTCACGCAACGGCATCGGCATTCACACCCAGGACGGCTCGACGCTCGAGGAGAAGCCCGCGCCGGCCATGCTGGGTCGCCGCCAGGTGGTGGTGACGCCGGCGACCGTGTTCGTCGGCAATGACGCCCGCACGGGGGCCGAGCAGGTGCCGGTGCCCCCGCGCTGAGCTGACTGCAGAGGCGCTCCTCGCTACTTCTTGCAGAGCTCGGCGGTGCGTTTGTCCCAGTCGATGAGGCCCGTCATGATGGTGTTCGCCAGCCCGTTGTCCTCGGTGGTGAAGCCCAGGCCCAGGCGCAGGTCGCGCCACATGGCATAGGCGTGGAACATCTCGCCGGGCGCGCGCTCCCAGTACACCTCAATCTGGTAGTCCTGCTCGAAGCCCGTGGCCGGGTCGGGGTTCTTGAACGTCGCCGGCGCGGTGAGCCAGGTGCGCGCGATGACGAGGGGAGGCAGCGTCGCGGTGCCCATGGCAGGCGTGACACGCCGCAGGCCGCCCTTGAGGTTCGACGTGTAGGGCGCCGTGACGAGCTTCGCGGTGAGCGTCACGTCCCACGAGAGGGTCTGGGCGGTGCGCGAGAGGAAGGCGTCGGCGTCGCTCGTGTGCGTGCGTGCGTACGCGTCGTAGGCCTCGGGGTACTGCGTCTTCTGGTCGAGCGTCGAGAGAATCGGCTCGAGCTTGTCGAGGGTGCACGGAAAGACGTTGGTGATGAAGAAGCCGCGCGCCTTCGCCGGGTCCACGTCCTGCTTGCCGACGACGGTGAGCTCGTCGGCCGTCAGGCGCGAGATGAAGCCGCGGCCCGGCTTGTCGGCGGTGAGCGTGTCGGCCTTGCCCACCGTCTGGAGCTTGAGCGCCGCCTCGACGACCTCGGCGTCCTTTGCGCCGTCGGACTTCGCCCAGAACCAACGCAGGTTCCCGTCGAGGTCGTCGGGCGCCGGCTGGGCCTGGGGCCCGCACGCGAGGAGCGGAAGAACGACGAAGAGGCAGAAGACGCGCATGACGCGGCGCCTACCATGTGACTGGTGCCGCTGAGGAGCCCCCGTGCTACGCGGGCCCGCCATGGCCAACCCCATCGCGACGTTCGAGACCTCGCTCGGCACCTTCACCGCCGAGCTGTACCAGGACCAGATGCCGCTCACCGTCGGCAACTTCGTGAAGCTCGCCACCAGCGGCTTCTACGACGGGCTGCACTTTCACCGCGTCATCAACCAGTTCATGTTGCAGTTCGGCTGCCCCTTCTCGAAGGACCCGAACAGCCCGCGCGCCGGCACCGGCGGCCCGCCCTGGGGCGACATCAAGGACGAGTTCACCGCGAAGCTCTCGAACGAGCCGATGACGCTGTCGATGGCCAACACGGGCCAGCCCAACTCGGGTGGCAGCCAGTTCTTCATCAACACCGTGCACAACGCCTTCCTCGATTGGTTCTCGCCCGGCGCGTCGCGGCACCCGGTGTTCGGGAAGGTCGTCACCGGGCAGGACGTCATCAAGAAGATCGAGTCGGGCCCCACCGACGCGAACGACCGCCCCCGCACGCCGGTGAAGATGATCAAGGTCACCGTCGCTCAGGCCTGAGGCCTCGACGGTCCGCCCCGGTTCGTGCCGGGTCGCCTGAGACCACGGCGTGCTCCTTCGCGCGCATCGTGTCGCCCGTCAGCAAGCCGGCCCATCACGCCGTTTCCAGAGTCTGGAGAAGGGAAACGGTTCGAATCCGAGGGGGCGGGGCATGGCGACGGCGAGGCCCGATGAGTAAGCACCCCCGCGCATGTCAGCCCCCACCGTCCTCGCGCTCGATCTCGGCACCTCTGGTCTCAAGGCCGCGGTGTTGTCGGCTCGCGCGCAGGTGCTCGACAGCGAGGTGGTGCCGCTCGAGGTGACGCTGCTTCCGGGCGGTGGCGCCGAGCAGCACCCAGACGACTGGTGGAGGGCCATCGTTCGTGCGACCGCGGCCATCTGGGCCCGCGGCCGTGTTCGCAGCGACTCGGTCGCCGGCATCGCGCTCTCGTCGCAGTGGGGCGGCACGGTCGCCGTCGACGCCCACGGAGCGCCGCTCCGGCCCGCCCTCATCTGGATGGACTCGCGTGGCAAAGACGAGGTGCGGCGGCTCGCGGGCGGCTTTCCGTCGGTCGACGGGTATGGCGCGCTGAAGGCCCTCTCGTGGATTCGTCGGACGGGCGGCGTGCCCAGCCTCTCGGGCAAGGACCCGGTCGGCCACATCGCCTGGCTCAAGCGTCACGAGCAGAAGACGTGGGACGCGGCGCACCGTTTCCTCGAGCCCAAGGACTGGGTGAACGCGAAGCTCACCGGCCGGCTCGCCGCCAGCTACGACTCCATCGTCCTCCACTGGGCGACCGACAACCGAGACATCACGAAGGTCGACTACGACGACTCGATGCTCAAGCTCACCGGGCTCGAGCGCAGCAAGCTGCCCGAGTTGATTCCGCCCGGCTCCATCGTCGGCACGCTGACGACCGAGGCGGCCGAGGCCCTGGGCCTGTCGCGCGCCGTCCAGGTGGCGGCGGGCGGCGCCGACATGCACACGGCGGCCATTGGCGCTGGCACGGTGGCCGACTTCGACGCGCACCTCTGCCTTGGCACGTCGTCGTGGCTGCTGGCGCACGTGCCCTTCAAGAAGGCCGACCTCTCGCACAACATGGCGTCGCTCCCTGCCGCCATTCCCGGGCGCTACCTCTTCTGCAACGAGCAGGAGTCAGCGGCCGGAGGACTCAAGCAGGTGATGGAGAAGGTGCTCGAGCGCACCGACTACGCCGCGGCCTTCGAGCAGGCGGCGCAGGCCGCGCCCGGGAGCGAGGGCCTCGTGTACCTCCCGTGGATTCACGGAGAGCGCACGCCGGTCGACGACCCGATGGTGCGGGGCGGCTTCGTGGGGCTCTCGCTGCACCACGACGTGCGGCACGTCTTGCGCTCGGTGCTCGAAGGCGTCGCGCTCAACTCCCGCTGGCTCCAGACGTACCTCGAGCTCAACCTCGGCCGGCGGCTCGAGGCCGTGACGGTGGTGGGCGGCGGCGCGCGCTCGGGGCTGTGGTGTCAGATTCACGCCGACGTGCTCGGGTGCCCGGTGCGGCAGGCCGAGGACCCTCAGATGGCGAACGCGCGCGGGGCGGGGTTGTCGGCGCTGGTGGCGCTGGGCCTGGCGAGCTGGAGCGAGGTGCCGACGCTGGTGCCCATCGCCCGCACCTGGGAGCCCACGCGCTCCCTGAAGCCGCTCTACGACGAGCGCTTCGAGCAGTTCCTCCTCGAGTTCAAGCATCGCCGGGGCATGTCCCGGCGTTTCCTGGGTGGTCATTGACATGGAGATTCCAGTCGCAGCGCAGACCCTGTTGAACCGGCTCCCGAAGGGCGTGACCCGCCGCCTCGAGTCGGTGCTCGAGCGCCTGCCGGTCGTCGGCGACCTGGTGCGGGCCGAGAAGAAGAAGGTGTCGGACTCGATGAAGGCGTCGATTCGCAAACACCGGCCGACCGAGCTCGCGTTCTCCGAGCTGCCCGAGACCGGCATCGCCACCGAGACGCTCCTCGGCACGCTGCGCGAGCTCTCGGCGCGAGAGGCGCCGATGTGGAGGGACGGGAAGGTGTCGGGCGGCGTCTACCACGGCGATGAGCGGCACCTGGCGTTCCTCAACGAGGTCTACGCGCTCTACTCGCAGGCGAACCCGCTGCACGCCGACGTGTGGCCGTCGGTGGCGCGCTTCGAGGCAGACCTGGTGGCGTTCACCGCGAAGTTGATGGGCGGTGACGCGAAGCTCGAGAACGACGAGCAGGTGGTGTGCGGAACGCTCTCGTCGGGTGGCACCGAGAGCATCATGTTGGCGATGAAGGCGGCGCGCGACCTGATGCGCACGCGCAAGGGCATCACCCGCGGCAACATCGTCGCGCCCGCGTCGGCGCACCCGGCCTTCGACAAGGCCGCGCACACGCTCGGGCTCGAGATTCGCCGGGTCGAGGTGCAGGACGATGGCCGCGCCGACGTCGAGGCGATGAAGGCCGCGGTCGACGGAAACACCATCGTGATGGTGGGTTCGGCCGTCTCGTTTCCGCACGGGGTGCTCGACCCCATCGAGGCGCTCTCGGAGTTTGCGTACGAGAAGGGCCTGCTCTTCCACACCGACGCGTGCCTGGGCGGCTTCATCCTCGCGTTCGCCGCCGACGCGGGCTTCCCGGTGCCGCGGTTCGACTTCTCGCTGCGGGGCGTGACCTCGATGTCGGCCGACACGCACAAGTTCGGCTACGCGGCGAAGGGCACCTCGGTGGTGCTCTACCGGGGCCGGGCGCTGCGACGCGCGCAGTACTTCACGACGCCCGAGTGGTCCGGCGGGCTCTACGTGACGCCGGGCTTCGCGGGCAGCCGCCCGGGTGCGCTGATTGCGCAGGCGTGGGCGACGATGGTGTCGCTGGGGCGCGAGGGCTACGTGCGCCACACGAAGTCGGTGCTGGAGACGGCCCGGACGATTCGCCGCGGCATCGAGGTCATTCCAGAGCTGAAGGTGATTGGAGACCCGCTCTGGGTGATTGCCTTCCGCAGCGAGCAGGTCGACGTGTACCGGGTGCTCGACGAGATGGCGAAGCGGGGCTGGAGCCTCAACGGCCTCCAGAGCCCGCCCGCGGTGCACCTGTGCGTGACGCTGCGGCACACGCAGCCCGGAGTCGCCGAGACGTTCCTGTCGGACCTGCGTGCGTCGGTCGAGGCCGTGCGCGGCACGCCGCCCTCGAAGGACGGAATGGCCCCGGTGTATGGCCTGGCGTCATCGCTCCCGTTCAAGGGCGTGGTGAGTGACTTGTTGAGCGCCTACGTCGACGCGCTCTACGACGCGTGAGCCATCGAAGAGGTGCCGCCGACCTCCATCCGTTTCACCGGCTGGTGGCGGTGAGGGTGGCGCCCGAGTAGGCGCCGTACGCGTGCACCAGCACGAAGTAGGTGCCCGGCCTTGGGCTCGTGCCTGACACCGTCTCGTTGCTGTCGGCAAGCCACGGCCGCGCGTCGTACGTCGTCAACGTGGGCGCGGCGCCGAAGCGCACGTAGAGGTCGGCGTCTCCGCTGCCGCCGCGCAGCTCGAAGCGCACGCTCGCGGCGCCCGGCGCGACGTCGAACCGGAACAGGCGCGTGCTGTTGGCGGCCCCCGACAGCGCCACCGGCACGCCGTTCGAGAGCGTCGGCGTCGTGGAGCCCGTGCCCGCATCCGGCGTTCCCGGCGTCGGTGCCACGCCAGCGTCGGGCCGTGAGACGCCGCCATCGGGCCGCACGCCCGCGTCCGTCACGCCGGCGGGCGGCTGCGAGGGCGCCACGTCGATGGGGCGGGCCTGGCACAACCCCGAGGCCCCGCACAGCGTCGAGCAGCAGTCCTGGTTGCGGGTGCAGCGCTCCTGCGCCTCGCGGCACACCGGCACGGACGAGAAGCCACAGCGCAGCGTGCCGTTCGTCTGGTACCCCGACAGCTTGCCCACCGACAGCAGCCGGTTCGCCAGCGAGCGCGTACGCCCGATGAGGAGCGCCCGCTTCTGCGCCTCGTTCGCCGCCCGCTCGTACGAGAGGTACTCGCTCATCACCCCGCACGCGTGCTCGAGGTCGCTGCGCTGGAAGGGCGCCAGCTCGGCGAAGGACTGGATGACGGGCAGCGCCTGCGCGTTCGGCGTGTAGAAGCCCGTGAGGTAGTACGTGCTGCCCAGCGTCCAGAAGAGCTCGTACGGCCCCAGCGGGTTCGACCGGCGCACCCACTCGTCCAGCGTGACGGGCCCCTGCGGTGCGAGCGACGGGTCGAGCACCGTGCGGCCCCGCGTGCCGTCCACTTCGACCATCGGCGCCACGTGCCAGCCCCAGGTGACGCCATTGCCGGGGTACAGCTCTCCGGTGAGGTACTGCGCGCTCGAGGGCACCCGGCGCGCGGCCAGCTCGGCCGACATGTACAGCGCGCGCGCGTAGCAGCCGTCTTCGGTGAAGGCGTACGGCAGGTAGCCGCGCGTCGAGTCCACCAGCTGGGCGGCGAGCTGCGCCTGCTGGGGCGTCACCCGCGCCGACTGCTCCGACACGCCGAGGTCGTCGAGCACCGTCACGTCGTCGTCGATGGCGACCGTCGACCCACCACAGCCGGCGAGCACGAGACACAACGAGGCGAAGGGAGTGCGGAACATCGGTCACGCTCCTCGAGAACCACCTGCGGGGACGGCGTACCTTGTACGGACGAGCCCCCGAGGCCCGCAAGACGGCATGGGTGCTCCATGCGGTGTGAACGCCGCTGACACTGGCGCCTGTGAACACCACCGCGCGCCAATGGTCGTGACACGCGGCTTGTCCGCTCTCTCAGGGAGTGAGAATTCCCTCCGCGATGCGTCGACTGCTTCGAGCGCTCGAGTGGGGGCTGGCCTTCGCCGCGGCGGTCGTCGCCGTGTTCGCCTTCGTGGTGCGGCACGAGCCCTTCACCATCCCGCCCGGAGACCGGGGGCCGGCGTCGCTGCGCGAGCCCGTCGATGGCGGCGTGTCGCTGCGCTTCCTCGGCGTCAGCGGCTACGAGGTCACCGACGGCGTGACGGTGGTGCTGCTCGACCCGACGCCGACGCGACGGCCGCCGCTGACGCTGCTGACGGGCCATCTGTGGCCCGACGAGGCGCTGGGCGCCCGCGAGTGTCCGAAGGCCGACGTCATTCTGGTGAACCACACGCACTTCGACCACGCGCTCGACGTGCCGGCCATCGCGCGGCGCACCGGGGCGCTCGTGGTGGGCAGCCAGTCGACGGTGAACCTCGCGCGCTCCCGCGGCGTGCCGGCCGAGAAGACGCGCGTGGTGCACGCCGGAGACCGCTTCACCGTCGGCACGTTCTCCATCGAAGTGGGGCGCTCACGACACACGGCCATCGCGGGCATCGAGCAGCCGATGAGCGGCGTCGTGCCAGACGACGCGGGCCCGCTGTGGTTCTGGCAGTTCACCCTCGACGAGACGCTGTTCTACCGGCTCGAGGCCGCGGGCACGTCGGTGTGGTTCCACCCGACGAGCACGTGGGCTGACGGAGAGCTCCGCGGCGCACCGGCCCCCACCCTCATCGTCGGCGTCACCGGAGAGGACCAGACGCCCCAGAAGGCCCGCGGGCTCCTCGAGGCGACGAAGGCGCGGCTCGTGCTGCCCACGCACTACGACAACTTCTTCCAGCCGTGGGCCAAGGGCCTCGCGAAGATGCCGGGGCTCGATCTGGGTAAGGCGCGCGCGGCGTTCGAGGCGGTCGACGCGGGCATCACCTGGGCGGTGCTTGACCAGGGTGAGCGCATCTGGCTCCCGCGGGACTGACGCGCCGCCTGCTTCACCGAAGGAGGGCCGGCGCGCCGCACGCCTCGGCCGGGGTCGCGAAGGTCGTCGGGCGGGCCCTCAGCGCTCCTGCGAGGTCCGGGTTTCCTTCCGCGAGGTGGATGAAGGCGAGTGCGTGTCGCGCCAGCCCGAGGCCGTCGGGCCAGTCCCGCCAATCGGCTTGCTCTGCGGCTTCGAACGCGGCGCGCGCCTCGACCCGGCGCTGTTGCATCACGCGCAGACGGCCGAGCGCGAACCAGGCGGGGCCATCGTCGGGGTAGAGCTGCAGCAGGCGCACCACCGTCGCCTCGGCGTCGGCCCACGCCTGGGCGCGCAGGCTGGCCTCGGCTGCGTCGAGCAGCAGCCGCCCGTCCCGTGGCGCGAGGCTGACGGCCGTCGCGTAGTCCCGAGCTGCGTCGTCGTGACGTCCGCGCTTCGAGGCGACCCGCCCCCGATTGCCGTGCACGATGGCGAGCGCGCCGAAGCGTTCGGCCGCGCGGTCGAACACCACCGCGGCGTCGTCGAGGGCACCAGCGGCTTCCAGGCCCACCCCTTCGAGCGCCAACCAGCTCGGGTTCCACGGCTCGAGGCGTCCCGCCAGCGGCGCCGGCAGCAGGCCCGCCACGAAGGCTGCGCTCGCCACCACCAGCGGCCCCGCGGCCAGCCAGCGTCGAGGAGGTGTGCGCTCCGCGGGCGCCCCCAGCGTCTTCACCAGCGCCACCAACGCCAGCGTCGCTGGCACCACCGCGAGGAACGTCACCAGCGAGCCGGCGGCGAGGCCTGCGAGGAGCGCGAGCGCCAGCGGCTCCCGTCGCCACGGCTGGCTCGAGCGCCAGGCGCGCACCGTCACCACCAGCGCCGCCACGAGCGCCGCGAGCCCGATGAGCCCCTGCGTCGCCAGCACCTCGGCCGGAAAGGCGTGCGCATGAAACGCGGTGCCGCCCCACTCGTAGCGCCACGCGTCGGCCTGCCGGAGCTGCTGGTCGACGAGCACGAACGCGCCCGCGCCCCAGCCAGAGACGGGGCGCTGCGAGAACCCCTCGAGCGCGGTCTCCCAGAGCATGCGGCGCGTCGGCGCCACGAGCGCGTTCGCCACCCGCTCCGCCGCCGCCGTCGGACCTGCGAGGAGCACGCCCACCAGCGCTGCCCCGATGGTGGAGGCGGCGAGGCCCAGCCGGAGCCTCGCGCCGAGCTGCGCGCGCTGCAGCGCCGCCCACAGCCCGAAGGCCACCACCAACACCAACCAGCCCGCGCGCGACATCGTCAGCACGCACGTCATGAGCGCGAGCAGGCAGGCACCGAAGCGCCAGGCCTCACGGCGCCGCAGCCAGGCGTCGAAGGCCACCACCGTCAGGCAGGCGCTCCACATGCCCAGCTGCGTCGGATGCCCGAGCGTCGCGAACGGCCGGGTGCCCCCACACCAGCGCGCCACCGCCTGCCAGGGAATCGGGTCGGCCCCGAGGGCCTGCAGCACGGCGAAGGCCGCGAGGGGAAACGCCGTCCACGTCAGTGCATCGAGCTCGAGCTGCGCGCTGGCCGCGGCGAAAGCCATCGTCACCGTGAGCGCGAGCAGTGAAGGCACCGAGAGCAGCGGAGCGACGCCCAGACCGGCCGTCACCACGGCGGCGAGCAGCGACAGGCCGAGCACCTGGCCGACGGGCCGTGACGAACGAGTGCCCTCTGCGACGAGCGCCGCCAGGGCCAGCACGACGAGCTGCGGCGCCTGGAACGCGTCGCGCGCGAACGGGACGACGACGAGCGACGCGAGGGCGAGCCAGGTGCCGCGCTTCACCGCACCACGATGGTGGCCACGCCGTACCGGTTCGGCGCGGCGCTCGCCTGCACCAGGTAGATGCCCGGCGTCGACGGCGCCGTGTACGTGCCGGTGGACGAGACGGAGCCGCCCATCGCCTGCCAGGTGACGGCAGCGCCGTTCGAGGTCATCGCCGTCAACTGCACGACGCCGCCGGGGCCCGTCGTCGAGACCGCGGGCGTGACGGAGACCGAGGGCTCCGTCGTGGCCTGCACCCTCACCTCGCTCCAGCCCCACACGTCGGTCGCGGGGTTGCGCGCATAGACGCGCTGGGTGGCGACGTCGGCGGTGAGCGTCCCCGTCGGCGTGATGGCGCCCTGGGGCCACGAGTACCACTCCGCGGGGCTGACACCCTGCACGAGGGTCGAGACGACCTCATAGGCGCCGAAGGTCTGCGCCGACGCCGTCGCCAGCACGTACGGAAACTGGGACACGCCGCTGGGCACCACCTCGACGCGCCGCACCGTGTTGCTGACGGCCAGCTCGATGGTGCGCGTCAGCGCCGGGTTGCCGTTGGCCTGGGCCTGCACGCGCACGAAGGCGTCGGGCGAGGCGGGGAAGTAGAGCGACGCCGACGGGCCAGCCGCCCGCAGCGAGCCCGTGCCCTGCACCAGCTGAAAGGTGACGCCGGTGTCGGGTGCGCCGACGACCCGGCCCGAGAGGTAGAGCGAGCCGAGGGTGGGCACCGTGGCGCGCGTGGGCAGCACCTCGAGCCGGGGTCCGCCGCCGGTGCCTCCGGCCGCGCCGCCGCTGCTCCCGCCTCCCCCGCTTCCTCCGCCAGAGTTGCCGCCGCCCACGCCGCCGCCGCCGCTGGAGCCACCACCAGTTCCTCCGCTGCCAAGCGGAATGCACGCGCCCGCGCTGCAGGCCTCGATGACGGAGCAGGAGCGGCACACCGCGCCACCGGAGCCGCACGCGCTCGTCGCGCTCCCGGTCTGGCATTGCCCCGAGGTGTCACAACACCCGAGGGGACAGGTGCGCACGGAGCACGGCGGCACAGTGGGACACGCCGAACCAAACGTCACCGCCACCACGAGCAAGAGAGGCCTCATGGTGGCGCGTCGTCGCACGCAGGCGAACGAAAGGAAAGAACCCGCGGGGCGTTCCGACGTCGACTCCGTCAGCGGACGGGCCCGATGGGTCCAGCCGAACCGTGTTCGACGAAGAACACCACGCCCACCGCCGCCGTGAAGCCCAGATAAATAACGTGTGGGCCGAGGCCTGTGGTCCCGCTGAGCGTGAGGGTGAAGCCGATGTCAGTCGCCACCGTCAGCAACGCAGCGCCGACGCCCACGAGGGCGCCCCGCCGGTCGCGCAGCACCGTGAAGACGACCAACACGAGCGCCACCATCACGTCCTGCGTGCCCTTCACCCACGGGTAGGCGAGCGAGCCTGTGCCCAGCGGCCAGCCCGACATCGTGCCGGTGGCCTCGGGTCCGACGAACCAATTGACCGCCGCGGCGCCGAAGGCGAGCGCCAGCGCTCCGGAAGCCCAGCCCCACCGCTTCATGAAGCCACCTCGAGGAGCCCCGGCGCCGTCTGCTTCGTCACCACCTGCTCGAACGTGCCGGCCGGTGAGAACAGCCGCGCCAGCGTGAGCCGGGTGGCGAGGCCGTCGACCGAGTAGCGGAAGCGGGGCCTGCGCGCCGCCACGATGCCGTCGATGACGTGGGCCACCTTCGCCAGCGGGGTGCCGGCCGCTCCGTCGACGAGCATGCGCTCGAAGACCGCGCGCCGCGCTCCGAGGTAGCGGGGGTCGTCACGCTTCACGGGCACCACCGACGTGTCCGTCGTGCCGGTGGCGAGGAAGCCGGGGCTGAGGTTCGAGACGAACACGTGGAATGGCAGCAGCTCGAGCCTCAGCGCCTCGGTGTACCCCTCGAGGGCGAACTTGCTCGCCGCGTAGGCGCTCGCGAAGGGCGTGGCGAAGCGGCCGCCCACCGAGCTGACGTTGATGATGCGACCGGCACGGCGCTCGAGAAGGTGCGGCACCGCCGCTCGCATCATGTTCACCGCGCCGTAGAAGTTCAGCTCGAGCTGGTCGCGCAGTTCGGCCTCGCTCGTCTCGGTGGCGGCGCCGAGCAGGTGTGAGCCCGCGTTGTTGATGAGCACGTCGAGCCGGCCCTCGCGCTCCAGCACGGTCTGCACCGCGCGCTCGGCGGAGTCGGTGCGTCGCACGTCGAGCGTGAGGTGCCTCTGGTCGCCGTCGAGGGCGCTCCGCCCCGAGCCGTACACCGTGTGGCCCGCGGCCGTCAGGTGCTCGCGCAGGTAACGGCCGAGGCCCCGCGTGGTGCCGGTGATGAGCACGGTCGCCACGGTCAGTACCTCACCGTGATGGCCTGCTTCGCCGGCTGCCCGGCGGTCACCCCGAAGCGACACGCCTCGAACGTCGGCAGCGACAGCTTCGGCAGCGCGTTGTTGCTGACGCCGACACCCTCGGTGGGAATGCCGAGGAAGTTGGTGTCGGCCTGCTGGTTGTCGTTGGTGTCGTGCACCACCGCCACCGCGTACTCACCGGCCGCCACGTTCTCGAAGACGCAGGTGGCGTTGCCGTTCGCCGCGGGCACGCGCACCTGGGCGACGGCGTGCTTCTTCGTCTCGAGGGGGAAGCCGACCTTCGACGCGAAGAGCGCGCAGCCCACGAGGCCCTTCGCCGCCGACACGCCCGTCACCGCCACCTCGATGCGCCCAGGCTCTGCCGCCGAGGCCGTCGTCGCCACCAGGAGCGCTCCCAGCACCGCCGCGGCCACCGGCCCCTGTGCCCGGGCCGGGACGTCGGCGTGCTCGCGCACCAGGCCCACGCCGGTCACGACGACGCTCACCACCAGACACGCCGCGCCGAGCCACAGGAGCGCGCCGAAGGCCGGCTGAAACGCGATGCCGAAGAAGCCGCCCGAGAGGAGCACCGCGGCCGCCGGCGCCGTGACGCGCGCCGCCCAGCGGGTGGACTCCCGCAGGCTCGTCGAGTCCAGCAGGGCCTGCAGCACGAGCGACAGCATCACCAGCGCGCCAGCGTGCGCGTGGCCCGCACGGAAGAGCGACTGCTGCAGCGCTGACAGCTCGAGGCCCCCACCCGGTGGAAGCCCGTGCGCGTTCTTCGTGACGACCGCCAGTACGGTGAGGCCGCCATAGACGATGGTGGGGACGGTGAGCAGCGTGACGCCAGCCATGAGGCGGGCAGGACGAGACAGGGTCATGACGGGGCTCCAGGGGTGAGGGTGGGGTGAGACGACTTCGGGCGGGGCGCCAGCAGCGCGGCGCTGATGCGCGCGGTGAGCGCGCGGGGTGAGAAGCGGCCGCTCTGCGCCAACAGCCAGTTGCGAAAGCCGACGACATGGGTGGGGCCCGTGCCCTCGAGGGCCCGCAGGCAGGCCTCGACCACCTCGTCCACGGTGAGCGCCGTGCGGAACACCGCGCTCGACCGCACGCCGGCCCCCATGGCGTCGATGAACGGCGTCTCGACCGGCCCGGGGCACACGGCTGCCACGCGCAACCCCTGGTCGCGGTACTCGGCCCACAGCGCCTCCGAGAGCGAGAGCACGAAGGCCTTCGTCGCCCCGTAGGCCGACATGTACGGAGAGGGCTGAAAGGCGACGGTCGAGCCGAGGTTCAGCACCGCGCCGCGCCGCGCCAGCAGCGAGGGGACGAAGAGCCGCGTCAGCTCGGCCAGCGCGACGACGTTCACCTGGAGCATCTCGCCGAGGTGTGCCGGCGCTTCGTGCTCGAAGGCGCCAAAGAAGCCGAAGCCCGCGTTGTTGACGAGCGTGTCGACGCCCAGCTCGAGCCGCTGCACCTCGTCGTACAGCCGCTGCGATGCGCCCGGCGCCGAGAGGTCGGCGGGCACCACCGTCGCCTGACCCCCCGCCTGCTCGATGCGCGCCGCGAGCGCTCGCAGCCGCTCCAGTGACCGGGCCACCAGGACGACGTGCGTCCCCCGCGCTGCCATCGCCATCGCCAGGGCCTCTCCGATGCCCGACGACGCCCCGGTCACCACTGCCACTCGCTGCGCCATGCGCTCTCCTCCAGGTGTTCGACGGGTCGACTTGACGCCGTCACCTGACATTGTCTAACGCTCCCGGCTTGACGCTGTCAAGTCGGCGTGCGAGTCATGGTGCATGTCGACCGACCTGAAGGCGCAGGTGCTCGAGGCGAGCGTTCGGCTCATCGCGGAGCAGGGGCTCGCGGGCCTCTCGATGCGGGAGGTGGCGCGGCGGGCCGGGGTGAGCCACCAGGCGCCGTACCATTACTTCGACGACAAGGCGGCCATCGTGGCGGCGCTCGTCGAGCGGGGCTTCGGCTTGCTAGCCGACCGTATGGAGGCGCAGGCGGGCGCCGGCACCCCAGCGCAGAAGCTCGAGCGGGCGGGGCGCGCCTACGTCACCTTCGCGCTCGAGCAGCCGGTGTATTTCCGTCTGATGTTCCGGCCCGAGCTCACCGACTTGAAGCGCTTCCCGACCGTCGAGGCGGCCGGCGCGCGAGCCTTCGCGGTG